>NZ_JAIAZY010000014.1 GCF_019459225.1 Bacillus sp. IITD106
TAAAAAATGAATAAAAAAGAAGGAGTATCATAAGACACTCCTTCCCCGGTTCGAACCTTAGTATACGAATGCCGTTCCAACGATGATAAGCAGAATGAATAAAACAACAATTAACGCAAAGTTCATTCCGTGGTGCTCGTGGCTCATAAATGGCACCTCCTTAAAGGTTCTAATTTATGTTATGGAATAAATACACAATCTGTATAGGACAATGTGTAATTTTAGAAAAAATGGCTATAGTGTAATGATTTATATCTAAAAATTATATAACCCTTTTTTTGATAATAGTTACTTTTTACTAGTTGATATCGTAAAAACAGGAAAATGGACCGATTTAATTTCAGAAAAATTAGTATAGTATGAAAAGTACATCAAGTTAATATTTTCACATTTAGCTTTTCCATTAAAAACGAAATGAGGGATGAGTAAAGTGAGAATTTTTACGAAAGCATTTTTGTTGTTTGCTTTTGTACTAATGTTTAACTTCAACATGACTACTACAAGTGATGCAGCTTCTAAGCCTAAAACAAATTTTGGTCAAATTGTAAGAGTAGATTTAATAACCGAAGTTTTACCTGAAGGTGAAAAGGTAGTTGCCCTCTCCATTGAATATAAGAAAGAAATCAATACTCAATCATTGTCTAACTCTACATATGAAGTGAACGCACTTCATGGAGAGAATGCTGCGATGAGAAATATTACAAAAGTTTATGCAAATACTTCACCAGAATTAAGTGATCAAGGAAAGAATGGGAAGTTCGTTATTATTGAGTTGGATAAAAATGATCCGATAGCTGGGACCTTATTTTACGATATTAGGACAGGCATTAATACGAGGCTTTCCATTGAATATACCGTCACTCAAGTGAAAGATATTAAGACGGTGATTGGAAATAATGTTCCTACAACACCTAATATACTTGTAAATTCAGGTGAAATTAATTTGGTTGTAGATGATTTTTCTGAAAAAGTCATTACAGACGAGGATGGAAATTTTTTAAACTATCGTCTTTTTGAACCTGAAAATACGGGAGAAAAGCAACCATTAGTCTTATTTCTTCATGGGGGAGGTGAAAGGGGTGTAAGTAATGATGTTCAGCTATTAGCTAATAGAGGGGCTATAAGCTGGGCTCACCCAGACCAGCAGGCGATGAATTCCGCATATGTGGCTGCACCACAGGCGGCTATTGGTGCTAGCTGGACAAGCCAGACGAATTCAAAACTTCTACTTAATCTTATAGAAACATTAAAAAATGAATATCCAATTGACCCTGATCGAATCTATATTACTGGAATTTCGATGGGTGGTATGGGGACTTGGTCGCTTATACAAAGCAATCCTAATCTTTTTGCAGCTGCCATTCCTGTTTATGGTACAGGAAATGTGAATTTAGCCCAAAATTTAGTGAGCCTTCCAATCTGGGTGACTCATTCAGCAGATGATACAACCGTTCCAGTAAGTGGCTCAAGAAATATGGTCAATGCCATTGAAGCAGCTGGTGGAAAAATTGTTAGAGCTGAATATGCCGGAAATTTAAGTAGGGACGCTGCCAATGAGGCTGCCCAACAACTGCTTAATACCGCGATTGCAACTGGAAGCCATACATTATACTCAGAATATATTAGAGGAACAACTCCTATTAACGGGCATTTCGCTTGGGTACCAACATACGAAAATGACGTATTAAGAAACTGGCTATTCACAAATGTAAGAGGACAATAATAAAAAGCTACTCTGGAATCCCAGGGTAGCTTCTTCATGAAGTTTTTATTATCACAATGGATACAAGAACAACAATTCCGAAAGAAACATAGCCTGCAATTCTAACCGGATGTTTTTTATCTTTATCAAACGATTCGAAAACTCTTGTTGTAATATCAAGAAAAAGCAACGTGGCGATAACAATAAAAAGCCCCATCCAAAAAGATTTGCCAGATGCATTGAATACGTCCAATAGTTTTGAAATAAAAACAATCCAAATGAAACCGAGTAAACCATTTAAAATAAACGAATAAATCATTAATAATATTTTCATCCGAACAACCTCCACCATATATCATACCATTATCGAAAATATATTTGGAAAAAAACAATTCATACTCTTGGTTTTTAAAGAAGGAAATAAAATGTTGATGTAGAATATTGTTTGGACGTCAACTTTTTTGAAAAGTGGGTGAATAGATGGATATTATTGATTTACATTGTGATGTACTATATAAAATTTGGGAGAATAAAGGAATGTTAAGATTTATCGATTCTCCTGAACTTGATGCGAATAAAAACCGCTTATTGAAAGGTCAGGTAAAGGTTCAATGCTTTGCTATTTTTATACCACCTGAACTAAAAAGCGAGGAGCAGTTTCAGGCAGCCCTTGATCAAATTGATTACTTTCATTCACATGTTTTGAACAATAATCAGGATATGGTACATATTCGAAATTGGGAAGATTTTGCTTCATTAAAACAACATGAAATCGGGGCAATGCTTACGCTAGAAGGAGTAGATTGTATTGGGAATGATTTCCATAAATTAAGCATATTATTTCATTTGGGAGTTCGTTCGGTGGGCTTGACGTGGAACTTCGCCAATCTAGCTGCAGATGGTGTTTGGGAACCGCGAGGAGCGGGCCTTACTTCATTTGGAAAGGACATTGTGAAATTTATTAATAAACATAAAGTGTTAACGGATGTTTCCCATATAAGTGAAAAAGGATTTTGGGACGTTATGGAGCTTGCTGATTATCCAATTGCAAGCCACTCCAACTCAAAGACTATTTGTCATCATCCGCGCAATTTATCTGATGAGCAAGCAGTGGCATTATTTCAGAAAAAGGGACATATTCATGTCGTGTACCATCCACCATTTGTAACCGAAAGAGAGACTGCCTATATTTCTGATTTAATTCTTCATATTGATCATTTTTGTTCACTAGGAGGAGTAAATCAGATTGGATTTGGTTCTGATTTTGACGGGATTGAAACGCATATCGTAGATTTGGAAAATGCGTCTAAACACCAGAATTTAACTAATGAATTGCTAAAATATTATTCTGAGGAGCAAGTAAGAGGGTTTGCAGGAGAGAATTTTTTACAGAATCTACCAAGATAAAACAGCCAGATTCCACTGAATCTGGCTGTTACCTTATTCCTTATCTTTCATTGCAGCCTTTAAAGCATCGGCCAAGCTGTTGCCGAACGTTTCATCGCCTGAATATTTTTTAAGCAATTGCCGTTCTTCTTTTTTGCTGACAGCTTTTTTCTTTTGTTCCGCTTTCTCAACAAGATTGCAATTACGGCACTGGAAATACGTTCCTGCTTTTCCTGAATGTATTTCCATTTTCTTGTGGCATTGCGGACATCTTTTATTTGAAATCTTTGGATCCTTTCGCTTCCGGAAGTTGCATTCTCTATTCGAACATACAAGAATTCGACCATCACGGCCTTTTGTTTCCTTCATAAAGGATCCACATTCAGGACATTTAGAGCCTGTTAAATTATGGGCTTTATATTTTTGGTCGCTATTCTTTATTTCCGCTACAAGAAGATGGGTCTGTTTTCGAACATTTTGTAAAAAGGCTTCTGATTTACCTTTTCCTCTAGCAATCGCTTCTAATTCTGCTTCCCATTTGGCAGTAAGTTCTGGCGATTTTAACTCATCATTTACAAGCTCAATCAATTGTTTACCTTTTGGTGTCGGATGAAGCCTGTTATTCACGCGATCAAGCGTTTCCGAAGTGAGGAGTTTTTCAATAATATCTGCTCTAGTGGCAGGTGTTCCCAGTCCGTATTTTTCCATTTTCGACAGTAGATCCGCTTCTGAATATCTTAATGGAGGTTCAGTCCATTTTTTATCCATTTGAATGTGGTTGACCGTAAATGTTTGACCGGCACGTAAGTTGTCAAGACGATGTTCAATATTAGTTTCTTCATCACTTTTTCCCGTAACTGTTTTAAATCCTAATTCAATAATACTGGACTCGGTTGCTGAAAAAGATTCATCTCCTACTTGAAAGGATACATTGATCGTTTCGTATCGATAGATTGGATAAAATAAAGCTAAAAACCTTCTGACAATCATGTCATATAATTTACGTTCATCTATAGATAAATTCGCTAATGTAGGACGCTCATCTGTTGGTATAATTGCATGATGATCGGTCACTTTATCGTTATTAAACACTTTTCTAGCCAGTACCTTACCATTATTTTGTAAGGCAACTTTGCATTCTTCTTTATAAGAATGTTGTAGTGCGTGAATGCGTTCTCGCATCGTACTTTCCATATCCGTTGTTAAATAACGAGAATCGGTTCTTGGATATGTTACAAGTTTATGCTGTTCGTATAATGATTGAAGAACATTTAAAGTCTTTTTTGCCGAAAAGCCGAATCTTCTATTTGCATCTCTTTGCAGTTCCGTTAGGTCATAAGGGAGAGGCTGTTGTTCACTTTTTTCTTTTTTATCAACTGAGGTAATAATCGCTTGTTGATCGGCAACTTTTTCTAAAATTTCCTTTGCTTTCTTTTCATCAAATATTCTTTTTTCATTTTTATGGTGCCACGATGCAGACATTAGGCCAATTTTTGCTTGAATCATATAATATTCTTTCGGAACAAACGCTTGAATTTCTTTTTCTCTATCTAAAATCATGGAAAGGGTAGGGGTTTGAACCCGACCAGCGGATAAAGGGTCATCGTATTTTGTCGTCAAGGCTCTTGTAACATTTAAACCGATGAGCCAATCAGCTTCAGCTCTGCAAACGGCAGATTCATATAAGTCATCGTATTGTTTAGCTGGTTTCAATTGTTTAAAACCGTCTTTGATCGCCCTATCAGTTTGCGATGATATCCAAAGCCTTTTAACCGGTTTTTTCCAACGGATTTTTTCAAGAATCCATCTTGCCACGAGTTCGCCTTCGCGCCCTGCATCTGTGGCAATGATAAGCTCCTTTACATCATTTCGTTTCGCAAGCCGTTCAATTCCTTTAAATTGTGATGAAGTTTGCCTAATAACTTTTAATTGCATTTTGTTTGGAATAATTGGCAAGTCATTCATATTCCAAGTTTTATATTTTGGATCATAGTCCTCAGGCATCTTTAATTCGATTAAATGCCCAAGGGCCCATGTAACGATATAGTTAGGACCCTCAATATATTGTTTCTGTTTATTTGTACATCCTAGAACTCGAGCAAGGTCACGTGCAACACTCGGTTTTTCAGCTAAAACTAATGATTTCATAATGGTGATACCCCTCTCAAACAATAACTTCAATAGATATCATTATAACGAAAAGTCCGATATGAGTAAAAAATCCACTTTTTTTAAAAACGTCCATACACATTTTGCATTCTTGAATAGACTATTGTGCAAGAGTGATTTCACTCACTTATTCCGAATCAGGAGGTGAGGCAGAATGGGCTTCGGATGGGGCGGTTATGGTTACGGTTGCGGCTATGGCGGCTACGGAGGCGGCTTTGGCTACGGCTATGGTGGTTTCGCGTTGATCGTAGTATTGTTTATCCTATTAATCATCGTAGGAGCAGCGTGGTTCTAAAATGCTCCTTATTAAAACGCCATATGGAGAATGGATATAGGGCTGGAAGGGATCATTTCTCTTCCAGCCCTAGAAATGAAAAAACCAGAAAAGTATTTACTCTTTTCTGGTTTCTAAATCTTACTTTTTTACTGGCGGCAGTTTAATGGTAAATGTTGTCCACTCGTCATCTGAAGTACAAAATAATTGCCCTTCATGTTTTTCGATAATTTCCTTACATACATATAAGCCGAGTCCAGTACCTGTTTTTTTAGTTGTAACAAATGGATCAAAAATAGTATTTAATAATGGTTCGGGAATTTTTGGACCTGTATTTGAAGTTTCTAATACGATGGATTGATCTTCTGCAACAAAACCCCTAATTTTTATAACGGAAGAAGTCATTTGTTCAGTTAATACATCGATTGCATTAAAAATAATATTAATTAATACTTGTCTAATTTCCTCTATGTAACCGTTCACAAATAAATTATCTTCAAGTTCCCTTTCTAATTCTACATTTGCTTCCAGAAGTCGAGGGTAGATAAAGGATGCTATCTGATCAAGCAATTCATTTAACGAAAATAATGTTATTTCTTGATTAAGCATTTCTTTTCTTGATAACATCAAGAATTGAGTAATCCTAAATTTTAATTGTTCAAGTTCACCTAAAATGATATCCATATACGGAAGTTCAGGGTTTTCTGAACGTAATAACTGAACAAAACCATGAATCGTCGTTAACGGATTTCTAAATTCATGAACAAAGCTTGAAGTCATCTGACCTAATAATGTTAATCTTTCTTCATGATTGTCTTTGTTTAAGAGATTTGATTCTTCAATTTGTTGATCTTTTTTTGAGGTGTATTTTTTTGTAGCGAAAAATAATAAGCGATCGATTATTTCAGATAGCTTTAAATAAATTGGCTGAATTTCATCCCAATTTTTATGATATTGGGATAATTCGATAAGCAATTCATTTTTTGCAATATTTGCGTTGTAAATAAAGTAGCTGATGTTCGATATTTCATAGATATTTAAAACTTCAGCATTTTCAAGGATTATTTTTTTAAGATAATGTTCTAGTTCATTTTTTTCTAAAGAAAATGCTTGCACTACCATCTTTAAAAGTAACTGCCCTTGTAAAATTATTTTTTCATAATCATTTTCAGAAGGTACAACAATTTTTTCTTTCCAGCGGTCAAAAATTACTTCCTTTCTTGAGTCAATGAAAGAAACAATATCTAACTTCATTTGATCCATCACTTCACCTCAACTCTATTATACCAATGAATTCCTAAAAATCTATCAAATGGTAATATATATGAATTTAGTTACAATATTGCAATCTAAAATTTAAATGAAAGAATTGTTTGTCATCTCTTTCTATTATCGTCTATTTATTGAAATAGTAAAGAAATTCTTATTATTTGTTATAGAGATAATTCAAAGAATAGGACTTTTTTCTGAGGGAATAAGTATAAAAGCCCGAAAATATACCTATACACTTATTGAAAAATGTAGTTTATAATAATATCTATAAATTATCGTTTTTCTCTCTCTATCTTCTATTTTGTTAAAATTCAGACAAGTTTTGTGCATAATTTGACTTTTCACATCGAGAGCTATTTGCGCCTAATGATAGATATTGCTTCAAAACATTAATAATGATAATGGGGTGAAGTAAATGAAAGGCGAAACTGTTAATAAACCATTGACTCATCCACTTGTACGAAAATGTATGCGGCATTTAGATGTGATCGAGGCGAATGACAAAACGAAACAAATTGTATATATGTATTTGAAAGCGATGGACGATGAAATCAATAAAATAAAAAAAGAAACTTAGTTGCTTTTAAAACGTAAAATAGTCTTAGTAACTCCATTTTAATGGAAGTACTAAGACTATTTTTTGTGGAAAAATCGAACTTTTGGTAAGGAATTAGTCTTTAGGCAAACGTATATTATATAATGGTTGTTAAGCAGCGAAAGTGGGGACTTTTTGATGAAATACTTTATTATAGCAAAAGAAGCAATTTGGAGATTTTGGAGAAGAGCTCACCTTAATCAAATTATTATTTTGCTTTTATCATTAACGATATTGGTTGGACTTGCTTATTTTGCCTATTTAGCGAGTGCTGCAAATGTTGAATCATTGAAACAAGGTCTTTCTCAATCAACCGTAATTTATGATAAAGATGAGGACGAGGCAAGTAAAATATCAGCTAATTTAATCGAAGGAGTTTCGATTGACAAAGTTCCTGACAATTTACAAAATGCCATTATTGCCATTGAAGATCACCGTTTCAAAGAGCATAAAGGCTTTGATGTAAAAGGGATTATGAGGGCATTCTTTATTAATCTAAAATCTGGACGAATTAGCGCAGGGGGAAGTACCATTACCCAACAATTGACGAAAGTTGCATTATTATCGCCTGAACGCACTTTTAAGAGAAAATTGGAAGAACTATTTTTAGCGGTTGAAATGGAAAAGACATATACAAAAGATGAGATATTAGAAATGTATATGAATCAAGTGTATTTCGGAAGTGGTGCATATGGTGTACAAAACGCATCAAGAAAATATTTTGGCAAAGATGTAGAAAATATTACGTTAAGTGAAGCGGCAATGCTCGCTGGGATTATTAACCGCCCGTCCGCTTTAGATCCTTCTAAAAATTATGAAGGGGCCATGAAACGTCGTGATGTCGTACTTGGACAAATGAAAAAGTACAATATGATTTCAGAACAGCAATATAAAGATGCTGTTGCTGAAAAAATTGTTCTGGACGATAAAGGCGGCGACCCATTAAAAGGGAAGTATCCATATTATGTAGACGCAGTTATTAATGAAGCAATCAATTTATATGGGTACACACAAGATGAACTTTTAACAAAAGGATACAAAATATATACGGAAATGGATCAAAATCTTCAATCCTCACTTGAAAAGGTATATCAGAATAACTCGCTTTTCCCAGTGAGCAGTGATGGAACATTGTCACAAAGTGGAGCAGTGTTGCTCGATCCAAGTTCTGGAGGATTAAGAGCACTTGTAGGAGGGAGAGGAGAGCATACATTCCGTGCTTATAATCGAGCCACACAATTGACAGCACAGCCGGGATCTGTCATGAAACCATTAGCTGTATACGTCCCGGCATTAGAAGCAGGTTATACTGCACATTCAAAACTTAAAGATGAGGCCGATTTATCTTATGATGGCTATCAGCCTAAAAACTATAATAACCAATATCTTGGTGAGGTTCCGATGTATAAGGCAGTAGAAGATTCTTTAAACGTACCGGCAGTTTGGCTCTTAAATGAGATTGGTATTGACAAAGGAGTAGATTCAGTTACGAGATTTGGTCTTCCACTTCAAGACAAGGACAAAAATTTAAGCCTAGCTCTCGGAGGAACGAGATCAGGTTATTCTCCTAAACAAATGGCTGAAGCATATGCAGTTTTTGCGAACGGCGGCCAAAGGGTGCAAAGTCATATTATAACGAAAATCGTTGGACCTACTGGAAACGTGGAAGTAGATGTTAAACCTAAGAAGACACGTGTTACAGACAAGAAAACAGCAGAACAAATGACCTCCATGTTATTAAATGTCGTTGAATCTGGAACCGGGAGGAATGCACAAATAAATGGTTATACGATTGCAGGAAAAACTGGATCTACACAGCTTCCGTATGCAGATATAACAGAAGGAACGAAAGATCAATGGTTCGTTGGCTATACTCCTAATTTGGTCGGAGCCGTATGGTTAGGGTACGATATAACGGATCGAAACCACTATTTAAAAGGTAGAAGTGGGGATACGGTAGTGCCTATTTTTCGGGCAATAATGAGCGGAGCACTTCCTCATGTAGAAAAAATGAGTTTTGAAACGAAATCGGTAAACCAACACTTACAGGAACAACAAGATAATAAATCTATTAAAGAAAAATTCGATGATTTCGATGAAAAGATGATAAAAGAAGCAGAGAAATGGAAAGAAAAGCTTGAAAAAGGAAAAGGAAATCTAAAGAAGTTTGAAGAAAAATTAAAAGGCATCTATAAAAAATTTAGACATTAGGGAGGACGGAGTTTTTTCGTCCTCTCATTTTTATATTGAGAAAATATTTACCCGAAAAACGAAGTTCGAAGCCATGTCCATATATCTTCGACTGTAATCTTGAACATCTATGGCAAGGAGCTTTCATTTTTCTTTATAGTAATAAAGATGAAAACTCGGAAGAATTATGAGAAAATAGAAATTGTGAAAATGAGTAATAGGAGGCTAATACATATGGATTATCGCATTGAGAAAGATACAATCGGTGAAATAAAAGTACCTCAAGAAAAGTATTGGGGAGCACAAACACAAAGAAGCAAAGAAAATTTTAAGATTGGCGGAGAGAAAATGCCAATCGAGGTTATTAGGGCGTTTGCTCAATTAAAAAAAGCTGCGGCTATTTCTAATAATAAGCTTGGAAAATTATCAGATGCCAAAACAGCGGCTATTACACAAGCATGTGACGAAGTTTTAGAGGGGAAATTCAATGATCATTTCCCACTTGTCGTATGGCAAACAGGAAGTGGTACACAGTCAAACATGAATGTGAATGAAGTCGTAGCCAGACGTGGAAATGAGTTTTTACAAGAACAAGGTTCTGATGAAAAAATTCATCCGAACGATGATATTAACATGTCACAAAGCTCAAATGATACGTTTCCAACAGCTATGCATGTAGCCGCATATCATGATATACATAGTCGTTTATTGCCGGCGATTAATCAATTGAAACAAACCCTTCTCAAAAAAGAAGAAGCTTATATGAACATTATTAAAATAGGCCGTACGCATTTACAAGATGCTACGCCACTTACACTTGGACAAGAAATCAGCGGTTGGCGCGCGATGCTTGAAAAAAGTGAAAAAATGATTAAAGAAAGTGCAGAACATTTACTTAGTTTAGCGATCGGTGGAACGGCTGTAGGGACAGGAATCAATGCCGATCCAAAATTCGGAGATATGGTTGCAGCTCAGCTTGAAGAACAAACAGGATATTCCTTTGTCTCTTCCGATAATAAATTTCACGCATTAACAAGCCATGATGAAATTGTTTATGTTCACGGTGCATTGAAAGGACTTGCTGCTGATTTAACAAAAATTGCCAATGATGTTCGCTGGTTGGCTAGTGGTCCAAGAAGTGGAATTGGCGAGATTACGATTCCTGCAAATGAACCTGGAAGTTCTATTATGCCAGGTAAAGTAAATCCGACTCAGAGCGAGGCGCTGACAATGGTGGCTGTTCAAGTATTCGGAAATGATGCTGCAATTGGATTTGCTGCTAGCCAAGGTAACTTTGAGCTCAATGTCTATAAACCTGTGATTATTTATAATTTCTTGCAATCTGTTCATTTACTAGCTGATGGAATGATTTCATTCGACGTTAACTGCGTACAAGGACTTGAGCCTAATACAGACGTAATCGAAGAAAATGTAAATCGCTCCCTAATGCTCGTAACAGCGTTGAATCCATACATTGGATACGAAAAAGCAGCAGAAATTGCAAAACTAGCATTTAAAGATGGCTCGACATTAAAAGAAGCAGCCATCAAAACTGGCTACGTTACCGAGGAGCAATATGACGAATGGATCGTTCCAAGCAAAATGGTAAACCTCTAAGAAAAGTAAATATAAGATAGTACATTCCATGTGAAAGGTCACCAATTATTTATTGGTGACCTTTATCGTTGAAATGTTGGGTATGAAGGTCACCAATCGAGTTATAGGTGCCCTTCGTCAAGGCCAAGTTCGGCGTGAAGGTCACCAATCGCAGTATTGATGCCCTTCATCAAAGTCAAGTTCGGCGTGAAGGTCACCAATCGCAGTATTGATGCCCTTCGTCAAAGCCAAATGCAGCGTGAAGGTCACCAATCGCAGTATTGATGCCCTTCGTCAAAGTCAAATGCAGCGTGAAGGTCACCAATCGCAGTATTGATGCCCTTCGTCAAAGCGAAATGCGCGTGAAGGTCACCAATCGCTGTGTAGATACCCTTCGTCATTGCAAAGAGTGATTCGAAGTTAGGCAATCAAACTATCCTGTTTTATGTCAGAAATAAATCACTTAAGTCAACATAACCAAGATAAATTGATTAAAAGAAGCTAGTAAATAAACAGCCCCTGGTTTTTTACCAAGGGCTTTTCCATTTGTATGAAATTGTGTGTTAGCGAGAAAAACCGCCAAGCTGTTGTTCTGCCATTTGCACTAAACGCTTTGTAATTTCTCCACCAACAGATCCGTTAGCGCGAGAAGTTGTTTCTGCTCCAAGGTTCACACCAAATTCTTGAGCAATTTCATATTTCATTTGATCAATTGCTTGTTCTGCTCCGTGAACTAGAATTTGGTTAGAGTTGCTGTTGTTAGCCATGTTGTGTCATCTCCTTGTCGTGAAATATAGTATTGGTTGGGTCAGCCGGAATTGCACCGGCGCACGGGTTTCCATGCCATCTCTTGTTAACCCATCGGTGTATTTTGTATTATGATTTTTTTTACTTTAAAATATGCGTCAACGCATAAGGGAATTTTCTCCAAATAAATTAGATGTATGTAAAGATAGTATGTTTCTTTTATCAGAAAATAGCTCTGCTTTTTATTAGAAAATTTGATTAGAAAGGAATGATTAATATACGATTTAAAAAAATGTAACTTAATTCTCGAAGAAACAGCTTAAGAAAAGAATTTCATCGAGAAATCCGGCATAATTCTCGATGAAACAGCACAAGGAAAGAATTTGGTCGAGAAATCCAGCATAATTCTCGAAGAAACAGCATTAAAAAATTTTTTCGTCGATAATAACGACTTAATTCTCGAAGAAACAGCTCAAGAAGAGAATTTCATCGAGAAATCCGGCATAATTCTCGATGAAATAGCACGGGAAAAGAATTTGGTCGATAATCCCTTCTTGATTCATTAATTATAAATATGGGAGTAAATTCCCTGTTGATAGTTAAATTAAAAACCCCTTTCCAACTAGGAAAGGGGTTTGATTAATAATCTTATTTAATTCTTTGTTCAGTAGTGATATCAAAGAAGTGTGCTTTATTCAAGTCAAAGGCAAGATCCATTTTTTGTCCTGGCTCAACGATTGTTCTGGAATCAATTTTTGAAACGAATTCTTGATTTCCAACTTTAGAATAAAGAATTGTTTCAGCACCTGTAAGCTCAGCAACTTCAATGAGAACGTTTATTTTTGTACCTTGTGAAGCTTCAATGAATGCTGGTTCGTCATGAATATCTTCCGGGCGAATACCGAGTACAAGATCTTTTCCAACGTATCCTTGTTCACGAAGCATTTTCATTTTGCCTTCTGGAACAGCAATTTTTACTTTATTTTCGAGTACAAAACCATCAGCTTCTAGTTTACCGTGGAAGAAGTTCATTGCAGGTGAACCCATGAAACCACCGACAAAAATGTTATCAGGGTTATCATAAACTTCTTTAGGAGTTCCTACTTGTTGAATAACGCCATCTTTCATAACGACGATACGGCTTGCCATTGTCATCGCTTCTGTTTGGTCGTGCGTTACATAAATTGTAGTAGTTTGTAGTCTTTGGTGAAGCTTAGCGATTTCAGCACGCATTTGTACACGAAGCTTAGCATCAAGGTTAGAAAGCGGCTCGTCCATCAAGAATACTTTTGCGTCACGAACGATTGCACGGCCAAGAGCAACACGTTGGCGCTGACCACCGGAAAGAGCTTTTGGTTTACGATCTAGGAAGTTTTCTAGACCAAGAATTTTAGCTGCTTCGTTAACACGTTGTTCAATTTCTTTTTTAGGCATTTTACGAAGTTTCAATCCGAATGCCATGTTATCATAAACACTCATATGTGGGTAAAGAGCGTAGTTCTGGAACACCATCGCGATGTCGCGGTCTTTTGGTGCAACGTCATTTACTCTTTTATCATCAATATAGAAATCACCTTGTGTAATTTCTTCTAGTCCAGCAATCATACGTAGAGTAGTAGATTTACCACATCCAGATGGACCAACGAAAACGATGAATTCTTTGTCTTTAACGTGAAGATTGAAATCTTCAACAGCTGTTACTTTGTTGTCATACACTTTATAAATACTGTCTAAGCGTAATTCTGCCACAAAAATTCCCCCTAAAAAATAATAATATGATTAATTTATAGTTTACAGAATCCGCTTTCATGAGACTATGGACATGATGCACAAAAAAAGCAGATGATTTTTAGGCAAGCTGCATATTATTTTTCGTCAATATGCAAACAAGCCAAATAAGCAAAGAATGCTCCATGAAATGTTTTAATGTCGATTCCTGTTTTTTCTATAAACTTATCAATTCTATATTGCAGGCTATTTCGATGCATAAACAGCTTTTTTGCTGTAAGAGTGGCATTTGACTGATTTTCTATATACACTTTAATCGTTTCTGCCAATTCAATATCATCTTTTAAAAGTTTGTGTACATCAGCAAATAAAATATTTTTTTCAGCATTCGGAATCATTTTATATAAGTATAAGGGCAAGAGTTTTTCACGAGTAACTATTCTTTCTTCAGGGTGTTCTGTTAGAGACAGTTCTAAAAATGATTGTTCTAATGAAAATAATGATTTTAATATTGACCCAGGTTCTTGAAAACGCCCGATATAAAAATGAATTTTAAAGAAAAAATCACTTTCGAATGCTTGGATTACAGAAAATAGTTCTTCTTCTGTAATCGAGACACTACTTTGTTCTTCTATAATCACACCTTGGCCACTGTTAAAAGGAATGATGATTACTTCGTTTGGAAATAAGCTTTTCAGCGCTTCTTCCCATTCATCAAATGGAAACTCATCACGAATATTTGAAATGGAAAAATGGATGAATCTAATTCGAACTGAATGAGTAGATGGAAGCTGACCATCATTTATTAAATAATCATGCCATTCCTTGGCAATAGCAGAGAGGGGCGGCTGTTTGCCATTATTTTCAACAGGAAATAATGCCATCAGTAATGATTTTTCAGCGTCTGAGAGATTCGATTTCGGTATACCAATATAATTATTGTCGCTTTGCAACCAAATATAGCGAGGGTCAGCAACAAGTTTATGGGTAAAAATAGAATTTGGATATAATTGTAATAATCGATTGAACATGATGTCGCCTCTTTATTTAATAGTAAGGATTAATTCACGCTCCCGGCTTATCGATTAGCCGATAATTTAAAGGCATCGAAATTTGAATATCGATAAACAAGGTCGCTTGCGATCTTCTAATATAATAGGGCTGACATGATGCCAGCCCATTAAATTTCTTTCGGTTTATCCTCGGGGAAAAAATCGATGGCTTCCTCAATATTGGTGGAATCGGCTCGCATATGAACGGAACCTCCGGACATCCCTTCGTTAACCATTCTGTCAACATCAACGTATAGCTGATCTCGACCCTCATATTGTGCATCTGGTAAAAATTCATGATCTTTATTATCTTTACCCATTTATCTCAGCCTCCTTATACTATAGTTTGGAGGCAGGATGGATGGTACATTCATTTTATTAAATGGTAAATTTGTGTAATATATATTTTGTCACCGTTGATGATCATAAATATGATAAATCATTAGATCATGTATTTGTTTTTCCAAAACTGAAAGATGTTTCCCTTCAGGTGATTTAGATTGCCATTCAATAGTACCATCTGGATGATAGATCCCTTTAAATTTCTGCTGCCCGAAATAAAAGGAGAAAAGCCATCCTGGAAGCTTTTTTTCTTTATAAAGTGATTGAATCTGGAAATGCTGAAGCATGTGATCACCTCAATTCTTATTGTATCAAAATAAAACACAATTTTTAAAGACTATTCATTTTTTTACCGGATAAAAAGAATCCTTTTGCAGACTGAAAACGTAATAACTATAATTGATTTACATTGCACCAATTGAGATGTATGAGAGGATGATATAGATGCCAAACTGGTTGTCGTTAATATTGTTTATGATATTTGTTGGAGGAGCTATTGGAGGTTTTACAAATTTTATCGCTATTCGAATGTTATTTCGTCCCTATAAAACATTTTATATCGGAAAGTGGCAACTTCCTTTTACCCCAGGTTTAATTCCAAAGCGTCAAAATGAACTTGCTGCACAAGTTGGAAAATTAATTGTCAATCATTTAGTGACACCTGAGAGCATACAAAAAAAGTTGTCAGAAGAAAAATTTAAAAACGATATGGAAACATGGTTTTCAGGTAAAATTAGAAGTTTTTTGGAAAAAGGAATGACATTGGAGGAGCTCTTGAAACTAATTCATATCGAGAATCCGAGTAAAACAATCAGTTCATATATGGACGGAAAAATTGAAACGAAATACGCAGCAATGAAAGCTGAATTTTGGCAAAAAGAAATCCAAGACATTTTACCGAATGAATTGAAAGATAATATTCGCGGGAAAATTCCTGGTGCAGCTGACCGAATGCTTCAAAAGACAATCGAGTACTTTTCAAGTCAAGAAGGAAAAGACAAAATTAAAGCAATGATAGAAGATTTTTTTAAGGATCGCGGTAGACTATGGAATATGATTCAAATGTTTATTGGAAACGAATCTTTGACTGAAAAAGTTCAGCCTGAAATAATCAAATTTTTAAATAGTCCAGGAACAAAATCGATGTTAACGAACGTTATAGAGTCTGAATGGGATAAAATGCAAAATAAGCCAGTAGGTGAAATGTTAAAGCAATTGAAAGATGAAAAAGTATTACTTTACATTAAAAGGTTTGTGAAGGATACCGTCCAATTAGAAAAGTTTTTTAAAAAAGATGTTGCGGAAATCTTGCTGCCGTTTAGGGAAAAGCTTGAAGAAACGTTTGTTCCGCGTATGTTGGAATCGGCGGGAGTCTATATTGCTCAACGCTCAGGTGAAATAATGGAAAGATTCCAAGTAGAGGCGATTATCCGGGAACAGATTGAATCATTTTCTTTGCCGCGCCTTGAGGAACTTGTCGTCTCCATCGCTAAAAAAGAATTAGTCATGATCACATATTTAGGAGCCATTCTTGGTGGGGCAATCGGACTAATTCAAGGAATTATCGTTTTGTTAACTTCGTAATATGATAATATGGCAGAAAGGAGGTTTTACCCTAATGGCAACAAATTTATATGATTATGCCTATGAACTTGAGAATGCTTTGCGAAATAGTGAAGAGTATGTTCATTTAAAGAACATGTATGCCGCGGTCGAAAATGATGAAATTGCAAAATCGATGTTCGATGCTTTTAGAAATGTTCAAATGCAGCTTCAGCAAAAGCAAATGGAAGGGCGAGATATTACGGAGACAGAAGTGTTAGAGGCACAGGAAATTGCCAATCGTGTTCAAGGAAATGAAAAAGTGACGAGGCTTATGGAAGCTGAACAGCGAATGAGTATGTCCATTAATGAATTAAATAAAATTATTATGAGACCACTTGATGAATTATACGGTTTCATAAATCAATAAGAAAAAATTGAATCGATCTAAGAACAAAATGGCCGCTTTCTTACGGAAGGCGGCTTTCTATTTTATTGCTGTGTGTTCTATCCCAAAAGCAACCTACATATATATAAGATAGGAATGTTATATTCTGCACGATGAGGGGGGACACCATGGTTTACAAAATGCTCGTTTTAAATATAGACGGTACATTATTGCAGGATAATGGCCGCATAAATAAACTGACTCGTGAAGCGATTGAATTCGCGCAATCTAAGGATATTAAAGTCATTTTGGCCACATCTAATAATTTCTCTGCAGCTAAAAGAGTGGCGAAAACATTGAAAATTGATCATCATATTGTAGCCCATCAAGGTGGATATATAGCGAAAGAATTAAATAAGCCTATATATGTAAATAGAATACACGAGAAACTTACGAAGGAATTAACTGCATTCCTTGAATCTTTTTCATGTCAAATAAAGCTTGTTCATGAACAATTTTCCATGGGGAATAAAGTGAAGCTGCCAGATAATATTCTAGCAAAGGTTGTATTCCAACGAGCGAATCGCTTTTCCTATTCCGAGCAGTACGTTGATCATCTCAGTGAAAAACTTCTTGAAAATCCTGTATCACCACCAAAAATAGAAGCCGTTTTTGATACACCAGCCGATTTAGGCGATGCGAAAAAAGCAATAGAAGAAATGTATGATGAAGTTGTATGTATTGAGACAGAAAATAGAAGTCTCGATATTGTTGCTGCTGGCGTATCAAAGTTGAATGGTGTCAAATATTTATGTGATCAACATTTCATAAAAAAAGAAGAGGTTGTAGCGATTGGTGCGGGAATTGATGATTTACCTTTAGTTCAATGGGCCGGGCTTGGTGTAGCTATGGGAAATGCACCTTACGCCGTTCGTGCCGCGGCGGATTGGAACACGAGAACGAATAATGATAACGGTGTGGCCTATATGGTAAAAGAACATTTTCGTAAACAATATAAGCTTGAATTTTTGAGAAAAATCAATGTCTTGAAATAGTATGAAAGAAAACAGCACAATCACATTTATTTTTGAAAGCTCTCCAAATGCGAGAGCTTTTTTGCTTGTCCTTTAAAATAAAACCTATATGATGTATAATAATAGGAACGTACATTCGATAAGGAGGGGTGGCTTTTAATGGATGGGATCCGTTTTATACATACGGCAGATTTGCATTTGGATAGTCCTTTTGTAGGCCTGAAGCAATTGCCATCAGAGCTTTTTAGCTTAATCCAAGAGAGTACCTTTACGGCCTTTGAAAAGGTCATTGATGCGGCGATAGAGGAAGACGTTGATTTTATCGTTATAGTTGGTGACTTGTATGACGGGGAAGACAGAAGCATTAAGGCACAGGCGAGAATGCGCAAGCAAATGGAAAGGCTGAGAGAAAAAGAGATTAATGCTTATATTTTGCACGGTAATCACGATCATTTACAAGGGAACTGGGTAACTTTAGATTTGCCGAGCAACGTTTACGTATTTGGAAAAGAAGTTGAAATGATTTCCTTCACATCAAAACGTGGTGATAACGTACACTTGTATGGATTTAGCTATGGGGAACGTCATATTGTTGACAGAAAAATTTCAGACTATCAAAAAAAAGGCAACGCAGATTTTCATATCGCTCTTTTACATGGACATTGCGAAGGTAGAAGTAGTTCGCATCAACCTTATGCCCCATTTACGATTCAAGAATTGCTGCAAAAAGATATGGATTATTGGGCGTTGGGCCATATACATAAGGAGCAAATTTTACACAAAAATCCATTTATAGTTTACCCGGGAAATATTCAAGGCAGACACAAAAATGAACATGGTAGAAAAGGATGTTATCATGTTTCGTTATCAAAAGGTGGATTCGGTGAAATTACCTTTATAGAAACGGCTATGATTCGATGGGAAACGATTAACATAAATTGCGATGGGAGCATTTCTCTCTCTGAGCTATATAGTAAATGTAAGGAAGAAATGGATGCGAGTATGCAAGCGAATCAACAATCGCTGATGATGGCGTTGGATATTCATTTCACTGGTCATTTATCTAATGAAATCCATCAAGTATTGGATAATGGAGAATTTTTAGAAATGCTTCAAGATGGGATTGATTTTCATGAATTGTTCGTATGGCCCTACACTATACAAAAGCATGTTAACGGCAGCACCATTCAGGATTCTTTTATGAAGAATCTAGATGCAACAATTGAAGATATGGAGCGGGAGGATGCGTTTGACCAATCCGTATCAAGCTTATTTTCACATATATATGGAAGACGTTATGTTAAAAACTTTGAGGAAGAAGAGAAAAAAGATCTTTATGAAGAGGCTAAAGAATTAATTATAACGAGTATATCTGATGGTGAAGGGAGGAGATAGGTTTGAAAATAAAAAGTCTTCACATATATGGATATGGAAAATTCATTGATTTTTATATCGATGATTTTTCTACTATGAATATTATTTACGGCGAAAATGAAGCGGGTAAATCAACAATCATGTCCTTTATTCATAGCATACTTTTCGGCTTTCCTTCCAGGCAGCAATCGATTTTACGATATGAACCGAAAAAACATTCTGCATACGGCGGTAGACTTACTATAGAAACTGAAGAGCATGGAGAGGTAATAGTCGAACGGGTAAAAGGAAAATCAGCTGGAAATGTCACTGTTTTTTTGAAAAATGGGATGACTGGAGGAGAAGATTTTCTTGCAGAATTGCTCGGTGGGATGAATCGCTCTTTATATGAAAATATTTTTTCATTTAATCTTCAAGGCATTCAAGAAGTTCAAAAATTAAAAGGCGATGAAATCAATCGCTATTTAGTTGCCTCAGGAACAATGGGAACAGATATCTTGTTGCAAGTCGAGCAATCGTTTCAAAAAGAGCTTGATCAACTTTTTAAACCGAACGGCAGAAAACCAAAACTAAATGAGATGATTTCATTATTACGCGAAAGTGAAAAGGATTTACAAAAGGCAAAGCAAAAAAATGCCGAATACGGGACTTTGCTTATAAAAAAAGACTCAATGGATGAACAGTTGATTGAACATCAAACTGAATTAAATGAGATAAATATTGAACTTCAAAAGGTAAATGAATTATTGGATAAGTGGGAGAAAGTAAAAGAATATAATCGTATTCAGCGCCGGCTGGAAGAAATTGGAGTTATTTACTTTCCGACTGATGGATTGAAACGGTATGAACATATTGAAGAAAAAATCATGGAGATATCGAGTAGATTAAAATCTGTTCAAGAAAAAATTGAAAATAATGATAAACGCATCAATGAAAATACCCCTTTAGCAACATTCCAGTCGATGATCGTACAAGCGGAAAAAGCGCTTATGGAGTGGCCGATTTATGAACAGCTTCAATCCGAAATCATTCGCTTAAAAAGGGAAATATCGAGTTATGAAGACCGTGTTGAAAAAATATGCCAAGATTTAAATTATTCTAATGAGTCATTGTCTAACGTTTTAAACTTGAATCTTGGACTCGATATGAAAGGAAAAATAAAAGACAGTTTAAATGAAAAGGTAACATTAAGCACAAGGCTTGATGCCGTTCAGCTTCAAATAAATCATTCACAGACGGAAATTGAGAAGCTAGAGGCTTTAGGCGGAAAAATAGAGATGAGCTTATTGCCGGAACGGGACCTCAAACAATTGGAAAATGAAAAGGAAAAATGGAAAAATCCTGAGCAAATCATCCAAGAAAAGGCTGAGCTTGAAGATTCTTTAAAAATAAATCACAGTAAAGCTAAAAATGTGAAGAAGGGATTGCTATTTAATTTCATCTATTCGCTAGTCGCTTTTGGTTTTATTGTATGGGCGGCTCTATCATCTGAATGGATGATATCTGTTTTTGCGGGATTGGTCCTTGTATATACTTTTACAAACTTAAATAGTTTATTCAAGCGACTAAAATCAGCAAAGTCTGAGAATAACAAGCTACAAGATCGAATTCGAGCTATTTCAGAAATATCGAATGAAACAAGGAAAGAACGTAATCCATTACACCTTTACGATGAGCAACTAAAATTACGGGATGAGTTAAAAAATATTGACCATCAATTGGATCAAAAATTAAAACAGATGGAGCAGCTAACTGCCCAAAGAAATGAAATATATAGCCTCATTCAAAGAAATCAAATACAAATGAATAACATAAAAGAAGAATTGGGATTAGCCCTTCAACTTAACGACGCACGTCTTGATGAAGCTTTTGACCGATTACTGGAACTTGCGAACATAATAAAAGAAACCAAAAAAATGCAGGAAGAGTTTCGCCTTAATACTCAGAAACAGGAGTCATGGTTTGAAGAACTTCATAAGCTTTCTCATTCCGCTGGATTTGAATTCACTGAAACAAATGAAGTGATTTTTCGCTTAAAACAATTGCTGCAAATGGAACAAGAAAAAAAGATTATACAAAAAGATTTAATGGCTAAACGAGATGAGCTTTATGAAGAACGCGGGGAACTTCAACTCGAACTACAAGAATATAAGTCTGTTAAAAAGCAGTTGTTTAAGATTACACAAACAATGAATGAAGAAGAATTCCGTCAACTAGCGAGTCAATATAATGATTTTCAAGATCTAGAGCAACGACTCGAAGCTTTACAAATCCAATTAGGAGATAGCATATTAGAACAGGCAAAAGCCTATCAATCTGATTTAGTATTAAAAAGCAGAAAGAATGAATTAACCAATATAATAGATGAAAAAACTTCATTGATAAGTAATCTTAGAAATGAAATAGCGTCTCTCCGTCATGAAATCCAAGTTTTAGAGGAGGGTGGCACCTACTCTGAGAAGCTCCACCAATTTTATTTGCTGAAGTCGTCATTTAATGAAGAAGCTAGAAGATGGGCTAAATATACAATGGCAAAAACGATTCTTCAAAAAACAATGGACAAGTATATCGGGGAAAGATTTCCAAAAGTCATTTCAAAAGCTCAAGAATATATGGCTTTTTTAACCAATAATGAATATAATCGTATTTACTTTTTGGAAGATGAGAGTATCGTAATCGATCGTACTGATGGACAACGCTTTACACCTGCCGAGCTTAGTCAAGGAACGAGTGAGCAACTGTATACTTCACTTAGATTTGCGCTTGTTCAAGTTCTCTTTGAGGATTATCCATTTCCAATAATAATCGATGATGGTTTTGTAAATTTTGATAAACGTCGAACAAAGAGGGTGCTCGAACTAATTGAAACGGTTAGTAAAAGTGCTCAAGTAATATTATTTACGTGCCACGAGCATATTAGAAACCATTTTTCTGAAAACCATGTCAAAATATTGCAGCAAGAGCGCAAGATGATCCAAGCTATCAAACTTTAAAGAATGAAAGACCTGAATACACTGATATGTTATAATTTTTATAGCAATAGCTTAGTTCAGAATTATTTTCGCTAGATTCATGGGAGTATGAAGATAATTGTTCTTATATGAATTAAGTTTTATCCTCAGGTGACGTCACAACGAGAAATATGAGTACAATGGCGCTGAGGCATAATTGATTGGAGAATCGGGGTGTTTTTTATGGTAAAAGAACTATTGCAGCATGATGTAGGGGAACAAGTAGATTTGTTTTTACTCATTAAAAGTGCGACGAAAGGAATTGCAAGCAACGGAAAGCCTTTCCTAACCGTTATCCTTCAAGACCGTTCTGGAGACATTGAAGCAAAACTATGGGATACTTCTGACGATGAAGTGAAAATGTATCAGCCGGAAACAATTGTTAGAGTAGCGGGTGAAGTACATAATTATCGGGGAAGATTGCAGTTGAAAATAAGACAAATAAGGCCAGCTAACCAACATGATGGTGTCAGGCTATCTGATTTATTAGAGAAAGCACCTATCAGCAAAGATGAAATATCAAGTAAAGTAACTCAATATATTTTTGAAATGAAAAATCCTAATATTCAAAGGATTACAAGACATTTACTAAAAAAACACATGGATGGATTTTTAGAATATCCGGCAGCAACAAAAAATCATCATGAATTTGTATCCGGTTTAGGGTTTCACGTAGTATCCATGCTGGATCTCGCCAAAGCAATATCAGAGCTGTATCCATCATTGGACCGAGATTTATTGTATTCAGGAATTATTTTGCATGATCTTGGAAAAGTAATTGAATTGTCGGGACCTGTTTCAGCTTCGTATACAGTTGAAGGAAATTTACTTGGTCATATTACGATTATCGTCAATGAAATCGGCAAGGCCGCAGAGGAACTCGGGATACAGGGTGAAGAAGTTGTTGTTTTACAACATATTGTTCTAAGTCATCACGGAAAGCTTGAATGGGGCAGTCCTAAGCAGCCGATGATAAAAGAAGCTGAAATATTGCATTTAATTGATAATCTTGATGCCAAAATGAATATGCTTGATCGTGCACTGGTCCGTGTAAAACCAGGAGAATTTTCAGAAAAAATATTCCCATTGGATAACCGTTCATTTTACAAACCCACTTTTCATTCATAATGCCTTCAATGAGGGCATTTTTTTTATGGGACGGTCATATAGTGTAGCAAGTGGACAAGCACCTGAAAGGAGCGATTATTTTGTCTTTACCAATTTGGGTTTACTTTGTGATCTTAGGAATCTTTACTAGTGCGTTTATGGCGATTAAAACAGCTAGGGAGGATAAGGAGGTGGAAACGGAATGGATTGAAAAAGAGGGGCAAGTATACATGGACAGAATGGAAAAGGAAAAGGAACGGAGAGGAAAAGTCAGCGTTTCAGAATAATGAGTGCAAATATTTATTGGGGGGCATTTGGAGTAAATTCCCTCCTGAAATATATTCTATAAAAAAATAATGCTTTCTTAAGTTACAAAAAAAAAGCTGCAAATCGCAGCTTTTTATTTTTTATCTGTTGCATTGTCTTCTGGTTGATCTTCGGCTTTAGGCTCTTCGTAGTTAAGGATAGGATCAAACGTTGTTTTTAAATCTTTGTCCTCAACTTTAAGATTAGCTTTTTTCAGTTCGTCTTTCATCGCTTTTTGAACTAGATTAGTATCAACCTTGGACATTTTAAGGTCATTCTCGTATTTATCTTTCACTTTGTCGAAAGGTTCTTTTTCTTTAATATCTGTTACTTGGATAATATGCCAGCCAAATTGTGTTTGCAATGGCGCGCTGATTTCATCTTTTTTCAATTTAAAAGCTTCGTCTTTAAAGTCTTGGTCCATGCTTGGATCATCATAGGCAATAAAGCCGAGATCTCCACCTTTTTCAGCAGTTCCATCTTCTGAATATTCCTTTGCAAGTGCAGCAAAATCTTCGCCTTTATCTAATTTCGCTTTTATATCTTTAATTTTTTTCTCGTCTTTTTCTACGAAAATATGGCGTACTTCTCTATCAGGTTTTTCGTTATCGTAAAATTCTTTAACTTCTTTTTCAGTAACTTTAATATCTTTTGTGGCTGATTTTTCCTGAAGTAAGTTAAGCTTTATAACTTGGCGGAATTCATCTTCGTCCTTAAAACCTTGTTGTTGAAGAAGCATCGTAAATTGAGGACCAACTTGGGCCTTTATTTCTTCCAATTTTTTGTCTACATCTTTATCCGTTACTTTATATTCCTTTGAAAGGACCTTGTCCAATACAAGCTGTTGTAAGACCTGTTCCCCAACCCTATCCTTCATTGCTTCATAAAGCTCGTCTTTTGTAATATTTCCTGCTTTTGATTTTACTACTGCTTCTCCGCCATTACCGCCGCATGCAGCAAGGCCAATGACCCCTGCAGCTAAAGTAAGGGTTAACACCCATTTTTTCATTTCAAGACACTCCCTATATTTATGTCAATTATTGTTGAAAGCCACAAAACATACTATATCATAAAACAACAGATAAAAAAAACTCTTTTAAGGAGAATTCATAAAAAAGAAACACGTAGTGCTTTTAAAAGTGAAAGCATTAGAGTTCAAGATATACAATTGACGTTGGTTAAAGACAGAAAGTTTGCTGTTTGCATCAAAGATACGTTCACATAAAGATTAAAATCGATTGAATTTAAAAATGGGCTTTTGATTCAACCAAGATATGTGTGGAGGGCATATGATATAGCGAAAGAGAAAAGGAGGTAATGAATATGAGCTTTGGTGCTTACTCTGGTTTTGCATTCGTTGTGGTACTTTTCATATTGTTAGTCATAGTGGGAGCGGCTTATATATAAAGTAAAAATGTGTTATATATGGGCTAATATCCTGACACCTTATAAAAAATTTGAATAGGATAAACAGAAGTGACCTAGAGGAGGTGTAAATAGTGAGCGGAGGAGTAGGTTACGGAGGCGGCTTCGCTTTAATCGTGGTGTTGTTCATCTTGTTAATTATCGTAGGAGCTGCATGGTTTTACTAAAATGAACGCATACGGCTTAATTAGCCATAAAACATAAAAAGGCGGATTCCAAAATGAATCTGCCTTTTTATGTGTACAAAATTTCAATATATGAAGAAAATAATAAAATGGTAATTAAAATATTGATTGTACGAAAAACTTTAGGCTGTCGTTCTTCAGGGATTTCACGTTGAATACAAAGTGAATTGGTTAGATTGTTAAAAATATATAATATGAAAATAGCAAATACAATAAAGATGGAGATCAATCTTCATCCTTCCTTTCGTCTCCTACTAGTAAAAGGATAGCAAATTCATTGGAAAAAAGATAGATTAATATTTATGAATAACTCTCATTATTCTCTGACTAATATTTCATAACCATCTTCATTTTCCTCAATCAAAGCGCCTTTCGGTGAAGATAAGAGTGCTTTTGCGTATATAAAATCAATCGTGCCTAGGCCGATATGGTAAGCCAGTAAAATGGTTAAATAATGAACATATTCCGGGAAAAGGAACATGGCCAGCACCAAAAGGATATTTATGGTAAAAGGGAAAAATAACGAAGTTGCAAACCTTCTTTTTGAAGTCAAGGTTCTCATCGTTACATGAATAATTGGTAAAAAATAAAAATAAAACTCTAATTCAAATTTTAAATGTTTACGATATTTGATTAAAGGAATGATATGAAATAACTTGTGCAAAGGGTATAGTAAAATGAATATACATGCAAATAAAATAAAATGATTATCACTCAATGGATTCACAGCAATGGATTGCATTAATACAAATCCAAACACAAATACAAGCAGCGTTATAAAGCTCGATATGATAAAAAGACGAGAGAATTCGTATTTTTTATTTACATTATAAGATTTCCAACAATGCATGAATGATAACCTCCATTTTATTTGACATTCAAGCAGTTTCAACTACATACTTTACGATGAATTATCCAGAATAGCAATAGGTAATTTTCAATTAATATATTTAACTCTATTGGAGGATTATGAGAATAAACAGCGAATACACTGGTAGATACATCAATTTTTAAAAATGGGGTATTGTGAATGGATAAATTACTGGCAAAGATAGAACGACTTGAATTTCATCAAAAATTATTGCTGGGAATGATACGCACTGAAGGACATGAATTTGACCGGCTAATTATAGAAAAAAATCTTGATGAAAAGGAAGTAAGGGAATTTCATTCGTTATGTGAATATGTGAGCAAAGAAATGGAAGAGCAAAAAGCGGAGAAATTTGTTTTCTATGCACCGCTTTTTAATGAATTTATTAAAAAACTAAATCCAAAATTAAATCCTGCCGAAGTCATACATGCTTGCCTGAAACAAAAAAAGTATGTTGATCTAATGAAAGTTTTTCAGAAAAATTTGTAAGTATGTAATGCTGAGAAAGTGAATTTTCCGAAAAATAACCGATTTTTATCACACGACTGTTTTTATTATATTTTTTTTCATCTTGCCATCTTCTTCAATAAATTGGGTTTCAATATTGTGAAATGATTTTTCAAAAATTTCCATGAAATCGTCCCCATATATGTTTCGGATAATTGCCATAAGTTCAATGATATCTGGAAACTTACCGTATAACTCTCGAAGTGGAAGCGCACCTTGATAAACGGAGTTATTTTTTGGCTCATACACTTCCATCAATTGTAATAACAGACTTTCCCCTTGAGAAGTTAATTTTATATAAGTATTTCGTTTATCAGATTCTTTTTTAGAAAACTCGAGCAACCCGCGGTCCTCCAGCTTTTTAGAAAAATTAAATGCAGTCGACACGTGCATGACTCCAAATTTAGCAACATCTGATATGGAAGCGCCATTTAAATGGTAGGCAATCCATAAAATATGATGTTCATTAATATTTAAATTAAATGGTTTAATCCAATTTTGCCAATCTTTTTCAATTGATTTCCAAAGGGCTTTACTTAATTGAGCCATTCTTTGGCTAAAAAGCAAAGATTCAATTAGTGAGTGCTGTTTTCCTTCCATATGATTTCCCCGTCCTATTTTTTAATGTTTTTCTTTTTTAATTTTGTAGAATAATCAAAAAATTCCAGTTGTATTCTAGTGACTTATATGAAAAAAGCCTCTTAATTATTATGCCAATAAAGTAAAAATTAATAAAGATGTAAATTAATAAAAAATTTAAAAGAGGGTGCCAATAGCAACTGGCGAACCCCCATCAAGTTCAAACTGTTGATTTGTTCTCTTGTAATTTTTGCTCCAACTGGGAAATTGTGTTTTGTATTTCTCGCATTTCTTCTTGCATTGCTGAAATATTTGGCTCGATTTCCTTTTGCCATTCTTCCACGGCCATTTTTACATCGCCTGCAAGCTCTTTAATGATTTCCTTTCCTTCTTTAGAAACTTTGGCGACCGAGTTTTTAATATCGATTGCATCTTCTTTTAGATCTTGGGCTATTCTAATCCATTCGCCTTTCGATTCTTTCAGTTGATTGCGAAGTTCTTTTCCAGAACTTGGAGCAGTTAATAAGGCTGCTGCAGCGCCGACAACTCCACCGATTAAAACTCCATATGCAAGTGCTTTTGTATTCAAGAAGATCACCTCAACCCTTATTTGTTATTATTTTAACCTTTTCTCCAAAAAGTTAAAAATTCCTTCATTGAACTTTACCCAAGCCTGCACATGTAAACACCTTTTCTTGCATAGTATGAAATAAGACAGGCGACCAGAGGTGAGTACGTTGAAAGGAGTCTCGTTATTATTTATTATGATTGGAATCATTTTTTTTATAGGGACGTTTTATAGTTTTACAGCCTACCAACGACCAGGAATTTACCCTCCAAAAAGGATATTAAAAAAACGTGTACTATCTTTAGGGGGAGCAACTTTTATTTTTCTTATAATCGGTATGTTAATTGTTATTTTAGGAAAATGATAAAAAGAACCTGGAAGGGAAATCCAGGTCCTAGTTAATTATGCTGCGTTCACTAAATTCGATCTCTTTAGAATTGAGCTTGCGATAGGATATAGAATAAATAATACAATTGCATTGATAATGATGGCTGGTACGACTGCAAATGAGAATAAAGCCCCAAATGAATCTGGTAATTCAAATAAAAGCCATGCAGAACCTAGGAAGACTACTCCTGATAAAATCGTACAAAGTGCTGCAAGAATTGGTGCACTAATAGTAGTAGGAGCCTTTTTTCTAATTAATAAAAATAATCCAAAAAACGCGAACGCAGTAATTGGTTTATCAATAAGGTTAGGAATTTGCCCTGCTGGAAATCCAGTTGTTAATGCCGTTAAAATCCCAGTTCCAATCGCCAACAACAAAACGTTTTTCTTTTCTGGAAATAATATAATTCCCAAGAACATTAATGGTAACGCCATATCAGGCTTTATTCCTGCTATAGGCGGCATAACAAAATGAAGCACTGTACCGATTCCCATCAGTAAAGCTAGAATAACAAGTACTCTTGTATTCATGTAAAATCTCTCCTCTTCTCAACTATTCTCTTCTCTTTTTTCTTTCCTAGACATGCACTTATTGCTGCTAGCGAAAGATTAAGAATATTGTAGCATAATAGTCCTAGATAAAGAAGAAGAATTTAAAAAAATTAACCCCCACATAATGGGAGTTAGATTGAAATATGCTTATGAATGGACTGTGCGATCGATTGGAGCTCATCGCCTGTATATTCGGATTGGTGACTAATATATTTTGTACCAAATCCGTCATTCTCATCGTAGCGAGGAATGAGGTGTAAATGATAGTGAAAAACAGCTTGGCCAGCAAAGGCCCCATTATTATTTAATACGTTTAATCCAACAGGTTGAAATTCTTCCTTTATGGCTCTAGCAATTTCTGGTACAACTTCGAATAATTTACTTGCCGTGTCTTCAGGCAAATCATATACATTTTCATTATGTACTTTCGGAATAACTAAAGTATGTCCTTTTGTAATTTGGCTTATATCAAGAAAAGCCAATACATCATCATTTTCAAAGACTTTTGCTGATGGCAGTTCACCATTAATAATTTTACAAAAAATACAATCGCTCATATGTTCCACCTTCCTAAAGATAATAGGAATATTTTAACACACCCTGTTAGGAAAGT
This sequence comes from Bacillus sp. IITD106, assembly GCF_019459225.1. Lineage (GTDB taxonomy): Bacteria > Bacillota > Bacilli > Bacillales > Bacillaceae_C > Lederbergia. The sequence goes on from NZ_JAIAZY010000014.1 coordinate 29,503, forward strand.
GAAAACGTGCAGGATTTAATAAAAATCCTGCACGTTGAAGGGATTAGCGGGTTACTTGGAAAGGTTTCTTTAATGATGGATTAAAGAAATATCCGAATCTTCATAGCCCAACGCAATCATCTCCCTTGTCATGTGTCAAGTTTGATAATCATGGTCATGTTCATCGTGGCTTTCCGCTTCTACTGCAGATAAGTGTCTTCGACAACCACCCCAGCTTCGCTTAGTCCCGCTCCTTCAAATATTATATTGTCCACAATTTGAATGTGTATTAGAGGTAAAAATAACCATAAAATAGTATGTCTCCTAGGAATTCTTTTGGTACAATAATGTTACTGTACGAAATTTTAGAGAGGGCGTTTTTCATGTCTTTACTTGAAGTGAAAAATTTAACAGGTGGTTATACGAAAAATCCTGTTTTAAAAAATGTAACCTTTTCGGTTGAAGCGGGACAAATGATTGGATTAATTGGATTAAATGGGGCGGGTAAAAGTACTTCGATTAAACATATTATTGGATTGATGGAGGAACGTTCAGGATCCATCACAATAAATGGATTAACCTTAAAAGGCCAACCTGAAGAATATCGAAAGCAATTTTCCTTTGTTCCTGAGACTCCGATATTATATGAAGAGCTGACTTTGGAGGAACATTTAAAATTATCCGCAATGGCATACGGACTTTCTGAAAATGAATATGAAGAGCGGGTTCAACCACTTTTAAAAGAATTTCGCTTAGATAAAAAACTGAAGTGGTTTCCAGCTCATTTTTCCAAAGGGATGAAACAAAAGGTCATGATCATGTGTGCCTTTTTAATTGAACCGTCTTTATACATCATAGACGAACCTTTTGTTGGATTAGATCCATTAGGAATTCAATCCCTCCTAGAATTAATGAATAACATGAGAGAGAGTGGGGCAGGCATTTTAATGTCCACTCATATATTAGCGACAGCAGAGCGTTATTGTGACGGATTTATTATTTTACATAACGGGGAAGTACGAGCAAAAGGGACTTTAAAGGAATTGCAAAAGGATTTTTCAATGCCAAATGCGACGTTAGATGATATTTATATACAGCTGACAAAGGAAGAGATGTCATGAAACATATGGATGATTTGTGGCGGGAACGATTTCAAGCTTATATGAAAGAGCTTCGACGTTATTTAAAATATATGTTCAATGACCATTTACTCTTTGTCCTCATTTTTGGTGGGGGAGTGGCAATCTATTATTATTCCGGGTGGGTGAAAACATTAACTGCAGCATTTCCAGTTGGAATCGTAATGGCGGTTATTTTGGGGATTGTGCTCACAATTAGCCCAATCTCAACCTTTCTAAAAGAAGCAGATCTCGTATTTTTGCTTCCTCTTGAGACAAAGCTCGGATCGTTTTTTAGAAAAGGAATGAATTTAAGCTTTATCAGCCAATCGTATATCATTTTGCTGATTTTAGCTGCTTGCATGCCTATGTATGTGCAAGTGACTGAAAATGGTTTTTCCATGTTTTTTTATATGCTTTTTTTAGCCCTCGGTTTAAAAATATGGAATCTCATCATTCATTGGCAAATGTTGAAGATAAGAGATTCTTATGTGCATTTTTACGACTGGATCATTCGCTATATTTTTAATGCTCTTTTATTTTATTTCTTTATTGAAAAAGCATCATTTTGGTTTTTTGGCGTCGTTTTATTAATCATGGCGGCCTTTACGATTTATGTGAGGGAAGCAGCTAAAAACAAAACGATTAAATGGGAATTATTAATTGAAAAAGAACAAGGAAGGATGCAGGCGTTTTACCACGCTGCAAACATGTTTACAGACGTTCCGCATTTAAAGGGTAAAGTGAAAAGAAGGAGATGGTTAGATCCGATTTTCACACGTATTCCGTACGGAAGCGACTATACGTATCGATTTTTATTTGCAAGGACACTCATTCGAACGAGCGAATTTTCAGGCATGATAGTTAGATTATCGCTTATTGCAGCAGTATTCTTGCTCTTTTATGGAAACATTTATTTTTCCATCGTTATTGCCCTATTATTCATCTATTTGACCGGCTTTCAACTATTACCGCTGCTACGGAAACATGAATTGACGATTTGGCCACAGCTATATCCAGTTGGTCCAACACAAAAAAGAACCGCTTTTCTTTCCTTGCTTTTAAAAGTATTGGCTGGACAAGCACTCTTTTTTGGAATATGCGGGGCCATTGGCGGTAACTTCCTGCAAGGGGTTATCGTCGGAGGGGGAGCACTGATTTTTGCCGTAGCTTTTGCAAGGATGTATGCGCCAAGTAGAATTGTAAAGTTTGAAAGAATATGACATAAAAAAACTGCCTTACCAATCCGTAACCGACTGACTGGTAAGGCAGTGTTATTTCTTTTGCAAAATGAAGGGAGGTTACAACAATTTCAAGCACCGCTTACAGCAAATTGCGATTGACTTCTGAGCTAGAAAAATAAAATACCAAATAAGATTTCATTATTCAGTTGCAGATTTGATAGCAGCCAATCCCATCGTTTTCGCTGCTGCGAGCATTGCTTTTTCATTAATATCAAATTTTGGATGATGATGAGGATAGCCTTGTTCTACACCATCTGGTCTTGCGCCTGTGAAAAAGAATGTGCCTTTCACGTGCTGCAAGTAATAAGCAAAGTCTTCGCCGCCCATTTCCGGATTTGTTTCTTCAATTAAAGTATTTTCAGGAATTTCTTTTGCAACATTAACAAGGAAATCTGTTTCAGCATCGTGGTTGACGACTGCTGGATATCCTCGATAGTAGTTATACTCATATTCGCAGCCAGCTGCGATACAAGTACCTTTTACAATTCTCTCAATCTCTTGTTCTATCATACTCCGAACATCTTCGTTAAATGTTCGGACTGTCCCACCAAGCTTGGCGCTGTCAGCTATTACATTAAAAGCATTGTCAGAAACGAAATATCCAACAGTTACAACGGCTGACTCAATAGGTGACACCCTGCGGCTTACGATTTGCTGTAAATTCGTGACAAGTTGAGAACCAATTACAATCGCATCTTTCGTTTTATGAGGCTGTGCTCCATGTCCGCCGTATCCTTTAATGATGATTTCAAAACGATCTGCTGCTGCCATAATGGGTCCCTTTCGATAACGGATATTCCCTAACGGACCGTCCGCCCATAGATGGGTACCGAAAATGACGTCAACACCTTCTAAACAACCGTCTTCAATCATCGGTTTCGCGCCGCCTGGAGCAAACTCTTCCGCATGTTGGTGGATCATGACATATTCACCAGAAAGCTCAGACTTCATTTCATTCAGAACTCTTGCCAATATTAACAGCGTAGCCGTATGTCCATCATGTCCGCACGCATGCATGACGCCTGAAACAAGCGATTTAAATGGAAGGTTTGTTTCTTCATGGATTGGTAAAGCATCGAAGTCCGCACGCAAAGCTACCGTTTTCCCTGGTTTTCCACCTTTAATTCTAGCTACAACTCCATTGCCGCCAACACCTGTTCTTACCTCTACCCCAAGACGTTTATAGTATTCTGCAATAAATGCGGCCGTTTTTATTTCTTTAAAAGATAACTCTGGATTTTGGTGCAAATAACGTCTAATTTTAACCATTTCGTTATAATAGTTCTCTAAACGTTCGAATAGTTTTTCTTTCATCCCTATGCACACCCACTTACATAATATTTTTAGGCTCGAAATAATTATAGCAATTTTTCAGAACAGTGTGCGGAAGAAAATTAAAAAAACTCGGACATTGCATCCGAGTTTTCCTAAGTCTCATTCTACAATTTTTTCTTCGTTTACAAAATAAGTTGAACTGTAAGCGGACCCTGAAAATATATTAGTTCCTTTTGATTCAAAATGGAGATTATGATACATAGAAGAATTTTTCCATCTCCGAATATGCTCTTCATCATTCCACATTGTCATAAGCAAGTATGTATCATTTGATAACGGTCGAAGAAAGCGAGCTGTTGTGAATCCTATTTCGTTTTGAAGCAATTTTATTTTATCTGCCATTCCGTATTCAAAGATTGGTCTGTTTTCGTCTCGGACAGGAATAAAATTGCATGAAACGACCCCTTCCTTTTCAAATTCACTTACTGCTTCCAATAATTCATATTTTTTAGGTGAATGGAATACTGTTGATCCTTCCGTCTCATGCCAAAGTAGACATCCTTCTACATTTTGCATGAAAACCATTTTTTCATTTGGATGTTTTACTTCGAGTTTTTTCAAAAAATAGTAAGTCCCCATCGCAATATACACATACATACAAACACCCCATTTATTTAATACACATCAACTTTATTTTTTCCTATCATAAGCTTTACCATGGATAAGGCTCAGCAAACAAGCAAGCTTTTTTTGGACATATAAAAAGGACAAATTTATGACAAGACGAGTTGTTACCTATACTTTAAGTAGGAAAAATACTATAGTTATATCGGATTCTTAGATTTTTAGTTCTTGTACTTTTATTATACAATATAGTGACTGAAAACCTTGAAAGGTGGACAATTATGAAACATATTAAAAATGATGCTTTTTTGCGAGCGGCAAAAGGTGAAAGAACAGAACATGTACCTGTATGGTATATGCGACAAGCTGGCCGTTCTCAAGCCGAGTATCGCAAAATAAAAGAAAAGTATTCACTCTTTGAAATTACACATCAGCCAGAGCTTTGCGCGTATGTAACGAGGCTTCCAGTTGAAATGTACAACGTGGATGCTGCGATTTTATATAAAGATATTATGACTCCACTTCCATCATTAGGAGTAAATGTAGAAATTAAAAGTGGAATCGGTCCAGTCATTGATAACCCCATTCGTTCGATAAAAGATATTGAAATTTTAGGGGAAATTAATCCCGAAAAAGATATTCCATATGTTCTTGATACGATCAAACTATTAACAGAAGAACAACTCACCGTTCCTTTAATTGGATTTGCAGGTGCGCCCTTTACACTCGCAAGCTATATGATTGAAGGCGGACCATCAAGAAATTATCATAAAACAAAAGCTTTTATGTATTCTGAACCGGAAGCTTGGTTTTTATTAATGGAAAAGCTAGGAGAAATGACGGTTACATATTTAAAAGCACAAATTAAGGCTGGTGCAAGTGTGGTCCAGATCTTTGACTCTTGGGTAGGTGCGTTAAGTAGAGCAGATTATAAAAAATACATTAAACCCGTCATGACAAAAATATTTACCGAGATGAGAACAGAAAATGTTCCACTAATTATGCATGGTGTTGGTGCGAGCCACTTAGCTTTGGAATGGAATGACCTCCCACTTGATGTCGTAGGGCTAGATTGGAGATTGCCGATTGCTGACGCTAGAAAAATTGGTGTGACAAAGGCGGTTCAAGGAAATTTAGACCCTGCTGTGTTAATCGCCAATTGGGAAACGGTTGAAGAGCGTGCAAAAGAAATAATTGATGAAGGAATTCAGACACCTGGGTTTATTTTCAACCTCGGGCACGGCGTATTCCCAGATGTAAACCCTGAAATGTTGAAACGTCTCACTTCTTTTATTCATGAATACAGCGCTGAACAATTAAAACAATTACGTTAAAGAAACGGAGTGAATGAAATGACAAGAAAGAAAATGGGGCTATTAGTAATGGCCTACGGAACTCCATATAGTGAAGATGATATTGAACGTTATTACACACATATTCGCCATGGACGTCCGCCTGCTAAGGAAGCTCTCGAAGATTTGGAGAATCGATATAAAGCGATTGGCGGAATATCACCTCTTGCTAAAATTACGGAGCAGCAAGCGTTCGGACTTCAAGATCGTTTAAATGAAGTTCAAGACGAAATTGAGTTCAAGGCTTATATTGGTTTAAAACATATCGAGCCCTTCATTGAAGATGCGGTGAAAAAAATGCATGAAGACGGAATTGAAGAAGCAGTTTCGTTAGTATTGGCTCCTCACTATTCAACCTTTAGCGTAAAATCTTATAACGAGCGCGCGAAGGAAACGGCTGAAAAGCTCGGTGGTCCAGTCATTACGTCTGTTGAAAGCTGGTATGAAGAACCAAAATTCATTCAATTTTGGGCAGATGAGGTTAAGGAAGTATATCAAAATATGCCGGAGGATGAGCGAAATAATGCTTGTTTGATTGTGTCCGCTCATAGCCTTCCTGAAAAAATCCTCCAATTTGGAGACCCGTATCCTAAGCAACTCCAAGAAACAGCAGATTTAATCGCTAAAGAAGCGGGTATTAAGGAATATGAAGTGGGCTGGCAAAGTGAAGGCAATACACCTGACCCATGGCTAGGACCAGATGTACAAGATTTAACGAGAGAGCTTTATGAGAAAAAAGGCTATAAAGCATTCGTATATATTCCTGTAGGCTTCGTTTCTACCCATCTTGAAGTTTTATATGATAATGATGTTGAATGTAAAGTAGTAACGGATGAGGTAGGTGCAGCTTATTACCGTCCAGCTATGCCGGATGCACAGCCGAAATTTATTGATGCGCTTGTTTCCGTTATTTTAAAACATCTCGGAAAAGAACTATAATTTGCAGAAGTAGGCGATTTACGTTGAATGATCATAAAAAAAAGGTTGTTGTGATCGGCGGTGGAATAACTGGTTTAACGACAGCTTATTATTTGCAAAAAGCAATTGCAGACAAGGAACTACCCATTGAAGTGACACTTTTAGAAGCTAGCCACAAACTAGGTGGCAAATTTCAAACGGTTTATCAAGATGGATTTGTCATTGAAAGAGGTCCAGACTCTTTTTTGGAAAGGAAAACGAGTGCAGCAGAGCTTGTGAGAGAAGTCGGATTAGGTGATGATCTCGTTAAAAATACAGCCGGAAAATCGTATGTTTTAGTTAAAGAACAACTGCATCCAATGCCTAAAGGCGCAGTCATGGGGATTCCAACTAAAATAAGTCCATTCATGACAACGGGATTATTTTCTGTACAAGGAAAAATGAGGGCAGCATGTGACTTCATTTTACCTCGCTCAAATAAAAATGAAGATCAATCTCTAGGTCATTTTTTCCGTAGGAGACTTGGAGATGAAGTAGTCGAAAATTTAATTGAACCGCTTTTATCTGGAATATATGCCGGTGATATTGACCAGCTTAGTTTAATGTCGACATTTCCGCAATTTTATAAAGTAGAACGTGAGCATCGAAGCTTAATTCTTGGAATGAAAAAAACAACGCCCCAGGCTCCTAAAAACCAATTAAGCAGTAAGAATCAAGGTATCTTTCTTACTTTGAAAAATGGTTTGCAATCATTGGTAGATGCCATTGAAGAGAAATTGGCCAACTGTACAATCATGAAAGGTGTACAAGTCACTTCTCTAGAACGGCAGTTTGATTCGACTTATGAGCTTACACTAAATAACGGAGAAGTCCTCCATGCTGATAGCGTAGTAATGGCGTTACCCCATTTAGCCATTGCCGAAATTCTACAAGACAAAGAGTATATAAGTAGTTTAAAAAATATGCCGGCTACAACGGTAGCAACGGTGGCTATGGCGTTTGATGAGAAAGATGCCGAGAATACCATTAATGGTACAGGCTTCGTCGTTTCTAGAAACAGTGATTATACGATCACTGCGTGTACTTGGACTCATAAAAAATGGCCGCATACAACTCCAAAAGGAAAAGTACTGTTACGCAGCTATGTAGGTCGAGCAGGGGAAGAAACGGTAGTCGATCTCTCTGACGCAGAAATAGAAAAAATCGTATTAGAAGATTTAAAGAAAACAATGAATATTGAGGCCAAGCCGCAATTTACAATTATTACCCGCTGGGAAAAAGCAATGCCTCAATATACAGTTGGCCACAAACAGCGAGTGGAACAGATGAAGGAAAATCTTATAGAAGATATGCCAGGAGTCTTTATGACGGGCAGTTCTTTTGAAGGTATTGGAATTCCAGATTGTATTGATCAAGGAAAAAAAGCTGTACAAGATATCCTTCAATATTTTAAATTAAGCTAAATTAAGCAGCTAATTATTTTAGCTGTTTTTTTCTTGCCAATATATTATGATTATGTTATATTTTATCAATACTAAATGACCAAAAACGTTTTTTGGTCACTTTTATGGAAAGGAGGCGAATAAATGTCTATTGATCGGAAGCAACTAATTATTACGGCAGCGACAAAATCATTTTCTCTGTTCGGATATAAAGCGACAACAATGGATCAAGTTGCGAAAGTAGCCAATGTTGGAAAAGGGACTATTTATACTTTCTTTAATAATAAAGAAGAATTACTTGGTGAGATTGTTAATTCATTAATTAAAGAAATGAAAGCAACTGCAGAAGCGGCAATTCATGATGAATTATCCTTTTCTGAAAATGTAAATTTGGCTATTTATGAATTATTAAAATTTAGAAAGCAGCATCAATTGACGATTAAGCTTTTTCAAGAAGAAAGGGAAATAGGGACTCCAGCTGTTAAAGAAATGATTGATAAAGTCGAGTATTCAATCGTAAATTACATTAAAGAGAAAGTAATCGAAGCTATTTCTAAAGGTGAGATTCGAGAGTGCGATCCAGAAATAACGGCTTTTATCATGCTTAAGATGTACGTTTCGTTAATATTTGATTGGGAAAAATCTCATGAACCATTGAATCAAGAAAAAATATCCGAGCTGTTCAAGTTTTACTTATTTAATGGATTATCAAAATAGATGATCCGATTTTTTTAGAGTTAATTGACCGAATGAGAATAATGGTCAAGAGGTTTTAATTGTTTGGAGGAAAAAAGTTATATGAGAAACACATTATTTTTTGCTGAAATGAAACAAATTTTGAAAAATAAAAAACTGCTCATCCCTTTAATCGCTGTTATGCTTGTTCCCATTTTGTATAGTGGTATGTTTCTATGGGCGTTTTGGGATCCGTATGATCGGCTTAGCGATTTGCCTGTTGCTGTTGTAAATAAGGATAAAGGTGCCGTTTTTGAAGAAAAAGAACTGCAATTAGGAAATGAGCTTGTCAATAAGCTGAAAGAAAGTAAGGATTTTGATTTCAAAGTAGTCGACAGCGACAAAGGTTACAAGGATCTTGAAAAAAGAAAATACTATATGCTCATCGAAATTCCTCAACATTTTTCCGAAAATGCGACGACTCTTTTAGATGAACATCCTAAAAAGTTAGAATTAAAATATATTCCAAATGAAAGCTATAATTTTCTATCCTCACAAATCGGGGAAACAGCGGTAAAAGAAATAAAGGCAGCTGTATCCAAAGAAGTCGTTGCCACATACTCAGAAACAATGTTTGATAAAATCCGAGAAATGGGCAATGGATTTGCTGAAGCAAGTAATGGTGCGAAAGAGTTGAACGACGGTGCAGGAAAACTGAACAATGGATCGCTGACACTAAAAGAAGGATTAGATGAGCTTGCTGAAAAATCAATTGAATTCAATAACGGTGTGTCCAAAGTACATTCAGGAAGCGATGAACTAGCAGAAGGAGCTTCAACTCTTGCAAATGGGATTTCACAATTAAAAGATGGCCATGGAAAGCTTGTAGAGGGAGCAACTGCTGCACATAAAGGGGTACAGTCATTAGCGAACGGAGCCAATACGTTGGATGCCGGTTTAAAAAGTGCTGACCAGGCAATGAAGGACGCTATTTCCGGATCCACACAAATCCAAGATAAAACAGCATATTTAGCAAATAAATTAGAAGATTTTCAAACAGGAGCCGGCGCCGTGTCAAAAGGAGCAAGCCAATTGCATGCAGGGATTCAACAAATGAAAGGACAACTTGCGAATATTGATGCTCAGCTAGCTGAACTCCCATTACCCGATGAAGTGAAAAAGCAAATTGGAAATCAATTGAAAGCTAATCTTGAAGAAGGTATTGCTAAGCTTGAGGCAGGCAGTGGAGCAGTTGAAGAGGGGACTAAAAGCTTGTATTCTTCAGCAAAAGACCTTCAAGCTGGTGCGAGCACATTAGCCGAGAAAATGGGTGAGTTAACAAAAGGGCAAAATCAATTAAAAGTAGGATTGGATAAACTTTCGTCCGGTTCTGGAGAACTAGTAAAAGGGATTCAGACACTTGAAGGCGGACAAAGGCAATTAGTAGATGGTATTTCATTATTCGATGAAAAGTTATCTGAGGTAAGTTCTGGAGCGAATAAGCTTTCAAATGGAGCAACTGTATTAAATGGTGGAATGAAGGAGTTAGCTTCTGGTTCTACTAAACTCAGTGATGGAAGCAACAAATTAGCGGGCGGCTCACAAGAACTTGTAGACGGAATGAAAAAGCTCGAAGATGGATCTGGAGAAATGAAAGATAAGCTTGGAGATGCTGCTGATCAAGTAAATGATATTAAGACGAACGATGACACTTACGATATGATGGGTGAACCGATTACCGTGGATAAAACAGCACTCAATGAGGTCCCTAATTACGGAACAGGATTTGCACCATATTTCTTATCATTAGGACTTTTTGTCGGCGCCTTATTAATTTCTATTGTCTTTCCTCTTAGAGAGCCAGCAGTGTCACCGAAAAACGGGTTTAGTTGGTTCATAGGGAAATTTGGTATCCTTACGATTGTAGGTATTATCCAATCATTACTCGCTGTTGCAATCATGTTATTTGGTCTCAAAATACAAGTGGAAAGCGTACCACTATTCATTTTGACAACAATCGTAACAAGTCTAACATTTATCGCATTGATCCAATTTTTAGTCACATTACTAGGAGATCCAGGTAGATTTATTGCTATTATTATTCTCATATTGCAGCTAACGACTAGTGCTGGAACGTTCCCACTAGAACTGATTCCACACCAACTACAGCCGTTTAATGCATTCTTGCCGATGACTTTTTCAGTTCAAGCATATAAGGCGGTTATTTCAAGTGGTGACTTCAGCTTTATGTGGCATAACCTAGCCATCTTAACCATATTTATCATCGGCTGTATGATTATGACATTTGGATTCTTTCAATATAAACATAAAAGACAGTTTTCTGTGTTAAATCGCCAGGCATAACAAAAGCGTAAGGCGCTCGTAGCTAGACGGAAACTATCTTAAAAAGTTATCCACAACTTTTCAAGATAGTTTCCTGGTGCAATAACAAAACAGACAGGATTTTTCCTGTCTGTTACTGTTTATTTGCAGCTTTTATATCGTTTAAAATTTGTTTGAATGGGACATCTTTGTCTCCAGGGTAATCCGAAATAATTTCACCATTTTTATTAAGAACATAAAATCTTACACCGTGTATGACTTGGTCATCGTTTTTTGGTTTCTTAATAATGGTTTTAAAGTTTTTTGGACCGTAGTCTTCAATCTCTGCTTGTGTATATCCCGTTAAAAAATGCCAAGTTGAAAAGTCAGCACCGAACGCCTCTCCATATTCTTTTAATGCTTCTGGTGTATCAATTTCAGGGTCGATACTGAAGGAAACGAAATGGACATCTTTTAACCCGGCATCTTTGACTTTTTGTTGCAGCTGACTCATATTATCCGTCATCGGTGGACAAACAGAAGTACATCTAGTAAATACAAAATCTGCCACCCATACTTTACCTTTTAAGTCTTCCAGTCCAAAAGGCTTACCATCTTGGTCTGTATAATTAAAATCCTTAATCGGGGTGCCGCTTTTAGGAGCGGAAGAACATGCACTTAATACTATAAGAATAGAAAATAAAAGGACAAATAACCGTTTTTTCATAATTTTGGATAAACCTCCCGTAAAACAAACCTATAAATATTATTATATACTACTCGTTCATTTTTTCAGTTTTTATACGAGATTGTTCGGAAATTGTCCAAATAAAAAAGGAAGCAAAACGCTTCCTGTTATGCTCTTGCTTTCTTCGTAGGCATTTCAACCCGTTCCTTACTCATCATGAAAATAAAGATGAAAGCTAACAAAGCAGGGATAAGTGCCCACACAAAGGTTTGAGCAATAGAACTAGATAATGCATCCGTGATTTTCTCTAAAATTGGTGCTGGTATTTCTTTACGGGTTTCTGGAGATAAGAGTTGCCTAGAATCACCGAATCCCTTTCCATTCCCCATCCCCGGAAATTCTTTCGTTAATGAATTTGCAAAAATATTTCTTTGAATAATTCCGTAAATCGTGATCCCTAACGTCATTCCTAATGAACGAAAGAATGCAAGTGATGACGTAGCTGAACCACGTTGCCGCATATCAAAGTTATGAATGGCAGACATACTTAAAGTAGAAAAATTAAAGCCGACCCCATAGCCAGTTATAATCATAAATATGGTCACAATCACGCGTGACGTATCAGGAGTTAGTGTACCTAATAAAAATATGCCCGTAACAAAAAAGACACCTGACAAAATCATAATATTACGGTAACTCGTTTTCGTCGTTAGTAATCCCCCTGATTGGCTGCCAAATACTGATCCAAGCATCATTGGAGTTAAAATAAGACCAGAGTTCGTAGCCGTTCCCCCGAAAACACCTTGAATATAAATCGGTATGTAAATGGTTGCGACGATAAAAGTTGCGCCATAGAAAAATGCAACCGTATTACTTGTAGCGAATAGCCGCTTTTTAAACATTTGAAAAGAAATGATCGGTTCTTTAGCCTTCGTTTCAACAAATAGGAAAATAATGAAGAAGGCAGCAAATAGGCTGAATAATCCAATGATCGTTAAGGAGTCCCATGCATACTGATTGCCTCCAAGTTCAAGCGCAAACATTAAACAAACGACCGCACCAACGAGCGTAAAAGCTCCCCACCAATCAATTTTCTGTGATTTATGCTCGAGCGACTCTTTATAAAAGAAGAATATTAATGAAAAGGCGATAATGCCAATTGGGACGTTAATAAAGAATATCCAGTGCCATCCGATGTATTCTGAAATATACGCCCCAAGGAGCGGACCAAAAAGACTTGATGTACCAAATACAGCACCAAACAGTCCTGTCATTTTTCCCCGTTTTTCAGGTGGGAAAATATCAAACACAATTGTAAAAGCTATCGGCATCAAGGCTCCTCCACCAACACCCTGAATAGCACGATAAATACTAAGCTGTGTGATAGAACTTGCGGTTCCACAAAGAATTGAGCCAAATAAAAAAACGACCAACCCAAAAATAAAAAATCTTTTGCGGCCGTACATATCTGATAATTTTCCGAAGATCGGTGTTCCAGCCATGACGGTAACCAAATAGGCTGACGTCACCCACACAAATTTATCAAATCCTCCAAGATCAGCAACAATCGTACCCATGGACGTTGCCACTATTGTATTATCCATTGCGGACATTAAGATAGCGAGCAATAACCCAGTGACGACAAAGCCTAATCTATTGTCATTAGCTGCCATAATGAACCCCTTTCAAAATCTAATAACTTTTCACTATTGCTAAACGAAAAAAGATATTGATAATATATTCTAAATATATTAGTCTATTCACCAATATCCTTTAATTTATCAGATTGCTTTTTTGTACGAAAAATACTTAAGTTTACGATTAGATAGATTAACTCTTCAATGATTGCAAAGGCAATGAAAGGAATAGAAAGGTAAATAATCCAGTGCCACATAAAAAACACCTTCCTTTACGTTTCAAGATAAAGTAGTATCTAAAATATACAAATATTAACAAGGTTGTGTCAAAGACTTTTTTATCATAGGGGATGATAAGTTGATTAAAGAATTAAAGAGTAAAGAAGAAATATTAGCTGGCTACCAAGTGATGAAACATTTAAGAACACATCTCAATGAAGCTGCTTATTTAAAACTTGTTTTAAAAGCAATAGAAAAAGAAGATTATAGATTGGCAGCTTACTTTGATGATAATGGAAAAATAGTTGCTGTTGTTGGATTCATGCCAATGATTACGTTGTATTACGGTGAATACATTTGGGTATGTGATTTAGTGACTGCACCCGATGAAAGGTCTAAAGGATATGGTGATGAACTTTTAACCTATGTACACGATTGTGCAAAAACAAAAGGTTATGATAAAGTCGCTTTATCTTCAGGCTTGCAGCGGGCCCGCGCACACAGGTTCTACGAGAAAAAAATGAAGTATGATAAGGTCAGCTATGTATTTTTAAAAAATCTTTAGGCATGATGAAGGGGATTTGGATGGAAAAATTACAAAATTATTACCGCAGCTTTGAGAAAGAAATGGGATACAATCGTTTTGATGAAAACAGCTTTAAAGCAAATCAAACATTTTTACTATACATACATATGTTGTTAACAACTGAAGTAGCGGAAGTTGCTGAGGAATTCAGAAGTATGTTTGATTTATCAGAGAAATATTTATCAGAGGGTTATAGCGATGTTGAAGCAATGCAAATAGCTAAAGAATCTATTAGGGAGAGTCTTGGTAAGGAGCTTGCCGATTGTCTCGCTTATTTATTGAAACTTGCCAATTATTTTGAATATGATCTTGAAACAGAGTTATATTCGAAGCTTGAGGAAATTAAAAGAACTAGGAAGAAATATTGAATACTTATCCAAATATTTTGTGGGAAATTTCTGCAAAACCAGTTTGGTCGATCATTCCGAGTTAATTCTCGATGAAACTCATGTGAAAAGTAATTTGGTCGATAATTATGAGTTAATTCTCGATGAAACTCATGGGAAAACTAGTTTGGTCGATCATTCCGAGTTAATTCACGATGAAATTTATGCAAACACCAATTTTGTCGACAAATCCGTGGTAATTTGACGACAAACTGTTTGAAAACCTTATTCTTTGACTACGCATTGATTTTCAAAGCCTACTACAAGTCAAGTGAGATTCAAATTATATAATCGAATTTCACTTGATTTTTTCATTTTTATTGATTTAAGAAAGGATGAACCTAATGAACTTTTCTTTTTACAAACAAATTCCTGAAAAAGCTGTGATGGATGGAATATTGCAAATACATGAACATATTTTCCATGATTCTTCTGAATTGATTAGAAAAATGGTAAACAAACGAAAACTGCTTATCCATGTTGCCTTTATAGATTCGCAAGTAGTCGGGTATAAAATAGGATACGAGCTTTCGAGTGAGAAATTTTACAGTTGGCTAGGTGGTGTAGATCCAAACTATAGAAATTTAGGGATTGCTACTAAGTTAATGGACAAGCAGCATGAATTTTTAAGAGAACATGGATATAAAATGGTCCAAACGAAAACGAAAAACAGATGGAGGCAAATGCTGATTTTAAACTTGAAAAATGGATTTAATATTATGGATACATATACTGATAAAAATGGCGAGATCAAAATTATTCTTGAAAAAAATTTGTAGTTGGTTTCTCGATGTTGGAGGGGAATAATGAATGAAAATTTCCGAAATAAAATTCGATGACCTAACAGATGAATTAATGAGCAAACTACTTTATAGCAATATACATGACGACCTTGAAAAAGGTGATTGCATCATGGTTTTTGGCAGTAGTAAAGCTGTGCAATATCGTTTGCCGAAAGCATTGCAGCTATACCATGAAGGAAGGGCAAATAAGTTGTTATTTTCTGGAGGAGTCGCGTGGAATGGAAATTCTTTGCCAGAAGCTATAGTATTGAAAAATAAAGCACTGGAATTAGGAATTCCGGAAGAAGACATTTTAGTTGAAACCATTTCCACGAATACGAAGGAAAATATACTCGCCTCATTACTAGTATTAGATAGATATTTCGATTTACACAAAGTAAAAAGGCTGTTGATCGTAACAGCGAGTTATCATATGCGGAGGACATATTTGACTCTAAAGACGTATATGCCAAGCTGGATTGAATTTTCTCTGTGCCCGGCAGAAGACCAAAGTACGAAAATGGACAATTGGTTTTTAAACGTTCACGGCAGAAAGAGGGTTACGGAAGAGTCACGAAAAATAATAACCTATATAAAAGAAGGCGCTATTGTTGACGCATCTCTTCCGTAAATGTAAGACGCCTTAATATTCAATTTCCTCATAGTCTTTTGGTTGAGGTACTGGTTTACCTGTCTCTTGGTCAAAATAATCATCCACTGATTGCTGGCGGTCATTCTTCATATCAAGATTCCTATTATTTTTACTTTGCTTTGCTTGTTTTTTCAATGCCATGCACTCCTTAATTCATTTGAAAAATATTATGCTTCATTTTGGACTTAATTATGATTGGAAAGTAGTAATGTTGCTGACAACTAGTAAAGTCAGGGAATGAACAATAAAATTAGGATGAGGGTCAATCTGCCTGAAACTCAAATTGACGCGACGACCAGTATACTCGGTTCGACGGCCAGTAAACTCGGTTCGATGGCCAGTAAATTCAAGACTACGGCCAGTAAACTCGGTACGACGGCCAGCAAATTCAAGCCGACGGCCAGTAACTCGGTACGACGGCCAGCAAATTCAAGCCGACGGCCAGTAACTCGGTACGACGGCTAGTAAATTCAAGACGACGGCCAGTAAACCCGGTACGACGGCTAGTAAATTCAAGTCGACGGCCAGTAAACTCGATTCGATGGCTAGTAAATTCAAAATTATGGCCCGTAAACTAAAAAACGATCGATTTTAAAAGATTAGCGCAATAATAATGTATCTAGGTTACAACCAAGATAATCTTTCCTACAAAAACCAAATAAAATAGCCCAAACGCATTGAATTAAAGGTTTATGGTAAAATCATATTTGTACGAAATTAAAAAACTTGAATTAATGATAGAAAGAAGGAAAGTCTGTGATTGTTCAAACTGAGGAGGACCTACAAGGTCTTAAAGAGATTGGGAAAATAGTTGCCATCATTCGCGATGAAATGATTAAAAAAACAGAACCGGGAGTCACAACAAAAGAGTTAGACGATTTTGCGGGGGAACTTTTTGAAAAATATGGTGCGATTTCTGGTCCAAAAGGTGAATATGATTTTCCGGGTTTTACTTGTATTAGCATAAACGAAGAAGTGGCACACGGAATCCCGGGAAAACGTGTAATCAATGAAGGTGATTTAGTAAATATTGATGTTTCCGGATCGAAAAATGGTTATTTCGCTGATACAGGACTTTCGTTTGTTGCAGGAAAAGGTGATCCATTACTCTATTCTCTTTGTGATGTAGCACAAAAAGCATTTGACGCTGGTCTTGCAAAAATCAAAGTGGGAGCTAAATTAAACGGGATTGGAAAAGCCGTGAATAATACAGCGAAACAACATGGTTTTACAGTCATCAAAAACTTAACGGGCCACGGGATTGGACGTTCCTTGCATGAATCACCAAAACATATTATGAATTACTACGAGCCATGGGATAACGAACTTTTAAAAGATGGAATGGTGCTTGCCTTCGAACCGTTTATTTCTTCTAACGATGAAGAAGTATTCGAAAAAGGTGATGGCTGGACTTTTATAACATTAAATCAAAGTTATGTCGCTCAAATCGAACATACGGTCATCGTGACAAAAGAAGGACCTATTATTATAACCGAATAAAAAACAAAAGTTAAAGCTCCCTTTTGAATATTGACAAAACAAAGCAGAAAGAGACAGGATGGAGAGCTCTAATATTGCTATGATTTATTCAAGGGAAGGGGGCTGCTATATGGCATGGGTTGAATCTTTGCAAAAAGCGATCGATTATATGGAAGATCATTTGCTTGACGACATGACAATGGAAAAAATTGCACAACAAGCAAACTCATCGCAATTTCATTTCCAACGAACATTTTCAATATTAACGGATATGACTGTTGGCGAATATGTAAGGCGGCGAAGATTGACACTAGCCGCACAAGATTTAATAAGAACAAATGAGAAAATCATTGATTTAGCCCTAAAATATGGCTATGACTCTCCCGAGGCTTTCTCAAAGGCTTTTCGAAGACAACATGGAATCACCCCAACTGATGCACGAAAAAATATGGGAAAGCTGAAATCATATAACCGCTTGGTGATCCAAGTGAGTCTGAAAGGGGCAGATCCAATGCAATACAAAATTGTAGAAAAAGAAAGCTTTCGAGTAGTGGGAGTCAAGGAAAGTTTTTCGTGGGAAAACGGTGAAAACCTAATAGGAATTCCAAAAATGTGGGAAAGAGTACATCAAGAAGGAATAGAGGACACACTGGTAAAAGTTAATGATGGTGCACTAAAAGGGATGTTAGGTGTTTGTCATGACCCATTATCGGATGGGAAAATAGATTATTGGGTTGCAACGGCATCTGAAAGTGATGTCCCAAATGGTTTTGAGAGCTTAACAATTCCCGCAACTAAATGGTCAGTATTCGAAGTCCATGGTGCTATGCCTGATGCTATGCAAAACGCGTGGAAAAAAATCCACTCTGAATGGTTTCCGTCGAGCGGCTATGAGCACGCTGGAACTCCTGACTTAGAAGTTTATACAGATGACGATCCATACAGCCCAGATTGCTATTCGGAAATATGGATTCCGGTAAAATAATTTTTTGGTGGGGACAGGTTCAATGGGGACAGGTTCATTTGAACCCGTCCCCATTTTTATAAAAGGAAATAGTTAGGGTGGTATAGAATATTTTATGATAGAAATTCTTTTTTGGGGGCATGGAGTATGACCAACATTGATAAAAGGCATAGATTAGATGATTCTCCTTTTTCATATCGAGTAAGTAAAAATAACCTGAATTATTCATAACACCTTGAAGAACCATGTCTGAATTGGAAAATAAATGAAATGTCTTCGACTTTTGGTTAAATCTTACATTTCTAAGGCCATCAAGCGAAATTAACTGAATATTTATGTGAATTGGATCCGTTTTTAGACAGACTACCCCCTTGACCGAAAATCTGAATTTTTTCAGTTGATCTATACTAGGTAATCTGATTATTCTATCTGCAGTTTTTGTACTCGATTCATAATCTCCCAAAAGAACTGTTGATATACAAAGCTGGATGATAGTTTAAAATAAAGGGATCTACCCGATTTCACTAGTCTGCTGGCTACTTTAATAAGTCGAGTACGGATCGTCTCAATCTGCATGGTTTTTTGTTTTTCCGGAAAGCAAAGAGTCCGTAACCAGTTTGTTAAATTGTATGCCAATAGGCTTAACATCATCCTTACTTCGTTAATCTGGAAGGAATGGCTACACATTTTATCAAAATAAAATCCATTCTTAGATTCCTTGATGTAATTTTCCATCGTACCTCTTTTTTGGTAGGCGCGTACAGTATCCTTTGGAGGGATTACCTCAAAATTCGTCACAAAAAAGGCATGGTTAAAGAACAGTTCACCAGCGGGCCGAACGGATTGGATAATGACTCTTCTTGGTTTTGACCATGACTTTGCTTGGTAAATGGTTTCTTCGTAATAACATTCCTGTTTTGAAACATCTGCTGGGGTGGTAGAAGGATGGTATTCTTTCGCAAGACTTTGTAATTGAGCATTTGATTTTAGCCGAATAATGTAATAAACTGATTCCTTTTCGCACAAGTCATACAAGGCTGGAACCGCGAATCCACTATCCCCACGGAGGAATAAACTGGTTTCAGGGAATATCTTGTTGTAATGTTCAATCAAAGGCTGGACAAATTCCACAACGCCATTGGAAGTATAGACATTTCCTGGACGAAGGTTAGCCTTAAGAAAATCTCCTGTGGCTCCATCGAAGGCAACCAAGGGGTGGTAACCCATGGTTCCATAATGAGCATTGTAATCCGAGGATTCCTGATTCCCATATGTATCAGAATGGGTAGAATCCAAATCGATGAACAGGGCCTCCGGCTTTCGGTATGCATGAATTTTGTCAAGTAATTCCTGATTCGCTTGATTTAACTGTTCAAGTGATTTTTCATCAAAGCGCAAATAAAAGCGAGATAAACTTGGTTGAGAAGCTAAAGCAGGTGTCCCTATGATTTGGGTAAAGACTGGATCGTTCGTTAACTGATCAGCCGCATCGTCTTCGGAGTAGCCTGCGATTATTTGGTATAACTTTTGGCGTAACAAGTTCTCATTTGAATGCAGAAAATAAGCCCTCGAATCATTTAGTTTTAAATGATTTATAAGAGTCTGTGAGAATCCAATTTTTTCATCGAATTCTCTAAAGATGAATTCACCAGTATCGGAGGATAAAGAACCTCCATCATTGGACAATTTAATTTGACGATTGAAATTAAGGGTTAATTGCGGTAAAGTAGCCATTAGAAGAATCCTTTCTGTGGTTATTTCGTCGTTGTTTTAACCATATCAGAAATGGATTCTTTTTTCATTTATTTAGTGAAAAGTTTTTTACTCAGAAGCCTTTTATACCGCTAATCAGGGAGCTTTTCTTTGGAACCGTGAATATTTCAGGAATAATATTGTTTTCGTAGATTTTAATGGGAAATTAGTAAAAACGATTAAAGGCAAAGAAGCTGAAAAAATCTTGTCTAAAATAAACGCAGCAGGGAACGAAAAAGAGGTACAGCTTATTTTGGCAAAAATTACGGGGAATTTTAAAAGAGGAAATGAGCGTATGTGAAAAGGAGAAAAGACTTGTAAAAATAACAAAGGGGGTAAATAATGTTTATCGTCAATACAGAAGCGGCCATATATAGAGATGGAAAATGGCTCATTATCGAAAGAAGCAAAAAGGAAGAACATGCAGGCGGAATGCTATCTCTTATTGGTGGAAAAGTGGATCAAGAAGGAAACTCCTCTGATATATTGGAACGAACAGTGAAACGCGAGATTTTTGAAGAGGTAGGGGTTAAGGTAAAAGATCAGCTGGACTATGTTCACAGCTCATCATTTGTTACGGATAAAGGTGAACATGTAGTGGATATCGTTTTTCTAACTGAATATGAAAGTGGTGAAGCATTTCCGAAAAGTCTGGATGAAGTTGAAGAAGTATTGTGGCTAACATATGATGAAATAGTGGAACATCCGAACTCGCCGCCTTATTTAAAGGACAGTATTACAATGGCTTGGCAGCTAAAAAGGAAGGTTTTTTAATGGAAGTGATAAATGGCAATACAATTAAACTTCGTCAAATTATGGAAAAGGATTGGCCTGATATCCATACATATGCTTCCCTACCTGAAGTATCACGTTTTCAACCATGGGGACCAAATACAGAAGAAGATACGAAAGCTTTTGTCAATCAAATTCTTAATGACGCAAAAGTCCGACCAAGAACACGTTATGTTTATGTTATCATTGAAAAAGAGCTTAATAAAATAATTGGTTCGAGTGAATTAAACATCCGTGACTTCTCGAATCGAACTGGTGAAGTTGCCTATATTGTTCATCCTGACTATTGGGGAAAGGGCTACGCAACTGAAGCGGCGAGACTGATGACTAAATTAGGATTTACGGCATTTAATCTTCACCGCATTTTTGCCACATGTGATACTCGAAATATTGGTTCAGCAAAAGTATTGGAAAAAGTAGGTATGACATTAGAAGGTAGAATGCGTGAAGATGTATTAATAAAAGATGGATGGCGCGATTCTTACTTATTTAGTATTCTCGAACATGAATGGAAAGCTAGATAACAATAGGAATGTTTCTAGCTCTTCATTCATTTGTTTATAAATCCTTACGTCTCCTTCTTTTAAACACAAAGAAGATGGCTCCGGCAATTAGCAAAAGTAAAACAATTACTGGTAAATTCCCTACAAAAAACACCACTAGTGCGGAGCAAGCCGCTAAAATAAAATTCATGCTATCGACAAATTGTTTCTTCGTTTTCTCCCAAGTATTTAAATCCTTACTGTCTATTCCTGGAATGACAACACGAGTTTCTGTCATATGGATCTCAACCGTTGAAAAGGAAGTTTGATTTTCTAAATATTTCATCCTGCCTACTAAAACCTCAATCTCTTCTTGCACTTTTGCTAAATCGGACGAGATTTTTAATAAATCCTCCGTCTTTTTTGCATCAGTCATAAAGTCAAGCAATCTTTTTTCAACAGCTCTTTTCGATGTAAGTCTCGATTCTAAATCTACATACTCTTCAGTGACATCTTGCCCCGTAACATTCCGCCCTAAAATTTCTGCCGCTTGTTTTTCAGTATCATTTAAGAATGTTTGAAAATGTTTTTCGGGAATTCGAACGATTATCGTGCCGCTCACTGTTTCATCGGATTCGCGATAAATATTCGATTCAACGACATATCCTCCATACTCTTTTACTTTCTTTTCGATGTTTAGTTGTGCGCTCTCAAATTTTTTAACTTTCACTTGCAGTTGTGCCTGATGGATGATCATTCTATCTGTTTTTATGTCTGTGTCTTTAGCTTCTGTTCCCTTGTCTGCATTTTCATACTCTTCTCTCGGCATTTCCATCGCCACTTCATTTGATAAACTTTCCTTCTTTACTTCCATTTGATCGGAAGCACTAGAAGAGTCATAGCTTCCGCCACTACTTTTGCCTTCAGATGAATTATTTGAACTGCATGCTGTCATAAAAAGACAAGTTAACAATAATAGTAAAAATCCCTTTTTCACAATATGCCCCTCCTGTCTGTTTAACATATTCGACGTTTAAAGAAAAGATAAGTTGCACTTCATCTTTTAAAAGAAGGATAAGTGTATCATGAATCGAATTAAATTAAGTACTCGATAAATTAGTAAAAACATGCAAAAAACTTACTTCATTAATTGTTTCCTTGAGGGGGTCAGAAGATGGAAAATGAACATCCAAAACATATTATCGCCGTTTCTGCATATGTCACAAATGAGAATGGTGAACTTCTATTAGTTAAAACGCATTCGCGACCTGATACGTGGGAGTGTCCAGGCGGACAGGTAGAAATCGGAGAACCATTGGATGAGGCGGTTTGTAGGGAAGTATTGGAGGAAACAGGCATTTTGATTCGCCCACTTGGGGTTACGGGGATCTATTATAATGCGACAAGTCATATTTTGTCCGTAGTCTTTAAGGCTGCGTACGTAAGTGGAAAAATAATAATGCAGCCCGAGGAAATACGAGAAGCTAAGTTCATTAAAGTAAAAGAATCGAATATCGCAGAGTACATAACCCGTCCCCACATGAGATCGCGTACGATTGATGCTATGAATGCAAAGAACTTTATTCCCTATGAAACGTGGGAAGTCAAACCGTATCAATTAATTGGGAGATTAGAGGGTGGATTGATTGAAGGCTAATTATTTGATGAGCTTAATCGTCATATTCATTTTATCATTCCTAATAACACCTCATGCAAATGCTAGCTGGGCATATCCATTTGTAGTGTGGAAAGGCTATGTGTATGTCGTTACTGAAGAACAGGTATATGAGATTGATAAAAAAATTGGTCATGTGACAAATCACACCGATAGGGAAGGAACGTATTGGGGGAATTTTTCAAATGCCTATGAAATAGGAACTAAATATTACTCAATTGTAGGGATAAGTACAAATGAAGCAATTGCAGTTCAAACACAAGATGATACATTTTTAAAGGCAATTAGAGAAGGGAAGTATAAAAGTGAATGGCATTGCCTGCAGTCATAGCTTGTATTATCGTTCTGATTGTCTTTATATTAGGGATTATTATTTTTAAAAAGAAAAAAGGGGAAATAAATCTATGAATCAAGTAGAAGCGTATTGGGCGAAATTTTTAGAGGAGACAAATACTTCAGACCAACCTTATACGTCATGGCATTTTGAGCTAAATGAAAGATTAGCAAATGAATTATTGGAACTTGTTTTTAACGGACAGAAGAGAGCGTCAGCACCTTCCATTTATGACTTTGAACATGAGCCTCTTCCAAAAGTAGGGGATTATAGCGTCATTACGAATTGGGCAGGGGAGCCGAAATGTATCATCCAAACGACATCTGTTCAAATTCTTCCATTTAAGGACGTTACATTTGAATTAGCAAGATTAGAAGGTGAAGATGACAATTTGGAATCATGGCGAGAAGGACATATAAGATACTATACGCAAGTATGTAAGGCTGCCAATCAAGAATTCACATGGGATATGCCTGTTGTTTTTGAACAATTTCATGTCGTTTATCAATAAGGAGAGAAATAATAATGGATATAAAAATAGTCGTTGGAGCGGGAGAATACAACAACAATCCGGGTTGGATCCATACACAGGAAAATGAACTAAATTTATTGGATAGTTCCACTTGGGAAAAAAGATTCGAGAAAAATTCTATTACCGCTATTTTAGCCGAACATGTTTGGGAACACCTTACGTATGAAGATGGAGTAAAGGCAGCTAATCTTTGTTATACATATTTAAAGTCATCTGGTTATATTCGCTGTGCGGTTCCCGACGGTTTTTTCCCTGATGAATCGTATCAAAATGTAGTGAAAGTTGGAGGGCCAGGTCCTAAGGATCATCCAGCTGCAAGTCATAAAATCGTTTATAACTATAAAACTCTATCCGACATGTTCCACACTGCTGGTTTTCAAGTAAAATTATTAGAATACCACGACGAGGAAGGGAGCTTTCATTATAATCAATGGGACGCGAAACAAGGTTTTATTTTTCGATCTAAGGATCATGACCCGCGGAATAAGGGTGATAAATTTGTGTCTCCGTCGATAATTGTGGATGCTATTAAAAACTAATAAAATTCGTTTGGAAACACTAAGATTATATTAGGGAGGGGAAGGAAATTAAAAAGAATCTTCTTATTTTTTTAGTAGGTTTTTTAATCACTGTTTTCATCTTAATCCCATTGTTTGGGAATCCTTTAACTGCCATAATAAAATAAATCGAATTATGCGAGCTGTCAGTTGGATGGCTCTTTTTTCTATTTTGAGGTAAGGAAAAATAAAGAAAGAAGGTTTTTTCATATAAATAATGGAATGTTACATAATAGATTTTTTAAAGTAGGTGATGAAAATCAGTCAATCAAAAATAAATATCATTCATCTTTGCACTGAGTCGCTATATGAAGCCAGTTTTCTACTTGCTCATTATATGCACCCAAATCAATGGACCGAAAAAAATCAGAAAGAATGCTTACAAAATCTAACAAAATTATTGGAGTTCCAAAATGCAAATTTTTTATTGGCTAAAAGCGATGATACTCCGGTTGGCTTCATTGCACTTAACTGGGGGTTTTCCACTACCAAAGGTAAATCAATTTTGATTATACAAGATCTCTTTGTTATGCCTAGTTTTAGAAGAAATGGGATTGCTAGAATGCTAATTGACGAAGCTATTCTGTTAGCTAAAGAAAAAGATGCAAACCGACTTCATCTAAATACAGACACAAATAATAACAATGCCCGTTCATTGTATCAGGCAATGGGATTCAAGTGGTTTCCTGAAAAGGAAATTTATATGTTGTTTTTATAAAACTTTTGCTGTCCAATCATTACAAAAGGAGGCTTTATTGTTGAGTGAATGGAAAGAGTTGAACGAAGAATCAAAATCAAGATGGAATGAAAACGCGGGATTTTGGGATGATTATATGGGGGATGAAAGCAATCAGTTTCACCGTGAAATCATTAGGCCGCATACGGAAAAATTAATGGATGTAAAAGCTGGTCAATCGATTCTAGATATTGCCTGTGGGAATGGCAATTTTTCAAGGAGGCTCGCGGAAAAAGGGGCGTATGTTGTCGCGATTGATTATAGTTCTTCCATGATTGAACGAGCAAAATTGCGTTCTGGGTTACATCATATTGATTATAAGGTTATGGATGCAACAAATTTTGATTCATTAATGGCTCTTGGAAACGAAAGATTTGATAGTGCGGTAGCGAACATGGCCTTAATGGATATAGCTGATATTCGTCCTTTAATGAAAGCTTTGTCATTTTTACTAAAGGACAATGGAATCTTTATTTTTTCAATTACTCATCCATGCTTCCAATCTCCTAATATGCGAAAAGTACATGAAGTGGACGATATGAATGGCAGCTTACAATCTAAGAATAGTATACAGATTTTCAACTATCTCACTCCGCAGCCGTATAAAGCAATTGGTATTAAAGGGCAGCCTACCCCACATTATATGTTTCATAGGCCTTTATCGTACTATTTAAATCTTGCGTTTCAACATCATTTCGTCCTTGATGCCATTGAAGAACCAAGCTTCAAAAAAGAAATTGAAGCCAATCGATTTGAATGGAATGAAATTCCACCCGCCGTTATTTTACGGTTTAGGAAATCTAGAAATGGTAGGAAGGAGTAAAATATTTTGGGTTCTAGAGTTATGCATCTTATCATTGCAAATGAAATAGCTAAAAAAATTCCTATAAAGGATAAGGGTTCCTTTTTATTAGGGGGCATTGCACCTGATGCCGTATCTCCAAAAGAGTTATCGCATTTTTTTAAAGGAGATATACGGGATTTTTCTAGGAGCATAGACTATGAAGAGTTTTTAGAAAAATATAGCTCTTATAAGGAGTTTTCATATATTTTAGGGTATTATAGTCATTTAATTGCGGACGATTTATGGCTAAAAGGTTTCTTTCTATCATGGTTGAATAATAGAATCGAACATGATGAAAATATGATTAATAAATATCACAATGATTTTAGGTCATTAAACGGAAAATTATTAAACCATTACGGTATTGGAAGAGACATACTGAATGATATGAAGATCGGTCATTCTATTGTTGAGATTGATGAAGTGACAAAACAAGACGTACAAGATTTAATGCCTTTCATAGCCGAAGACATGGACTATGATGAAAGGGTTCTCGATGAAAAATTAAATGTTTTTACCTTTGATCAAATCATTGGATATATTGAAACGTCGATTGAAAAAGGAATGATACTTATTCAACCAAAATTGTCCGAATTGAAACTATAAGTCGTACCCGAACGTATTTCATTACATAAAGCAGAAAGGGTGGACCCAACATGAACGAAATGATAGACAACTATATTCAAATATTTGAGCAACTAAATAATGAAATGAAATGGAAAGTTTCAGACAAAAAAATTTTAATGATTATTGCTTCTCTATACGCAATGAATAAAAAGGACTTTCAATATGAACGTTTTTTCAAGATAGCCGATGAAATTAAGAAAAGTGCAGGATATTTTTCATATATGAAATATGAGTCAAGATATACAGCTGCCGCGATTTTAGATGTGAATTATGATGACCCTGAAAGTAAAGTTTTTTCTTTGTTTGAGCTTTATGAGAACATGATTAAAGAAAAATTTAACAGAGGGATATTTTCTTATGTAGCAGCTACCGTTTTATTAAAAATAGCGGGAGACCGTGACTATCATTCACTTATTATAAAAGCTAAAGAGATTTATAATGCCATGAAGAAAGAACATCCATTTTTAACTTCAGCTGAAGATTATCCGCTATCAGTGTTGCTTGCTTCTGAATATACGGAGGATGTTATTCAACGGACTGAATATTTTTATGAGCAACTCAATCAGAACGGATTTTATAAAGGAAATAACTTGCAATTTTTAAGCCATATTTTGTCTTTGAACAATGAAGAAGCAGAAGGGGCTTTATTAAGCAGGACGATTCATGTTTTTGATGCCTTTAAGGAAAAGGGGTTAAAACAAAAAGCAACGCATTATCCTGTGATGGGGATGCTCGCTTTATTACCCGAAGAAGAATTAAATATGGAAGACATTACGGATGTTTACGAGCGGTTTAATCAAGAAAAACATTTTAAATGGCAAAAGGATATTAATCTTATTCTTGCTATCAGCTTTTTTGTAAAAGACAAATTGAAACAACCGAATTTGACTGAAACAAGTCTATATACAACAATCGAAACGATAATGCAGGCCCAACAAGCGGCAATGGCGGGATCGATTGCAGCCGCCACAGCTGCTTCTAGTAATAATTAAAAAGGGGAAATGAGCTAAATGTATGAATTAAAAACTAAAGAAAATGATAACAGTGTGATTGAATTTATAGAAAGTGTAGATAATCCAAAAAAACGTGAAGACGCCTATCAGTTATTGGACATTTTTACAGAAACAACTGGATATAAAGCGAAAATGTGGGGACCGAGTATTATTGGGTTTGGCTCGTATCATTATAAATATGAATCAGGACATGAGGGGGATGCACCACTAGTCGGTTTTTCCCCTCGAAAAGCGAAAATCAGTTTATATTTTGCAACCGGCGACCCACATAGAGAGGAGTTATTGAAGGATTTTGGAAAACACACGTCAGGAAAGGCTTGTGTGTATATAAATAAGCTGGCGGATATTAATATTGAAGTTTTACAGACATTAATTAAGCAATCAGTAAAATTTTTACAAAAAAAATATCCGAATCAATAGAGGGTGGATTTGAGGTGATAAATCATTTTTTATTCTCGGTTTCGAACTTGGAGGCATCCATTAAATTCTACGAAAAAGTGTTTGATGCAAAACTTCTCGTTAAGGGAAGAACCACGGCTTATTTTGATTTGAATGGAATTTGGCTGGCTCTTAATGAAGAAAAAGATATTCCTCGGGATGAGATTAAATATTCATACACGCATATTGCTTTCTCAATAGAAGAGTCGGATTTCGATTCCGTATATGAAAAATTGAAACTATTAAATGTAACTATTCTCGAAGGCCGAGAAAGAGATGAAAAAGATAAAAAATCTATCTATTTCACTGATCCCGATGGACATAAATTTGAATTTCACACTGGAACCTTGGAAGATCGTTTGAACTATTACAGACAGGATAAAGGTCATATGGAATTTTTTATATAGGGTGGAGGAAAAATGGAGCTATCTAAAAAGGTTATAACGATTAACGAAATAGAACAATGTTCAAAACTTTATACATATATATTTAATCATGCTCCTTGGTTTGATGAGTGGACACTGGAAAGTGCTAGCGAGCGTTTGCGAGATATTTTTCAGCATCCTCAATACTGGGGAGTTGGACTGTTTGATGAGAATGATCAACTTCAAGGTTTTTTAATTGGGTATGCAGAAACTTGGTGGGATGGTAAACATTTTCAAGTCGTAGAAATGTGTGTGAAAACAGAGGAACAAGGAAAAGGAATGGGCTCAAGCTTATTGTCTGCTTTGGAAAATTACTGTAAAAAGAGTGGAATCAACCGTATATATTTGTTGACTGGAAGCGGAGGACAAGCGGAGGCTTTTTATTTGAAAAATGGTTTTTATGTCAATCCAAGAATGATTATGATGTCAAAAATGTTAGGGGACTAAACAGTGGGAAAGCAGACTCCTGTTACGATTAATGTAGGAAAAGTGTCATTTCAATTAAAGGAAAAACATGATTTTCCTTGGCTGCAGGAATTTGGAGACGTATTTGCTGTTTTTGATCAGCAAGATTCTGGCAATCTTTGTTTTGGGATTGAAAAAGATGGTCAGAAAAAATTTGTGAAATATGCTGGGGCAAGAACGATGGAATATTCAGGTGAACCGAATGATGCCATTGATAGGTTGAAACAATCCGTGGAGCTATATGAACAATTGAAACACCCTTATCTAGTTAAATTAGAGAATCATTTTCCCGTTGAGCAAGGGTATGTATTGGTTTTTGAATGGTTTGAGGGTGAATGTCTCCATTCACATTGGTCATATCCTCCTCCCGCCAAATACGAACATCCGGAGTCGCCATTTTATCGTTTTAAACAGCTTCCACTGGAATTAAGATTAGCTTGTTTACAAAAAATTTATGAGTTTCACGTATACGTTGAAAGGAAAAATTACGTTGCTGTCGATTTTTATGATGGCAGCATTATGTATAATTTTACTACAAATCAGACAAAAATTTGTGATATTGATATGTACAAGCAAAAGCCTTTTATTAATGAAATGGGGCGCCTGTGGGGCTCATCTAGATTTATGTCACCGGAAGAATTTGAACTAGGTGCGGAGATTGATGAGAGAACAAATGTTTTTAATATGGGAGCAGTTGCCTTTTGTTTACTGGGAGGAGAATTGGATCGTTCCTTTGAAAAATGGAACGCTAGTCCAGAGCTTTATGATGTAGCATTAAGAGCGGTTGAGAAGGATAGAAGCAAGAGGTTCGGATCAGTGGAAGAATTTTTAAAAGCTTGGAATATAGCTTTAAAGAGAGGCATCCAAAATGTTATTTCAGAATGATAAATTAGTAGTTAGGACATTAACGTTAGAAGATCATCTTTTTTTGGCAAAATGGCTCTCAGATCCAGTCGTCCTAGAATTCTACGAAGGACGGGATAATCCTTTTAGTGAGGAAAAGGTATTAAAGAAATTTTACAATCGAAATGATGGAACTTACCGCTGTATCGTAGAGTACGAAAGAAGTCCAATTGGCTATATTCAATTTTATCGATTGGATGATAAAGATAAAAAGGATTTTGGATTTTTAAACATTGATCCCATTTATGGTATGGATCAATTTATAGGCGAGCCGTTTTATTGGAATCAGGGGATTGGCCAGCTGCTTGTCCAATCTATGGTAGAGTTTTTAATAAAAGAGAGAAAGGCAGAAAAGATTGTAATGGATCCGCAAACGTGGAATGAAAGAGCGATTCGTTGCTATGAAAAATGTGGCTTCAAGAAAGTGAAGCTTTTACCGAAGCATGAGCTTCATGAAGGTGAATATCGAGATTGTTGGTTGATTGAATATAATCCGCACTGAAATGTTGAGTTGATTGCTAAGAAAAAATTAATTATTTTGTTTTCAAACCCGAGTAACGAGATAAAAGATGGAAAGAGCCCCTTTTGATATTCTATTCAGAAGGGGCTTATTGCTTTTCTATTTAATTTCACTGCATTTGTCACACTTTGTACCATAGCATTCATGTTGTTCGGTGATTTTTTCTCCGCACTCTGTACATTTTTTAGCGGGTAGGTTTTTAAAAAACTCTACAACGTTTACAAGCATATTCTCCACTCTCCTCGGTGTTTTGTTGTAGTACTGATTATTGATATTGCTTATTGTATTATAACAGATAGGGAAGTGTCAATCTTTTTGTTAAACTTTAAAAAATAAAGTATAGTAATATTAGTTCGATTAAAGGAGTTGTGTATATGGAGTTAACGGTAATCGGCCATTGGGGTGGTTATCCGAAAGCGGGTGAAGCGAGTTCAGGATATTTGTTAACACACAAAGGATTTAAGCTTCTGATTGACTGTGGCAGCGCTGTACTATCACAGCTGCAAATGTATATAAAGCCTGAAGAAATAGATGCTGTGATTCTTTCACACTACCATGCTGACCATATAGCAGATATAGGTGTTCTACATCATGCCCTGTTAATTAGTAAATATGTAAGTGGATATGATGGTATCTTGCCTATTTATGGCCATACAAACGATCAACAGGGTTTTTCTACTTTAACGTACAAAGATATTACAACAGGCATTGCTTATAGTGGGAATGGTATTATACATATTGGTCCATTTCAGATTGAATTTTTACAAACAAAACATCCTGTACCATGTTACGCGATGAGAATAACATGTGAAGAAAAAGTGCTAGTCTATACAGCAGATACATCTTATTTTGAAGAATTAGTAAGGTTTTCGAAAAATGCGGATGTATTGCTCGCGGAATCCAACTTCTATAAAGGTATGGACGGGACATCAGCGGGACACATGACAAGCGAAGAAGCAGGAAAGCTAGCGCGAAAAGCAAATGTAAATACATTAGTACTTACCCATTTACCACACTTTGGCGATCTAAACCAATTGAAAGCCGAAGCAGCAGAACAATTTGAACAGCAAATCATTCTAGCATCAAAAGGATTGAACCTGTCCCTTTAGTGCCATTCCCCATGGGGACAGCTCCAAAGGGGACAGCTCCAAAGGGGACAGTTCCAAAGGGGACAGGTTCACGAAGAAATATGAGGAGGAAAAATGATGAAGTTTATTGATAATCAAGGAATAACAGATCCGCGAATTAACTTGGCGATTGAAGAGCATGCGTTGAAGAATTTGGATGTGAATGAGTCGTATCTTTTGTTTTATATTAATGAGCCATCAATCATTATTGGTAAAAACCAAAATACGATTGAAGAAATCAATACTGACTATGTCGAGAAAAATGGAATTCATGTTGTACGTAGACTGTCTGGCGGCGGTGCGGTTTATCATGATCTAGGAAATTTGAACTTCAGCTTTATTACAAAAGACGAAGGAGATAGTTTCTTAAATTTTAAAAAGTTTACTGAACCAGTTGTAAAAGCTTTAAATAAATTAGGAGTAAATGCAGAATTAAAAGGCCGTAATGATATCCTTGTCGGAGAAAGAAAAATTTCTGGAAATGCTCAATTCTCAACAAGAGGAAGAATGTTTAGCCATGGGACTCTAATGTTTGATTCAGAAATTGAAAATGTCGTTTCAGCATTAAAAGTAAGGAAAGACAAGATTGAGTCGAAAGGGATAAAATCGATACGCAGCAGAGTTGCTAATATTTCTGAGTTTTTAGATGAAAAAATGACGATCGAACAATTTAAGGAAAAATTACTGCAATCTATATTTGAAGGTGAAATTCCTATACTTGAATATAGACTAACGGAAGAAGATTGGAAACAAATTCATGAAATCTCAAAAGTTCATTACGCGAATTGGGATTGGAATTACGGAAAATCGCCTCATTTCAACATTCAGCATTCCCATCGTTTCCCGGTTGGACTTATTGAATTCCGACTTGATGTGAACAAGGGGCAAATTCAAGATTGTAAAATTTTTGGAGACTTCTTCGGCGTTGGCGATGTAAAAGACATTGAAGACCGTCTGACTGGCGTGCGCTATGAAAAATCTGCAATCATTAGCGCGTTAGAGGACGTAGACATTAAGCATTACTTTGGAAATGTTGAAAAAGAAGACATTATTAATTTGATTTACTAATTTAGTTAAAGGATGGAGTGGTCATTGGTAGACAACTCCATCCTTTTTAGCATTCCGATCGTTCGTAAAGCGTATATTTTTAAAAAAATAACTTTGAAGTGAGGAGAAGATTTGAATACTTTAAAGCTAGATATTAAACAAAATATTGCTTTAGTGACATTACAGCGTCCCGAATCATTAAATGCTTTTAATTATGACATGCTAGAAGAATTATCTAAGACAGTTGATTTTTTAAAAAGTTGTACTGAAGCTCAAGTAATTATTTTTCGAGGAGAAGGAGAAAAAGCGTTTAGCGTGGGAGCTGATTTAAAGGAACGAAAAACTCTTACAGAACAAGACGTTCGCCGCAATGTAAAAAAAATCGGTGAAGTATTTTTAGCTATTGAAAACTTACCACAACCAACTATTGCGGCTATAAATGGCTACGCATTTGGTGGTGGAATGGAGCTAGCGTTGGCTTGCGATTTTCGATTTGCCAGCAACCGGGCAATGCTTGGGTTAACTGAAACAAGTCTTGCTATCATCCCAGGAGCGGGAGGTACACAGCGACTGCCGAGAATAATAGGTATAACGAAGGCGTTAGAATTAATCTTAACCGCTAAAAGATTGACGGCTTTGGAAGCAGAAGCATATGGACTCGTATTAAAAACGACCGAACATGAAACATTCATGGGGGAAGTACTAGCATTTGCAAACACAATTTTAGAAAACGGCCCAGTCGCCGTTCAACAAGCAAAATATGCCATCAAAACAGGAATGAATACGGACTTATTATCGGGGCTTGAAATCGAACGTCAAGCTTATGAAAAGACAATTCCTACGGAAGATAGAATAGAAGCATTAAGAGCTTTTTCAGAAAAAAGGAAACCGATATTTAAAGGTAAATAGATCCGGACGATTGTAGGCGGAGTTTAAACTTTTATCAAACTGACCGGTGGATTTTTTTATTAACACTCTGGTTTTATGAAAGCTCCCTTTGGATAGCATCAGCTTTTTCCACATACCTCAATCATATTTAACCTCCATACGAACTCTATCACTATGAACACTACGCCAAATGATACTCGTTCCAGCTAAATCCCCCCTTTTCTTGCCGAAAGTGTGAATCATGCTTATAATTGTAAAAATAATCATAGTAATTAAGGGGGATTTAGAGGATGGAAGCTTCGGTGCCAAAAGTGAAATATACAGAATTTCGCCGGGGGCTTCAAGAAGGGGTGAGCATTGCGATTGGTTACGCACCGATTGCATTGACGTATGGTCTGCTCGCAAAAACGACTGGGCTGACATTATTTGAAACGGTCTTAATGAGTTTAGTTTTATATGCGGGAGCATCTCAATATATTGCACTTAACATGTTTGCGCTCGGAACGGGTGCTGCAGAAATGATCTTAACAACATTTATTGTTAACATTAGACATTTCCTTATGTCTGCCTCACTCAATGAAAAAGTTGAAGCTGAAGTTCCTTGGAAAAAAGCGGTTTATGCATTTGGTGTGACGGATGAAACATTTTCTGTTGCCGCTACTAAAACTGAAACGGTTGCGACGGGATATTTATTCGGACTTAACTTAATTGCGTATACGAGCTGGGTTGTTTTCTCTGGTATCGGCTTCGGGATAGGGGCAGGACTTCCTCAAGTTTTACAGGAAAGCATGGCCATTGCTCTATACTCCATGTTTATCGGATTATTAGTGCCTTCTTTGAAAAAAAGTATGAAAGTCGCTTGTCTTGCGCTGCTAGCGGCGGTGTTTAATAGTATTTTCGTTTTTTCTGAAATTATTAGTAAAGGATGGGCCATTGTCGTGGCAACCCTTTTATCTGCTATTTTAGTAGAAATGATAGAAACGATGAAAAGAAAGGGGCGGGACGAAGGATGAGCAGTTCGATCATCGTTTTAACGATTATTGGAATGGGCTTAGTTACATATATTCCGAGGATGGTCCCTTTTATCATGTTTCAGGGGAAGGAGCTGCCACCCTTTATACAAGGAGTTTTAAAAAATGTTCCGTATGCAACTCTTGGTGCTTTAATATTTCCTGCTGTATTTTTTATTCAAGAAGGGAATATTCTTTTTGGTGTTGTAGGAATGACCGCAGCATTTCTCATTGCAATTGTAGGTGCCAATGTCATCTTAGTTGTCCTTGGATCGATTGCCATTCTTAGTGCATATTCTTGGTTTTTTTAATTTAAAAAATCTATAGAAAAAACGCCACTTGATTGATCAGGTGGTGTTATTCATTTTTTGTTAAATCATGTTCTTGGTTTAATAAGTAACATGATCTCTATAAGCTAAGAAAAATATTATTACAGGAGTTCTAATTAAAGATTTTTATTCTACATATAATAAGAGGTGGACAGGAGGGATATTTCATTGATTAGGAAATGGGCGATTCGTGCCGTTATAGCTTATCTTTTATTTGGATTAGCTATATTTTTGTATTTATATTATTGGGCGGATTCATCAATTCCAAATGCTCTTAAAGGAACGAGCGCTGATCCAGCAACGTTCCTAAATGGCAGGGAATTAAAACTAAGTGAAGAATATTCGAGAATCCGTAATTTAATGTTTTTTTTGGCAACGCCTTATGAATGGTTATTTTATTATTTAATTTTGATATTAGGACTTTCAGCTATATTTGAAAATTCAGCAAAGCAGATATCTAAACTATCCTTAGTAAGGAATGCCGTTTACTTATTTTGGCTATCACTTGCATCATTTGTCGTCATGTTTCCGCTTAGCTATTTATCGTATACTATTTCCAAATCGTATAATATCTCTACCCAGCTTTTCTCGGGTTGGATGAAGGATAAGTTTATCGATTTTTGGGTCCAGTATGCAACCATGTTCATTATTATAACTGTTTTATATGCATTGATGAGGAAATATAGAAAGCGCTGGTGGCTTGCAGCTTGGGTCGTTTCCATTCCATTTTCCATTTTTATGATGTTTATTCAGCCAGTCGTAATTGATCCTTTATATAATGAGTTTTATCCCTTGAAAGACAAACAGCTTGAAGCGAAAATTTTAGCCATTGCACAAGAAGCCAATATACCTGCAAATCATGTGTATGAAGTCGACATGTCAACGAAAACGAATGCCCTAAATGCATATGTAACAGGGGTGGGTTCTAATTCTCGAATTGTACTATGGGACACAACTTTAGAAAGACTGACTGATGAAGAAATCCTATTTATTATGGCTCATGAAATGGGACATTACGTTGAGAAGCATATTTATTTTGGGATAGCTGGATACTTGCTCCTCACTTTTGTCGGACTTTGGTTGACGGCAAAATTAATGGAGAAATGGGTTTCACGAAGAGGGAAAGACTGGAAAGTAGATAAGATTACCGATATCGGTTCACTCCCAGCATTCTTATTAATTACATCCATCCTTCTATTTTTGGCAAGCCCACTTACTAACTGGGTTTCACGGTACCAAGAATCAAGGGCAGACACATATGCTATTAAAATGACCCAAGATAAAGAAGCGGGAATCAAAACTTTTCAAAGCCTGACAAAATCAGGGTTAAGTCAAGTAAATCCTCCATTTTTAGTTAAAATTTTCCGATATGAGCACCCAACGATGCTAGAAAGAATAAATATGATTGAAGACTATCCACTGGAAAAATTTGACAAGTGAAAACAAATAAAATAATCCCCCTTAAAAAAGGGGGATTTGACATGTCTATTGACCCAATAGTTCAATTAATTCTTTCGAGAGCTTTGTAAAAGTTTCTTTATCGTGTAAATCAAGCGCACGGTCAATACCCTCGCGAAGCTGTTTCTCACGTCTTTGCAAAAGCAGACCGTTTAAGAAAAAATCTGCGTACCATTCCATAGCATTTGTTTCATTTTTATTCTGGGTCATCGTATACTCTTTAAGCAATTCCTGATAAGATTTCCTTTTTTCCATCGATGATCACCTCTGAAACTTTTTTTAATTATACCCGGATTGGGCGAAAAAATCAACAGAACAGTGTAAATTTTCTGATGAGTAAATCGAGTTCGAAAATAAATATATTTTATATTATTATCTGATTTTTTTTAAAAGTAGTGACATTTGTCCTATAATATGATATGGTTATTTTGTAATAATTTTGGGAAGGGAGTAAAAAAATGCTAAAAGAAAGCTTGTTAATGGAAGAGTATGAAATTAATCCGTACACGATGATGATCAAACCGTACATAGAGGATGATAAAGTGTACTCAGAAATTTTTGAACTAGAGGACAAATTCCTAGTTCCAGAAAAGCCATTGGATATCGTAAAAAGAGGTTGTGAATACTTCGGCAGCTCATTTAACGGTAGGCGAGATGGCACGAAAACACTTATAATGGTTACCCACAAAGCGCCCATCATCATTGACCCCTACACCTCAATATATTTTATTCCAACTACATCACCAACTAGACCAGAGTGTATATGGCTTTCACATGATCATATCGCTTCACATCAAAAAGGAAGAAATAACAATACGATTGTCCAATTTCGTAATTACCAATGCTTCGAAATTCCTATTTCTTTCAGTTCGTTTGAAAATCAGCTATCTAGGACTGCCCAGCTTCGAATTAGTTTCCAGCAAAATATCGAAAGAATGGAAATGTATTCTTCGTTTCCTCCAAGATCCTTTCATACGAGAGCAGCTGAATTTAAAAAAACATATAGAATAAAAAGAAAAAAATAATATAAAAGAGGAAGCTTGTTAGGAAATTGCTAATTTCTTAACGAGCTTTTTTCTTTAGCAATAGGTGTCTGTATGTAGGATAGAAATCATGATTTCCTATCTAGGAAGGGTGCTTTTAAGCAAACGCTATTAACAAACATAGAAAAAAATATTGACATTTTAAAAGAATCGCAATATGCTTTTATAAGAAAACGTTTTCGTAAAACGTTTTCGTAAAACGCTTTCTTAAATAGTGATCCTATTGTAGGGGAAGATTGCATGAAAAGATTGACCATTAAAGACATAGCGGAAAAAGCAGGAGTGTCTATTACCACTGTTTCGCGAGTGTTGAATCAAAAAGCGGAGGGAATGTCCCAAAACACACGTGAAAAGGTACTAAAAGTAATGGAGGAGGTGGACTTCCAGCCTAATCAATTTGCTCGAGGTCTCGTAACGAAGCGATCGAAAATATTTGGTTTAATTGTTCCAAATATATCTAATCCGTATTTCCCTGAGCTATGTCGTGGGGTAGAAGATGAAGCGAATGAAAGTGAATACAGTCTGATTATCTGTAATTCTGACGATCAATCAGATAAGGAAAAGCGCTACTTACGTCTTTTACAAGAACAACAGGTAGACGGGATAATATTTTCAGCAAAAGATCATTTAGATCCTTCAGATGAAGAGCAATTATCACGTGCAAAAATTCCTTTTGTTCTCATTGATAGAGGGAAAGAGGAGAAAAAACATTCCGGAGTATTTTTGGATAATGATAAAGGTGGATATTTAGCAGGAAAACACTTAATAGAATTAGGTCATAGAAATATCGCTTGCATTATAGGACCAAGGTCCATTTCATTGTCCAATGATCGTCTCGAAGGTTTCCAAAGAGCTTTGGGTGAATCAGGTGTAGAACTCCTACCCTCTCATATTATCGAAGGGGATTTTCAGATGGAAATGGCATACCATAAGTCCAAAGACCTTCTTATGAAAAGAGAAGTCACAGCTATTTTTGCATGTAATGATATGATGGCCTGTGGTGTTTATCGTATGGCTCACGAGCTTGGGATTCGTATTCCAACAGATTTGTCGATCGTAGGTTTTGACGATATACCGTTAATATCCGCTTTAATACCAAAACTCACTACTATTAGGCAGGATACTTACCGAATGGGTAGAGAAGCTGTAAAACTTTTAATTCAAAAACTCGACAATATCGAGACGACATCCGTTTTATTTAATCCGACGCTGGTAGTTCGTGAAAGTAGTGCATCACCTAATGTATAATTGAAATTTTTCATAATTGGCACCATGAATTTAGGTTAACTCGAGGAGTGAATTTGATGAAAAAGATACCAGTAATTATTGACTGCGATCCTGGAATTGATGATGTAATGGCACTATTATTAGCTTTTTCTCGAGATGAGCTGGATATTAAATTAATTACAACTGAACCAGGGAATCAAACTCAAGACAAGACAATCTACAATGCGAGGGCATTCACAAGCTACATGAAACAAAATATTGAAATTGCACGAGGGTTAAATGAGCCTTTTTTCCGTGAATTAGAAGTGGCAGATGAGGTTCACGGAGAAAGTGGATTAGGCGAAGTTATTCTTCCTGAGCCAAGTTTGCTTGAAAGTGATAGAACAGCGATCAATGCATTACATGCTGTTTTAACAGAAAGCGAGGAACCAGTCATTCTCATCGCAACTGGTCCCCTTACGAATATTGGCGCACTCCTACTTGCCCATCCAGAAGTAAAAGAAAAAATCAGCTATATTTCCTATATGGGTGGTGCAGCTGTCGCAGGCAATATGAGTCCTTTTGCAGAGTTTAATGTATATGTAGATCCACATGCAGCTGACATCGTTTTTCGTTCAGGTATTCCAATTGTCATGAGTGGACTTGATGTCACTCATAAGGCATATGTCAATTTAGAAGAGTTAAACGAAATTGAAAGCATGGGCACAGATTTAGCGCAGAAAATTGGTTCAATGCTACGATTTTATATACACAATGCAAAAAACAATGATTTCCTAGAAACGGATTTTGAAAATGGCATTCGCTTGCATGACCTTTGTGCCGTTTCTTATGTAGTTACTCCGGAACTTTTCGAAGGAGAGGATTGCTATGTAGCTATTGAAACAGAAGGACGCCATACTGCAGGAGCGACAGTTGTGGACTACTCGCATCGTTCAGGAAAACCTCATAATGTAAAAGTATTGCACACTGTAGACCGTGAAGCTTTTGTAAATCAATTTATGGAAGCGATTGAAAAAATGGGCCGTCATATCGGTCAATAATTTAAAAAGGTGGGAAATGAGATGAAACGTAGTTTTAAGGACGATTTTAATATGATGTCGATGCTCCTCATTCCAATTGGAGTTGCAGTAAACATTGTTGGTTTCCAAATTGCAAACGTTTTAAGGCTTCCTATATTTCTTGATACGATTGGAACCATTTTAATTGGTGTCGTTGCCGGTCCTTGGGTAGCATTACTTGCAGGATTAATTACAAATCTCATCAACGGGATATTCAACCCTGTATATTTTCCGTATGCGTTCACATCGATGGCGATTGGTGTCGGAGTAGGGTTCCTGTCTAAAGGGGGAATGTTCAGAAATATTCCTAAAACGATTATTTCCGGTATTATTATTACATTCATTGCGGTTATAGTATCCGCTCCGATAACAGTGCTTTTCTTTGGGGGAGCTACTGGAAATACCTCATCTCTTCTTACAGCAACCCTTTTAGCTTCTGGACAGGAAATTTGGGGTGCGGTATTTGCTTCATCATTTGTCTTTGAAATTGCCGACAAAATTATTTCTGCTCTTATCGTATACTTTATTGTAAGAAAAATGTCAGACCGTTATTTATCTAAAATGAATTACGGACATCTTTATATGAAACGCGCCGGCAAATAAATTTTTTTCCACTCTTTCCGTTCTTAGGGGCGGAAAGAGATACTTTTTCTGAGGAGGGTTCATCGTGCAGAAAAATTTTATCCAACAGCTCCATCCAATGACTAAATTCTTTTTTGCGTTGTTTGTATCAGCTGCCGTTCTTATTATTCCAGGTTATTTATTCTCATTTTTAGTTTTTCCTATTTTGCTTCTAATCGCTGCTGCAGCAGGTGTAGTAAAAGAATTTTTTGGAACTGTATTGAAAACTTTGGTATTTTTGCTAATCATTATTTTCCTTATGCAGCTCTTTTTCTATCCAGGTGATCATGTAATTGGACAGTGGGGGATATTCAAATGGACTGAGGAAGGCTTGAATTACGGATTAACCCTTACTTCCCGCATTCTTGCAATGGGTTCTGTATTTATTTTATTTTTCCGTTTAACGGAAGTTCGCGACTTTGTAAAATCACTTGAGGATGCTGGGATGCCTCCTATGGGAGCATACGTTGTATTATCTACTTTGCAAATTATTCCAGAAATGCGTCGCCAGGCGAATACCATTATGGATGCTCAAAAAACACGTGGAGTAGAAACAGAAGGATCAATGTTGACTAGGGCGAAAGCATTTATCCCAACCTTAACTCCTCTCATTTTATCATCCATCTCAAGTACTGAAGAACGAGCAATTACTCTAGAATCGAGAGCGTTTTCCGCTCCAACTAAGAAAACAAGTTTGCATAAGCTAACAAAAAGCACAGCGGATCGAATTCTACCATTTGTCTACATTATTATTTTAGTAGGAATGGTGTTATGGAGGATACTCGCATGAATTCTACCATTGAAATGAAAAACGTCTCATATCGTTATCCAGTCGGCGATGATCAAGTTATAAAAAGTGCATCTTTTACAATTGAAAAAGGAAAATTTACAGCTGTTATCGGAAATAATGGGTCTGGTAAAACGACGCTTTGTAATATTATCCGTGGGTTCATTCCACATTTTTACAAAGGGGAGCTTGAGGGGGAAGTCATTGTCGACGGAAAAAATATTGTCGACTACCAATTAGGGCAATTAGGCGAAAAAATTGGATATGTTTTTCAAAATCCTTTTATTCAAGTGTCAGGAGTAAAAGATACGGTTTTTGATGAAGTAGCTTACGGGCTCGAAAATTTAGGCGTAGAAGAAAATGAAATTATCGACCGTGTAAATGAAATATTAAAGCTTGTAAAAATCGAGCATTTACGTGATAAACATCCAATGGGGCTTTCGGGAGGACAACGTCAACGTGTGGCCCTAGCATCAATCATAGTGATGAATCCCGATATTCTAGTAATTGATGAGCCGACATCTCAGTTGGATCCAATTGGAACAGAACATGTATTTGATATTATAAGGCTCATGAAAGAACAAGGAAAAACCATTATCTTAGTAGAACATAAAATGGACTTAATTGCTGAATACGCGGATAATTTGATTGTCCTTCACGATGGAGAGATTGTCTTACAAGGTCCGACCCGAGAAGTATTTGCAAATCCCCGATACGGAGAATATAACATTCAATATCCACATGTAACTGAAGTTGCTCTACATTTACAGCAAAACGGTGTTATATTAAATTATGTCCCAATTCGCGATGAGGAATTAGCGGAGAGCATTGGTTGGACAAATATAGGAGAGGCTGCTCATGACTGAAATTCAATTGAAAAATGTTAGTTTCGCTTATCCTGATGGAACAAAAGCGCTAGAAAACTTAACCCTAACTGTTCCAAGCGGCCAACGTCTAGCGATTATTGGGCAAAATGGAGCCGGAAAAACGACTGCTGTAAAATTGATGAATGGACTTTTAAAACCAACTGAAGGAGATGTTTTTGTCGGGGATTGGAATACAAAAGACTACACTACAGCTCAAGTATCTCGAAAAGTTGGTTACGTCTTTCAAAATCCGGATGATCAAATCTTTCACAATGATGTGGAATCAGAAGTCCAGTTTGGCCCTAAAAATATGGGCTTTGAACAAGAGCGTATAACGGCGTTGACAGAATGGGCGATGGAGTTATGCGGAATTAGTCAAGTTTCTCATGAAAACCCTTATAATTTGCCATACTCCGTTCGTAAATTTGTTACGATTGCTTCCGTTTTAGCAATGGATTCAGATGTCATTATTTTGGACGAGCCAACCGCCGGCCAGGATCGGGTTGGATTGGATCTCTTAAGTAACCTTCTGAACGAGTTGGAGAAAAAAGGAAAGACGTTTATTACCATTACGCACGATATGGAATTCGTTACAGACTATTTTTCTCGAATTGTTGTCATGGCAAATCGAAAGATTATTGCGGACGATGATTCGGAGCATATCTTTTACAATCATGCAATTTTAGAAGAAAGTATGCTGAAACCACCAGCAGTTGCAAAAATGGCGACCTTATTGGGCTTGGAAAAAGGTATTTTGACAAAAGGCCAATTATTATCCGTATTAAAGAAAAGAGATCTTACGAGAGGACGATAAAGGGCATGGATATTTCATTAGTCGGGAGCATTAACATCGATCTTGTTTATCGCGTTCCTTATGTTGTAAATAATGGAGAAACACTTCATAGCTCGTCCCATAGCATTCACTACGGCGGGAAAGGGGCCAACCAAGCTGTAGTGGCAAGCCAGCTAGGAGCAAATGTTCATTTTATTGGAAAAGTTGGCAAAGATGATTTTGGTGAACAAGCTCTTAATAATTTAAAAGATAAAGGCGTGTATATTGATTCTGTCCAGAAAGAAGGAGCTACTGGGCAAGCGATTATTCAAGTGACAGATGCAGGGGATAATGCAATCGTTTTGTTTCCCGGCGCAAATTTTTTAGTGACTCCAAATCAAATTGAACAAGAAGCTGATCTCATTTCAGCGAGTAAGGCACTCCTACTACAGCTCGAGGTTCCAGTAAATACTGTTGAAAAAGCAGCGGAAATTGCAGCTCAACATGGGAAAATCGTTATCCTTAATCCAGCACCTTCGCAAAACTTGCCAGAGTCTTTATTAAAAAATGTGACATTTTTAACTCCGAATCAAACCGAACTTGCACAGCTGACAGGTATTGAAACGACGACAGAAGAAAACATTCGGTCAGCATGCAGCTTATTATTGGATAAAGGAGTCGGAACGGTAGTCGTTACACTTGGATCTAAAGGTTCTTTTTATATGAATCGTGAAGAAAGTGGCTGGGTTCAATCGTTACGTGTTGATGCGGTAGATACAACTGGAGCGGGAGATGCTTTTAATGGAGCATTAGCAGTAGGAATTTGCAGGGGTGATTCGCTTCGAAGTTCGATAGAGTTTGCCACGAAAGTTGCCGCTTATGTTGTTACTCAAATGGGGGCACAACCACTTATCCCACATTCAATTTTAGAATAACCATCGTAGCTCTTCGTATTTGTTGCGAAGCAGCTACGCTTTTTTTTCCAGATGTATGTTTTTATACCTCCCAAATAAATAATAACGGAGCAATTCTTCTGTTCTATTTCTAAGCCTAGGATTAAAGTAATTATGCTCTTCCTCGTAACCTTTATAAACGAACATATACATTGTAAACGCATCATCTGATTTAAGGCGCTCTACCTTGATATGATTTTTATGCAAATACCTTTTTACTTCAGCTAAATCCTTCTGAATGGCTTTCATTGCTTCTTCAATTAATTCCAAATACGGTTTTTTCAATTTAAAGGAGCTTTTATTTACTACAATTAAATCCCGGTTCAATACGGTGAGCAACATAGGTAAATAAATGGCCTGCTCAATGATATCCCGGTCCCCGGTTGGGATTCTTGTCATTTGTCACGCACCTCCA
Organism: Bacillus sp. IITD106; assembly: GCF_019459225.1. GTDB lineage: Bacteria > Bacillota > Bacilli > Bacillales > Bacillaceae_C > Lederbergia. The sequence continues at coordinate 73,541 of NZ_JAIAZY010000014.1, forward strand.
AAATAGAACATACGTTCCCTTAATGATACTAAGAAAAAAAGTGTATAGCAAGAGGAAAATGCTGCCATTATTAAAATGGGCTTAAAAAAATTTTCTCCTTTACGAGCAGGAAAAATACTTAGGGTGTCGAAGTATTGTACAATGGAATAGAATTGACAAGAAAGGGCGATAAAACATGACATCGAAACTAGGAATTAAACCTGAAGATTTATATCAATTAAAATCAGTGGCAGACCCACAACTATCACCAGACGGAACAGAAGTAGTATATGTTGAAACACATATTGACGAGAAGAAAAAAGACTATGTTTCTAATGTATTTTACATAAACTTGAATGATAAAATTCCTCAGCAATGGACTTTTGGAGAACATAAAACAAATTCACCTGTTTGGTCGCCAGATGGCAGTAAACTAGCTTTTGTATCAACGAGAAATGGCAAGCCGCAAATTTTTGTTCTTTCTAAAGCAGGAGGAGAAGCGAAACAAGTGACAGATTGTAAAAACGGTGCAACATCGCCAGTCTGGTCACCGTGTGGAAAGAAAATTGCCTTTTCCGTAAAACTTGGCAAAGACGAGACCATCAATGATAAATATGAAAAGGATAAGAAAGACGACAAAGAACTTAAACCGCTTGAAATTGAAAAAATGAAGCATAAATCAGATGCAGGCGGATTTCTTGATATGGAGCAATTTTCTCAAATTGCGATGGTCAATTTAGAATCTGGAGATGTGGAGCTTGTTGTGGAAGGCAAACATAATTATCAGCTTGGTACATGGTCTCCAGATGGAAAATACCTTGCTTATACTGCAGACTTAACAGAAGATCTAGATTTTTCATTTATGAGTGATATATATTTATTAGACTTGGAAACGAAAGAAGTACGCAAGCTAACGGAAGGAACAGGGATGTTTTACCAAACATCATGGTCTCCAAACAGCCGCTACGTCGCATATGTCGGAAGTGAAAGAGAATTTGAAAATGCGACACATGCTAAGCTATGGATCTATGATTTGGAAAATGACAAAAAAACATGTGTAACAAGTGAATTCGATGCGCCTGTTGGTGATTTTGTTGTTGGTGATTTCCTACAAGGTGTTGTAGCACCACGAGTACAATGGTTAGAAGATAATGAAAGCTTTTATTTCCAAGTAACAGATCACGGAAATACGTCTATTTATTTTGGAAATCTCTCTGGTGAGTTATATCCAGCTATTAATGATGATCAATACGTGTATGGTTTTTCCCTCGATAAGAAAAATGATAAAGCAGTTGTCGCCATAAGCACGACGACCAATCCAGGGGATTTATTTTATGTAAATTTAAATACTGGTGAAAAAGAACAGCTTACAAACGTAAATGAAGAATTTTTAAAAACGAGAGAATTATCTGTTCCTGAAGCGATTGAATTTGAAGGAGCAGATGGCTGGAAAGTAAGCGGCTGGATCATGAAACCAGTTGGATATGAAGAAGGGAAAATATATCCGCTTATTCTTGAAATCCATGGTGGTCCGCACGCCATGTATGCAAACACGTATTTTAACGAGTTCCAAATTCTTGCTGCTCAAGGTTTTGCAGTTCTTTACACGAATCCTCGAGGAAGCCACGGTTACGGCCAGAAATTTGTTGATGCGGTCCGCGGCGATTATGGAGGAAATGATTATAATGATTTAATGGCTGCAGTCGATTATGCATTAGAAAAGTATGATTTTATTGATCAAAATCGTCTCGGTGTAACAGGTGGAAGCTATGGCGGCTTCATGACAAATTGGATCGTCGGCCATACAAATCGCTTTAAAGCTGCTGTTACTCAACGTTCTATCTGTAACTGGATTAGCTTTTACGGCGTAAGTGATATTGGCTATTATTTTACAGACTGGCAAATTCTCGCGGGACTAGACGATATCGAGAAGCTCTGGAACCATTCACCGCTTAAATATGTTGATAATGTGGAGACTCCACTGCTCATTTTACACGGGGAAAAAGACTATCGCTGCCCAATTGAACAGGCTGAGCAGTTGTTCATCGCTTTAAAACATCGTAAAAAAGAAACAAAATTCGTACGCTTCCCTGAATCCAATCACGAACTTTCAAGGAGCGGAAAACCAACATTAAGAATCAATCGACTTGAGTATATTAGAGATTGGTTTGTAGATTATCTATTATAAGATGAATGGCTTGAGAAGTGGCAAAAACTTCTTAAGCCATTTTTTTATTTTATAAACGAAGCAAAAACAAAAATGCATATACAAAAATAAACAAAAGAATGGTACATTATTATCAGAAGAATAAAAAATCTTTATCTATAGAGGGAGGGGAAGATGCTATGTTTACCATTTCAGATGTTCGCACTGAGTACAAGAAAAATCCAATAGGAATAGATGTTGAGAAACCAAGAATTAGTTGGAAAATGGATTCGGATCAAAGGGGAATTGTTCAATCAGCCTATCAAATTCAGGTGGCAGAAGATCAAGATTTTGAAAATGTAATTTGGGATTCTGATGAAGTGAGATCCGATGAGAACATCCACATCGAAATTAAGGACTTACAAATGAAAACTCGAACACGTTACTATTATCGTGTCCAAGCTTGGAATCAGCATGGGGAAGGAACTGGATGGTCGGAAATTTCGTTTTGGGAAACTGGGTTGCTTAGTAAGGGCGAATGGAAGGCTGAATGGATTAGTGCTCCAAGTGATTTGGAATTAGTTGAAGACACTCAAAGCCCCATTTTGCGCAGAAGCTTTAGTCTGAATGCTCCTGTCGCATCTGCACGTATTTATGCAACCGCTTTAGGAATTTATCATCTGCATGAAAGCTTGGGTTGAATATATTCGCAGTCAGGGGGAAAACGAGTTTCTATGGAATACAGGCTTCCATTTTGGCGACTGGCTAGCCCTTGATTCAAAGCCAGATAGTTATGTCGGAGCTACTGACCGTGATTATATCGCAACAGCGTTTTATGCATATTCCACTTCATTGCTTCAAAAAACAGCTGAGATACTAGGAAAATCTCAGGATGCGGAGCAATATGCTGAGCTTCACACAAATATTGTAAATGCTTTTAACGAGGAATTTGTAACGCCTGCAGGCCGCCTTTCAGTGCCAACGCAAACAGCCCAACTCCTTGCTTTAATGTTTGAATTGGTAGAAGGAAAAGCAAAAGATCGCGCTGTAGAAAAATTAATGGAATTATTGAAAGAGAGTGATTTCCATTTAACGACCGGCTTTGTAGGGACACCTTACTTAAACCATGTATTAAGCGAAAATGGCCAAAATGATGCTGCCTACAAACTGTTGTTTCAAAAGGATTACCCTTCTTGGTTATACCAAATTACAAAAGGTGCCACCACCATTTGGGAGCATTGGGATGGCATAAAAGAAGATGGAAGCTTTTGGAGTGCTGACATGAACTCCTTTAACCATTATGCATATGGAGCGATTGGAGATTGGTTGTATCGTAAAGTAGCAGGCATAGATTTGGATGAACAATACCCAGCATATAAGAAGAGTATTATTAAACCGCTTCCTGGTGAAGGATTATCGTTTGCTAAAGGAAAACTAGAAACAATGTATGGAACGATTTCCTCGAGTTGGACAAAACGTGATGATGGGAAGATGGAGGTAGAAGTAACAATTCCGGCTAATACAACAGCTGAAATTATTCTTCCTAATGCATCTGGGAAACAAATATTTGAAAGTGAGCTTCCTTTAGAGCAATCTAACGGGCTTTCAGTAACTTTTGATAGAGATCAAGTAAAGGTGTTGGTTGGATCTGGAGAATACCGTTTTATTTATTAATCTCTAGAAAGATAATTCTACAGATAGCTACTATCTCATGTGAAAGTACCACCTAATACAGTTGCAAACATTTCTTTAAACATTCAAAAAGGTGGCTAAATAAAGTACTAAGCTGATAGATTATAAGTATAGATGAGGTAAAAACAGAAAGGGGTATAACTAATGGCATTATTGCAAGTGAATTTTATGTCAAAATCATTAGCAAGAACGGTCCCAATGAATGTCATACTACCTGTAGATAAAATGACGTTTCCAGGTATGCCGGTAAGGGAGGATAAGCCATACAAAACATTGTATTTACTCCATGGAGTTTTTGGCAACTATACAGATTGGGTCACTGGAACAAATATTCAGAGATGGGCTGAGGAAAAAGATCTTGTTGTTGTCATGCCTTCTGGGGACAATATGTTTTATGTGGATAATCCAGGAGTCAACAATTTTTATGGGGAGTTTATTGGTAAAGAACTAGTAGAGATTACAAGAAAAATGTTTCCTCTTTCCCATAATAGAGAAGATACATATATTGCAGGTCTTTCGATGGGTGGGTATGGTGCAATTAGAAATGGTTTAAAATATCATGACACATTTGGCTATGCAGCTGGGCTTTCTTCTGCACTTATTATTGACGGGATTGAAAATAGAACAAATGATGTTTCATTTTTCTTGGAAAGTCGTGCCTATGCAGAAGGGTGTTTTGGAGATCTTACAAAAGTTGCCGACAGTGATAAAAATCCTAAATGGCTAGCGAAAAAGCTTGTTGAGGAAAATGGGAATATCCCAAAAATCTACATGGCATGTGGCGATAAGGATTCCCTTCTTGGTGCAAACCAAGATTTTAGAAATTATCTAGAAGAACTAGGAGTAGATATTACATATGAAGAAGGACCGGGAGCCCATGACTGGGATTTCTGGAACCGATACATTAAAAAGGTAATAGATTGGCTTCCTCTTGAGCAAAATGTAGCAGGCATTAATAGCGGTAATGTCGGAATCTAAGTTGATAGCAATGAAGTAACCAACCGATTTTTATCGGAATGGTTACTTTTTTGTTTTATAGAAATGACATTCCTGCCACGATAAAATTTGGTATAAAACTCCGTTAGCCCACTAATTCTCGAATATATCAAAATGAAAGCAGAGTTAATCGAGAATTCTATCTTATTTCCCAAATATAAACATCTGTGGTCCGTTTTAATTCCTTATAGCACCTCCAATATTCAATTTCCATCCTCCAATAGTTCTGAAATCAGATATTTAATTTCCAGCAATTGTGTATAAGGTCTCAAATAATAAACATATAAAGTCAAAAATTAACCAATTGTAGTCAATATTAGACATTAAGAAAAGTCAAATAAATCAATATAATGAGAATTAATAAATCTTATTGACGAGAAGGAGGTCATTTTTTGATAATAATCAAACAAAAAAGGAAATGGTGGTAGGTGAATATTTATTTCATAGAAGGAGATTTTTATGAGAACGATGATAGCAAGAGAAACATCGAATGTTGAACAGATAAAGTTAGGACAAAAAGAGAGTAAGAAAAGGAAATTTAAAGAGGATTTGACAGGTTATTTATTTGTAGGGCCGATGCTAATTGGAACTATGTTATTCACATTAATGCCCGTTGTCATTTCGTTATTTTTAAGTTTTACAGAGTGGAACTTTCTGGCAGGGCTTACACGTGAAGCATTAACGTTTGTTGGGGTGGAGAATTATCAAAAGCTAATGAAGGACCCAATTTTCACCAAGTCATTAATGAATAATTTCATCTTTATTTTGCAAGTTCCAATTTGTATGGCTATTTCTTTAGTGATTGCCTTAATTATCAACAAGCAAGTCTATTTTAAAGAGTTTTTTAAAGTCATTTATTTTCTACCTTTTATTTCAAGTGTTGTTGCAATATCAGTTGTCTGGATGGTCTTATTCCAGCCTTCCTTTGGCCCAATAAATCAGGTGCTTATGAGCATAGGAATTGACAATCCACCAAGATGGTTAGGGGATGTGAAATTTGCATTGCCTTCGATCATGATGATTGTGATATGGGCTGGAATCGGATTTAACTTAATTATTTACTTAGCTGGTATACAAGGGATTCCTACTGAGTTATACGAAGCTGCGGAAATAGACGGTGCCGGCGCTTGGGCAAAATTCAGGCAAATCACTTTACCGCTTATTACACCTACAACTTTCTTTCTGTTAATTACTGGAGTCATTAATTCTTTTAAAGTGTTCGACATTATTAATGTTGTAACACAGGGCGGCCCTGCTAACTCCACATCATTGCTTGTTTATTATTTGTATCAATCTGCTTTTATTAACTTGAAAATGGGGTACGCATCAACCATTGCCTGGGTATTATTTTTTATCATCTTTATCATTACCTTCATTCAATGGAAATTTCAGAATAAATGGGTTCATTACTAGGAGGACGTTATGGGTGTAGAAATAAAAAAATTAAGTATGACAATTATTATGGGGATATTTGGGATATTTATGGTCTTGCCTTTTCTATGGATGCTAACCACATCTTTTAAGTTAGAATCGGATGTATTTAACTACCCTATTGAATGGATCCCGCCAACCTGGAATGCGATTGAAAATTACCAAGAGGTTTTATTAGGTAGATATCCTTTCTTTCTATATTATTGGAATTCTATTAAAGTAACTTTAGGAACAACATGTCTTTCTGTATTAGTTTCAAGCATGGCGGCATATGGTTTTTCTAAAATTAGGTTTCGAGGCAGTAATCTATTATTCTTTATAGTTCTTGCTTCTATTATGATTCCATCACAGGCTACGTTGGTTCCGCAATTTTTGCTATATCGTTCATTAGGATTATTCGATACTCATACTGGATTAATTTTACTAAATAGTTTTAGTGTTTTTGGTACATTTTTGTTAAGGCAATTTTTTATGGGGATTAGTAATGAATATATAGAATCTGCGAAAATTGATGGTGCAGGGCATTTTACGATCTTTTTTAGAATCGGATTGCCATTATTATTACCTGCAATCGCAACATACGGGATTCTCCGTTTTATCTGGACTTGGAATGATTATCAATATCCGTTAATATTTTTACGTTCAGATACAAAAATGACATTGCAACTTGGTTTGGCGCAGTTTGCTGATTTAACAGGTGTTCACTACTCACTTGTCATGGCGGGTTCTGTTATAGCTATACTGCCACTTTTAATCATCTTTATCTTTGGTCAAAAGCATGTTATCGCCGGGATTCAAGCAGGCGGGTTGAAAGGATAAAGTTTTTACTATAAATGGTGTTCATGAAATATGATAACGGTTTCTTTCAAAAAAAGATAGACTACGGGGGATTAAAGAAAATGAAAAAACGATTTGCAATAATTATTGTTTCTATTGTATTGATTCTCGTCGGATGTAATCAAGGAAGTGGTTCAAAATCCAGTAACGGGAAAGAAAGTTCCAATAACAATGATGAGGTAGTAACGATAAAATTTCACCACTGGTACGATACAGTGGATGAAAGATTGGATCTTGTAATTGAAAAGTTTGAAGAAAAAAATCCAGGCATTAAAGTTGAAGCTGAACGTCTTGATCCAAAAGGGGCAGACGAAGCGATGAAAGCATTAGATTTACTTGCGGCGTCTGGTGATCAATTAGACGTTATTATGCAGCCAGATGCTACAAACTTTTCTACGCGTGTCGGAATGGGCTTGTTTGAGCCACTAGATTCACTCTTAAAAGAAATGGGTGTGAATCCGAAGGACGAGTTTATAGTTGATATGACGAGTGCAGATGGTTCCTATTACGGTCTACCTGTTCATTATTTACCATGGCTTACGATTATAAATAAAGATTTACTAGATAAGGCTGGTCTAGAGGTGCCAACAGACTGGACGTTTGATGACTTTTTGACTTATGCAAAAAAGTTAACAGATGATAGTGGAAAAGGAATGGATAAGCAATACGGTACTTATTTTGCAGACATGTATAGTCCTTTATATTATATGGCCTTGTTTAACCAGGCTGAAAATAGCAGGATTGTTACGTCAGACGGTAAATCAAATGTGAAAGATCCTAATGTAAAAAGGTCATTAGAAATACTTGAACAAGCAGAAAAGATCGATAAATCAACATTGTCATATTCGGATAGAGTCTCGCAAAACCTTCATTATGCATGGCCGTATTTTAATCAGAAAGCTGCGATGAACCTTTTAGGTGGTTGGATGATTTCTCGAGTTGGAGGATATGCCCAATATCCAGCGACATTTACGACAGTGTTTGCACCATTTCCTAAAACAAATAAAGATGATGAAATCTTACTACCAGCAAATATAAATACAGTTTCAGTTGCTGCAACTTCAAAACATAAAGAAGAGAGTGCAAAATTTGCCTACTTTTTAGCGACAGAAGGGGTTATTCTTCAGGAGAAATACTTATCAAACTGGACGAAAGCGAATACAGATGAATTAGTTGATGTCATTCTAAGCAAAACGGACAGTCCCGAATTTGTAGATGGAGAATCACTAAAAAATGTATTGAAAATATCTAAACCAACACCTTTGACTTTTACACCAGCCTACTATATAGAAGCAGAAAATGTATTTAAGGAACAGGTTGAATTATTTTTATTAGATGATCAAGATATTGACACAACGATTGAAAAAGCAGATGAAGCTGTTCAAAGAATTATAGATACGAATAAATAGTATGATATTTGTGTCAAGGGCTTCTTCAGCCCTTGACACATATTTTCAGAAAGGGATGATCGTTTGCAATATATCATATCAATCTATGAAATGTATATTGCAGGTTTTGGAGAAATGTTTATCCGTATATGTATTAGTGCCGCTCTAGGATTTCTGATTGGGCTAGATCGCTCTTTTAAGAGTAAACCTGCTGGTGTGAAAACATATACATATGTTTGTGTTGCCTGCACACTTATCACCTTAATTTCGATTGAAAGTGCTGAAACATTAAGTGAATATAACAGTGGTAAAATGATGGACCCCATGAGATTAGCCGCACAAATTGTTTCAGGTCTTGGTTTTTTGGGTGCAGGAATGATTTTAAAAGATGGACTTAAAGTGAAGGGACTAACATCAGCCGCGATGATTTTATTTGCTGGTGGCGTAGGTATTGGCGTTGGTGCCGGATTCTATGCAATTGTCATCTGTTCTGTTTTAGTTTCATTTTTTATAGCAACCATGGGAAGGCTGCTTGAGAAAAATAAAGTAATGGATAGTATCGATCATGATGATATTGATATTGGGCTTTAAGTAGAGGGCGACTTATATTGGTATGTTAAGGCATTCATAAAATGCCATTGACAAAACGTTTCATTGGAGGAATGATAAGTAAATAAGGGATGTTTTTAGGGAAGGAGACTACTATGTGAAGCGATTTAGGCACCTATCCTTTTCTTTAAGGTCAAAAATGATAATAGCAACAGTTGTCTGTTTAGTCATCCCTGCCATCGTTACCTGGGGTATTTCCAGTCAATTGACAAAGGCTGAGTTAACGAAGCAAACCCTAACAAATGTAGAGGGTTCAATGGAATTAGTTTATCAACATGTTTATAGTTTAATCAATGAAATGATCTATATATCAAATAAAATACAATTTGACTCTGAGATCAATTCTTTATTAATCGAGAATCGAAGTTTTGAAAAACGAGGAAAAAAAGAAGATTTTATCATCCAAAGATGGACAAATGATAAAAGGATTAACCATTTATTAAATTTTGTATTAATCACTAAAAGCAAATATTATATAACAATCATTTCTCCTGATGGTACATCCTATGCTAATTATTCCTATCAACATTTCAATCCTGAAAGCTTCTTTAAAGAAGAAGAATGGTATGACAAGCTGCAACATTTAGGTGCGCTGGAAACATATTGGGTTGGATTACAAAAGGCATACATTCCGCAAGACAAAGAAGAAAGCCCTTACTTTATCACAATTGCACGTGCTTTAAAAGGGTCTTTTGCTGAACCGTATGGCTATTTATTCATTAGCATTCCCGAAAGTTCGATTAGCAGTGCGTTTCAAAATTATGGTCAGGATCAAAAATTTATGATCATAAATAATGAAAATACGATACTATCTCATACGGATCCACACATGGTTGGGCATGTAGCTCAGGTGGATGATTATCCAGTAGGTGAGCCGAACTTAATCAAGATGAGCAACTCCGAAGAATTTGTTTTAGCTAAAGAACTATCATTCGGTGGTTGGAAGTTGATTAGCATCGCCCCCTCAAAAAATATATTAGGATTCATTAAAAACCTATATGGCAATATCAATCTTATACAAATCATTATTTTTTTAATCTTTATTACCGCCATTATTCTAATTATTCGAAAGCTTACATCTTCCATATTGAAACTATCTTCTGTTGCCTCACAGGTGAATCAAGGAAATTTAAGCGTCCGCTCCAATATAATTGGCAAAGATGAAATTGGAAAACTTGGGAAATCGTTTGATTTAATGCTTGACCGTGTGAATCATATGATTATTCAAATTAAAAAAGAGCAAGAACAAAAAAGGAAGGCAGAGCTGGAAATGTTGCAGGCACAGTTGAATCCTCACTTTTTATTCAATATCTTGAATTCGATTCGAATGAGGATTTTGCTGAAAGGCGATAATGAAAATGCTGAATTACTAAGTTCTCTTTCTTCATTCCTCAGGATGAGTATCAATCGGAATAATGAATTTATTTCTTTGTCGGAAGAATTAGATACTGTTACCCACTATATGAAGCTCATAAACTTTAGAAATAAAGAAGAAATAGATTTAATTATTAGGATTCCTTCTCAATGTTTGGCTTATCAGGTTCCACGCTTTATTTTACAACCATTAATTGAAAATGCTATTTTTCACGGATTAGAACAGGGAGAAGGAACGATTATCATTGAAGTAATTCAGAAAGAACAGATCATGACAATCGCAGTAAGGGACAATGGACGTGGTATGTCCTCAGAAGAAGTAGACATTATTCTTGAAAGGCTCCATATAAAAGCGCAACCAGAAGGGGTGTCTAGAGGGATAGGCATCAGTAATGTATACGATCGATTAAATATTTTATTTAATTCGGAATTTTCAATGGAAATTGAGAGTGAGGAAAAGAAAGGGACAAAGGTGACCTTACAATTACCTGTTAAAAAGGTAGGTGATAAGTTTGCACAAAATTATGTTAGTGGATGACGATTATCCATTACTCATGTATCTTGCTGAAAATATTCCATGGGATGAGCTGGAAATTGAGGTCATTGGAACGTTTGAAAACGGATTAAAAGCTTTGGAAGTGGCCGAAAAATGTCCCCCAGATTTACTTATCACTGACATTGGCATGCCAAAAATGAACGGATTAGAATTAATAGAAGGGGTCAAGAAGTTTAATCCTAATCTTTTATCGATTATTTTATCTTGTCACGATGACTTTAAATTTGCGCAAAAGGCGATTCAGCTAAGGGTCGATGACTATATTTTAAAGGAGACGATAAATGCTGACATCATCATAGAAAAGTTACAAGAATTTAAAAACTCTCTCGCGAAAAACGACCTTCATTTTCAACAAGTAGAGTTACTCAAAATAAGCGAAGATGAATTATCGACACTAAAGAGTCAATGGATTCGAAATACACTTAAAAGTGACGTTTGGGATATGGAACGATGGGAACAAGAGGCGTTGAACTATAAAATTGACTTAAATAAGTATAAATGTATTCCGGTTATGGGATATATGGGTAATTCAACAGGTGCAAAATTAAGATATAATATGTCTGATACATTACTTGAATATGCTTCAAGTAATATCATTAATGAAATAATCAGCAAGTATAACAACCTGGTTTTCTTTCAATATAGCCATGATATATTCTTCCTATTTATCCTTAGTGATGGAAAGCAGTCCGTAGACGTGAATAAGACATTAATGGACATACATGCAGATTTAGAAAAAGTTTTGTCTGTGAAAACATCATTTATGATTGGAAATAAGTGTAGCACGTTCCACGAGTTTCGCTATAAAATGTTAGAACTTTGGTCTGCAAAGAATCAATTCTTTTATAGCAATCAAATCATTAATACACTTACCGAGGAACCTTTTTCGGAAGAAGATATATATGTTTATTATTTGGAGGTCTTGGATGACTCTCGTAATTGTTTATTTGAAAATGATAAAGAGGGCATAACTTTGTTGGCTGATCATTGGCTTCAATTTATTAAGCAAAAAAATTTTCAACCGAATATTGTAAAAGAGTTTTTTAGCAAAGTATTAATAGAATTACAAATCAAAATGAAATTCATCATACCAAGTGATCATTTTAAAGTTGAAGAATCAATATACGATAGTCTGTCCTATCTCCACCAATTATCTGAAGTAAAACATTATATAGTACAGTTTTTTGAGAAGTCTATATTTCTTATGGAAGAAATATATAAACGATCAAAAAGAAAAGAAATATTAAATGTACAAAGATACATTATTTCTAATATCGATAGAAATATTTCGTTGAATGAAGTGGCAAACCATTTTCATATAAATCATAGTCATTTAAGTAGGCTTTTTAAAAGAGAAACAGGCGAAAATTTTCTGGAATACGTGACAAGAATGAAAATGAGCCGAGCAAAAGAATTATTGGATAAAAGTAATCGAACGGTGGAAGAAATTGCTGAACAGATTGGTTACGAGAAAGGTTATTTTCACAAAATATTTAAGAAAGTAACAGGAGTAACTCCAAATGAATATCGAACATATTACTAAAAAACAAAATAATGATCTCAATTGGTATTTTAGGGGGCTTAAAAATGGACAAACAAGTAGTAACACTTTATATAGTCAGACACGGAAAAACGATGCTTAATACAGCTGATAGAGTGCAAGGATGGGCAGATTCTCCTTTAACACAAGCTGGAGTTGAAGTTGCTATTGCACTGGGAAAGGGGCTGCAAATAGAAAAGATCTCTTTCGATGCTGCTTATAGTAGTGACAGTGGCCGCGCTATTGAAACAGCTGAAATTGTTTTACATGAAAGTGGACATCAAGATTTAGCTTTTATAAAAAATAAACAGTTACGAGAAGTAAACTTTGGTAAATACGAAGGTGATTTGAATGCGACGATGTGGACTCATATATTAGATCAGTTAAAAATTGATTCTATGGAGGAAGTAGGTAATTTCGGATTATCAAGAATTGTCGATACCATTGCCACATTAGATGAAACGAAACAGGCAGAAAACTGGGAAAAAGTTTCACTTCGCGTTAAGGAAAGTATTGACGAAATTGCAAATAAGCAAGCGGAGAATGGTGGAGGGAATGTTTTAATTGTTACTCACGGAATGACCATCGGCGCATTGTTAGCCACAATTGATCCGTCTAATAAAGCAAGGGGATTGGACAATGCAAGTGTAACAAAAATAGAGTACGCAGGCGGAAAATTCACAGTAAAATCAATTGGCGATATGAGCTATGTGGAAAAAGGGAGACTACAAGTTACTGTATAGATTGGGAATATCATTCAAAAAACTAGTATGTAAGAAAAATTTTTACACCAATTTTATGGAGTTAAATTACGCAATGCTAATGATATTTTAAAGATAAATATAAGGGAATATAATAGATCGACATGTGCCAAGCACTTGTCGATCATGTGTCAGTTTTATAGGATCATGTGAAAAGTTCGATAAAAAAGAAAACTGGAATGCCCTTATTGGGAAAACATTTGATTTTGAATAGCCATTTTCAAAATGTTAATAAATTCTATAGAAGCCTTGGACATATTATGATTTTTTAATCGAATCCATCCAAATAAAAGAATTAAATCATTATTTTTAATTTCCAAGGGAATAATGTCACCGGACTGAACGTATGCGTTATTCATGATGGAGAAATCAGGGTAAAAGCCAATAGCGACTCCTTCGGTAATTAACTTTTTAGTTGTTTCTGTTTGGCCCGTTGTTAACATTATATTGAAATGATCAGTATTTAATAATTTTTTTAGATATTCATGTTGGCGAAAATTCTCTTTAAATGTCACAATTGGTTCTTGAGCGATTATTTCCACCGGCATTGGATTATAAAGGGGGACAGTAGAGTTCTTGCCAATGCAAACCATATAAGTGCCAGTTAGTAAATGACGAAATTCCACCCTGTTATCTAATTGTTCACCAGGCTGAGAAGAAATTAATCCAATATCCACTCGTTTAGTAATTACATCTTGCATTATTTGTTTAGAACCATCCTCATTTACCTCTATCCGAACATTAGGATGCTTTTTTTTATAAATTGACAGTACATCACTAAGGAATGCGTTGGACATACTGGGAATGGAAGCTATCTTTAAACTTCCGTTTAATATATCAGTTTCAGCTTGAGCCTCATCATAAATGTCTTGGATTAAATTAAGGATACTCTGTGCTTTGTTTAATAGTGAGCCACCTATTTTTGTTAGTTTCACTCCTGAACGTGACCGCTCAAATAACTTCACATTTAATTCATCCTCCAAATTAGAAATGGCTTGACTAATACTTGGTTGAGAAATATGAAGATTCTTAGCAGTAAGAGAAAATGATTGGTATTTAGCTAGTTCTACAAAGTATTTTAGCTGTTCGACTCTGATAATAATCGTCTCCTTTCTATAGGATGTGCCTATATTAATATTAACAAACTGTATTTTACTTTTCTATTGCCTATATATAAAATGAAATAAAATTGTTCATACAATATTTAGTTAGAATTTTTACATTCAAAAAAGTCGAAATAGTTTTGAAAATCATCGAAATAAATGCACTAAAACCACTATTTTAAAAGGAGGTAAAAATATCCTAATGTTAGTTAACTAAAAGACCACATGCAATAAAAAGGAGGAAATTTTAATAATGGATTTAATAAAATGTAATTTTTTCTCGAATACATTGGGAATGAGCACTTCTATTAAGCGGAACAAGTAAGGGTCGTTCAGTAGCCTGCATTAAAAAATGGATTAGTCAGCTTAGTAGGAGGGCGTATCCTTGAAAAAGATTAGAATTGGATCTGGTGCTGGATATGGTGGAGACCGTATTAAACCAGCAATAGATATAATTGAAAAAGGAAATTTGGATTATATTATTTTTGAGTGTTTAGCAGAAAGAACAATAGCATTGGCACAATTAGAAAAATTAAAAGACCCAGATAAAGGATATAATGAATGGCTTGAATATAGGTTTGCTAAACTCTTACCGATTTGCTTGGAAAAAAAAGTGAAGATTATTACAAATATGGGTGCTGCTAATCCTAGATCTGCTGCTGCGAAAATCAAAGAAATAGCTGTTCAATTAAACATACCTTATGTAAAAATTGCAGTAGTTTTGGGAGACGATGTTTTTCATTTAATCGATCAATATTTAGAGCAACCTATTAAGGAGACTGGGCAATCTGTTAAATCGATAAAATCCTCTATTATATCCGCGAATGCATACATTGGCGCGGAAGGAATTGTCGAAGCGTTGAAAAGTGATGCAGATATTATTGTTACGGGAAGAGCAGCTGACCCGGCATTAGTTCTGGGTCCGTTAATGTTTGAGTTTGGCTGGGAAAGAGACGACTATGATTTATTGGGAAAGGGGATTATGGCGGGGCATTTACTGGAATGTGGTTGCCAAGTAACAGGAGGGTATTTTGCTGATCCAGGATTAAAGGAAGTTCCAGAAATATGGAACTTGGGGTATCCAATCGCGGAAGTTGATAAAAAAGGAAATATCACGATATCGAAACTGAAAGACACTGGAGGTATTGTTAGTTCAGCTACTGTAAAAGAACAAATTTGTTATGAAATTCATGATCCGGCTAATTATTTAACACCAGATGTTATAGCAGATTTTTCTAAAGTGCAGGTAATGGAGATAAGGAAAGATGAGGTTCTTGTAATAGGAGCTACCGGAAAAAAGAGAACAGATTATTATAAAACGAGTATAGGATATCTTGATGGTTTTATGGTAGAGTGCGAGATTAGCTACGGGGGATCTGGGGCTTACGACAGAGCTAAATTAGCAAGTCAAATCATTGACAAAAGATTAAAAATGAATGACGTTCCTTTTGAGGAATTAAGGGTAGATTTTATTGGTGTTAATTCCTTATATAGGGATTTCCTATCAAATAAAATCAGTAGTGATACACATCATGAAGCAAAGGATGTTCGCCTAAGGATTGCAGGGCGTACGATGTCAGAAGTTGATGCACGGCGGATCGGACATGAATTTGAGTCATTATTGACAAACGGTCCGGCTGGAGGTGGTGGGGTGAGAATAAGTGTAAGACAAGTGATCGCCATCGGATCAATTCTTATTCCACAGAAAGATATTGATATCAATGTTTTATACATCGAAGTGAAAAATGATGAGACTAAGAAATGTAGCATAGTCTAGCATAGGTGATAAAGGAAATATCTCAAACATCTTTATTTGATACGTGAAAAATAGAAGGGGTGATGCTTATTTTTAAATGAAAATGTAAGCGCATTATACTAAGGTGTTAAGGGAACTAATTCTTTTCAATTCAAATCTATTAAAATACCAGGGGGGAGAATCATGTTTAAGAAATCAAAACTTTCTAATTTACTCCTAGCAACTATCTTAATCGTTTCTGTCATTCTTGCAGGTTGTGCTGGAGGTGGTAAATCAAAAAAGAGCTCTACCAAGGACGGAGATGGAGCTTATAAAATTACCATGGCTTATCTCGATACTGGAACACAAGATGATTTAAAGCTAATAGAGGAAGAAATCAGTAAAATTACTAAAGAAAAAATCAATGCAACTGTAGAACTTTTACCGACAGGCTTTGGAGTATGGAATGAGCAAACAAATTTAATGTTGACCTCTGGTGAAAAGCTGGACCTTATTGTCACTGGAAGCGTATTCAACTACAATACTCAAGCAGTTAAAGGACAATTAGTTCCTTTAGACGATTTATTACAATCTTATGGTCAAGGAATATTAGAGGTTTTTCCAGATCATATATTAGATGCAACTAGGGTTAATGGAGAAATATATGGAATCCCATCAATGCGAGAGTGGTCTGCTGACTATGGATTCGTTATGAGAAAAGATCTTGTGGATAAACATAATATTGATTTGTCCAATGTAAAGACATTTGAAGATTTAGACGAAGTCTTTAGAGTTATTAAAGAAAATGAACCCGACATTGTTCCTTCTGGAAGTGCTCTCACACCTGTAACCGCATTTACTTATGGTAAGTTTGATAACTTCGGTAGCAGTGTAGGTGCTCTTGATTTGACAAAAGAAGGGGATTGGACGGTCATCAATCAGTTTGAACATCCTCTTTATGAAAGTGCTGTCAAAAAAGCTAGGGAATGGTATCAAGCTGGCTATACACCAAAAGATGCAGCTACCGCTCAAGAACTAGGAGCGCCGCAAGTTAAAAACGGTAAAGCATTTGGGTATTTGAATAACACGAAACCAGGTTTTGAAAGGCAAGAATCGATTATCACTGGTTATGAAATGGATGCAGTGAGACTAACAGATAATTTTCAAGCAACAGGAAGTATAACAAGCTTCATGTTATCTATCGCTAAAAATAGCCAAAATCCTGAAAAAGCAATGGAATTTTTAAACTTATTATACACTGATGCAGATATTATGAATTTACTTACTCTAGGAATTGAAGGAAAACACTATCAAGAAACTCCAGATGGTTTTGTTAATTTAATTCCAGATTCAGGTTATTCTTTAGATCAGTGGCAACTTGCCAATAACTTTATTACAAAGATTAAAGAAGGTCAGCCAGCAGATTACTGGGAGCAAATGAGCGCATTTAATGATACAGCTAGGCAATCACCCGCTTTTGGATTTACCTTTAATGCAGATCCTGTTAAGACAGAAATTGCTACTGTGTCTAACGTTATTGAACAATATCAAAAAGCCTTAGAAATGGGAACATTGGATCCTGATAAAAGCTTACCAGAGTTTCATGGAAAGCTAAAAGCTGCCGGTGCAGATAAAATCATTGCAGAAAAACAAAAACAACTGGATGAATGGAAAGCGAATAAGAAGTAGTTTTATAGGAGAACTAGTTTTAAGCTAGTTCTCTATAATCCCGAATAAGTATTCCGGAGTTTGGATGCGTTCACAGTAATGGAATAGTAAACATTAAAAGTCGTTTTTTAGATAGTAGCAAAGTTACAGCTCTATTAAAATTAATATTAGTAACAAATATATATTTATAAGGAGGTTAGAACATTGGCGCAAGAAGCTACAATGAAAAAAGTGCAGAGTGATATTAAAGTAATACCACGCGCGAAGAAGAAAAAAGTTAATTTTAAAAGACATCTTCCTATTTTTATTATGATGGCCCCGGGGTTAATCTATCTACTCATTAATAACTATTTACCGATGTTCGGATTAGTCATTGCGTTTAAGGATATTAACTATTCAGTAGGAATATGGGCAAGTAAATGGGTCGGCCTTGATAACTTTAAATATTTATTCACGACTCAAGATGCCTGGATTATTACTCGAAATACAATCCTATACAATGGCGCATTTATTATTATTAATACAGTAGTCGCTGTAGCCGTAGCTATTATGTTAAATGAAATTAAGAATAAGTTTGTTAAAAGTTTTTATCAAAGTGCCATTCTTTTACCTTTTTTAATTTCTATGGTTATTGTAAGTTACTTAGCTTTCGCATTCCTTAGTACAGATGTAGGGTTTTTTAATAAAACAATCTTACCAATGTTAGGTTTGGATGAAGTATCTTGGTATACGGAATCAGGGGTATGGCCATATATTTTAACGATTGTAAATATGTGGAAGGGTATAGGGTTTTCGAGTATTATCTTCCTTGCGGCCATTGTCGGTATTGATCATGAGCTTTACGAAGCTGCAACATTAGACGGTGCAAGCAAATGGCATCAAATTCGTCATATTACGATTCCATTAATTATGCCAATTATCATTATGTTAACTTTGCTTGCAATCGGTAAAATTTTCTACTCCGATTTTGGTCTCTTTTACCAGGTTCCAATGAATTCTGGAGCCATTTATGATACGACAAACGTAATCGATACGTATGTATATCGTGGACTTATGCAACTAGGTGATATTGGGATGTCAGCTGCTGCCGGCATGTACCAATCCATTGTTGGATTTATCCTGGTATTGTTATCAAACTGGCTTGTTCGAATGAAAGATAAAGATAGTGCATTATTTTAAAATCGAGGTGAGATGTTAATGGCAACTTCTGATCGTATAACACAAGTCGTGTCTCATGTGGTCTTAATCATACTTGCTATAGCTAGTATTATTCCTTTTATTATCTTAATCTCTTCTTCGCTTACTAGTGAACAAATGATATTAAAGGAAGGATACAATTTTTGGCCAGCTGAATTTAGTACGGCAGCATATGACTATTTAATGACTAACTTCTCCAGTATTGCACGTGGATATGGAATTACGATTTTTGTAACTATTACTGGAACAGTATCAAGTTTGATTATTACTTCTATGCTTGCGTATGGTCTTTCTAGAAAAGATCTTCCATACCGTAATACGTTATCATTTATCGTCTTCTTTACATTATTATTTAATGGTGGTTTAGTGCCAACTTATCTAGTGTATACACAAATATTTGATGTAAAAAATACAATTTGGGCATTGATTGTACCAGGATTATTAATGAATGGATTTAACGTTCTATTAATGAGGTCGTTCTTTATTATGTCGATACCTGAACCCGTTATTGAATCCGCAAGAATCGATGGAGCGGGAGAATTCAGGACATTTGTTTCAATCGTACTGCCACTTTCTTTACCGATTTTAGCAACAATTGGATTACTACAAACGATTATTTATTGGAACGATTGGTTTAACGGTCTGATTTATTTAACGGATCCGAAGTTGTTCAGTATCCAGAACATGCTTAACAGAATGATGCAGGATATTCAATTTTTGGCAAGCAGTGATTTAGGATCCAACGCAAGCCAAGCCGCGTCTGAGATTCCAAGTACCGCCGTCCGTATGGCGATTGCGGTTATCGGTATATTGCCCATTATCGTTGCCTATCCATTCTTCCAAAAGTATTTGATAAAAGGGATCCAATTAGGTGCAGTGAAAGGTTGACTATATATTAATTACTTGAATCTTGCATATATTAATAAATTATATTTAAAAATGGACAAGATCATTCTACATTTTATGTAAGAATAACTATTGTCAAA
>NZ_JAIAZY010000140.1 GCF_019459225.1 Bacillus sp. IITD106
AGTAAGGTTGCTGATCATATCCTTTAGTGCGTAATTCATACATATGAAATTTCGTTGCCATTTTTGTCGAAAACACTTGACTTTTTGAAAACACCACAATAATCGCCGGTGAAGGGAGTTATTTCCTTACTAATACGATTGAGGTGTTAAAGTTGAAACCTGCGGTTATTGCACATGAAGATTATCAAAATTTCGTTTTGGAACAATTAAGGAAGCACTATTCGGGAAGTGTCCTCACGATTGTAAATAATGATTGGCCCATTATTTACAAGTTATGGATCACTGATCTTTCTTATCTTACTTCCTGGCTTCGGAGCTCCTAT
>NZ_JAIAZY010000141.1 GCF_019459225.1 Bacillus sp. IITD106
ATTACAATATATATCATGCTTACAATACTAGCTTTTGTCACCTTTTATCCGTTCTGGAACGCTTTGGTCATCTCGTTTAACAGCGGAGTGGATACGATGAAAGGTGGAGTTACCTTTTGGCCAAGGGAATTTTCTTTGGACAATTATGGAGTCGTCTTCCAGGATTCTCGTCTCCTGAATGGATTTTTAATCTCTATTCTTCGTACCGTAATCGGAACGGCAACAGCTGTTATGTTTACTGCGATTTTCGCGTACGGAATGTCGAGAAGAGAATTGATTGGTAGAAACTACTATATGATTTTCTGTGTC
>NZ_JAIAZY010000142.1 GCF_019459225.1 Bacillus sp. IITD106
ACCAAACTTTTTTGTTCCAGGTCTGTGAGAGCCCCTGTTACAAAGAATTCGCCTTGGGAGCGAAACCTGGCTACGTCAAAAAGTTCTGATCGGTAGAACGTATGTACACGAACACTTTTCAGGAGAGTCGACACATGCTTCCACTGCGCCCAGTGATGTAGACCTACCATCTTCTCCGGTAGTAGGGAATGCAGCACTGGTGGAAGTTTTTCTTTAAAGCCCATGCCTCTACGGGCAATGACATACGAAGCGGCCTGGTGAATGCTTATGCCCATTCGCTTCATGTATTTCATTTTGCCGATTTG
>NZ_JAIAZY010000143.1 GCF_019459225.1 Bacillus sp. IITD106
TGGTAGGAGAGCGTTCTAAGGGCGGTGAAGCAAGACCGGAAGGACTTGTGGAGCGCTTAGAAGTGAGAATGCCGGTATGAGTAGCGAAAGAAGGGTGAGAATCCCTTCCACCGAATGCCTAAGGTTTCCTGAGGAAGGCTCGTCCGCTCAGGGTTAGTCGGGGCCTAAGCCGAGGCTGAAAAGCGTAGGCGATGGACAACAGGTTGATATTCCTGTACCACCTTTTTACCGTTTGAGCAATGGGGGGACGCAGGAGGATAGGGTAAGCGCGGCGCTGGAATGCCGCGTCCAAGCAGTTAGGC
>NZ_JAIAZY010000015.1 GCF_019459225.1 Bacillus sp. IITD106
TATTGGTAAAATGATAATTATTGTAGGAAGTTACCTTTATGAAAAATATACCATTATACGTATTCCGTTTCCAATTGCCAAGAATAGGTATTTAACCTTACTTTCTTTGATTGCATATAGCACAATAATTGAAAAAGCTATATGTATAATTATCGCCAGTGTTCTTTCAACAGGGTCTTACTCATTCCTTGTAATATATTGGAGAGTGACCTCTTTAACATAACACTATAAAATAAAACATACTAAATTGGAGGTTTTTGTTTGTTAAACATATTTTGTACGAGTAGAATTGCCCCATGGAGAAGAATTCAATTATAAGACACACCACCTATTCTCTTTCTAATAAATAAGTGGTGTGCTTTTATACATATAAATACACTAGATTATTTTCACTCTATAATCATCCAGTTCCTATCTTTCTCTAATGCCAATTCATACTGTGAGAATTGCGTTGCCTTGGTCGTCTCATCTAAATATTTTACTGTGACCCAGACTTTTATTTGGTTCTCTTTTTCATGAAATACAGGATTGATTAATTCAGAAAAGACGTACTCTTGATTAATTACCGGCAAAGCATGATCTTTCACATAATAAGCAAGTTCTTTATCCGTGGCAGTAGGATAAAACGCAAAGAATGTCTCCAAAAATTCCGTTACTTCTTGAACAGTATCAGAATCAACCGTTCCGTTACTTTCAGGTTGTTGTGGCTCATAATCTGATTTATTCGGTAAGCTCCATAAGGTAGGATTTTGTGTAATGACTAAGTTTCCTGCATTATCTTGATGAAGAAGTATTCGATATGTGGATCGAACCCTTTCGCTATTTTTATCTTCCGTAATTTTTTGATCTATCGAATAAACAACCGCATAGGTATTATCACTTTCTGGTGATACTGACCAGATATCAATATTACCTACGCTGGAACTGGTAGGAATATCAGCTCTTACGGTATCGATATTTAAAGCTTGTAATTCCTCTGTCAAATAGTGACTGATCTTTTCCGCCCGTTGTTCAATTGAATCTTTTTCATTTTCCCATGTGTAGTAATCTTTCACAAAGTTTTTCGTAAAGCTCTCAATCGCATTCGTATCCATGATCTTGGTTTCAATGATTTCTCTTTCAAGAACGGTATGTTGATCAATTGCTGTAAAGTTTTTATAGATTCCAAAGGCAAGACTTCCAAAGAGGACTATCCATAAAAACACCACTGACTTTTTACGTGGTCCAACTGTCTTTACTTTTATTTTTTTAGGTTTTGTTTCTTTCGTTTGCTTGTCTTGCTTTTTAAATAATCCCTTCATTTTATCTAACCCTTTCTATTGTTTAATCCGTCCGGCTCCTATTAGGTGTTTTTGCCAGTAAGAAGACGTCAAATCCGCATAACCAATCGGATCACCTGCGTTATACATTTGGTTGTTTCCAACATAGATCCCAACATGAGTAACATACGTCCCAGCGTTATATGTGGAATGAAAAAACACTAAATCACCTGGTTTTGCTTCTGATAAAGTGATATGCTCGGTCGCGTCATATTGCTGCTGCGCTGTACGTGGTAAGTTAATCTCAGCCTTTCGATAACTCCATTGCGTCAGTCCACTACAATCAAAAGAAGTGCTCGGATTGCTCCCTCCAAAGACATAGGGATATCCCTCATACTTTAAAGCTTCATCCATTACGATCTGAACTAATTCGTCATCAAATTGCGGCGAGATAAAATATTGACTGACTAAATCGACATAAAACATATTGCCATAACGGTAACGCCAACCGCCGTTTTTCTTTACGGCTATTGGGTTCGAGTAAGTAACTTTGCTGCCGCCTGAACGCTCTTTCGCAAAGCTTTCAGCTAGTTCAAAAGAATAAGAGCTTCCTCGTTTTGCGACATAATCAATAAAAGCACCGCCATAGTTGTAGGCTTGAATGACTACATTAATATCGCCTTCATTTTTTTCTACGGAGCGTAATAAATCTGCAAAGTATTTTGTTCCTTGTTTAATCGAAGCTTCGGTATCCAATGTATTAGGCGGTAATCCCAATGATTCACTTGATTGCATTACGTCGGGAAGCTTTCCACCACTCTCTACTTGGATAATGACAAGTAGAGTAGAAACATACTCACTAATTCCATATTCCTGTGCATACTTTTCTACCATTGGCTGGTGCTTTAACACATCGGCGGATACTGATATGCCACCTATATCATGAATGAAATCACCACCATCTGAAGAGTGTTCTTCGTCTGATATAAAAATAGCTACAAATGCTAATAGCCCTAAAAAGGCAAGAAAACCTAATCCCCCGGCAATTAACATAACCTTTAATCTCATGACTTTCATTAGCGTTTCCTCCTAGTTGTATGGATTGGACGCTTAGTGATTTGTTTCTGGTTTGTACGTTTCAACGGTTTAGAGGGACGCTTAATGATTTTCCGACTATTTTTTAATCGAGAACGTTCTTCATTGGGAGATTGGTTTTCTTTTTTAACAGGTTGTTTGGGATTATCTGTAAAATGCTCTTTTTTGTCTGGACTCGATAACTGTCGTTGTAATTTGAATTGCTTCATATGCTCGCTTTTTGTGACAGGTCTTGTCTTTTCTTTTTGTTGAACAGTTGGGTTCTTTAATCTATCTTGATGTGCAGATTCATTGACATCATGCGTGACTGGTCGTTCATAACTAGCAGTCTTTCGAGAAGGGAACGTTTTTTATCCAATGCTTGCCGCCTATCTGCAATGGTTTGACGATGTTTTGCTTGACGGTCTGCATGTATTTTTTGTCTCTTTTCCTTTGCTTGCTTCATGCCTTCTTTAAAATCACGGGCAGGTTTTGTAAGCTGTTTTTTTCCTTGCATCACCGCATATTGAGCAGTAGTAGGCAAATCATGCAGTTGTTCTTTACGATGATCTATATTTGCACGGAAATGACTTTTCGCACTAAGCATTTTTCCTGTGACTTGACCTACTTTATGACTTAAAGATGTTAATTTCATGCGATCAGTTGGCCGTTCTTTGTTATTTTTTGTTGTCGATGTTAACCGTTGCAATGGGCGTAGGGGAGAGAAGGAACCTTTTGTTTGCTTTGATTTCCCAACCATTGCCCCGACCGTTGCTCCAGCTGTTGCCCCTGCAAGGGTGCGTCCGATTGTTCTTTGTAATCGCCGACTACCCCGATTAAACATTCGATAAGGACGACGCATGACTTGACGGCCGACTTGTTGTGAATCATTACTTTGCAGTTTAAACATGCTCATAATGTCACCGAGTTTCATGTAAATGCCTGCGAACGTCACAATCTGCAAAAATGCAATCAAGAAAAACGGATAGCTTGTCGTTAAACTGTAAAGCATGGATGAAATACTAAAAGCTACTGTTATAATCAACGTAATCCCAGCCCGAAGCATAATCACATTAAATAGTTTCATAATCGCTTGTTTTCCCATGTTTTCAAAGGTGGGTATCATGGAAAGTAGAAAACTAATTGGTAAGAACATGGCATAGATAATAAACAGAATTTGCGAGAAAATCATAATTCCCGATAGTAGGAACACGAAAATGGATATTCCAATATTAAATAGAAATAAAAAGAAGACCATCCCTAAACGTGTGGTGGTCTTCGTAATCGTTAAATTTTTATTGTCATGATCTTCAATTTCTGCTTTGACAGCATCTTCACGATCTTTTCCGTTATTCGTATCAGGATTGATAGAAACTAAGCTTTCAACACGTTCTTCGCCAATCGTTTCTTTATCCGAATCATCAAATTGTAATAGCATCCAAGGTTGCTCCACTTGAATAGAAAAAAGGTTATTCCGTATCATATCGACACTATCTTTTCCTTGGCTACTCGAATTCGGCATCAAGATTTTTGTTCCTAAGTCCAAACTTGCTTGACTAATATCGGCAGAAAAATCATTGATTTTAGCAATATACGTTGGTGCATAGGCGATAAAGGAAGCCGACAAAATAAACACGACTAAAAAGTTTAGAATCGCTCGAATCGCTTTTGTTGTTTCCCGTTTCATTAAGCCTGTATAGGCCACGTAAATACCAATGACTAAAATAAACAGAAGTAAGAAACCAACATAAAAACCTGAACTACTAAACCCACTTGCGGTAATTCCAGCTAATGTTTGCATGTTTTTCCCGATAGCGTCTGCTGTTTGGGAAATGAAGTCGAGAGAATAAGCTTGTTGGATTAAGTAGCCTGTCGCATTCGATAAATACAAGCTAATAATCCAAATGAAATTGGTAATCGTATAAAGCCCATACATAACCTGCTTTCCGATCCCATCTGTCCAATTCCACGGTAGCCACTCCCAACTTGTATCAACATAAAAGTCTAGTTGGTAATGCTCGAGTGGATACTTAGAAAAAAGATTATCTTCGGATACCGTATCATCAACTAATCCAGCCGCTTGAGCGAATGTTCCAAGCAAAAAAAGCAATAAAAAAACAGCAGCACCAATGAGTACCGCCGTCATAACGATCTTTTTCAGTTTTTGTTTGCCCACATTATCACCTCGTTTCCTTTTCCATGATAGGTGGTCGAGTATCGAAAGCATGGAATAAATCTTCAAAGACAGGATGGACTTGAATAATCCCAACACGCCCATATAAGTCTTGCATCAAACATTGTCCATTTTCGAGTTCCCGTAGTCGCCTTTGATTCGCTTCATCTTCCGCATCCACACCAAAGAATTGAAGAGTTTTCTTTATTTCTGTCATATCTCTTGAACGGAAAGCGAACTTGACACCAATATTATTCTTTAATTTTTCATCGGTTAAATCGTCGGCGTTCTGGGTAACAAAGTAGACACCAGCATTCATGGCGCGCCCTGCACGAACCAATTTATTAGAAAGTGTTTTTCCTTGTGCGACTTGCAGGAAAGACCAGGCTTCGTCTAAGTCCACAATTTTAAATACACTGCGGTCGGAATGAATGAAGTCTAACGCAAAAGTTGAAATGACAATCAACATGGCGACACTTAATAATTCCATCGTCGTATATTCCTTAAAACTTGTTTCTGCGTCTGGTAACACTAAATCCGCCACTTGGATAATATTTAACTGTTTTTCTAAACTGATCGAATGTTTCACCGTTCCATCTGAAAACAAAAGATGAGCAAAATCATAATCCGTAAAACTTTCGATATGGTCTGCAATAGGGCCTGCTAAAGGATTGGGATCACTTCTTAATTCATGAACCACAAGAAGCAGGCCTCGTTCTTCCTGTTGACTGACAGCTCGAATCGCTCTTCGTAACACAGGAAACTTTTCACCATCTCGACTAGAAATACCCGTAAGGAAAGTGAGAATATCAATCGCAAGACTTTCTGAATCCTTTTTCTTTTTCATAATGACATAAGGATCAAGTAATCCTTTATTGGAATCCTCACTTGTTAAATTGACAATATTTATTTCATGAGCAATTTCGGGTAACGTTTCTTTCCATTTTCCTCGTTCTGCCTTTGGATCAACAATCAGGGCTTGACCACCAAATAGTACCGAATAATAGACAAGAAGGTTATTACTAAAGGATTTCCCACCACCAAGTGAACCTAAGAATGCAGAAGCTAACGCATTGGTAACAGAACCTTTGACGCCTTGACTGGCTAGACTAGGATTGAGATAGACATTTCTTCCTGTGTCCAAGTTATAGCCAAAATAAATCCCTTCCGTTTCTCCGAGCATTTGCGTTGCCCCAAATCCAAGTCCTGCCAAAAAATCAGACGTAACATATTGAATATAATCATTCATATAGCGTTTACTGGCTGGGATAAATTCACTGTGTAAGCCAAGCATATCCCCAAACGGACGAACGAGTTTTACGTTCAAATCATCATAAAAATCTTTTACCTCATTACAACGCTGTTTGAGTTCGTCCAAGTTAGGAGCAGACACGCGAATCACGTAGCTTAACTTATACATCGATTCTTTACTTTGGTCGAGCACATCTTCTAATTCATTTACCTGTTCCAGCGCGTCTATGACATTACTTCCAGTTTCATTATCGGATTCCCAGGCATGATTATCCAAGTCTTTCAATTCCTTCTTCTTATTCCGAACGGTAGATAACGCTTTTTTATTCGTTACAATTTCTACATTCATGGATGTGTCAATCGGAAAATCAAATTGTTGTTGTTGATAATAAAAAATTTCATCAGATGGAAACTCAAGATCACCGACAATGGAATTAATCGTAAAGTATCCCACATACGTGGTTTGTTCTTCCTGTTCGATTTTTAAATAACGTTGGTTTTCCTCAATCAAACAACGAGTCGGTTTAATCAGGTCATAACGCTTCACTAAAGTTTCCTTTTTTAATTTCTTTAGAGGTAGGGCATAGTCATATTCGTCATAAGCAATTCCTGTTTGACCGTGAAGATGTTCAATCAGATAGCCAAAGTCATTTTTATCTAATGGCCGTACCTTAAAACGTCTAGAAATTTTGTTTTGTAATAAAGATTCCATTTTAGAGAAACGCCTAATTTCTTCATGTGGCATCGAGACAAAATCTCCCATCAGGTGGTGGTTTACATCACGGACAAATGAAGATAGTGAATTTTTAATGTTTTTCCCCATTGATTTCATACTGACTTCTTCTTCATTCAGCAACAGCTTAAACCCAATAAAGAAACGATAGTCTACTTGATGTTCGCCAATCATGGAAATGAGGGCTTCCGTTTGGTCGTCTATACGTTCATAAGCGACGTCTTGTAAACGTCCCGACACTAACTCTTTGCTTCGTTCCTGTACCGAGCGAATACTACTAGCGGTACTGATTTGTAGAGCATGAATTTTACCATCTTGATTTTGTGCAATTAATTGACGGAAATGGTCATGTACTTGTATTTTTTCGTCTGGTGAAAGGAACGAATAGTTATATGGCAACAGCTCATAATACGCAAAACATTCACCATCATAGTTGAAAACGAGATTATTTTCAATATATTTAATCGGATAACGCACGATGCACTTCACTCCTAACAGCAGTCATATTTTCATTTACCTTCATTCGTTGTAGTTTGACGGGTTTTCCCGCATAGGTCACTTTAGACCGGAACCAATAAGTCAATACGGACTTGAGAAAGTTATACGGTTTCTTGCCATCAAATGTTTTCTGACTCATAAACCAAGTCAAACCAACTGGTATTCCGATATATTTTAATAACGCCCCATCAATTAAAGAGAGTGGCGGAAGATTTCCTAACAGCATGACAGCTAAGAGGGAAAGCACAAACCATGACATTTGGTTGAATGTTACGGGAAAAGGTAAACGAAAATCATTAATGGCATAAATCACTTTTTCAACCGACCAAATGCGCGTATAACTTCTTAACTTTTTCATACGTTGTTCTCCTTTCAACACGAAAACAGTCTGCATATACACAGACTGTTTCGTATTTTTTCATTTTTAATTATCCAAGGTATTCAAACACGCCATGTGATGTAACAAGAAAGTTACCGTTTATTTCTAGGTCACGTCCAAAGGCTTCATAATCAATATAGTTTTGTAGATGGGCAGGAACTTCTCCAAGTGCTCCTGTTTCTTCAACGAAATACCTTGCGACATCCGCCATATCCTCACAATCGGCATAACAAATAATATCGTCTTGATGTTCCAGTAGTTCTTCCAAACTATCAAACCAGTAGCTTTGAATTTCAGAGAGTTCATGATAAATTGGAGAGCCTTCTAATTCTTGTACCATGGCACATAAACGATTGATTTCAGAGATTGGTGTATATTCATCAATCTCAAACGGCAACTCGTAATCGTGCACGGCATATTCTTCATATTCCCCATTTAAACCGATTTTTTCTTTCATATCTTCTATATCAATAGGTGGCGTAAACCAAGCACCAACCAATTCACCCTCATTGTATTTTCCGAGGTTGGCAATGTAAACTTGCATTTCCATTGAATTTTCACATCCTTTTTATTAAAAATAACCATAAAAAAAGCATCAACATTTTATCTGCTGATACACAAAAGTGGCTTAATTATCCCTACCGCACTACCGTTTGGTCCACCATTTTTTTGTAGAACATAAGAAGACCACTTATCTTCCACAAAAAAACGGTACAATTTAAGACCCTATGATTCGATTAAATAGGTTTAACAATACATCTTTCACACCACTAGCATTAAAGACCAATCCCACGGCAACCAAAGCAATAATTAAAAAGCCAATCAGTTTGGAAAACTCTCGTTTAAAGCCTAAATAAATTCCAATTACAACAATCGCCATTAATACTAAAGATTGTGCATTACTTAAAAACCAATTGTATAAATTCTGGCCAAAATTCATTTGGATTTTCTCCCTTCATAGACTAATTATTCGTTATCTGACTGTGGTTGAATCACTTTCTTGATAGGAATGGTTTGTTGCATGAGTATTTTTTGATGGCGCTTGGATAACTCTGTCTGTTCCAACATATCCTTAATTACACTTGTTTGATTGAGTTCATCTATCTTTGTCGCTAGTTTCCAAGTGGGGGCGACCTGATGAGCTAACCATCTGAGTGTCTTATCAAACGTATATGGTTCAGGTTTTGTCGTTAATGAGATTTTTCTGTTTTCACCTAAATCTAAAAATCGCTGCCATTCTTTATTCATTTTCCAACTGCTGCGACGCTTTTTTTCGTCCTTATCGACAAAACGAATATACCGATTAATAATGGAGAAAGCCGTTCGTCCAGCATCTTCATAGGTCATTAAATCTACAACCGCATGATAGGCACGATCATTCTTTAAACGAATTTCAAAACGGTTCTTGATGTCTGTATCTTCCAGTGATGTTCCATGCTTTACATATTGTTCGTAATTCTTCTCATACGCACAGAAATATACATCGCTTTTTAACGAACCGATATATAACGTATTGCCCATATCAGGCTTTTCTTCGCTTTGTACCAATTCACCAGAACGATAGCTTTTAAAACTACGAAATACAGAGATACATTCTTCATTTCGGCATTTTTGAGTTAGAAACGGAATATCCAATATACCTGTCTTATCGTTTATCGCAAGGTCAATTCGTTTAAATACACCACCAACACGAAACACATCCATAAAAAAATCAAACCACGTTCGCTGTTGGGCTAGTAGAAAATTTTCAAATTGCCTGCATCCTTTTCCTTTGAGTTCGAGTAAACAACCTTTGTCCTCATCAGGCGAAACCATCACCACAATATCGCCAAAGACATATTGTTCAAGGTAAGAATAAAACGCATAATCTTCATGTAACATGTATTCCATTTTCAATTTCAAAATCTCTTCAATGACAGGCTTTGGATTTGTTGTTAAAAAGCGAATTCTCACATAATCAAACAAGATTTCTAAAGGAGCGTCTGGATTAAATTGTTCTAAAACATTGAACAAAGTATTTTGTAATGTCTGAGTAGGAGTCACTTTTCCTGTTTCAATTTCACTAATATATTGTCTTGAAATACCTACATGAACAGCCAATTTATTTTGTGATACACCGTATTCCATTCGTTTTTCTCTTAATTGTTGATACCAAGTTTCTTGATTCATGCGCATCCCTCCAAACTAAAAAAAGATGTCAACTAAAGTCTAAAAGCTGACATCTTCTTCATATGCTTCAAACCGTTGTGCCATCAAGCTTTGTTCGGCTTTTGGAACAGTTTCCTATTGTTTTTCTACCCCCCTGTTAGAAATGGGGGGTTAAGGCGTGGCTATCGCCACGCAGGCTTAGCCCAGCACGGCGGCTTTCGCTTCGCACGCCGCCGCGCTGGGCAGCCTTTATGACGCTAATTTACCAATTTCTTTTAGAAAATCATGTCCTTTTGGGACAAGCGGTGTATAAAATTCAGAAATAACGTTATCCCCTTTATCGACATAGCCACGACCTTTAACCTGTTTTAAGAAAAACTGTTTTTGCACGTCGCTGCCAAACATCATTCCATAGCCAAGCTCACTCATACGACCTAAAGCAACCCGAAAATTAAACTGATCTCGAATCCCATCTCCAAGATATTTTGCATCTGGCCGTTGACAGGCGAGAATCAGGAAGAATCCAGCTTGTCGTCCTAACATGACAATCTGTTTTAGCTTGGTTAACACCGCTGTATTTTCCTTAGAAGCAAGCATTTCCATAAATGCCACGTACTCATCAAAGACTAAAAAGTGAGGAGATAAGCCTAAATAAGCATAGTTTTCTCCTGTCTTATAGTTAGGCATCTGTTTCATTTCTTCACTACGAGCCATCATAGATTCATAAAATTGGTCAATACATGTCATCATGTCTTCCTTTTTATAATAGACATCAGGCATAACAGTGGCCAAATCCGCTAAATCTGCATTTTTCGGATCTAAAATATACAATTTTGCGTCTGTTTTGAGTAGGGCTTCAATCAAAGTTAAAATAAAGTACGTTTTCCCACCACCAGTTCCACCAGCAACTAACATATGCGGCAACTTATCATATTCCCAATAGAGTGATTCCATCAGCTTTAAGCTGCCATTTTGTGCAACAATTTCATCAATCGAAATACGGTTCGCAATCATATCATAAAAAAGGGTATACTCCACATAGGAATCATGTAATTCTTTCGATACTAATTCACAATACAGACCACTTTCTAATTTCTTTTCTAAATTTAAAAGTGGTTCTTGATATTTTCCGAGTGTAATTTCCACTTGAATATGAAGTAATCCTTTTTCAAACCGATAATACATCTTTGGAAAATGACTGATTTTTTCCTTTGTTTTATTGGACGGAATGTCTTTAAAAAACCCCTCTTGTGTAACTTGTTTCGTTTCGTACCAGCCATTTTCCAGTATCATTTTTGCGAGTTTTTGACGGTGGATGACTTGCTTTATCTTGTCATACCGATAGCGATAATAGAGATATGCACATCCAGCGGTTACAGCTAGGCTGAATAACAACGTGAATACTCCATAGATACTGACAAAGTGTGTTTGAAAGTCATTGAATTGCCATGTGGTAGAAAGTAAAAAGGACAGATGAAAAGGGATAAAGGAAACGAGCCATACGCTAGACAATCCAAAGAATACAAATTGAAAAACGAGAGAAGCATCTTTTTCCTTAATGCGTTTCCCTCGTTTTTTGAAAACCTTCATTATTTATCCTTACTAGGTGCAGCTTTTGTAGCATTACCACCCGATGTGACAGCTTTTCCTTTTAAGACCAAATCATCTGCCTTAATATACCAATCAACATCCGCGCCACGAAATGTTGCATTCGCCACCGTATCTGCGACGGGATTAATAAGCTCTACTTCCGCATTATAATCAAATTCTTTCAATGGAACAGAAGCAGGAATACTCACTTGAATCATGCGCCCTTGTTCACGAGACTTTAAATCATAGGTGCGTTCCTTTACTTCTGATGATACTGTACCATCTTCGTTTTGAAGAAACACTTCACGCCGTAATGCAGAAAATTTTAATAAGCCAAATGTCTTTTCTTTATCGATTACAATTCCTTGTGCTAATCTCATCTCTTTTCCCTCCTTATGCTTTTACCATGTCATCTGCATGTAAGATATAATTTGTGAAACCACGATCCCCAATTTTATAACCTTCTGCGGTAATACGTGGGTTTATCAACTTGACGTTTTCCTCGGCATCAAAGAACTTTTCCCCAGCCTCTTGTGGGAGAATCACCTCAATATCATCTGCACGTTGAATATCAGAATATAGGTTATATCTGCGAGACAGTGTAGTCATACGTCCATTGATCCGTCGCTGTTCGACTTTCCCTTCTCCTGCATATTCTAAATTTCCAAAAGTCTTTTCCATGTTTGGAATAACGTATTTTAATTCCATCATATAGACCTCTTTTCTTATTTTTATTTTCACTTATGCATCAATGTGGGAATCAAGTAAGAAGGGAGGAGAACGAGAAATGTTTATTGTAATCACTCCTTACGCTTCTTGAAAACGATAATCCACACGTCCATAAATCACACACCAAAAAACAACCATCGTCTTTCCTTGTTTGTCACGTATCAATTTCCCGTAAGGAAAAAACGGAAAGTCTTCAATCTCAATCTCATTCAGAACAAAATGATCTTCAATCCATTCCATCACCTTTTCTTCATTTCCTTCCAAAGGAAACCACTCCCCTTATTGTTTTGCCAATAAAAGAGCGTGACGGATGCTGATTGCCACACGCTAAAATTTGTCATAAGCTACCCTTTTCTAAAGAAAGACTACTTTCCACTTCATTTCCCCACACATCCCAATTTGAAGAAGTTTGTCTGGCGAACAATTCAATGCGTGGTAAATCTCCCATCAGTTCTACAATTTTTTCTCTAGCGATATCTGGTTTCTTACTGTGTTCTTCGACTGGGCTAACAATTAACTGATGAACCTTCTTCGATACTCTTTTGGGACGTCCTTTCACAGCTAATAAACAAATTTCAGCATTCGAGCGTGTCCAGTGACCCAAGCCAAAGAAAAAGCCATTCCCTGATTTATTTTGTTTCACCCAGACAAAAGCAACCGTTTTGAACGTAAACCCCCATGCAGCGATAACTTTTAATGCCTCTTGTAACATAGGGAAGGTTGCCCACAAAAATAAAACACTATCTTTGCGAGAGATAGTATCAATAGGTAGATTACAAATGTCTTTCAAACTCATTGTGCGATAATGATTTTCTGCCACTCCATTTCCTTTATTTTGTCGATATTGCCACGGTGGATCAGCATAAATAATGTTATATTTCATTTTTCACAACTCCAAAGTTTAGCTACAACAAAAAAACGACCTTTTGGCGGAGAAAAGTCCTTCAAAGGTCGCTTAGGTGTGCTGATAAATTTATAAATGTTTATCCCACTGCTTAATTAAGAATATGCAAAAAGCTAGATAAACAGAGATCTGCAAATATCTAGAAAATAAAAAAAGAGATATTGCTTTTACACAATATCCCTCACTTTTTTCCGTTTCCTCTGGCGGGATTTTGGCGGAGAACCTATTCATTTTTAATTGTTTTATCCATTTTACGTACCATCGAAATGCAGTCAAATCAACGTTTTCACTTCAAATGCTCTTAGTGAATTATTCCCACTCAATAGTAGCAGGTGGCTTACTCGTAACATCATAAACAACCCGATTAACGTGCTCAACTTCATTAACAATTCTGCTAGAAATTTTTTCTAGTATGTCCCAAGGAATTCTTGCCCAATCCGACGTCATGCCATCGATGGATGTAACGGCTCTTATTCCGATTGTGTGATCATACGTACGGGAGTCTCCCATTACCCCAACACTTCGAATATCAGGGAGGACCGTGAAGTATTGCCATATTTCTCTGTCTAAGCCTGCTTTTTTAATTTCTTCGCGTAAAATATAATCTGATTCGCGAACAATTTCGAGTTTCTCTTCCGTTACTTCGCCTAAAACACGAATTCCTAATCCTGGTCCTGGAAATGGTTGACGCCAAACGATTTCATCTGGAATCCCTAGTTCAGTTCCTAGAGCCCTTACTTCGTCCTTGAACAAAGTGTTAAGTGGTTCGATCAATTTAAATTGCATATCTTCCGGCAATCCGCCTACATTATGATGGGATTTTATCGTTTGAGCCGTTGCCGTCCCACTTTCAATTATATCTGTATATAGTGTCCCTTGGGCTAAATAATCAATGCCTTCGAGCTTAGTTGCTTCATCATCAAATACGTAAATAAATTCATTTCCGATAATTTTACGCTTTTGTTCAGGATCGGTTACTCCTTTTAACTTACCAAGAAAACGGTCGCTAGCATCAACTTTGATAACATTCATATGGAAGCCTTCGCTAAATGTCTTCATGACGCTATCGGCTTCACCTTTACGAAGCAAGCCATGATCAACAAAAATACATGTCAGTTGGTCGCCAATTGCTTTATGAATTAATACAGCTACCACCGAAGAGTCGACTCCGCCGCTAAGTGCGCATAATACTTTTTTATCCCCGACTTCTTGACGAATTTTCTCCATTTCTATTTCAATGAAGTTTTCCATCGACCAGTCACCTTGGCAACCGCAAATTTCAAATACAAAGTTTTTTAATATTTCATTACCATGAATGGAATGGCGTACCTCTGGGTGGAACTGAACAGCATACAATTGCTTTTCAACATTACTCATTGCCGCAATTGGACATGATGGACTAGTAGCATCGACTGTAAAGCCTTCAGGTGCATTCTGTACTAAATCACCATGACTCATCCAAACGACTTGTTCATTCGGCAGCCCTTTAAATAAGTGGGCGCCTTCTTCAATTTGTATCAACGCTTTTCCGTATTCGCGTTCCTTCGCTCTTACGACATGTCCACCAAAATGAACAGTCATTAGTTGCATTCCGTAGCAAATTCCAAAAACTGGTATCCCTAAATCAAAAAGTTTTTCGTCGCAGCGAAATGCGTTTTCGGAGTAAACACTATTCGGTCCTCCAGACAAAATAATACCTTTTGGATTCATTTTTTTAATTTCTTCAACAGAAATCGTATGGGGATGCAATTCACTGTATACACCAAATTCTCGAATCCTTCTTGTGATTAACTGATTATATTGACTTCCAAAGTCTAAGACAACAATCATTTCCTGATCATGCAATTCCGTTTTCCCTGGCATATTAGACCCTCCAAAATATATAAAATAAGCTGAGATTTACGTCCTAGCACTTAACTTCCGAAGTGCAAACGATTCAACAAAGAAAGTAAAATCAATCATCAGCTTTAACATAACCAAATAAAAAACTGAAATTCCGCCATCTTCTATTACTAAGAAGGCAGAATTCCAGTATTAAAAGAAGACAGAACAAAAGGTTTTGCTTGTCCAACGGAAAGAACTGCCTTCATAGTAAGGCCGTTTAAGGTGGCCTCGTAGAGACTCCCATTCCATATTAATGGGATTATATGAAGTTTCGCCAATTCGGCGTCATCATGATTTAATTATCGTTACATAGATTTAACCTGCGTTTTATTTTAAACCTGATTTAATACACGGTCAACCCGTTGCCTTTTTAATTAAATTTTCCCATAACTCACTCGCAGATTCCCATTCTGTTTCGAGCACGTCTCCTCTATAGATGGCTCGCTCGTAACATTGTGTCAATGTGCTCATATCTTTCGTATCAAAGTGATAATCAACATAGCTCGCGTATTCTCGGAGGGTTTGCCCGATACTTCGCTTCACTCCAAAACGATCAAGCTGCTTTAATAATTCTTCATACGCACGAACTAAAGTATCCGCATCATTTTTTCTTTTAAATTTCCACAAAAGAATATGCGGTATCCATTTGCTCCTTTGCCAATATAACCAAGCACCTAAACCAATCGCCACAATCAAAATCCCTATTAAAATATATTTACTTTTCGCTATCAAGTCACTAACGATTGCGGATCCACTTTTTGCTTCTTTCTTTTTCGTTTGTTTATTTTCTTCTTGCTTTAAATTGTCTTTGTTGTCTAATTGATTTGGCTTCGAAGGCTGAATAGCTGGCGTAATTGGAGCAGTCGTTTCTTTTTCTTCATCATTCACGATTGTAGTAAGGTTGTTAAACCCAATCGTTGGCTCAAACGGAACCCAGCCTTCTGAAGGAAAATAAACCTCAACCCATGAATGAGCGTCGTTATTTGTTATCTTATATATTCTATCTTTTCCATCTGTCTCACCATTATATTGACCTGCCGAATACCCCTTCGCCCATCTTGCAGGAATTCCAGCAGAGCGAAGAAGGACAACCATTGAAGTTGAAAAATTATCGCAATAACCTTTTTTCGTGTCAAATAAAAATTGATCTACGTAATCTTGATCTTCTGCAGGGATTGCTACATCTGATTGGCTATAAACAAAGTCACCACTTTTAAAATACCTTTCAATTGCTTTTGCCTTATCAAACCAATTATCATGATCTTTTGTCAGTTCCTCAGCCAAATCTCGAACTCTCTCAGGTAAGTCCAAAGGCAGCTGTGTATATTTTATCGTGGCTGGAGAATTCAATTGACTTGGATAAGTCGCGCGCATTTCTTTTAAACTAAAAGCTGTTCTTCTATAGTCAATTTCATAATGCGTGAGCTTAGAAGGTGAATCATCAGGATGATAAGACAAGATTTTTTCTCCTGTATCATATTTAAAATAGCCATCTTCATTACCATGAACTGTTAAAAAACCATAGGGCAAGACAATATGTGGATAGGTAATCTTAAAGTCTAATGATGCTTTCCGAACCGGCTCATCCGTTGTTGAAGCAATATCCATCGGGGCATCTTCCCCTGAAAGAAACTTTCCTTGAATCGATTCTTCAGTACCCTCCCAGCCTTTTCCAGTATAAGTATCTTTCGTTTCCACTCTCCAATATTGCTTCGTCGGTGTTCTCACTTCAAAAACAACGCGATTATCGCCAAGAAAAGGACCGCCTAATTTCGAATCATCCGGGCTGTAACCAATCCTCGACATCCCGCCTTTTCTCGGAAAAACATTATCCGCCTTCGATTGTAAAAACGGAACAGGATCGGGCCAAATCGGACCTGCTTTTGGAGAAGCGTATCCGATGAAAACACTTGCTGCAATCATAACGATAAGAGGAATAACCCACTTTTTCAAAAGGTTTCCACGGTTTTGAATTTGCTCTTTATCAAGAAGACGCTGAAAAAATAATATTCCAAGCAGCGTAAAGCCGAGAACGACAATGCGGACAATTGCCCACTCTCCTTTATAAATCGTAAACGAATCCAAAACGCCAACGTAAAGAACGGTCATAATATAAAAAATAAAAATCTTTTTCCTAACCATAAGCCAGTAAGTTAGGAGATAGGTCATAATCCAAAGCAATATAAAAAACAGAAGTGTTCGAAACATATCAGATAAATCATTTATATTACCGGAAAACAAAAATTTTATATTTACGTAAACATCTTCTAAAAAACCTTTGAACCATACAAAAATACTAAAATCCTGACGACCAAAAATAGAATAAGTAAACAGCAAAATAGTACATGCTTTGATCAATCCACGGAGCCAGCCATTGACTGATAACATATTTAATAATAGAGAAATAGCAATAAACATAACAAAATAATGGATTTGACCCGTATGGGTAATTTGGTCAAGTGGTCGCAGCCATTCCCATAGTAGAAAGAAACCAAATACATATAATATAAAGGTAGAAACGAAATGTTTGTTTATCATGCCCGCTTCACCTCCAAAAATGCTCTTTGAAACTCTCCCTCATACAGCGGTATCATAAAAATTCCTTTTTGCAAAGCCGCTGCTCTAACCATTAGTTCCTCTTGGCTCAATGGGTCATTTTTCTCTTTGATGTAATATACGATAAACGTTCCTCTGCGTCGCAAATAAACCCCAGCTTGATCAATTAGTTCCTTGCTTAATACGGAAGTAA
This sequence comes from Bacillus sp. IITD106, assembly GCF_019459225.1. Classification (GTDB taxonomy): domain Bacteria; phylum Bacillota; class Bacilli; order Bacillales; family Bacillaceae_C; genus Lederbergia. The sequence continues at coordinate 17,372 of NZ_JAIAZY010000015.1, forward strand.
TAACGATCATGACAGCAGGCTGTTTAAAAAGAATCGTTTCCGTCTCAATGATATGGGCCAAAGGAACCTCGCTATCAGCTTTTACCTTTGCTAAATGAAGAAAAATCTGCTGCTGTTGCTGATCCCCTCCTCTAATCGGGAAAAAGGTTTTATCTTTTCCTACCGAAAAAAGACCAATCTGCCCACCATATTTAAGAACAGATTTTGTAATAGAGGCAGCAAATTTAACCACTTCTTCAAAGCTTTTTGTTTTCGTCCGATCCAATATGATGAGAAGATCGTTCGTTTGCCTAATCTCAAATTCCTTTGACATCATATCATTCGTCCGAGCCAACGCCTTCCAATCGATCCAAGAAAAACGATCTCCTGGTTGATACTGTCTAATACCTGCAACAAGCGACGTATCCTTTTGAAATTGCATAAGAGAGGCAGTGCCCCCTTGTTCATATTGACTCTCAAGAGCGCGATGCTCAATCTCCACATATTGAGGGTAGACTAATAAAACTTCGCGCCTATCAAACCACTTTTCTTTTTCCACTAAGCCAAGGGCATCCCCGGTTTTAAATCGAATCGCTTCAAAAATATGCTCTCCTCGGGGAACTTCATTGATTGTATAATAAAACTCCATTTTTCTTTTAAAACCAGGAAACAAGATTTTTTTACTATCGCGATTATAAAAGTTGTCTGGTCCCCAGTCCGCAACAATTAGAAAAAGAAGGGGAAAAGAAATTTTCCGACTCAAGGATAAGTGCACTGTAACTTGTTCTCCGGCTGTTAATTGCAACGGAGTAAAGACTCTATCAATTTGAAAATCATTTAATGGATAAATTAATAGAGCAATAGAATAAATGGCAAAGGGAAGAAAGCTGAAAAATAAAAACCAGCTTACAAACCCTCCTTGAAACATCGCAAACACATAAGTTAGAGCTAAAAGCAAAAGTAAGAAAATCAGACCAAAAAAAGGTTTGATTTTAGCTATATGTCGATTTCGTCTAAATAAAGATCTCATTTATTTAACAGCCCTTTTGATTGGAACATGAGTTTTTTCAATGATCTCTTCTAATATTTGTTCAGTCGTAATTCCTTGATATTTTGCATCAGCCTTTAAAATCATTCTGTGAGAAAACACAAAAGGCATTAAATACTGAATGTCGTCTGGAATGACATAATCACGTCCCGATAAAAAGGCAAGTGCTTGCGATGCTTTCATGAGCGCGATTGACGCCCGTGGGCTTGCTCCCAAATATACATTCGGATGTTTTCTCGTTCGATTAGCTAATTCAACAATATATTGTTTTAATGTTTCTTCCACAAACGTTTCTTTTACGTGTTGCTGAAGTTCCCTTAATTCTTCCAATGTGATAACTGGTTGCAATTCTTCGATTGGCGGTACTTTTTGTGATCTCGTTAAAACTTCTACTTCTTCTTTTTCCGAAGGGTATCCCATTTTCATTTTTAATAAAAATCGATCAAGCTGAGCTTCTGGCAACGGGTACGTCCCTTCATATTCAATCGGGTTTTGCGTAGCCATGACAAAAAATGGTTTCTCCAACTGGAGAGTCGCACCATCAACCGTAATGCTTTTTTCTTCCATTCCTTCCAACAAGGCTGATTGGGTTTTAGGAGAGGTACGATTAATTTCATCAGCAAGAATGATATTTCCAACTATTGGGCCTGGTCTAAACGTAAATTCCATTTCCTTTTGATTATATATAGAGACCCCTAGAACATCAGAAGGTAGTAAGTCAGGGGTAAATTGAATTCGTTTAAAGGTTGCGTTTACAGATTTAGCCAAAGCTCTTACCATCATCGTTTTCCCTACTCCAGGAACATCCTCAAGCAATACATGACCTTCCGCCAAAAGGGCTAAAAGACTAAGTCTTGCCACGTCCGTCTTTCCAATCATGACTTTTTCAATATTTTGTAAAATCTTTTTAATCTGCTGTTGCGTCATATCGCTGTTCATCCACATACACCGCCGTCTATTTATTTTTCTGCTTAGCTCTGTTAAATATGTTGATTTCCACTCTACGTACTCACTTTTCACTGGATTACAATCGACTCTTTATGATTTTATTACGCATATAGGCCTTTCGTGACCTAACAAGAGTCATCTTCAATCAAATTTATTTTCAACAATAATTTTTAACAGAGACAATCTGCTTAACAATAATATTCTGTCTAAAACAGGAAAATCCTCCCGTAAAATGAAAGAAGAAAGGACAGGAAAAAAGCATCAGTTTGTTTGATACTTTATACCTGTCCTGATTCGTAGTCAATCTACTTCCAAAAAGTGTCAAATATAGTAATTGGCATATGTCGTTTGTGCGCTGATTTACGATATATTGCTTCAATCGCATTTTTAGCTGTATGTGAAACTTCCCTTCCTTCAAGATAGTCATCAATTTCATCATATGAAACCCCCAGGGCCACTTCATCTGGAAGCATTGGACGATCATCCTCTAGATCAGCCGTCGGAACTTTCAAATATAAATGTTCAGGACAGCCGAGTTCTTTTAACAGTTGTCTGCCTTGTCTTTTATTTAAACGGAAGATTGGCACTAAGTCAGAACCACCATCACCATATTTCGTAAAAAAACCGGTCAGTGCTTCAGCAGCTTGATCTGTACCAAGAACAACACAATTAAACATTGCAGCGATACTGTATTGAACCTTCATGCGTTCCCTAGCCTTTTCATTCCCTTTTGTAAAATCAGAAATTTCAATGCCGGCTTCTCGCATCGCCTCAACACTTGCATCAACTGCATTTTTTATATTCACTTCATACGTAACACTTGGTTGAATAAAATCCAGTGCATCATCTACATCATTTGCATCGCTCTGCTTGCCATATGGTAGTCGAACCGCGATAAACTTATATTTTTCTATATCTCGCCCTTCATTCAACTCATCAACGGCCATTTGCGCAAGCTTTCCGACAAGTGTTGAGTCCTGCCCCCCGGAAATGCCCAATACAAACCCGTTAAAAAAGATGTGTTTTTTCATATATTCCTTCATGAAATCAATACTTTTTCGGATTTCTTCTTGTGCATCTATTTCAGGGAGAACTTTGAGTTCTTCTATAATTTGCTTTTGGAGTTCATCCATCGTGATACCTCCTGACCTATGATTTTTTCATTTTATTAACTTTTTCTTTTACCTCTTCAATATTCCTCATCTTATTATTCCAGCATCTTTGGCTAAGGTCGACAGGGTATTCCTCAGGATTCAGAGAACGTTTGTATTCATCCCATAGTAAACTAAGGCTTTCTTTCGCATATCCTTGAATTTCCTTAAGATCTGGAATTCGGTACACAAGCTCGCCATTATCATAAATCACTTCATGCAAGTTAATCGCATCAAAGTTGGTTACGAACTTACTTATATACGTATGAACAGGATGGAACATTTTAAGCCGCGGCTCGTCTTCAGGCTTCTCATCCCATAAAGTAATATAATCCCCTTCTGATTTACGATTTATCCTATTTACAATTCGATAAACCTTTTTTCTGCTAGGGGTCGTCACTTTTTCAGCATTACTGGAGATTTTAATTGTATCTTCCATTTCTCCATGTTCATTTTCAATCGAAACAAGTTTGTATACGGCTCCTAATGCAGGCTGATCATATGCTGTAATTAATTTTGTCCCAACACCCCACGAATCTATCCGCGCGCCCTGTGCTTTTAAATGTAATATCGTATATTCGTCAAGATCACTTGAAGCAAAGATTTTAGCTTCACGGAATCCGGCCTCATCCAGCATCTTTCTCGCTTCTTTTGATAAAAATGCCATATCGCCGCTATCAAGGCGAATTCCTTTAAAATTAATTCGGTCTCCGAGTTCTTTCGCAACTTTTATTGCAGCCGGTACTCCTGACCTTAACGTATCATACGTATCTACTAAAAACACGCAGTCTCGATGGGATTCCGCATATTTCATAAAAGCCGTATAATCGTCTTTGTAAGCTTGGACCATGGAGTGCGCGTGCGTACCCGCAACTGGCATGTCAAAAATTTTACCAGCACGGACATTGCTCGTACCATCAAATCCGCCGATGAAAGCCGCTCGCGTTCCCCAAAGTGCTGCATCTAATTCCTGCGCTCTCCTCGAACCGAATTCTAGTGCGATTTCTTCCCCGACAATTTGTTTGATCCGTGAAGCTTTTGTGGCAATCAATGTTTGATAATTCACAATGTTAAGCAAAGCTGTTTCAATGAGCTGCGCCTCTACTAGCGGAGCTTCTACTTGCAGGATTGGTTCATTGCTAAAAACAACTTCCCCTTCCTTCATTGAGCGAATCGTTCCAGTAAATTTTACATTTCTTAAAAAATCAATGAATTCCTCTTCATATCCAACTTCTTCTTGCAAGTATTCAATATCTGTTTCACTAAAACGAAAATTTTCAATAAAGTGAATAATTTTCTCTAATCCTGCAAAAAGGGCATATCCATTTCCGAAAGGCATTTTTCGAAAATAAAGATCAAAAACAGCTCGACGATTATGAATCCCGTCTTGCCAATATGTTTTCGCCATATTGATTTGATATAAATCAGTATGCAATGCCAAACTGTCGTCTTTATAATGATCGTTCATGTAAACCACTCCAAATTTTAGCTTCCTGATATCACTTTCGCTCCCAAAGCCTGGGCAAAGTGGCCTAATGCCCATTCATGACCTGCTTGATTAAAGCTCGCTACTGCATCCTCATGTACGACAATTTGGAAGCCTTTATTGTAGGCATCAACAGCAGTGTGCAATACACAAATATCTGTGCAAACACCGCAAAGATGCAATTCTTCGATTCCACGCTCACGAAGTTTTATTTCAAGATCTGTTCCTGCAAAAGCACTATATCTCGTTTTATCCATATAATAAACGTTTGCATCATTCTTATGCTTTTCATAAAGCTCGGAAAGCTCTCCATATAAGTCTCTGCCACTCGTTCCTTCAATATTATGCGGAGGAAATAAATTTGCTTCTGGATGATACTCATTTCCTTCTGTATGCTTATCAATCGCTAGAACGACAAAGTCACCATTTTCTATGAATTTTTTCGTTAAAGATACGATCGCATTTTCAATTTCCTGACCAGGTTTTCCGCAAGTTAATCTTCCGTCCTCAGCTACAAAATCATATGTATAGTCCACATTTAGAAGTGCTTTTTTCATTATTTGCTGCCTCCCATTTTTAATTTCTCAATTAAAGCTGTCGTGTATGAATCGATATATAAGTCTGCTTCTATATCATCATTTTGAAACGCGCAAGTCTTTAATCCAACCGCTTTGGCTGGAATTAGATCAAGTGCCCGATCTCCAATTGCCCAGTCTAATTGATATTTATTATGAACATATTCATATGCTGCCTCATCAGGTTTTCTCGGAAAGCCATCATCATCTGGACTGACGATTTCATCGAAATACTCGAGCAATCCCCATTTCACAAGCAGTTCTTTCGTAGAAGTTCTTGTGCGATGTGTCACAATTACATTTACATCTGCAGCCGCTAAAATGATTTCTATCCCCTCGAAAGGTTGACTACCCGCTTCAGCCCCTGCATGGTCTAATTCTTTAAATCTTTCTCGGTAGTCTTCCGAGATTTCAAAGTGAGCAAACGCTTCTTTAGAAGTTCTTTTAAGCCAACGAAGTGCCTCCTTTTGATCAACGGATGTCCCGTGAACTTCTTCATACACAGAACAAAAACTATGTACAATTGCGGGATACGTATCAAAAATGGTTCCATCCAAGTCCCACAATAGACGCAATGACATCACTCCTTGCCGTATAAAAACACAGTATTCTGAAACTAATATCTATTATACAATATCCGTTTTTACTTTTCATTGCTGTTTATTTTATGGGATAAAAAGCACAATTTTAGAGAATGGTGTTCGAGAAAAAATTAAATGGGTTAAAAGGTAAAAGTTGCGATAAGAAAAAACGTATGTTTACTGCTATAAAGCAGAATATAAATGTGAAAACAACTTGTTAGGAGGATGTATGTGGGAGTATTGAGCGGAAATCCAAAAGATGAACCGATGCACTATGGAGAAGTTTTCGGATTGTGGTCATACTTAATGGCAACGAAAGGATTAATTGTTTGTTATGAAGTCCATTTAAACCATGCTGGAGATTCTGATCTCCAAGCACTCTTAAAGGAAGCTATTCAATTAACTAAACAGGAAGTAAACGATGTAGAATCATTATTAAAGGAAACTGGGGTTGCATTACCCCCAACCCCACCTGAAAGATCGAAAGCAAATTTAGAAGAAATACCAACAGGCGCAAGGTTCCTTGATCCCGAAATTGCAGCGGCTTTAGCAAAGGATGTTGCTGGAGGATTAATTACGTGCAGTACTATAATAGGGGAATCTATTCGTGAAGATATCGCCATGTTGTTTGGAAAATTCCATGTTCAGAAAGCTGCATTCGGAGCAAAAGTGTTACAGCTTACTAAAGACAAAGGCTGGCTTATTCCTCCTCCACTTCATATTAGCTCTAAGTAGGTCACGATCAAACTAAACAAAAAAAGAAATAAAGCTCTCACAATGTGTTGGGAGCTTTAGTTAACTCTAGATTTTTGAAATTTACTCAAAAAAGAAGGTTTCTTAAGAACGATCCACTTTTTCTTTAAAAATTGTTCAGCCTGTATCCTTATGTAGTCATCAGGTATTTGCTGTAGCCTTTTTATATAGTTTTTCGGTGTGATGAAAAGTGTATCATGGGAATTATAGACAACTTGCTGGTAATCAATTTCCTCCCTGATTTTACTGGCAATCATGTTTGCATTATTTTTTTGGATACTATCCAAATATTTATTCGTGATGTCATATTGCAATAGAGTTCTTACCATACTTAGTTTATCTTGATTTTGCATGAGGAGAACTCCTTTTTTCCTCGCATTTTTTTTAAATTGTGATATTGCGAATAATAGTTTTTTAAAAATATCCTCTTCCACTTTGGAAGCAGTACGAACTTCGTCCATCATCTCCATGATTTGCCCAGCATATTCATGCATTTTCTCCTCCGGCTCTTCCACTTCATTAATATACGCAAGCATATCATCGAAATCACCGAATAATTTTGAGAGCTTACCATTTTGACTCTGATAACCTTCTTCCATCGTTTCCCTAAGATTCACTAAATGGAAATATCTATCTTTTTGATATGCCAAGGCATGCTCAAGCTCTTTTTTACTATACATCAAGGTGTAAAAAACGAGATATACTTGGAGGCAGTGATGAGCAATTTCTTCGTGGTCAACCACTTTACCATCTTCATCAAAAATATGAAACTTATGAAAATGCAAAGCAGCAAGACTATCTTCTCGACCGCTATATACTCCCATTAAACGATAAGGATGGGATTGATAAACGATTTCTGGGCTTATAAAACCAACCTCAAACGGGCCGATAAAAGGATCGGCCCATCTCTTCTCTTTACCCGCAACAGGTATCATTTCGGAAGGCGGCTTGACTTTTAAACTCAAGACAATCATTCCTTTCTCTTACAACCGTGTTAACGCAAAGTAAGCAAAAATAACAAGGATTACGACAATTGTAGCTCCTACCGTTTTGATACTGACGGTCTCTACTCTTTTTCGCACCTCACTGTGAACAATACAGAATGCTCCGACTAAACAATAAGTAATAGATACATACTTAAAGGTTGTATTTCCAAAAAAAGGTTCAAGATTATTCTTATCGGCATAAATTGCACAACCGAATCCTCCAACCAAAATCGTCACTCCGAAAAAATACGCGAGAAAATTCCAAATACGGTCGCTCAAAGATAACACCCCCGATAGAAACTGATTCTACCTTTATCTAAGGCAATCTTTCCTTTCTTTTTACAACCGCGTTAACGCTAGGAAGGAAAAAATAACAAGTATTACGACAATCGTAGTCCCTACCGTTTTGATACTGACCGTTTGTACCCTTTTTCGTACCTCACTGTGAACAATAAAGAATGTTCCGACTAAACAATAAGTAATAGATACATACTTAAAGGTTGTATTTCCAAAAAAAGGTTCAAGATTATTCTTATCGGCATAAATCATACAGCCGAGTCCTCCAACCAAAATCGTCAAGCCGAAAAAATACGCGAGAAAATTCCAAATACGGTCGCTCAAAGATAACACCCCTAACATAAACTGACCTAGTAATATCTCCACCAAAATAACCGTTGATACCAATGTTTTATTTCTGCAGAGACATCATATTTAAAGTTATTCCATGCATCTACGTATCCGTTCCACATATTTTTCAAACGATTATCTGGGTGTACATCCGGATTATTCCAAAATAGTATATCTTTATAAGTCTCCGTTAAAAACTTTGGCGGGAATTTCTTTGCAAAATCAACTAATATCCCTGATAACCCATTTTTATTGATCCACATATTCATAGGAATTAATGTTGCAAAAACTAAGGAGCTTATTCCAATACCTCCCCAATCCAGCTCACCTTTTACAAATTGCTTTGCCGCCTCTAAAACAGCACCCGTTCCGGCACCATAAAAGAGCCATCCAACTCTTTCCCATTTTACCGCTTGATTTACTCTCGTCCACAAGCCAACACCTGCAAGGGAAGCGAAAAATGCAAAGACTGCATTGATTCCCACAGATTTTGGATCCCAATTTCCGGTCACAAAATCAAATCCCACCGATACGAATGCTCCTTTTAGACCTATACCTGCTATATGTCTAGCAAGTCCAACCCAGCCACCATGGGCAAAACGATAAAGATGAGTCATTAATAAACCTTTAGCCATTTGCAGTCTGAACCATAAGCCTACTGCGCGCACTGCTTTTATAGTAGCGTGAAATGCCGGCACTAACGCTCTCGTCATAACAAACCGCCAACCAGCACTTATTGCAAGTCCAAGTTTGCCAATCCCTACTCTTATTATATTACCAGACCACGTAAGAAACGCAGCCATTGCCCCAGTTTCAACTGCAAAAGCGAGCAATCCACCCGCCAAGGCACCTCCAATAATCCAGGCGGCTGCATGCAACGGATTAAATGCATCCGTTCCACCATACATGGCAAAATAAACGATTCCCGCAACCACAGCTGCAATCGCCGCTACAATACCTACCGCGATCGTGATAATTCCGCCGACCACTAATAAAGCAATGACGGCAACAACTGCGATAATAATTCCAATTGTCACGATTAAGTCCTTCACCCAATCAGGCAACGCATCCCAAGCTGCCGCAATCATTTCTCCTACTTTTTCTATAAATTTGATGAATTCTTGGTAACCTATTTTTGCGCCTTCTATCACTTTATCATATATATCTTTAAAAAATTCCCCGATTTTTTTCCAATTCCAATCTAAAGGATTAAGAGAAATGCCACCATTATGTCCACCTGCCTGTTGCTCAGTAGGGGTTAAACTATTCTTCTCATACTCTATATCCCCGACATTGCTTGAAGCCAACGTTGAAACAGGGAAGGAGACTAATAGTAATAGCAGCATGAGAGTTTTTAACATTCGACTAGCCCATTTCTGCATCCGGAAACCTCCTTTTTAAAGGGTCCTATTTACTATCTTGCTTGTACTTTTCATTAATTTCCTTTTCGATTTCCTTATAGCTTTCGTGAGCTAGCTTCAGGAGATCATTATATAACTCGTTTTCAGCTTTATTCGTCAAATCATATCGAGCATGTCTTAATGTTTTTAATATTTCCCTCTGTTCGGTTGAAATTTGATCGTTTTTATATAAAAAGAGAATAGCCTTATCTAAATTACGGATTTCCAAGGAACTTTTATCCGCAAATTCATTTTTATAATCAAAAATGGTTCCTTCTCTATTCAGGACGGTATCAATATTTTGCGATTCTGCATTTACCTTCCATTCGAGCCATTTAGATGCCATTTCCTGCGACCGCTCTAATTCTGCTTGCAGTTGCTCTACATTTCTTACAGTTGAATAAGTGCCGTCAGCAGCCTCGGCAATTTTCTTCAGCTGATTTTGACCATCACTGTCTACATTAAAGCCAATAACGTTCAAGATAGGCGTGACGGAGGATTCGGCTAGCTCTTGTGCCGATTTCACTGGATCTCCTCCGCATGTTTCAACCCCATCACTCACTAAATAAATGATATTCGTATTCTTTTCTCCACTAAAATTAGCAAAGTCTTCTTTTGCTTGTAGTAATGAATCTGCAATCGGCGTCCATCCACTCGGCTGAAATTGGTTAAGAGCATCATTTAATTTCCCTTCATCAAATGCCTGCATCTCATATAACAGCTCGCTGCTTGAGCATGAAAGTTTTTTATCACTATCGGACCCTGTTCCTTTATGGCCGTAAACACGCAAAGCTACATTCGCTTCTTTCGGGAGGTTTGAAGAAAAAGTTCTGATTGATTCTTTTGCCCATTCCATCATGGATTTTCCATCGATAACCTCTGCCATACTGCCACTTGCATCCAAAATAATTTCCACATTATAATTTTCTTTAAATTCATAACGCGGGTCGCCAATATCAGGATTTCCAAATTCATCCTTCTTCCATTTTTCAACGATTGTTCCCGGATCAGGATAATGTTCAGCAAAAAGTGAAATCAATTTAGCCCAATACTTTTTGACTTCTTCTTCGCCAGCATTATCTTTTAAAGGAGGCAGTTTTGCTATCTCTTCTTCAATAGCCGTTTTATTATCATCATAAAAGGTGCCTGCAAACTTCCCGGGAGTGTACAATAATAATGATTGCGTATCTTCAGGAGGGTTTGGAGCCTCAATGGTTTTTTCAAAATCATCTTCGTCTTCAGCTTTGTTATTTACATTTGATTGATTAACTTTTTCTGTTTTCGCGATGGCATTTTCTTTGTCTTTCGCTGCTTTTGAATCATCTTTCGCAGAGCAAGCACCTAACAGTAGAGTAAGAATTACAAATACGAAAAAATAGTACCTTTTATGCAAAACCTTTAACCTCCTAAAGCAGTTATCTACATTTAATGTCAATCCCTTTTGGAGTCTTGATGCTTGCTTCAGCCTCAGCATACACATCTTGTTCACCAGAACCGAATGATTGATCCTTAACTGTAATGAACGATGGTGTCTTTTTCACACTCGCCATCACTTTAAATTCCTTGCCTTTAAAAATAATATCTATATCTTCTTCCGCACCATTTTTAACTGCAAAATATTTAGCCGCTTCCACCCATCTTGGCTCCGAAGCATTTATCGCTTCACATACGACTTCATTAATTTCTTTTACTTCTCTCGAAAACCATTCTTTATACCAAACATTTTTAAAAAAATACCTTAAAGCCACATTTGCATTTACTTCTTCATGTGGATACCTGACAGCTTTTCGAAGCTCGTGGGGAATTTGCATTTTATCCATGACCCAATTCCAAATGGCGTCTATCTCACTTTCAGTCAGTTGGGGTGGCGGTACAGGGTTACCTTCTTCATCCTCTTCCGTATGGGCTCCCATGATTTCATCGATCTTTTCCTGAACAAATTCATTCGCCACTTCACGCAAACGATCCATCCGAATTTCAATTTCAGATTTCAACTTTTCATCATACACTTCTTTTATTTCCTTAGCCGCCGCTAGAACAGCAGCATCTGCGCTCGTTTGGCTGACCCGTTTACTGGCATACGTAGTAAAAAAATCAAAAAAGATGAAACTAATGAAAATCGCCCCTACTAATAACCCGATAATAACGAGAAGGGTATTTCCTTTTTCGTTACGAACGTAGCGGCTTATCATTAGTCATCCACCTCTTCTTTTGGCATGGAAGCACTCGCTTTTAATTCTTGGTCCAATTTTCCGATAAATGGAATTTTGATAGTCGGGACTTTTGCTTTGACCGTCACCGTTACTTCCTTTCCATATGAAGTCGACCCTTCCGATACGGAGCTGCTCACTTTGATTCCGTGAGCAGCTCTGTTGACGGCAGCTCCGTAATCCCCATCAACTGCCGCAACCCGCGCGCCATCTCTCGCAGCCGATTCTGCTACAACGACTGTATAGGCTACTAAAGCGACCTGCCATATAAAAAGCAACGCCATCACAATCATCGGAAACACGGCTACAAATTCAATCAACTGTGAGCCTTTTTCATTTTTGGCATGTTGTAATACTCGTTTCATGCGCTACACATCCAATCTTATTTATCACCGCTCAAACTATTAATCATTTTTACAAGTTGGTTTTTCACAGCCGTCCCAATGGTTGAATCACCTTTCATCGTGGCCGCGATTGCTCCCATAATCGCAAGCACCAGCATCCCAAGCGCAATCCACTCTAAGGCTTGTGCTCCTTTTTCGTTTTTCACATAAGAATCCCACTTCATTTTCATAGATACGTACATTTTGGTTAACATGATAATTCCTCCTAAATTTATTATTCTTTAATTAAATTGGTTCGATGATTGACTAAAAGAATCGAAAACTTAAATCCACCTAGAACCACACATCCAGTCCAAATGCTTCCGGATTGTACAACATGTTTAAAAAGAGCAAGCCGATGATCAATAAAAATACGGCAGGTGCAACTAGGAAAGTGGTGACGAGCGTTACTTGCGGGCTTGCCTTTGCCGCTTTTTCCTTGGCGCGATACCCTCTCATAGCGCGTAAGTTTTCAGCTTGAACGCGAAAGGTTGTGGATACAGGGACCCCTAAATCCGATCCTTGCACTAATGAATTGACGAGCATTTCCAATTCCTTTGATGTGTTGCGATCCAAGATGTGCTGAAAGGCTTGGCGTCTTGGAACTCCTAAATCTATTTCTCTATTAAATCGTTGGAATTCCTCGCTTAGCGGCCCGTCCATTTGGTTCGTTACCTGGCGTAATGCCGCATCCAATGATACTCCTGCTTGCAAGGTAATACTGACTGTATCGAGAAAATCGGGCATCATTGTACTAATCATTTCTTGCCTTTCTTTCCCCAAATACATGATCCAAAGTGAAGGAAACATAAACCCGGTAATGGGTAAAATTAGCAACAAAAACAGCGCGAAAGGCATTCCTAAAAACGAATATATGATAGAGAATGAGAGCAAACCCATTCCTAAAACAAACCTAAGTCCATGCAAGCCTTTCTTCGTTAATCCCATTGGATTTCCTGCTCTGACAAGCATTTGCTCATCTTTTTGAAAATCAAACATTAATTTGTACTTTTCCGCTGTCGGACCAACGTATTCCGCTGCTTTAATAAGCGGCTCCCATATGATTTCGGCTAATTTCTTTCGACTTTTCATCCGTTTCGATTGCTGCAAATGAGTCAGCAATTTTTCTTTTTTTGCGATATAGAGCCATATAAAGATAAAACTAATAAAGATAAATATTAAGATTATCACCGTCAGCAACTGAACGAGTATGTCAAAATAAGGACTCATCGTAAGCTACACCCTTATCGTTGTTATTTTTCTTATGACGAGAAACGCGAGGAACTGCATCCCTATGAAAATCGTTAATAGGACAAGTCCCCATTTTGTAAACAGTGGGTTTAAGAAACCTTCAATGAATAAATTCATCATCAACGCCATCATCAATGGCATGATAGGAAGAATGAGTGCAATGAACCTCGCCTCAGCTGTTACGGTGTCCACTTCCTTATTTACTCTGGCCCTTTCCTCAAGTGTATCTGCCATAATACTCAAAACTTCCGCCAAATTACCTCCGACCCGATGCTGGATGATGATCGTGCTGACAAAGATGTTTAATTCCTTACTCGCAAACCTCTCGCGAAGCTGATTCATGACATCTTCAAAGTTAGTCCCTAACCGAAGCTGCTGAACCATCCCATTAAATTCGGGCCCAATTGGCGCTTTTAGCTCCTCTCCAACCATTTCAATCCCTTGGGGAATCGTGAGTCCAGCCTTCATCGTGTTGCTCATCATCCGACAAACTTCAGGCAATTGCCGATTCAACTTTTCCGTCAGTTGATTTTGCCTTGACTTTAAGAAAAGCTTAGAACCGAACCAAATGATCAAGTATGCCAGAGTAATATTTATGATAAAAATAAGCTTGAACAGAAAGTGCCCAACAAAGAGAAAGGATCCAAAGAGAAGAATGCAAATACCGACATATTCAGATGGTTTTAATTGAATATCTGCTTGGATCAACTTCTTTTTTAAATCTTCCGCTAATTCAGACTGATCATATTTATCTCCGATTAAAATAATCGAACTTTTTCTTTCTTTGCTGAGCTCAGTATTGAACCATTTTTCTATTTTTTTATTGGCTTTATTGGCATTTTTATAGTTTATAAAATAGTAAATTGAGATGAAAAGTGAAAAAAAGGTAGCACTGCCCGTTAAAATAACCGCATTCACAACAACACCCCTTCCTTGAATAATGTTGCTGGAATCTCAATCCCATAGGATTTCATCCGGGAATATACTTGAGGTACATACCCTGTTGAAATAAATGAACCTAGTATTCTCCCTTTTTCATCAACACCATGCCTTTCGAATTTAAAAATATCCCTGATTTCAATCGAACCATTATTCTCGGTAATTTCGGCAATGCTGACGAGTTTTCTTTTTCCATCTGGCAGTCTTTCACTTTGGACAATAAGATCAAGCGCACCGACAAAATATTGACGTACGACATCAACCGTAAGCGACAGACCAGACATGATGACCATTGCCTCAAGTCGTCCGAGTGCATCCTTCGGGGAATTGGCGTGAACCGTCGTAAGGGAACCTTCATGTCCAGTATTCATCGCTTGAAGCATATCAATCGCTTCTGATCCCCTGACCTCACCAACGATAATTCTATCGGGGCGCATTCTCAGGGCATTTCGTACAAGCATGCGGATATTGATCTCACCCTTCCCCTCCATATTGTTAGGGCGTGCCTCCATTCGCACCAAATTATCGTGTTCAAATTTCAACTCTGCCATATCTTCAATAATGACAACTCGTTCACCATACGGAATGGAACTCGATAATACGTTCAAGAGTGTCGTTTTCCCGCTCCCGGTTCCTCCCGAAACTAAAATATTGCATTTGGCTCGTACAGCTGCTTGTAAAAATTCACTAATCTCTTCTGTAAATGTTCCAAAATTAATTAAATCATTATGTGTAAAAGGATTTTTATTAAATTTTCGAATGGAAAGAATCGGTCCGTTTAAACTGATCGGCGGAATAACAGCATTTACCCGACTTCCATCATGCAAGCGAGCATCAACCATCGGAGAGCTTTCATCGATTCTTCGTCCAATTGGAGCGATAATTCTATCGATAATATGGCGAATATGCTCATCGTCCTTGAATCTGACATCCGTCTTAATTAATTTCCCTTCCTGCTCGATATAAATATCTCGTGGACCATTCACCATTATTTCAGTAATGCTATCTTCTTTCAGAAGAGCCTCTAAGGGACCATATCCAACAGATTCGTTAATAATCTGCTTGACGAGTGCTTCCATTTCTTGCCTTGGAATAATAGCTCTTTCTTCTTCGATCATTCGATATACTAATCGTTCAATTGTTTGGCGCATTTCTTTCGGTGGAAGAGTAGTGATTGTTTCAAGGTCCGATTCTTTTATTAAACGGTTTTTATAATGCCTTGCCCGTCTTTCCAGCTCCATGTCCATTACATTCCACTCGTCGCTTGCATGTAATGAATAATCTTTCATTTTTTCGAACCATTGCATTTGGATCACACTCCTTTTACAATCGACTTTTTAACCATCTTCCTCACGTCTTGAGCGGTTTTAGATACGCCTTTATCGTGTTTTTTATGATAAAAAGGTCTTCCCATATTGATAAAAGGCTGCACTCCGTAAAAGTCAGCACGAATACTGCCTACAATTGGTAAATCGATTAACGTGCCAATATTTTTTTCCGACAGTTCACTTTTATTATTGTTACGGTTAATAATGACGGAAACATTGTTTTTGTTGCCGATTTGGTAGCGTTGAAAATGATTGATCGTATGCTTCAAACCGCGAACTGATAAACTATCAGGGTTCAGTATGTAGTAAATATGTGTCGCTTCATTTAAAGCGGTAAAGGTGGTTGAATTAAAAATAGATGGCAAGTCCAATATCACTTGATCAAAGTGATTTCGACAGGTTCTTATGATTCTAGTAATCATTTCATCTGTCGCCATTTCGATTTGCTCCGGGTTTGCTGGACTTAACAATACATGAATTCCTGTATTTTCTTCCCTCACGGCAACATTTTGAATATGGTTAATGGAAAGTTCGTTAATGACAGGGAGCAAATCCATATAAGATCTTTCCGGCTCAATGCCAAACACGACTTCAACACCGCCAAATTGAACATTAAAGTCAATCAAAATGACACGTTGATCACACTGCATTTGCAAATTTTGCGCTACCATTGCGGCAATTAATGTTTTTCCGGTTCCGCCTTTTGCACTGTAAAAAGCTCTTACATCACCTGAGCCTTCAAAAGCATAATAATCATTTCCGGAACGACCGCTTACAAAGTTCGGAAGCGGCTTTTGTAAAATAGAAACTAATTTGTCTAGTTCTTCCGGAATAATGACTAATTCTTTCGCTCCGAGCTTCATCCATTTTCTTGCATTTTCAAAGGAACGATCTCTTACTAACCCAATTAATACGCTTGTCATAGGGATATGAGCAGGTGAAATATCATCTATCATCAATTCATCTATTAAAAAATAGGAAATATTATCTTCTGCAACATGAGGACCTTGCCATTCATTTGCCTCTAGAATTTCAACATTATATAAAATCCTTTTTACATCCATCATTAATGATTCATCATCTGTGACAAGCATCGCTTTTGTACTTCTCATAAATAAACCTCATTTCTTACGGTTTTACTGCTCAATATTATTTTTTGTCTCCCTTATCATCTTTCTTTTCTTCTACCTTTTTAGTTTCTTCTTTCTTGTTAACTTCTTTGTCAGAAGCTTGCGCTGGTGGATTTTCTATTGCTTCAGTATTTTCCTTCACTTCTTGTTCAACGGGTTCCTGTTGAACCGGAGCTTCTGCAGCTTGATTCTCTGAATCTGTTTGACTATTATCCGTTTCGAGTTGATTGACTCTAAGTATACGAATTTGATCAGCCGTATTTTGCATATGGATTAGCTGCTCTGCTTGCTGAATCGTCAACGATACTTTAATTGCCATACCTGGACTATTTTTGTCATCTACACGAATCGATTCACTTTGGATGACATCGATATTGTTCATAATTCGTTTTGTTTCTATTTTTCCTTCATGATCGGATTTGTATGATGCGATAATGTCCACCTTATCTCCAACGAAAATTTCCTGATCCATGATGACATTCTCCGTTGGGTTCAACCAAACAATTCGATATCCTTCTGGAATATCCACTCGTGCTCTTATTAAATTTCTTGTAATAAGATCACCTTTTTTCATATTTACAATAAAAAGATGATCTTCCATCTCTTTTTCACTCGTTAAGAATGAAGAGACAGCACTGGACTTAGGGATACTTAACCAATCAATCATATCAGGGGTGATTTCGGTATAGGCCGATACATCCTTTTTTGCAACAGCTACTTTAACAGATTGACCCATCAGTTCTTTCGCTTGGGAAACTTGGCTATTTATAAACCATCCCATTACGATTGCAAGTAAAAAAGCAATCGTTAAAAATATAAAAGCTTTTCTTTTCGCACTAATCATGGCGTTCCTCCATCATCACATACAAGATTCTCAACTTGCTTCTATTCCATCGTTACAGCTTGAATAAATGGGATTCCGACTGGCAACGATTCTTCATTTATTTGAATTTGTTTATTTACGTTAGGCAGTTCTTTATCTATTCCTTTACTTACCGCCCATATTTGATTCACATTCTCTTTTTCACAAATAAACTTCCAAAGCCCGTCCAAATTTCCGGATTGATGTGTTTTAATCCTTCCATTCGGAAGCATTTCAATAAGTAAAAAGATATTCTTTTTATTTTCCTTATAAATCGCGCTATATTTATTTGCTTGTAAGATCTTTGATGGGCTCGGAGATATAGTCCAACTAGATATGTTCGTTCTTACTTTTTGAAGATGACTCATCACATCGTTGTACGTTGCACCTGTATGTATCATACTTAAGACCTCATTTTTAAAAAATACATACTCCGCTTTGCTGCCTTGAATAGGAATGGGCCAGAAGATCTTATTAGGAAAAAACCAATTTTGTAGTCGGTCGAACATCTCTTTTGATCCGTACCTAGCATCGAAGAAATAAATAATTTTATCTTTTTCTTTAAATAAATTGGAAAAATACTCCAGCTCCGTATCGATTGTTTGCGTCTTGAGGGAAAGTTTCTTGGAGGCGAGTCCAGGCTTGTTAAATCGGATAGCGTCTTGAAGTTGTCCATATTTCCCTTTTAAATATGCCTCCTTAATTGTTTCATCTTCTTCCTTTACACCTATCATTTCGTCTACAAGTAATAACATGAAAATACCCCTTATTCACTTCGAAAAATGTATAGCTTTTTACCTTTCATTAACTAATATCACGTGTTCACAATCTGGTCAATTTAGTACAAAAATCACAAAAATTTGCATCTAGTGATTTTTTCCTAAAGAGCCATCATAAGGTGAACATTTTTAAGGTCTAATGAATTAGTTTAAATAAGAAAAATTTGGGTAAATGTTAAATCGAATTCCATATATTGTAAAATAATTTTCTGTCTGTCAAAAAATAGGGAAAAATTAATCATTTTTCAAAATAATGCCGGAAAGTGCAAGCGACATATAAAAACTGACACTATGGGCGTAATGTCAGTCTCTTACCAAACTTATTCTATTAATTTCCCTTTAAACAAATTTGTATCAATATTACAGCTTTTTGCATCAATACCATATTGCCAACCTAGGACATTCGAATCTTTTGGTGCTTCCGGGCCATATTTAGGAGCTTTTTTCTCAGAAGTAATACCGGCTTGTGGATGCGCTGACCAAAGGATCATCTCTTTTCTCAAGTCTTTTTTACTATCAGCTGCCTTATTAAATGCCGAAAATAATGCATTTTTGGAGTCAAAGACACCGTAGATTCCAGGAGTATAAGACGATTTTTTTATTTCATCAAACCAGCCTTCAATGAATTTCGAATCCACTGGAAAAGATGGTTCAATATCAGCAAAGATTGCCTTTCCTTTTGGAATCTTTAGATCCTGCACAAAAGAAATTGCTTTTTTCGCATGGGATTTACCATTATCGTAGCCTTCTGCTTCCGTTATATGATTATAGATTATTAGAATCTTTACTTTGTTTGAATGGAGATAATTGATTTCTTCTGAAGTTAGCCCAAAGGAAACATCCTCTATATTTCCTAAGTATCTTCCCCATATTTTAGGCGTTCCAAATTCTTCTTTTACACAAGCATATATTTCTTTTGACGTTAGGCTTGCTGAGTCCACTCCCCAAAGAATATCATCAGGGCTAACGCTATTATCTTTGCGCTTTTTATCACCTTTTTTAGCCTTTTTCCCCTCTTTCTTGCCACTTTCCTCTTCATGCTGCTTTTTACTTTGACCATTTTTATCATCATCTCGATCAATTGAAAAATAGATGATGAAGGGAATTAATAAAATGATAAATATGGTGCCAATGATGAGGAAATTTCTTTTATTCATTTCCTTTCCCTCCTACTCTCTCTTCAGAGTATGCAGAGAAAAAGAAAAGGTCATATTATTATAGATTAGCTTGTACTACAAAAATGGGCATTTTACGATGGTTGATTTTACACATAGACACGGTTAGTACATAGAATAAGGTATCTAGACTAAAGGAGGTGCCTTTTTTTATGGATGGTGGATTTGGAGTTGGTTACGGAGGCTTTGCATTAGTTGTCGTGCTGTTTATTCTCTTAGTTATTATAGGTGCAGCATTTGTTGGTGGATATGGGTACATTTAAGAGCCATACCATTAACATAAAAAAATAAAAAAAAGCTTTTCTTTCCTTTTAAAAGTGGAAAGAAAAGCTTTCATTGTTTAATGCTTTGGTATTGCCTTGCAAATACTTTCCAATCATCTAAAAAGTATGGCCATATACTTAACCTATTCATATATTTCATCCGCATTTTCATAGCGTATTTTTTCGGAGTGAATAACAGCTTTCTTTTTATCATTTTTGTCGTTTTCTTTTGTTCTTATATTTATTTTTTCATTTTCCTTTATAGATTTTACATCCCAGGTTTCCATGTTGGATTAGTACCTCCCATTCATTCTTATGTCAGTATATCTTTTCCGAATGGACGGGCTTTATTCCTTTCCAAAATAATACTCGTATGTAAATAACCAAATGGTAAAAAATATGTTGTAACATGATTAAAAGAGGGTTTTATGAATGGACTTGGATTTGATATGGAAGGTTTTACTGATTTTTGCCATTGGGACACTGTATTTGAGAATAAGCGGGAGAAAAACAATTTCCCAAATGACAATGCCAGAAGCCATCATAATGATTGCCTTCGGTACGATGCTCATCCAACCTGTAACGAGCAAAAGTATATGGACGACCATTGTTGTAGGAGCCATTTTTATTTTGGCACTTATTGTAACAGAGTGGATTCAAATAAAATCTGATTTCCTTGAGTCGGTAATTTCCGGCAAATCAGTACCTGTTGTGGAAAAAGGAAAACTTGTTGAAAAAAATTTGAGAAGGTTAAGATTAACAGTCGATAAATTAGAGGAACGGCTTCGTCAACTCGGAATTGCTTCGATTAATGATTTAGAAACCGCTACAGTTGAAGTGAACGGAAAATTAGGATATACCTTAAAACCCGAAAAACAACCAGCTACGAAAGAAGATATTCAAGCACTCATACAACTGATACAAACCGGACATTTAAACAAAACGATCATTAATAATAAAAACGAAAATATATTTTCGGAAGTCAAAAACAAGAATCATGATGCGGATCCACCACCGGAATATCTACAATAGAAACGGAAGTGGAGGTTCATGGAACATTGCTGGATTTTGTACAGCGTGATTGACACTCAAGATGGAAGCAAATGGATTGCGAACAATTTTTATTATAGCCCGGTTCAAAAGGACTGCTTTTGAAGTTTTCACATGGGCACGGGAGCTTTGAACGGTTCAAAGAGACAGCAAATGCTTCTTTATCATGCCTAAGGAACTTTTAATACTTTACCGAAACTCGTTGCTTTTTCTTCGTGAAAAGAACTAAAAATTTACTTGTCGGAGCTGGATTATCTTACTGAAAAAGAAGAAGTGGATTCAATACACCACTTCTTCTTTTTCATTTAATCCAATAACCGATTATTTTCATCTACAGACATGAGCTTGGCGGATTGAGGCCCTCCCTCTGCCTCAATAACACCGGCGCCTCTACATACACTGCAATTGTATTGCCAGCCTTCATCGTCTGACAACATCCCTGTCCCTTCGCACGCCTTACAAGTAAGTTCTCTATCCACCATATCATTCACCCCAATTATTCAGCAATTTTTTGACGGCTTTTTACCCAATTGATCATTCCGCCTGCTAACATGACATCTACTTGTCGTTCTGATAACGTATGTTTCACTCTTATTTCTTGTACTCGCCCTTTGACGCCTATCGTAAATTCATTTACCTGTTTAATCGTCGTTCTTACATTCGACAGTAGTAAAATATCTCCTTGATTTAACATGTCATAGTCATCTGGATTAACGAAAGTTAATGGCAATACACCGAAATTAACGAGATTTTGCCAATGAATCCTTGCAAAATCTTTAACAAGTGCAACCCTCAAGCCTAAATATCTTGGAGCTAGCGCAGCATGCTCACGGCTTGAACCTTGACCATAATTAAAACCTCCAACTACAGCATGGCCACCTTGATCAACTGTTTCTTTTCCTCTTGTGTAGTATGTTCGATCAATGATTTCAAATGCAAATTTACTAATTTCAGGGAGATTGCTCCTGAATGGCAAAACGCGAGCTCCACCTGCTAAAATTTCATCGGTGGATATATTGTCCCCCATTTTTAATAAGATCGGAAGTTCCATATGGTCATGAAGCTCCTTCATAGAAGGTATAGAAGCAATATTTGGACCTTTCACAAGCTGCACGTTTTTTGCTTCTTCGTAAGGTAACGGCGCCTCCAGTAAATTCACATCAATTGTAGGATAGTTCGGTTCCTTAATCTTTGGATACGGAAAATCCACAGTTCTAGGATCTGTAATTTTGCCAGTTAACGCTGAAACGGCAGCTGTTTCAGGACTGCATAAATAGACACTATCTTCTCTCGTTCCCGATCTTCCCGGAAAATTCCGCGGTGTCGTCCGTAAACTATTCCGCCCTGTTGCCGGTGCTTGCCCCATCCCGATACAGCCATTACAGCCAGCTTGATGTAATCGCGCGCCTGATTGAAGCAAACTTGCGATATGACTTTCCTTTACTAAATCCGTTAACATTTGACGTGAAGTTGGATTGATGTCAAACGAAATTCCTTCCGCAATCTGTTTCCCTTTCACAATTTCCGCAGCAATGGCAAAATCGCGGAAACCAGGATTCGCTGATGACCCAATATATGATTGATATATAGGTGTCCCCGCAACCTCTGAAACAGGCACTACATTACCTGGACTAGATGGTTTTGCGATGAGCGGTTCTAGTTCAGACAGATTTATTTCTTCTGTTAAATCATACTGTGCTCCAGCATCCGCCACCAATTCAATCCAATCATCTTTTCTTCCTTGCTCTTTTAAAAATCGTCTAATTTCTCGATCCGATGGAAAAACAGTTCCAGTCGCTCCTAATTCTGCCCCCATATTCGCGATTACGTGGCGATCCATCGCACTTAATGTGTCAACACCCGGTCCGTAATATTCGATTACTTTTCCAACTCCACCCTTCACATCATATCTGCGAAGTAATTCTAAAATAACATCTTTTGCACTCACCCAATCAGGAAGCTCTCCTGTCAGCTTAATTCCCCACACTTGAGGCATTTTCACATAAAAAGGCTCGCCTGCAATCGCTAATGCTACATCGAGCCCACCTGCTCCCATCGCAAGCATTCCCATACAGCCATTGGCGCAAGTGTGACTGTCTGATCCAAGCAATGTTTTTCCCGGTTTTGCAAGCCTCTGCATGTGAACGGGATGGCTCACTCCATTCCCTGGTCGGCTGTAATACAAGCCGAACCGTCTCGTTGCACTTTGTAAAAATAGATGATCATCAGGATTCTTGCTGTCAACTTGGATAAGATTGTGGTCAACATATTGGGCGGATGCTTCTGTTTTTGCTCGTTCCAAGCCCATCGCTTCAAGCTCCAACATCACCATTGTTCCCGTCGCATCTTGTGTTAAGGTTTGATCAATTCTTAATCCAATTTCTGTTCCAGGAATCATTTCACCAGATAAAAGATGCGACTGAATTAATTTTTGCGTAATATTTAATGCCATCTAGCTACCTCCTAAAAATACACTCCATATTACGTTATACTTCTTAATAGGATTGTTTATTCATTTGAAATATATGCAATGAAAAAACACCATTCCGTTACGGAACAGTGTTTCGCATTTTGTTGTTTTTATATAGTTGT
This sequence comes from Bacillus sp. IITD106, assembly GCF_019459225.1. Classification (GTDB taxonomy): domain Bacteria; phylum Bacillota; class Bacilli; order Bacillales; family Bacillaceae_C; genus Lederbergia. Next base: position 40,868 of record NZ_JAIAZY010000015.1, read on the forward strand.
TTAGTAATCCAATTCAGAACAAGCTGGTATACATCATGCTTATTAATCTCATTCAACATTTCATGTCTGCCGTCTTTAAAAAAGGTGGAATCAATGTTTAATAGACCTATGTCTTTATAATGCTGGATAACCTGCAATACTTTGGTGCCCCCAACCGGATCTTTATCTCCACTGAAAAATAACATTGGTAAATCTTTTGGAATTGATTGATTTAATTTTGGATCGTGAATTTTTTCTAGTCCATCAAAAAGATCGTAAAAAAAACCAGAGCTGCAAACGAAACCACAATGTGGATCATTAATGTATTTTTCAACTTCACTGCTGTCGCGTGAAAGCCAGTCAAAAGTAGTTTTAGGATTTTGAATGCCCTTATTGAACGATCCAAAGGAAAGGCGATCAAGAAGTGGACTTGGTGCCTTTGGACCTTTTACACGACCTTCCCATTTGGCGATTAGTTTTCCTAGCTTTCCTGCTACACCTGGACTTCCCGCGGTACCAGAAAGAATCACGCCTTGGACAGAGGAAGAATATTTTTGTATATATCTTCTAACTAAAAAGGAACCCATACTGTGGCCCATTAAATAAATCGGGACATAGGGAAAATCATGTTGGATTAATTGATTTATGCCATAAAGATCTTCCACAACACGATCAAATCCATCCTTTTCGGCAAAAAAACCGACTGAACCAGCCTTTTCACCTGTTTCCCCATGGCCGCGATGGTCGTTTCCATAAACGAAAATGCCATGCTGAACTAGATGTTCCGCGAATTCCTCGTATCTATCAATATGTTCAGCCATACCGTGTGCCAGTTGAAGAACGGCGACAGGTTGAGCATCTTTCGCGCACCACTTTCTTACGTAAATTTCAACCCCATCAGACATCTTTAACCAATTAATAGAAGCTTTCATTCCATCCCCCTATAGAAAGGTTTTAATTCATTACAGAAAATCCAATATCACCTTTTAATGAATAATGTTTTTGTTCTGCTCCGTTTTTATTTTGAGTGAAAAATTCAGCTATTCCGTGAACAATGTACTTTCCTTCGGGAAATCCATGCTTTACAATTCCTTTCACAAAATCAATGTATTCTTTTTCATCATTTTCCCCGTAGCCGCCGGAAAAAGTGTATCTTTCACGGAATGGTTCGTCTTTATAAAGAATGGTTTCGATAAGAGGCTCATCCATTCCATATCCAACTTCAATTCCACGCATTTTCTCTTCTATCGGAAAATAAAACGGTGAGGCAGCATGATAAATTTCAATCGAATCATCAGACCCAATATACGTAAGTTCAGCCAAAACAGCAATATCACCATTTTCATATACATCTTTTTCACTGTACAACCGATATACAAAATCACCTTCCTTGATCTCCACTTCTGGCGGTGGAAGTTTTATATCCGCTCCATCAATTTTACTTTTGCTTGCTGTCATACCACATGCCCCGAGAATCGCTATGATTATTGCAAAAACAGCCATAAAACAATACTTTTTCAAAAAAATAACCTCCTTATTAGATACGACGGACGAATCTTAAGGAAGGTTACATTATGTTTCTTAAGGAAGTTTTACTTCCATCACCTTTGCCATCATTTTCGGAAACTCTGTATTATCATGCAACCCTCTAAAAAGTTGAGCACCCGGACCAAACGCATACACTGGAATGTCGACTCCAGTATGCTGAGAGGTAGTCCATCCTACAAGTGCCCGCTCTGATACGATTCGATTGATTACTTTTACTGGTTTGTCAGCTTGTTGTATTTTATTAACTTCTTCTTTTGTTATAGTAATTCCTGCATGTTTTTTCATTATTTCCTTTGCGTTGCTCCTGTTTATATCTAATTGCATTTCCATAAAACGACCGGAGGATTTTACATTGCGAAGCACATCTAATTTTGCATCGTATTTATCAAAAGCTCCTACAGACATTCCCCCATTATCATGGTCTCCCGCAATGACGACGAGTGTGTTTTTATCTTTTTTAGCAAAATCAACCGCTACCGCTACCGCTTTTTCAAAAGCTTCTATATCTTTCATCGCCCACGCCGCATCATTGTCATGGCCAGCCCAATCAATTTGGCTGCCTTCCACCATTAAGAAAAAACCTTTTCTGTTTTGATGCAAGACTCGCAATGCTGCTTTCGTCATTTCCTCTAAACTCGGTTCATTAGTAAAATGACGATCTAATTCAGGAACCATTCCCTCCTTCGCAAATAAACCAAGCAGCTTTTTCGCCATTTTTACGTTGCTTAACTCTTTTTTGTTCATAACTATTTCATAATTTTTCTTTTTCGCACGATCCAACAATGTAGCGAAATATTTCCTACCTCCTCCAAGCAGTACATCTACTTCATTGGTAAGATATTGCACTGCGATTTCAGACTCATCTTTCCGCGACGATACATGGGCTCCAAATGCCGCGGGGGTAGCATATGTAATGGTCGAAGTCGCAACAAGTCCTGTTCCCTTTCCCGCCTCTTTTGCAGCTTCCAATATTGTCTTTAATTTTTTTCCGTCAGGAGATACTCCGATCATACCATTATTTGTTTTAAAACCAGTCGCCATTGCGGTTGCTGCGGCGGCAGAATCCGTTACGGGCGAATTGGCGGAATATGTTCTGTGCATCCCGACCAGCATTGAATCCATGACCGATTCTTCTCCTTTATACAAACGATAATTGGTTGCATAGGACGTTGAAAAACCGTCCGGGATCATGAAAATGACATTTTTTATCGGTCCTTTTACCTCTGCCTCAATCTGAGTTACAGGCAATTGTACAAAAATAATAAGAAAGACTAGAATCCAAATGTTTAAAATTCTTCTGAACAACCATCTGCCTCCTTCCTTCTTCAACCATTTAGCATTTGTTTTGGAAGAAGCTTTTATTCAAATAGCGTTGAAGGAGTCTATCTTCATAAAATTAATGTTTATAGGGGAATAATGAAGGAAAATACATTTGGAGGAAATGTATGAATGGATCAAGCAAAAGAAAAAAATAAAAAGAAGAGAAAAAAATATAAAGTCCATAAAGAAGATATAACTATTATTGATAAAGATGTTGCTAAAAAAGCAGTGGTGGCTACTGCATCAGGAAATGCAATGGAGTGGTTTGATTTTGGGATTTATTCATATTTGGTTGTCATCATTGGAAAGGTGTTTTACTCAGGAGTAAGCAATTCAACTCAATTGGTATTTAGTTTTGGAACATTTGCCGTCGCATTTCTTGTCCGTCCAATTGGTGGGATGTTCTTCGGAATGCTTGGGGACCGTTTGGGAAGAAAAAAGATTTTAGCCGTTACATTAATCATGATGTCAATCGCTACCTTTTTTATCGGACTTATTCCGGTTTACTCTACGATTGGAATAGCTGCACCCATTTTACTTCTAGTAGCAAGATTGGTTCAAGGTTTTTCTGCAGGTGGCGAGTATGCCGGTGCCATGACTTTCATCGCTGAGTCAACTCCAGATAAAAAACGAGGATTTATGGCAAGTGGGTTGGAAGTCGGTACATTGGCAGGATACATAGGTGGTGCTGGTTTAGTCACCATACTTACCTTCGCTTTAGGGTCGGAAACGATGCTTAGTTGGGGATGGAGAATACCATTTTTAATTGCTGGTCCAATTGGAATAATTGGATTATATCTTCGGAATCATCTTGAAGAATCACCCGCCTTCACAGCGATGGAGGAGAAAAAGGACGAAACTAAAGAAAAGCCACACGTCTCTATAAAAGAGCTGTTTCTCTACCATCGCCGTTCATTATTGATGTGCCTTGTATTAGTTTTCTTTTTTAACGTAATTGATTATACGGTTTTGACCTATATGCCATCTCATTTAACGGGTGTTTTAGGCTATGGAGAAACAAAAGGATTGCTCCTTATTATCATCGTAATGTTCATTATGATTCCAACTGTATTAGCAATCGGATATTTTGGAGATCAAGTTGGGAATAAAAGGATCATCCAAATAAGTTTGATGGGTATTATATTGTTATCCATTCCTTCCTTTTTATTAATAGGAAGTGGAAATAACTGGTTAGTTTTTCTTGGATTATTAATATTAGGAGTGTTCCTGGCTGGCATTAAAGGGACGATGACATCGCAATTGCCATCTCTATTTTTCACAGAAGTTAGGTACGGTGGTTTAGCGATTACGTACAACATCTCTGCATCGTTATTTGGAGGTACGACGCCTTTATTAATCTCCTGGCTCATTAGTCTTACATCTATCCAACTAATACCAGCATATTATTTAATCTTTGCTTCTCTGATTGGTATTGTCGTGGTCACATTATTCCTGAAAAATACTTCTGGAAAACCGCTCCGTGGTTCTCCACCTGCAGTTGCTGAAAAAGATGAGATTAAGGAAGTCATTGAAGAAATGGATGAAACGCTGTGGTGGAACGATGAAAAGCAAAAAATCGATAAAAAAATAGAGATAACAAACGAAGATAATTAAAGGAAGAAATGCAGTAGACCAAGTTTTCACTTGATCTACTGCACGATTATGGTTAAATGCGTTTTTAAAGACTCACCTTTTTCAATAGAAAATAACTCTTCTTTTCGATTCATCTCATCTGTTTGCGCCATCCACGGTTCTACACACATGAAATCCTGATCTTGCTCCGTCCATAAATACACATATTTGAATACTTCACCGTATTCCATCGTAACTTTTTTATCGATTTCAGGCAGGGTAAAAGCTATTTCTTTTTTCTCGGCATCCAGCAGGACGAAGGATTCCTTTTTACCTGTTAAATCTAATCCGTCCGCAACACTTTTGACTTCATCATCATTATCATCACGATACGTTTTCGCGTCCGTTTCGTAATCAAGGTTTTTATTTGCTGTCTTAAAATATGGATGGAAGCCCGCATATATTGGCATTGCTGTTTCAGATTTATTCACATACTCCTGCAAGATCTGGAGCTGATTGTCCTTTAAAATATATGTAAAAATCACTTCAAATTCGAATGGATATGCACTTTTTGTTTCTTCATTACTTGTTAAACGTATTGTTATAGAAGCTTGCCCCTCTGTATTCGTATCAATAACTTCCCAAGGAAGATTTCTTGCAAATCCATGGTTTTTCATTTTGTAGACAGTACCTTCCCATTCGTATTCTCCGTTATGCAGTTGGCCTGATATTGGAAAAAGAATCGGAATCCCGCCCCGAACATTTGCTTCTTCATCATAAAACGTTTTTTTATTTAAAAATAGCGTTTCGACACCTTGAACACCGAAAGCTGCAATGATGCCCCCTCTTTCAGGTGCTACTTTTAACCAAGAATTTGTCTCTGTATCTTTTAAATGATAAATCGTATATTGTTCATCTTTTTCCTTCGTAATTTCGTACATGCTCAGACAACCTTTCTGCAAATCATAATGAAGTAAGATATCTTTTCTTTTCTTGAAAATAGGCCCACTCTTTAAATCCGATTTCTTTTAATTTTGCTCTTACTAAATCAAAATCATCGCCGACACGTTCAGGATCATGAGCATCGGAGCCAAATGTAACGTTTACACCATGATATAGCGCTCTTTCAAGAATTTCATCAGCTGGATACCAGCCGCCGCAATCCTTCGTTTTCCCAGACGTATTGATTTCAATCGCCACGTCATGTTCTCCAATAATTTTTAAAGTGCGGTCTACTACATCAGTTTGAATCGAGGAAAAGTCCGGATAAAATCCTTTCATCGCATCAATATGACCTAAAATTTGGAATACTCCACAGCTTGCCGACTGTTGAATCAGTTCGTAATATTCTTCTTTTGTACGAACTCTTTCCTTTTCCGTCAAACCTTCCCATCGATCTCTTTTAAAAATGCTTACCCCATCTACAAAATGAACAGATCCAATAATGTAATCGAAAGGATAAGATTCATATTGTTTTCGATATAAGTCAATATATTCTGGAAAAAAGTCAGATTCCACTCCTAAAAGTACGTCAATTTTTCCTTTGTATTCTTCTTTTAGCTGTAAAACTTCCTGGACATATTCAGGGAATGTACTTTTTGCCATCGCAATCCCCGGATGAAGTTGATCCTTTTCACTCGCAAAATAAGGAGAGTGGTCGGAAATGCCAATCATATCCATCCCTTTTTGAATCGCCGCTTCAATATAATCCCGAATATCGGCTCGTGCATGACCGCAACGGAGATGATGAGTATGAAAATCAAATTTTAGATGGGAGTTCATATAATTCCTCCAATTCGCATAATTGTTTCTTCTATACTATCATACTGCAAATTGAAAGAAATTACCGATTATGTTATTCAAGAATATTATTAACATTAACCCTATCAGAATCATAAATTATTTGGAACTGATTACTATGTATTTTTTGATAGAAAAAGAGGGTCGCCATTTCATTTGGCCCCCTCTTTTTACGTTAGTTGAACGTCATCTGCTCATTTTGAACGATTGTCGAGTTTGACTCTTCTTTTCCTCTCACTTTATCAATTTTATCGATAAACATTTGGAAAACTTTCTTTTTTTCCTCTAAGTCTCTAATTCCTTCTTTTAATTCGTTGAACCGTTCTTGAAACGGAGTATGATATAGATGGCGAATGTTTCGGATAATCTCTTCATTTACAGTAGATTGAATGACTTGTTTTGTGATGCTGAATTTATAAGAATATACTTGCAGCTCTTTTTTTATTTCCTCATATTCTTTGTCAATTTCCACTAAAATTTCGCCTATTTCTTCTTTCCATTCTTCCAAGGATTTTTTCACATGAGTTTCCATAGTCAAACTCCTTTTTCATCAAGGCATTTTTATCTTTTTCGCTAGACAAAATAGTTGCTATATTACATTTTAGCGAATGATCTTTTCAAGAAGATAACGATAGAATTACAGCTTCCCAACAATTGATGAAAAAGGAGTTACAGCTTGGTTAAACGAGTTTCTGGCCACAATTTGAGCAAAAATTCCCTCCGCTCGTTTTTTCCCCACAGTTCGGACAGAAATTAGGTATTTTATTTCCGCCGCTCGGATTATTTCCTTGAGACGGTTGATTTTGATTATGATTCTGGTTTTGATTTTGATTCATGTTTTTCATCATTTCATTGGCGACATTCATTCCCATCATCATGCCCGCCATATCTGCAGCCACCCCGCCGCCTTTTACTTTTCCGGAAGAAATGCCGTCCGTCATCTCAACTTGCTGATATTTTTGGATATCGCCAATCATACTGTGGGAAGCCGTTTTTGCGATCATTTCCTGAATTTTCTCTGGATAATTGAAGCTCATAATATTAAATCCAGTTATGGTCATCCCGCTATCTATGATTTGCATGTCGAGATCTTCCTTAATTCCTTTTGCAATTTCAAAAGAGTTAGCCTGAAGGTTGAACATATCTTTTCCTTCTCTGCTGATCCACTTCATCAACAGTTGATCAAGAATCGAAACAATCCTAATTTTAACATCTTCTACAAGATAACTATTTTTCACTCCAGCAATTTTATCAATCAACGCCATATAATCATTCACTTTAAAATTAAATGTACCATTTGCGCGGATTGGCATGCCGCCAGGAAGCATTGGCGTCGGGATGTTAATCGCATTTTTCGTTCCCCATTTAACCGTAAATTCCTTCGTGTTCACGAATAACACTTCCACACGCATTCCGCTGTTAAAGCCAAATTTAAAACCTTTTAGTGTTGATAAAAATGGGATAATTTGCGATTCAATATTATAATCCCCTTCATCCGTAAAAATCCCTTCAATTTTTCCATTATTAATAAAAATGGCATCTTGACCTGGACGAATAATGAGTCTACTGCCTTTTTTAATTTCACGATTACTCCATTTCCAAAAAATCATATCGTCTCTGAATTCTTCCCATTCTACGACGTTAGCAAATTGATTTTTAAATAATGACATGTCTCATCAATTCCTTTCTATATATTAAAATTTACCCCCACTGCCGCTATGAGAGTGTCCTCCACTTGTAAATCCGCCGCCTCCACGGCTGCCTCCACCACTACTATTATTCGATGGTTTTCTCCGCTTCGTTGTCGTTGTTCTAATATAAATATCCCTTCGATCCAATACCCTTGAATTATTACTATCTTCATATGTGCTACTGTTGATCGTGACTCTTCCACCTGAATTGTAGGCCATAATTCCGACAATGATTCCTGCTAATCCTAGTGAACAAATAATTTGAAACCATATATTAAAAAATAGACTGTCTGGATTGACACCTGGCCGAAATCCCATATATTTATAGGATGTTTTAATAAAGTCTTCAAATGCCTGTTCATAATTACCGCTCGACAAATCCGGTGTAATTTTTTCACGTATTTGCGTTAGCCTCTCGTCATCCAAATATTTCTCAGCCTTGTAAAAACCAGCCAAATAGACGTCGCGCTTTTCCATATCAATTGTCAGGATGGCGGCATTCCCATGCGGTTTATCATAACCAGGAGCTTTATCATCATAAAAATCTTGCATGTATTTTTTTGCACCTTTTCCTTCAGTGCCATTCGTCGTCAAAATAATGAAGTCCGTATTCCGTTTTGCGCCATATTCATTTGCCATCGCTTCCAGTTTTTGAACTTGATCATCTGTTAATAATCCAGCATAATCATATATCTTTTGTTCCACCGCATGAGCATTTATGGAAAATGGCAATAAAATCAAGAGGAAAGCGAATATAAATAAGTATTTTTTCACCATAAACCACCACCTAATGCTAGCGAAATCAATTTTAAGGCGATAAAAGTTGACCCGGCGATTCCTCCAAACCACATGCCGACTTTTGCCATACTGATTGGCGGTTTTCCAACTACTTTTCCTGTCTGGCCATTCATCGCAAATGTATGTTCCGCTCTATCGTAGTCATAATAGACCATCCATACAGGGAATAACGCGTAAATACTTTTCATTTTTTTAGTGTCTATCTGCTTATCTTTATATGAAACCGTGGAGTATCCAGATATCGTGGAACTAATATACGAGTCTATAAATCTTTGTATTTTTGATTTTACACGAGGCAGCAATTCCTTATCATCATAATTGTACTTTTCCGCAATGTAACCTGCGAGATATGGGGTTTTAAAATCTTTTAAATCCGAATAATGATACGGCTCCAGCTTATCCATCATTCCATCAACCATTTTTTCCGAGGCATCAACTGGGACTTTTACGTAATCAAGGTTAATATGACGATAAACATCATAATGTTTTGTTTCCGTATAAATATAATCTCCTCGCGTATATGTTCGAACTTTTGTAGCCGTTGCATTAACTTTTACTCTGCTGTTTAAATCGTACAACCAAAATGGGACATACATACCAGTAATATTCTTGATTCGATCCGCATTCATGAATCCTTTTGGTGTAAGACGCCCATTTTTACACCATTTTTTGAAAGCTTGAATTGCTTCATCTTTACTTATTGAAAATGGTATCACTTTTCCTGGGGCCAGTATACCTGAAAGCCGATCGGCCAATACTACAGCTGCACCACAGAAACTGCATGAAGTCGCCGTTGTGTCAGCATCAGTAATAACAACAGCACCACAGTTATTACAATGATATTCTTTCGCTTCACCTTCAGAAAACGTAGTGCTAATCAGATCTTCGTCGAAGTTTTCTATATTCTCTTGTCTTCCACAACTGTGACATAAAAGTGTTCCCGTCTCACTATCAAACGTCATATCATCTCCACAGTTAGGGCATTTATACTGTAAGAGCATCTTTTTCACCTCTTTCATCTACGAAAGCTGTAGCTTAAGCTACAGCTTTCGTTTAAGGATTCTTATTTTATTCTTTGTTTTTTAATGATGCTTTTAAAGCAGCCAACTCATCCTCAACGCCTGTATCATCACTATCATATTTTGCTGCTAAGTCCTTTATGTCATCTTTAGGACTAGTATTTAATTCCGCCATGGCAGTTGCTTCATCGAGTGCTTTATTCACCTTTTCTTCCATTCTTTCAAATGCAGAAATTGAATGACCCGCGCCCGCTACGGAAGAACCAATTTTATTCAATCTTTCTTGAGTTTTGGCAACAGCCATCTTTCCTTTAAGCATGGACCTGCGCGACTCAAGTTCACTAATATCTTCTAGAAGTTTATCGTGCATTTGTCTCATTTTAAAGGCATTATTGGCTGCCAAATTATATGCTTCTTGTAATTCAGATTGCTTGGAAACTAATAGTGCTTTTCTTTCTAAAAACTTTTTCGCATCATCGTCATTTCCAGCTTCTACTGCTTTAACCGCATAGTTTTGCATTTTTTCAATATCTGCTTTACATTCATCGAGAGCTCTTTTCGCTCTTTGTTCTTCCGCCATAACGGAAGCTGTTTCTGCTTTCACTTTTCCTAAATCGCTGCTGAGGTTCCGCATGTATTGATCAATCATTTTCTCCGGATTTTCTGCCTTGTCTAATAACGCATTGATATTACTCGCCATAATGTCTCTAAACCTAGATAAAATTCCCATAATGCCCTCCTCAAAAAATTTATTTAGTGTATATACTGAATGTGTTAAAAAAAAGTTTCATTTTTTGTAAAAAAATTAACCAAGCAGTTTTAAACCTACCGCTCCTGAAATAATGCAGACGAGAAAAATAATTCGTTTCCATCCTGCCGATTCATTAAAAAATAATATCCCCATGATGACTGCACCCGCTGCACCTAACCCCGTCCAAACAGCATAGGCGGTTCCTAAAGGGATGCTTCTCATGGCAAGGGATAGAAAAACAAACCCAAGACCAAATGTAGCAATAATAAGAAGCAGTCTGCCAATCGATTTTTTTTGCAGAAAAAGATTAATACTCATCACACCGAAGATTTCTCCGAAACTAGCAATGACTAAATAAATCCATGCCACCTTACTGTTCACCTACTTTTTTTGACGGTGCGTCTTCCGTTGTCATTTTAATTCCAATCACTCCGACAATAATGAATCCGATGAATAGAAATTGGTAGATGGAAAAGTCTGCATGGAAAAAAAGTATATCGACGAGAACAATTAAAGCAGCTCCCGATCCTGTAAAAACTGCATAGACCGTTCCCGCCGGCAAATTTTCACAAGCTTTGATAATAAAAAAGAAACTAAACACAATCATGATAATGGTACCGAACCATTCCAAGATTGTCGTAGAGTAGCGAAGGCCCACCACCCAAAAAACTTCAACAATTGTTGCAAAAAGAACATAAAGCCAACCCATTTAAACGATTCCTCCAGAAAATGAATTGGCTTTATTTTATCATAAATGCGGGATTGATTCAGACAAAGAACGGATTACCTACAAAAACACCGCTACGAGAATCGGTGTAATCACTGATGTAAAAATAGCACTTAACACCATGGCTACTGTACTTGCGGCGCCTTCTCTTAAATCATTTTCCATCGACCTGGCTGTGCCGATTGCGTGGGATGCACTCCCCATTCCGAGTCCTCTCGCAAGATGATGGTCGATTCTCACCCATCGAAATAATGAATGTCCCATGACGGCACCGCCGATTCCAGCGACCATGACAAGAACAGCCGCTAATGTAGAGGAACCTCCAATTGAAGAAGCTATATCCATGGCAATTGGTGAGGTAACAGATTTAGGTAAAAGGGAAACTAAGAGAAGGTGATCTAATCCAATCCATTTTCCCAATATCAAGCCACTCACAACTCCCAACATAGACCCACATAAAGTTCCTAACAAAATGGGACGTGTATATTGGATTAGTATTTTTCTATGCTGGTAAAGCGGATAAGCAAGTGCCACAACGGCAGGACCAAGAAATGCTTCAATCCATTTTCCACCAATAAAATAAGTTTTGTATGGTATCTTAAAAATCAATAATCCTATAACAAGGATGATAGTTGAAGTTAAAACTGGCAATGTGAAGGGATTTGGGTATTTTTGATTCAACTTTCTTGCAACGAAAAAAACAAGAATTGTAACCGTAATGGCAACCATTCCTATTAAACTATCATTCATTTTCATACCGCCTTTTACGAAGCAATCGTTGACTCAGCCTACCTGTAAAAATCATTACTAAAGCGGTACTAGTCAATATAACAAAAATTAGCAGGACCCCTTTTCCATTAAATAATTCCGGAAAATTCATAATCCCTACTGTAACCGGAAGAAAAAGCAACGGTAAATATTTTATAAGCAGGAAAGATCCTTTTTCGATCCATTCCTGCTTAAAGATACCTGTCGCAAGCAACGTGAATAATATCAGCATGCCAATAATACTGCCTGGAATGAAGAGATTCAACGTTTTTTGAATCCAGCTTCCAAGCAAAAAAATCAGATACAAAATCCCAATCTGGACAATAATTTTTACTATTTTCACTCTCAATACTCCAATTTTGGTTCTTTATTCGTTACACCAAGCACATCCAATAGGAAAACAAACACTGGAATTCCGATAATCAGTCCCCATACTCCGAAGAAATTTTGAGAGAAAATTAAAACGATAAAAGTATAAAATACAGGTAAATCAGTCTTAGAGGACATTAATTTTGGATTTAATATATATGCTTCCACAGCATGAATAACCATAATAGCTACCACTACATAAATCACTTTTATAAAACCGCCGATTGTATAGGCGATTAAGCAAAGTGGAATTAAAGAAATGATTACTCCTGCAACTGGAATGAGACCTAAAAAGAAAATCAAAATCGCTAAACCAAATATTTGGGGAAAGCCCAAAATCATCAAAGAAGTAACCGTTAAACCACAATTCACAATCGCGATAATAAATTGCGCTTCGATGACCTTACCAAACGTACGCGTAAATTTTTGTGCAAAAAATTCAATCTCATAATAAAATGGAGCAATTTTACTATCTTTAAATTTCGCTGTAAATTCTTTTAGTCGCGGTTTTTCCAGTAAGAAAAACAAACTTAGCAGCAAAGCAATCAATACTTGAATACTCGTTTTACTAATATCAGTAAATGATTTCAATAGAAACGTAAAGCCGTTCTCTAAATAGGCGGAGATTTGGTTATTCGTAATGATCGATTCAATATAATTAATCACTACATTATCATGCGGCTCTGCATAAAATGCGGTAATTCTTTTCACCAATTGACTAATTTCCAATGTAATAATTGGTAAATATTTCACAAGGCCCCACGTTAACAAGCCGACAATTAACGAATACAGCAATACCGCAAGTATTTTCCGATTAATGGGTATGCGCCTTGCGGTAAATTCCACGAGCCGATCCATTAAAAATGCGAAGATGAATGTGAGTAAAATTAAATTCATCATACTCCTCATCAAATATAAAATAAAAACGATCAATCCAAATATAATGAATCGTTTAACACCCTTTTTTTGAAAGAACTCTGCAATGTTCATCCGTTTCATTTCCCCTTATTCGTATCCTATTATTTATTATCATCATAAAAGCTCTCGATTACAAGAGTTCTGACAATAAAAAATCTACTCCAATACATATTGGAGTAGATAAAAAGGTTACTTTTTACTATCTTGGTACTTTGCTAAAAATTCTTTCGCTTTCGCTGAATCTGCCTTAAGCTCATTTCCAGTATCTACGAGTGGACTTACAGTCGAAGAAGCTTTCATTTTATTTCCTTGATAGAAGTTAATAAATTCTTCTTGATTGATCGAGTAAAGAATCGCTTTTCTTAAATCCTCACTTTTTGCCACTTCACGATTGGATGTGTTAAAGAGCAAGTAAGAAACGGCATTGCTCTTATTTTTTTGTAAAACTAACTTGCTGTCGCCTTCAACTAAATCATATTTTGTTTCAGGAACACCGTTGAATAAGTAAATTTCACCATTTCTAAGAGCGGAAAGGGCACTATCAGGATTTTCAATAAATCGGACAGTCACTTGAGAAATTCTTGGTTCAAAGTCTGTTCCCTTCATATAGGCAGGATTTTTGTAGAAAACAGCTTCATAATCATTTTTATAAGATAAAATGTATGGACCACTTGCGTATAAATGGTTATTGTATTGATCGCCTTCAGTCACTGTATTTTGATCTCCGTACGGAATATCCTTAGCTGGGTCAAATGAAGCAACATCATACGTATTAATGCTTTCCACTTGTTTTTTCGATACAATACCAGCAGATTGGTGCGCCAAATAGTTCAATACTTGTGGGAATGGTTCTGTTGTAGTTACTTTCACAACTTGGTACTTTCCATCTTTATTATTCGCATCATTTTTATCTGCAACAAGTTCTTTAATTTTTGCATCCAAGCCATCTTCAAGAGCTTCTCGGATTGTTCCATTCCCGCCTGATTGCTTCACTGAATCAAGTTCACTTAAATCTGTTACGACTTCAGCATCTTTAATATGCTCATGCAAGCTGTATGTGCGATGATCTGGTACAGAATCTTTATCCTTTGCACGGTTAAGTGAAAATACGACGTCATCTGCACCGACACGTTCGCCGGAATCAACAGCATTTTTATCTGTGATTTTTGCAAAATTGATATCATCTCTTAATAGGAAATAATAATCTGAATTTCCTTCTGCAATGCTGTGATTCAATGAAAGTGAACCGTCAGAAGTGACAACATCATCATCCGTTAAATTCACAAGACGAACGTACATATTTGTATTAAGTGTATTGATCGAACCGTCATTACCTTTAATCGGATCAAGTGACGTTAATGTTCCAATTGCTTGTTGAACAATTAATGGATCCTTGTCTCTTTTTGACTGATCATTAAAATCAATTGTCTCCCATGCAACCGCGCGGGATTTTGCTAGCCTAACTGTATCTGCGTTTACAATATCTTTATTTACACCTTGGGCTTTAAAAGAATTGTAGAGCGGTACAATATAGGCTTTATCAAAAACAAGTCGGTCTTCAAACTTCTTATAAGTACCAGTATATTCATCTGGAGTTTCTGTAGCAGCTTGATCGATTAATTTATCGACTTCCTCATCAGACATAATACTGTTGTCTCCGCCTGTTTTGAAAAGAGCGCGAACAGCATAATCTGGATTCCCTGTAACTGTTGTCCAGCTTGATAATGCTAGATCATAATTACCTGCATCTTTTTGAGCTGTAAAGCTGCCGTAATCGGGCTGGATATTTAATTTCACATCAAAACCATTTTTAATGAGCTGGTCGCGAACGATATTCATATCATCCTCACTCGTGCTCATTCCAAGTATTTCAATGGTTGGTTTTGAAGTATTTGCAGATTTATTGCCGTCATTGGATTTTGCGTCATTTTCAACTTTAGATTTTGTGTTGACACAACCTGCCAATACGAGAATGAATGCCAGTAATAGTGGCAATATCGTTTTTTTCATGTTTAATTCCTCCAAAAGTTTAGTCTAATTTAGGATCCAGCGCATCCCTTAACGCATCCCCCAAAAAGTTAAACGACAATACGAGCATGATGATCGCTAAACCTGGAAATATGGCGAGATAGGAATGAGATTCTAGATACGTACTACCCACTTTTAAAATATTTCCCCATTCAGGAATATGCGGCTCTACTCCCAAACCGAGATAACTTAAGCTGCTAGTCGCAATGACGGCTGACCCAATTGTAAGGGTAGCTTTAACGATCATTGGTGCGAGTGAGTTCGGCACGATTTGTTTAAAAATAATCGAAAAATCACTTGAGCCTAATGCCCTGGCTGAGTCGACGTATTCAAAATTAGATACCATCAAAACATTGGCCCGCATCGTTCGAGCATAAGTAGGAATGGATCCTACACTTAACGCTAAAATCAAGTTCATTGTGTTGGCGCCAAATGCTGCGATAATGGCAATCGCGAGCAGTATTCCTGGGATTGCATATAAAATATCGAGCAAACGCATGATGATATTATCTGTCCGTGGACTGTAATAACCTGCAATCGCTCCTAAAATACCGCCGACCACCGCAGGTATAATCGTAGAAATACATCCGACAATGAGCGAAATTCTAGCTCCAAAAACGATTCGAGAAAACAAATCTCTACCAAAGTTATCCGTTCCTAGTGGATAGGCTAGACTAGGAGTTTGCAAGATGACCTCATAATTATTTTCAGTTGCCATTTCGTAGTCAAAAGTGAAAATACTACAGATCGATACTGAAAATACAAAAACAATAAAGAACATTCCTAACATGGCAGTCGTATTTCGAGTGATTTTCTCCCAAATTGCACTCCATTTTTCTAAGCCCCGCTTATCGCTGTTTCGAACTTTAATCAGCAAGTTAATTCCAAGCAATAGAGCGAATAAATTACCGGTTAAAGAAGTGAGCATTAACAAAATCGCAATCGAGGTCATCCATTTCGGGACATTGTCTCCTTGCTTTGCTACTAAAACAAGTGCAACCAAATAAATAACACTTACAACAAGCAATGCCAGCATCGAGAGCGGGAATGTATCCGTCACATATGGCTTAAACAGATTTAAAGCAGAAAGAGCAATGATAAAAATCTGATTTAACAACATGTAATAGGCAAAAACATATTCTGATGTCTTCTTTTCTTTTATAAGGTTGAAAGCAAAAGCAACGACAAACAGATTTCCAGTTAATATGCTGAGCAGCTGAATATATCCTAATCGTCTCGTCGATTTTTTTATATAGCCCTCTTTTTCCAAATCCCTTTTGATGATCAGAGCAATAAGAATTTGGATTAACGTAAATAAAAGGTACACGACAAAAACGCTGAACATAAACGGTTTAATCGTATTGGCGGTAAAATTGAAACTATTTATAAATATAATAATCGTTAGAGCCAATGAAGAAATCCAAGTAAAATTCGCCTGTGTATATTCATTTGAAAGTTTTAAAGCATGTTTTTTTCGAAAACTATTTATTTCATTCACAATACTTGCCATTGCTACACCTGCTTCAATATTGTTTCATCTTCGAACGGATGCGCGGATCGAAAAAAGCATATAAAATGTCTATCAAAACATTCACCAATGAAATCGTTATGGCAATATAAACTACTCCACCCATAATACTCGGAATATCAGGAATAAATTGTTTATCTACGATGTAGCTCCCTATTCCGCTTATATTGAATACTTTTTCCGTAACCGCAGCCCCACCGAGCATTCCCCCGAAAAGAAGACCGATGACTGTAATGATGGGAATCATCGCATTTCCAATGGCGTGTTTCCATAAGACATGCCGCTGGCTCAGACCTTTCGATTTTGCCGTAATAATATAATCTTCATTAATTACCTCCAGCATGGAAGATCGAGTCATCCTCGCCACGGAAGCTGTTAATCCAGTCCCAAGCACAACGACTGGCATGATGATGGACAGCCAATTTTGAGGATTATATGTTGCTGGCAGCCATTGCAATTTAATTGAAAAATTCAAGATGAAAATGAGTCCTTGCCAAAAGCTCGGTATCGATAATCCAATTAATGCGATAAACATAAATGAATAATCAAAAAAAGAATTCGGCTTTGTGGCTGACACGATGCCAATTGGTATCGCGATCACAATCGCCATAATTAATGAAAAAATCGTAAGTTTAAACGTTATCGGAAATTTATTCGCGATACTCGTTGCGACATGTTCATTTCCGGTAAAAGATTTACCAAGATCAAAAGTGGCGATACCTTTAATCGCATCCCATAACTGGACAAAATAGGATTGATCCAGACCATACAAATGATTAAACGACGCAATCTGTTCCTGAGTTGCCGATTCACCGAGAATATTGGCCGCAGGATCAAATGGTGATAAGTATAAAATTGTAAATACAAGTATCGCCACTCCAAGAATAACGAATATACTCATGACTAATCGCTCAAAAATGTATTTTAAAAAGGCGTTGCTATATAAAAGAATAAGTATATACATCGGCAAACCTGGAATAAATGATAACACTAAAAAAAGCGGGTTCGAGACTAGCGATTGAAATACAGCATCATACGTTAATCTTTTCTCCCCTTGTTTATCAAGGTTTTCGTTTGTTTTTTCGAGTAATGTTTTTTGAAATTTTTCTTCAGCCCATTTTTCTGCTTGCTGATCGAGTTCTCGTTGACTTATCTTTTCGTTGAAAAATTCGTGTTTTCTTAAAAGCTGATGTTGAAAATCTCGCCTTAAATCATCTTTATAACCGGAGGCGAGCAGAGCGTTTTTCGTTTCTTCTAAAATCACAAAATAGGAATCATTTTTTCGTTTATATAGATAATAGAAAAACACAAAAATATGAACGGGCAAACCCAGTATCCAAAGCAAGTATTTATATGAAGGCCGCAATTGCATCTTCTTATAAGTACGGCTTACTAAAGCTTGTATGCTTTCACCTTTTCGGATTTTCTCGTTCGTTTCCATGACCCCTCTCAATAATGATTCCCCCCCCCCATATAAAATGATGCAATCTTAGCTACGTTAGGATTAGAAATATGACTTTTAGTTAATAAAAGTTTAATTGCATTAATCCGACCGGTATAGTATAGTTTATTTTAGCTTTTTAAGAAAGTCAATATTTAGATTTTGTGGCGGTGGAAAAATTGGAGCCTATTTTAAAAGTAAAAGATTTACGTGTATCATTCCATACTCGTGACGGCGAATTTGAAGCTGTCCGTGGCATAAATTTCGAAGTAAAAAAAGGTGAAACACTTGGCATAGTTGGTGAGTCAGGGAGCGGGAAAAGTGTTACAGCTAGAAGCATCATGCGTCTGCTCCCTTCTCCTCCTTCATATATGAAGGCAGGGGAAATAACGTTTCTTGGCGAAAATCTAGCCCATAAGACAGAAAAAGAAATGGAAGCGATTAGAGGTCGTGATATCGGAATGATTTTCCAAGATCCGATGACTTCTTTAAATCCGACAATTCGAATCGGGAAGCAGATTTCTGAAAGCTTGATCAAACATCAAAAACTATCAAAAAAGGAAGCTAAGAAACAAGCAATTGAAATATTAAAGCTTGTCGGAATCCGTAACAGTGAAGCAAGGTACAATCAATATCCACATGAATTTTCTGGCGGGATGCGGCAAAGGGTGATGATTGCCATTGCTTTAGCTTGTCGTCCGACTTTACTCATAGCTGACGAACCGACAACTGCTCTTGACGTGACGATTCAAGCCCAAATATTAAATGTTATGAAAGATATACAAGAAAAATTCGGTACATCGATTATTTTGATTACTCACGATCTCGGGGTTGTTGCTGGAATGTGCGACCGTGTAGTTGTTATGAAAGATGGAGAAGTGGTAGAAACCGGCACAACCGAAGAAATATTCGAAAGTCCGAAACATCCGTATACATTGAAACTACTAAATGCTTTACCACGATTGGATGAGAAGAAGAAACCTAAAAAAGCACCTATACTTTTAGGAACAATGGATAAGGGCATGCCTTTGCTCGATGTTAGATCTCTAAAGCAATATTTTGATATGGGTAAAGGGAATGTATTAAAGGCTGTAGATAATATTAACTTTTTTATAAAACCTGGTGAAACCCTTGGACTTGTAGGAGAATCTGGATCTGGAAAATCAACGACTGGCCGCGCCATTTTACGATTATACGAACCAACGGACGGTGAAATTTTATATCAAGGAATGGCCGTCAATCGCTTATCAAAAAGTGAAATGAAAACAATGCGTCGCCATATGCAAATGATTTTTCAAGACCCTTACTCATCTCTCAATCCGAGATTCAAGGTTCTTGATATTATCGGTCAAGCTTTAGACATCCATAATTTAAGCGGGAGCACTTCAGAAAGAAGGAAAAAAGTAGAAAAACTTCTTGATATGGTAGGGCTAGAGCCATTTCACGCCGACCGTTATCCACATGAATTTTCAGGCGGTCAGCGCCAGAGGATTGGTATTGCAAGGGCAATCGCAGTAGAACCAAAATTTATCGTCTGCGATGAACCATTATCAGCACTTGATGTTTCGATTCAATCTCAAGTAGTGAAATTATTGGAAGACTTACAGCAACAGCTTGGATTGACATATTTATTCATCGCCCATGACCTATCAATGGTGAAGCATATAAGTGACCGCGTCGCCGTCATGTATGCTGGAAAAATAGTAGAACTTGCCGAAAGCGAAGAATTGTACAGCAATCCGCAGCACGACTACACAAAATCATTACTTGCTGCTATACCTATTCCCGATCCAAAAGTAGAATCACAGAAAAAAAGAGTTTTGATGACGGAACAAACAGATGAAGATAAATATGGGTTGCAGAATTCTGAGTTAGTGGAAATTTCGAAGGGACATTGGGTAGCTGTTCCGAGGAACTAAAATAACGGTATAGATTATGCACAATAGATGGGCTCAGTCTTGATAGATAACAATATTTGATACAATAACTTTGTTGCACCCATCTGGTCATTTTAAAAATATATGTAAGAAAACCCTCATTTTCAGAGGGTTTTCTTCGTATTTTTACTTTATTCGGCCCACAACTGAATTAATTCTTTAGCATTTTCAATAAGGACTCCTTTTGCATCTGTCGTAATATGTTTTTGCAGAGCTATCACTCTCCTTTGTCTTTTAGATCACTAATGTCTATGTTGAATAGTTTGTAACCTTTACTATTTTCTTCTGTTTTATTGATGTAGTTTGATAGAATAGCCCAGCTACAATAACACCAAATAGCCCGGCAACAATCCACATTATTTCCACTCCAATAGAATCCCAGACATTAATCAGCATAAGGAATCCAGGTATAGTAGCCGTAATCAGCGATAGAATCAATGTAACCCATCCTGTAAAAATGGCGATATCTTTTTTCAAGGCAAGTAATAGGAAGAATAGTGTCCAAAGAAAGGCCCACATGAACCAGATAATTCCAAACTTCGGATCCTGAAAATGAACAAAGCTTATAATCCCATAACCCACAGCCATAAACGCAACCCATAGTGAAAACCAACCTACTCCTGCACTATCCCATTCCTTTAAGTTTGTTATCCCTACATAAAGATACGTTAGACTAAATAAGAAGACACCTGATGCATTAAAAATCACCCAAGAATCGGAACCAGCAGTAAAAATAACATAAAATGGAGTAATCACTTGTATGGCCCCAAGAAAAAGATTAAATAATCCTGCACTTTTGCTATCTACCTTTCCTAAAAGCATCAGTGCATTAATGAAAAGAACAGCACCGCAATACATTAATCCTACATTTTGCATTACTTTTCCTCCATTCTCTGCATTTTTATCACATCAAGATACAATTTCTGTTTGCTGATTTAATAATTGTACAAACGTGTCTGCAGAAATAACTGGAGCGAAATAGTTATTAATTCTTTCCATTGCCGCAGCTTCCTGCTCAGGTTTAGCGCAGCCGGTTGCATCTCCGATAATAATTGGCAGGTATCCATAATCTCGAGCTGAACGAGCATTTCCTTCAATGCACCAATCAAGGTGAATACCAGTAAATACAATCACTTCCACTTGTTTACGTGCAAGCTCTAACGGCAACTGAGTACCGACAAATGCTGTCTGCAAGGCTAGCTCATTAAATTGTAGATCTCCAGGTCTCACCAATGCTTTAAGCTCGTCGACGAGCTCATTATCCTTAGCTTTTTGTTCTTTCGTAAATTTTAATTTTTCTACCCATGTTTCATACTGAACCTTATCAAAAATGGACTTTGGATAATCCTCCCGAAAAACACTATAGCCAATCCAATTAAAAGAAACAAAATTAGCTGCATTTCTCGCTGCTTCCACAACTTTAATCGTTGCCGGCAAACTTCCTCTTTCTCGATGATTTTCATGCCCCTGTGCTCCCCATGTTTCGTATAATGATTTATTTTGACTTACAGATACAAATGCAGCCCTTCGTGTCAGAATCTCAGCCAAATCAAGTTTTTTCCATTGGGGAGCTAGTTCTGGGATAGCATGGATTCCTCCAATTTTCTTTTCAAAGCTTTCAACTGTTGCCATTCTTATTCCTCCTAATCATTTGTTCTTAGACCTAAAAATTTTGTTCTTCCTTTGCTCCCTCCTTTTTTAAGAGACAATCTAAACAAAGTAAGCAGACCTTATTACTTGGTTTAGAACAAAAAAATAAACCACTTCGATAAAGAAGAGGTTATAAGTCCGTCCGTTTGTCTCTTCTTATCTTTCAAGCATTTCGCTTGCTGGAATTGGCACAGTACTTAAAAAGCCTGTTGCCGAGGTGTCATTGGGCCAGTCCCTCAACCTCTCTTAATAAGAATTACAATATGAAATTATCTTGAATCTTACATGATGGTAAATGTATTGTCAACCTAATTTTTGGAAATAATTCTAAAGTATTAGTTGCATACTTTCTTTCTAAAATTGACCTGCCTAGTATTTGGCTTTATAATTAAATAAAATTAATTCGATCTCTCAAGGGGAGTAGCAGTACAGTAAAGTCGTCAATACAGGATTTTTTCCTCGGCTTTATTGGCAACGTTTGTTGTTTGCGAGACCTTACCATTTTTCGGTAAGGTCTTTATTTTTCCTTAGACACGACACTATAACCGAAAATGGTTGTAGTGTTTTTTTATTAAAGGGAGTTGAGAACTTGAAAAATTATGTTGGTTTAGCGGGTAGTGTATTAATAAATCCTAAAGATGATGAACTTATTCAATATGACTCTTCTTTAACTTTAATTGGTGTAGGACGCAGTGCCTATGTATTTAAAATAAAAAATACAAAACATGCTTTGAAAGTATTTTTTCCAAGTCATCGGCATTTGGCTAAAGTGGAAGCTGAGGTCTATAAAAGAATTCAACATATCGACTATTTCCCAAGATTGTATGAATCAGGCTCTCACTACCTGGTAATTGATTTCGTTGATGGGTACACACTATTTGAATGTCTCACCCGAGGGATTCCTGTTTCCGAAAACCACATTAAAGACGTCGATATGGCGATTAATCTTGCTCGCAAAGAAGGCTTAAACCCATCGGATATCCATCTTCGTAATATCATAATCCATGATGGGAAGATAAGAATGATTGATGTTGCGCGGTTCAAACAAGTTGAGACAGACCATCAATGGAATGATTTAAAAAGGGCTTTTTATCACCTATATACAAAAAGTTTTTTCCCGAAAAAGATTCCTGCCTTTATATTGAATTGGATAGCAGTTCTTTATAAAAGATTTAATAGAAAAAGTTTAATCCACATTAAATAAACCGAGATTGATTCTCCCAAAAAAGCCAATCACAATTCTGGGAAGATTGTGATTGGCTTTTCATTATATTCAAGCTCCTTTAAGTATACTTCAAAATTTTCTTTCTTTGAAAAATACTCATTCATACCTTCTACTCCAGCTTGTATAACTCCCAAGACAACTAATGGAAACAGCAGAAGGAGCAAAGTCAACCCTAAACTTTTGAACATTTTTATCCCCACCAACTAGCTTAAATAAGCTTATATCCACTAATTAAGATCATCACTGCAATGATGGCTCGTAATGGTTTAGCTGGAAGCTTAGATGAAAACGTACTTCCTAAAATGACACCTGGGATGGAGCCTGCTAAAAGATTGAACATTAATACGTAATCAACATTTCCGATACCGGCGTGCATTAACCCTGCTGCTGTCACTAATAAGAATGCATGGGCGATATCCGTTCCTACTAACTCCGATGGTTTCATTTTATAGAAATAAAGCATGGCAAGAGCAAACATTGACCCAGACCCAATTGACGTTAAGCCAACAATAAAACCTAGTACAATTCCAATAGTGATGGTTAATGCTCTTTTTTCTTGCAATGGTTTCTGTTGTAGCTTCGTTTCATATTTTTTCTTATAAAACGTTTTAAATAAAGTGGTGAGTGCAACTAAAATCAGGGCATACCCTAACGCATGTTTAATTAACTCTTCTTGATTATGGAAAAAAGAATCATATAAATGAAGCAAACCTACGGCGCAAATTGCACTTGGTACACTTCCTATCGCTAGGTATTTTGCTAATTGAAAATTAATTGTCTTTTGACGCCAATGCTGAAAAGAACCGAATAATTTTGTGATCGAATTATATGCAAGATCGGTTCCAACCGCGATGGATGGACTAATTCCCAATAATACTAATATTGGCGTTAATAAAGCTGCTCCCCCTACTCCCGTCAATCCAACTAAAAAACCAACAAATAGCCCCATTACAATAATGCCAATACTCATCAGGCACACCTCAAACCTTTGACTAGACTTTTATCCCAATTTATGAATACATCTATGGCATGGTGACCGAAGAAGGAAAAAAAGGATAGGCTGAGGATTTGACTTATTCTGTTGGAATTGAGTGAAGTTGGGATTCTCGATGAAATCAAAATCATAACGAGTTTCATCGAGAATAAAGATGGAATTATCGATGAGATGTGAAAATCACTTTGTTTCATCGGTAATTAAGGAGGAATTCTCGACGAAATCAAAATATCACATTGTTTTGTCGAGAATTAATATTGATTTCTCGATAAGTTCGAAATTAAACAGAGTTTCATCGAGAATTAAGACGGGAAACTTCGGTGTAATCAGAAATACGAATCAATCCCATCGTGAATTCTTACTAGTGATAACCACTTCTCAGATTGTGGAACGGAATTCCAATAAAAACCTCACTTCTTCTCCTACTCCTCTCCTAGTAATTCTATTTTCTTACATCCAACATATAAGCAAGAATAAATATCAGCTTCCGGATTCGCTTTTGCTAAGCCTTTTACGTAAGGTGTGACCAAATCTTTAAAATCAGCTCCTACTCCTTCTTCTTCCAGAATCCCGTATATATACAGTTTTTTTTCATCAAATAAAACGGCTAAGTTTCCTACGGCTTTATTTTTTGAATCAACCACATTTAGAAGCTGGTAATGTTGGGTCATGATTTCGGGTGAAAAATAAATTTCCATGCAGTGGCTCTCCTTTACGTGAACTCCAATTTTTCAAACAACGAATCACTTTCCTGCGAAGGCTCTTTCTTCCCTACACGAATGAGCACTAAGCATAAAAATGCTACAAACAGCGTCAGGCCAGCAGTGGACAAGAACATTCCTGTTCGTGACCATTCCATTAAGGCCGTGTAGACTGGCGGGCCGATCGCAACACCCAAAAAACGGACGGACCCATATAGTGACGTTACAAATCCACGTCTATCAGAAGGAACAGATCCAGTTATAAAGCTATTAATACAAGGAAGAACTAAACCAGTTCCTACACTGCTAACAACGAGAACTGAAAAAAATGGAACTAAACTTTTAAAGAATACAAGCGTTGAAAACGACGCTGTCATAAGCAATAAACCAATAACGATTAATTTTTTCATCAGCTTCATATTTTTCCCAATCTTGCTTCCTGTAATATAAGAGGTTGTCGTCATGAACAATAGCGGAATCGCTAAAATCGCACCTTTCAGCAATCCATCAATTTGATGATCCTTTTCTAAAATATCGGAAATGTAAAATAAAATACCGAATAGAGCAAATAGACATGTAGCACCTGTCAAATATGCAACCAATAACCATCGACCCTCTGTTTTAAAAACAGAAACGAGTCCTTTTGCGTAGTTCCCAAATGGCGGAGGTTCTTCATCCTTTTTCTTTTCTTTCACAAAAAATATCGTTAATAAAATAGAAATAAGGCAAAAAATGGGGAAGGCAAAAAAAGCGGCATACCAGATAATAAGTGCCAATAGTGAACCGATAATGGGACTGATTACTTTCCCAACACCATTAGATGCCTCAACCAATCCTAATACTTTACTTTGCTCTCCCCCCTTAAATAAATCCCCCGTTAATGCCATTGCAATTGGAGCGGTCCCGGCTGCTCCTATCCCTTGCATAATCCGACCAGCGAGAATCCACGTATAGGCATTTGAAAACCAAGCTGCTGCCATTCCCGCTAATATTCCACCACTTCCATATAGAATAAGTGCAGGGATTATAATCGCCTTTCGCGAAAATCGGTCTGATAAATATCCTAATATAGGGATTGCAAGTGCAGCTGCAATCGAAAAAACGGTAATGATTAAACTAATTTTAAATTGAGATACATTCAATACCGATTTCATTTTAGGCAATATGGGAATCAGCATAGAATTTCCAAGAACTAGGATGAGCGGGATGGAACTAATTGCAAGAATCGTCCCGCCTTTCGGTTTTTTCTTAGGCAAAGCTGTCCTCTCCCCTGCTGCAAGAATCTTATTTATTGTTTGAATGCACCTCTCTTTTTATACAGGGCAAATGCCTATTTTCCGTGGTAAAAGCCCATTCTTTACACATTCGCCCAATTTTCGAATAGGCTAACCTAGAAAAATAGAGGAGGCACTTTCCCTATGGATTTTTTACATTTACCTGAAAGAACGTTAAAACCAAGAACGTATGGTTTGACATCCATTATTGATTTAGGCACCCCTTATGAAGAATTAAAGAATATATTAACGGATTATAGTCACTTGATTGATGTGGCTAAAATCGGTATTGGCTCTGCTTACGTTACTCCAAACCTTAAGAAAAAAATCGATTTATATAAGGAATTTAATGTAAAACCTTATTGCGGGGGTACATTATTTGAAAAATGCTATTTACAAAAAAAAATACCGGAATTCTTACATTTTTTGCAGCAAAACGGAATTGATTGGATTGAAGTTTCATCTGGAACATTGGACATTTCTATTGAGGAACGCTTAAATCTTATTTCACAATTTGTGCAAGATTTTTGTGTGATTGCTGAGGTTGGGTCAAAGGATGTCAATCATCATATGGATATATCTGAATGGAAGCAAGAAATTGAACTCTTATTGAATGCTGGATGTAAGTACGTCATTACAGAAGGAAGGGATTCCGGAACGGCTGGAATCTATAATCAAAATGGCAATATTAAAGCAGATTTAATCTCTGACATATTGGAAGATCT
This sequence comes from Bacillus sp. IITD106, assembly GCF_019459225.1. Classification (GTDB taxonomy): domain Bacteria; phylum Bacillota; class Bacilli; order Bacillales; family Bacillaceae_C; genus Lederbergia. The sequence goes on from NZ_JAIAZY010000015.1 coordinate 67,631, forward strand.
CGATTACGAAAAAATCATTTTTGAAGCTCCAACACCTAAACAGCAAATGTATTTCATCAATAAAATTGGCCCAAATGTCAATGTCGGAAATGTAAAACTGAGTGACGTATTAGTTCTTGAAGCGCAACGCTGTGGACTGAGATGCGAAACGTTTTTTATGGAAGAACACATACTCATTTAAATCGAATGGGGTGAAGAACATGTCTGATGTTCTAAGCTATGAATATTGGAACGAAGAAAAAATAAAAAATATTTTACATGAAAATCCAGATTATATGGATATTTTAAAATGGGCTTTTCAAGAGTATGGTGATGAAATTGTGTATGCTTGCAGCTTCGGTGCTGAGGGTATCGTACTGATCGATCTTATTAATAAAGTAAATCCTCATGCAAACATTATCTTTCTCGATACCGGGCTTCATTTTTCCGAAACATATGAATTGATTGATAAAGTAAAACTTCGCTACCCCACTTTAAATATCAAAATGGTCAAACCAAAAATTACTGTCGAGGAGCAAGCAGCTATGTTTAGTGACGAATTATGGACTGAACATCCGAATCAATGCTGCCATATTAGAAAGGTGCAACCTTTGAAAGCAGCTTTAGAAAATGCAAAAGCTTGGATTTCAGGCTTAAGACGTGATCAATCGCCGACAAGAAGCAATATCCAATTTATTAATAAAGATGATAAGTTTTCGAAAATCAAAATATGCCCGCTCATTCATTGGACTTGGGACGATATTTTGGCGTATATCCAATTAAATAATTTGCCGTACAATCCTCTTCATGATCAAGGGTATCCCAGCATTGGCTGTTGGCCTTGTACATCTGCTGTACTTGATCATGACAACCTTCGATCAGGGCGATGGGCAGGAACGTCGAAACTGGAATGCGGACTTCATCAGACATGAAAAAAGGAGGTAAACATATTGAGTATTATGCCACATGGGGGAAAACTGATTAATCGATTAAGCCTTTCATCTACTACAAACATTTCTCTTAACTATGTTGAACTTGATAATATGGAACTTAGTGATTTGGAGTTAATCGCCAATGGTGCTTATAGCCCTCTCGAAGGATTTATGGGAAAAGCGGACTATGATTCCGTCCTCCACAATATGAGATTGGAAAATGGAATTCCATGGTCGATCCCGATAACATTAGCAATTGATGAATGGAAGGCAGCAGAAATCGAGGTAGGAGAAACGATTAATCTTGTTTATAATGACACGATTTATGGAATGTTGGAAGTAGAGGAAAAGTTTAAACCCGACAAACATATGGAAGCAGAATTAGTTTATCAAACAACAGATCTCAACCATCCTGGTGTGAGAAAACTATTCGAAAGACAAGATTATTATATCTCTGGTCCAATCACCCTTATAAAAAGTCCTGAAAAAATAAATTTCTCCTCATATTATTTGAATCCAATTGAAACAAGAAAAAAGTTTGACGAATTGGGCTGGAGGACAATCGTCGGCTTTCAAACAAGAAACCCTGTCCATCGCGCTCATGAATACATTCAGAAAACGGCACTCGAAACAGTTGACGGGCTGTTCTTAAATCCCCTTGTAGGTGAAACGAAAGCTGATGATGTTCCGAGTGATATCCGAATGAAAAGCTATCAAATATTACTTGCTAACTATTACCCAAAAGATAGAGTGTTTTTATCTGTATTCCCTGCTGCTATGCGCTATGCTGGCCCTAGAGAAGCTATTTTCCATGCAATTGTCAGGAAAAATTTTGGCTGTACTCATTTTATCGTTGGGAGGGATCATGCCGGAGTAGGAAACTATTACGGAACTTATGACTCGCAAAAAATATTCAGTTATTTCGGTGAAGATGAATTAGAAATTAAGCCGTTATTTTTCGAACATAGCTTTTACTGCAAGAAATGCGAAAACATGGCATCCGAAAAAACATGTCCACATGATTCGAAACATCACGTCATTTTATCTGGGACAAAAGTAAGGGAAATGTTAAAAAACGGAGAACATCCTCCAAAGGAATTTAGTCGTCCTGAAGTAGTTGAAACGCTTATTGAAGGACTAAACGAAGCCTATATCCTGCATTGAAGGTGATGAAATGGGGAAAAACAGTCATATTGTTTGGCACGATGCGTTAGTAACAAAAAAAGAGCGGCAGCTTAGGAATGGCCATAAAAGCTGCGTCCTTTGGTTTACCGGATTATCTGGTTCCGGAAAGTCTTCCTTGGCGAATGCTTTAGATGCAGAATTGTTTCATCAAGGGTTTAAAAGCTACGTATTAGATGGAGATAATATTCGTCACGGATTAAATAAAGATTTAAGCTTTAAAAAAGAGGATCGGAAAGAAAACATTCGTAGAATTGGTGAAGTGGCAAAGCTGTTTGTAGAAAGTGGCCATATCATTTCAACTGCATTTATTTCACCTTTTCATGAGGATCGGCAATCAGTGCGAAACATGTTTGAGAAGGACGAATTTATAGAAGTGTTTGTGGATTGTCCGTTGCCTGTTTGCGAGAAACGCGATCCAAAAGGGTTATATAAAAAAGCTAGGTTGGGAGAAATTACAGATTTTACTGGTATCGATTCACCGTATGAAGCTCCAATTAATCCTGAAATTATTATTGAAGCAGACAAAATGACGATCGAGAAATCAGTTACATTCATTATGTCTTATTTAAAAGATAGCAATATCATATTATAGGCTTATGGGAAGATTCTAAACCGATCTTCTCATTTTTTTCTCCATGAAGGGGTTAAAAGCATCAACCTATGTATATTTAACTCGTAAATAAAATCAATAATACGAGTTGAAAGAAATTGGCAGATCACAGCGTACACGACGATTTTATAATCAATGACAAGGGATGTTAATAAAAAAATCAATAAATTGATGGCCATCATCACTTTACCGGGGCTCCAATTTTTATACTTTGCGATCATCAAAGCGGGAATGACCATCCCTCCACTCGACGAACCTACACGAATCAATATGCCAACTCCAATTCCGAAAAATAGGCTCCCTGCCAAAATATCTAAAATGATATGCATATGTGGAAACGGAATTTGAGACGCTAAAAAGCTAACCGTCGTTGAAGTCGTTGCAACAGAAACAATCGTGCGAAACGTCCACGAAGACCCAAAATATTGATAAGCAAACAATAAAAAAACGGCATTAGCAAGCCATAAAGAAAAACCAAGTTGGAAGCCAAACCAGTGATTCACAAGCAGTGCCAAACCTGCCGCACCACCTGAGGGAATCGAATGAGGAAATAAAAAAAAGGACATAGACATCCCTTGCAAGAATGCGCCAAAAAACAAAAAGATATAGGACAGGATGATCTTTTTCATTATCCGAAAATCACTTCTATCTCCTCCCGCGGACAACCTCTCTTGTCCATTTTATGAGGAGAAATAATGATTATGTAAAAACCTTTTTATAGCCAGAAAAAATTCTTTCTTTTAAAGCACTCACAATTTCCTGTGATTATATGGACAAGTCGTTCATATAATGAAACGAGTATAACCACGGGAGGATACGAATGATTACTTTATTGGAAAAAGCCGTCATCGGAATGGCGCTACTTCGCATATTTTCCGGTAGTATAGAAATATTCGCTGCATTTCTAATGATTAAGTTCAATGATGTTGAAAAAGCTTTAGTCATTAACAGTTCGCTCGCATTAATAGGACCTACTATTCTTATTATTACGACCACCATTGGTCTTATTGGGCTTGCCGATAAAATTGCGTTTGGAAAATTTGTTTGGATTTTTCTTGGTGTTGCGTTGATCATTTATGGCGTTAAGAGTGGTTAACTATATATTTTAATCCTTCTTTTTTTGCTAAATTTGATAATTCGTGAACCTCGATGAATTGAGCAACAGCTTCAGGCTTTGTTTTTGAATACTCTCTTAATGACCATCCAATCGCTTTTTGGATAAAGAATTCATTAATGTGGGAAGTACGGTGAATAATTGAAAATAGCAACTGCTCATCCGTTTTGTTTTTATATTTTAGCTGAAACAAAATCATTGTTCTTTGCAACCATATATTTTCTGAGCTTATCCATTTTTCTCCATACGTTTTGATTAAATTTGGATGTTTAAAAAATAATTCTCCGACTAAATGACTTGCAATGAAATCAACTGTATCCCACCACGACTTCGTTGTAATCATATATTCCAATAAATCAATATCTGTTTCCAATAGGTATTTTTTCTTTTTACTCAAATAATCCAACGCTACATATTGATATTCTCTTTCAGGTTTGTCCCATAGTTCCTTTATAAAAGCGGTTAAAGATTCATGAGGAACCAAGCCGACATTTTTTAACCAATCTGCAGTGATTACCTTCCTTTCAGGTGATCGAATCCCAAGGAATGGGAATAAGTTCTTCATATATTGCTCCATGGACTTTGCATTTTCTGGATTACGTTTTAACTCATAGATCTTGCTTAAATTAGCAATATTATTTTCCAATGTCATTTCACTCCTCGCATATAATAATTTTTAATTGTATAAAATAGTACTTTAAATTACACCTATAATTCATTATGATAAGGTATATTAAAAAATTGAAGGGATCTGTCATCGATGTGGGGGAAAGTTCGCAGCTGGTTAGAAAGTCTCGCACCTGCCCATGTTATTGCTGGATATTACTTACTCGCAGTATTAATATCCATTCTACTATTCAGCATCCCTGCAGTCTATAGGCCTGGAGTCAACCTCAGTATGATGGATATCATCTTTATGGCTGTCAGCGTAGTCAGTGATACAGGCATGGCTGTATTTAATATAGCCGAAACATTTAGTGTTTTCGGGTATTTTGTCATTATTATCATTTTACAATTTGCTGGAATTGGCATTATGGCCATCAGTACGTTTTTCTGGATGGTTTTTAGAAGAAAAATTGGGTTGCGAGATCGCCGATTAATCATGGTAGATAATAATCAATATGCCTTATCTGGACTTGTAAAATTGATTAAAGAAATCCTTCAAATCATTATCGTGATTGAAATTACTGGGGCAATTGTATTTGGCATTCACTTTTTAAAATATTTCCCGACTTGGCAGGAGGCGTTTGTTCAAGGTTTGTTTGCATCCGTCAGTGCAACGACTAATGCTGGAATGGATATTACAGGTGAATCTCTTATTCCTTTCGCCGGTGATTATTTTGTGCAAGTGGTAACCATGATTCTAATTATTTCAGGTGCAATTGGATTTCCTGTATTAATAGAAGTAAAAGATTTTGCGTTAGGAAGAAAAAAGAACTTTTCATTATTTGCAAAATTAACGACTTCCACATACGGAATCCTTCTTGTCATTGGAACCCTTCTATTTTACTTAATGGAATTTCAACATTTTTTTAAGGATATGACATGGCATAAAGGCTTTTTCTATGCATTGTTACAATCTACCACAGCGAGAAGTGCAGGTCTAACAACAATGGATCTGAACGATTTTTCACTACCTTCCCTATTGGTGATGAGCCTTCTCATGTTTATTGGTGGATCTCCGAATTCCGTTGGTGGTGGAATTAGAACGACAACTTTTGCTTTAAATATTTTATTTCTTTATAACTTTGCAAGAGGGAATCGTTATATCAAAATCTTTAAACGAGAGATTCATCAAGATGATATGATAAAATCACTTGCCTTTACGACACTAGCTTTAATCATGTGCTTTGTTTCAATTGTAGCCATCAGTATTTCTGACCCGCAACATCAGCTTATTGAGATTATAGTTGAAGTTTGCTCTGCATTTGGTACAGTTGGAATATCTTTAGGAATTACCCCCGATCTAAGCATATTTGCGAAATGTATTTTGATGTTCTTAATGTTCGTCGGGAGAATCGGTCTAACCTCTTTCTTTTTTATAATAGGCGGTAAGAAAAAGAAGGAAAATTACCGATATCCAGAAGAAAGAGTTATTATTGGATAGAAGTGAATTGAAAATAATGAGGTTTTTGAATCGCGGGTTGAAATTATATAATCGCTTTTTGTATCCAAATCGGGGAAGGAAATCAGGTTTTTCTTACATTTCAGTCCCAATTAAACCAGAATCGAGACGGAAAACAGACATTTTTTCATTTCTGTCTCGTTAGAACCTAAAACACAAATGAAAAAATATAATAACATTGGAGTGAGTATTTTGAAGCAAACCATTCAACCTGTATACAATTTTAACGCTGGTCCTTCGGCATTACCTTCTGCAGTTCTTGAAAAAGCTCAACAAGAACTGCTCAATTTCCGCGGTACAGGAATGTCTGTCATGGAATTAAGCCATCGCAGTGCTGCATATGAGGAAGTACATAATAATGCGATTTCTCGCTTGAAAACTCTTTTTTCCATTCCTGATCATTACGAAGTTCTCTTCCTACAAGGTGGAGCCAGTCTGCAATTTTCAATGATTCCTATGAACTTTTTACAAAAAGGTCAAAAAGCTGCTTATGTGAATACAGGCGTGTGGGCAGAAAAAGCATTCGTCGAGGCAAAGCTGTTTGGCGCTCCTTACGAGGCAGCTAGCAGTAAAGAGAGCAACCATCGTTTCATCCCTAATGTTAATGATCTGAAATTTAATAAAGATGATGCGTATGTTCATATAACTTCTAATAACACCATTTATGGTACGCAATGGAGAGATTTCCCTAATACGGGAGACGTCCCTTTAATTGCCGACATGTCCAGTGACATCATGTCAAGGCCAATAGATGTTAGCAAATTTGCTCTTATTTATGCAGGAGCGCAAAAAAATCTCGGACCTTCTGGGGTAACGGTCGTCATTATTCGTAAAGACATGATTGATAAGGCAAATCCAAATCTCCCGACAATGTTGAAATATAGCACCCACTCTAAAAATAATTCGTTGTTTAATACCCCTCCTACTTTTGGCATTTATATGCTTGGTGAAGTACTAAGATGGATTGAGGAAGAAGGCGGATTAGAATCATTAGCAAAACAAAATGAAGAGAAAGCGCAGCTCATTTATGATGCGATTGATGAAAGCAACGGGTTTTATGTGGGACATGCAGAACCTGAGAGCCGTTCTCTTATGAACATTACCTTTAAACTTGCTGATCAAGAATTGGAGAAGAAATTTTTAGAGGAAGCCAAAGAAGCAGGATTTGTTGGAGTAAACGGCTACCGTACTGTCGGAGGCTGCCGTGCCTCAACGTATAATGCCGTTCCAATAGAAGCTTGCATGGCGTTAAGAGAATTTATGATTCAATTTCAGAGAAATAACTAATTAATAAAAGAGGAAGCTACAAGTCAAGAGTAGCTTCCTTTTTGCTTCATGATGTACTATTACCTTTTACATGTATTTTTTCATCCATCATATTTCTTAAGTCATACCCAGTTGGATTTTGGAAAACTCTTAGTCCAAATTCGGGCGCTACAGCAATAAGGTGATCGAATATATCAGATTGTACCGATTCGTACACGGCCCATCTAACATCATTCGAAAATGCATAAATTTCTATTGGCAAGCCATGTTCTGTCGGTTCCAGTTGTCTAACCATTTGTGTCATTTCCTGGTTAATTCCAGGGTGATTTTTTAAGTAATTAGTGATATAGGCCCTAAAAACACCGATATTTGTCATGGCCCGTCCGTTCACCCTATTATTTCTATTTATTTCATTTTTCGTATTATATTCTTCAATTTCTCTTTCCTTATCATAAATATAATCCTTAAGATAATGGATATTCTTAAACTTCTCAATCATATCCTCAGTGCAAAAAGTAATACTGTTTGTATCGATAAAAATAGGCCTTTTCATCCTTCGTCCGCCGGAAATTTGCATACCTCTCCAGTTTTTAAAAGAATCAGATATAAGGGCATAGCTTGGCACTGTCGTGATCGTTTTATCCCAATTTTGAACCTTTACGGTGTTTAAAGAAATTTCAATGATATCTCCATCCGCACCATATTTCGGCATCTCAATCCAGTCACCAACCCGAACCATATCATTCGACGTCAATTGAATGCCAGCTACAAGACCTAACAATGAATCTTTAAAAATTAACATGAGAACTGCTGATAATGCACCAATACCACTTAAGAGGATAGCAGGACTCTTCCCAATTAAATTAGCAATAATGATGATTCCAGCGATAATAGCAACAACAATTTTTACTACCTGAATATATCCTTTTATCGGTTTAACCTTCGATATTTCATAAGTTCTATAAATATCATCTACAGCATTTAAAAAGCTATCTAAAACCATAAGTCCGACAATAATGATATATGTAACGGCTCCCTTTATAATCCAACTTTGATAATTCGGGAAGGTCGTTGAAAAGTGATAAATAATGAGAGCAGGAACAATATGGGAAAGTTTGCGAAAAATCTTCCTTTCCAAAATAATGTTGCCCCATTTGAAATTCGTTTTCCTCACGTAATGATTGATGACCCGAATAACAATCTTTTTCGTAATAAAATTAGCAACAATACAAAGTAAAGCTATAATAAGGATTTGGATAAAAACCGAAAGATATTTGGCAATTTCCACATTCATTCCATATTCAACAAGCAGTTTGTAAATTGATTCCACGTTACCACCTTCAATAATTGTAATACTTTATGTAAGCTTAACATAGGAGAAAGCTTGATTCACTTAAAAGCTTATGCTTTGAATCGATAAAAAAATGCCAACTACTATTATTCGGCAGTCGGCATTAATTAATCTTTTCATCTCTAAAAAAATGTTTTAATGATAAAAATAGCTACCATTCCTAATCCAAAACCAAAAATTAATGTAGAAATTTTTTTCATGCCAAATCAATCCACCATTCGTTTTCTATAAGTAATTATAGTTAAAATAACAATTACCACTACCCATCCCATTATGACGCCTAAGTTTGTAATAACATCTACTAAGCTCGCTCCTGCTTCCACTTCCTTAGCTAGCTCGATTAGCTGTATATTTGGCAAGTAATTTGCCACCTTTAAAATAGGATATTGATTAGCCAGTGCAGTGATAAATGAACCAAGTGAAAATACGATGATAACGGGTAAGACAATAACTGATGCTTCCATAACTGATTTGGAAAAAAGGCCCAACAATGTTCCTAAGCCAATATAGAAAAATGTTGATAAGATAATGGCAATACTAACGACTCCAATATTTTGAGGATGATATTCAGCTAAAACAATTGAAAATAAGATTACACCTATTGTTAGAATAAAGGACAACAAGCTTTTCCCTGCTAAAATCTCACCAGTACTTGCCGGCGACAACATCAATCCACGCAACGTATTTTTCTCTTTTTCCTCCGCAATTAAACAGCATTGCACAAAAGCAGCTACCATCGAAAAGGCGATATTTATAATCATGTAATGAGATTCGATACTATCAACGCCCATTCGTCCATAAATCGCTGCCAAAATAGGTGGAATAATTATAACTACAGAAACCGCCATATTACGTGAAAAATCTTTAAAATCCTTTTGAAAAATAGCGTTAATTCGCTTTAATGAAAATGTCATGCTAACTTCCTCCCTGTCACTTGTACGAAAATATCTCCCAATGTAGGCTCGTTTGAATGGATTGTTGATACTTGATTTGTCTTCATATAATGATAAAGTTGTTCTGCCCCTTCAGCCCCCGCTGGAAGAATCACTTTTTCAGCATTGGTCAATTCAACTGTGATGGTTGAATCTGAGTGTGCCTTTTTCAAATTGGCAGGCGTATCTAAAAGTTGAATATTTCCTTTGTTTAAAAAAGCTACTCGATCACATAGTGTATCCGCCTCATACATATCATGTGTTGTTAAAAAAATGGTTGTTCCTTTTTCTTTTAATGCCCTCAAGCCTTCATAAATATGAAGTGTATTTGCAGGATCAAGTGCAGAAGTCGGCTCATCTAAAAATAAAAGTTCCGGTTCATGAAGCAGTGTGCGTGCTAGTACAACTCGCTGGGTCATTCCTTTTGATAAGGAAGATACCTTTTTCGATTTTTCTTCTAATAAATTAACCATATCTAATACTTCAGCGATTTTTTGATGAGGCACATCATATAAGTCGCAATAAAGCTTCAAATTATCATAGACGGATAGTCTTCCGTATAAACTGCTATTATCTGTAAGAACACCAAATCGTTTACGGTATTCGGATTTTTTCAACATAGAAACTGGTTCACCAAAAACAGAAGCCGTTCCACTAGTCGGGTTAAGTTGACCAGTCAATATTTTAATAGTAGTAGTCTTCCCAGAACCACTTGGACCCAAAAAGCCAAAAATTTCTCCCTTTTTAACTTGAAAATCAACACTTTCAATTGCCTTTTGATTGGCAAAGATTTTAGCCAATCCCTTCACTTCTATAATATTTTCCATTTTTATCCTCCTATCAATCTGTTCATGTGTTTCGAATTTGTATTTTTAGATTACAAGGAATGGATCATGGATGCATTCGTTTCCTAGTGAAAAGAGCATAAGAAGGGTTGAATGGAGTATTATGAAGGACGAAAAAATGCTAAATACAATGCTTTAAATGCCCAATTCAAAATAAATGGAGTGGTTATAACCGGATTCATTTAAATATTTCCGGGGAAATAATACATTATTCTACAAAATTAGAATCCTAACATCTCTTTAAGCTCTGTCATTTTCGATTTAGATAATGGAACCATTGACTTTTTACTATCATCCAGTACTAAGCTATAACTATTCCTAGTCCAAGTGATGACTTCACGAACCTTTTGTAAATTGACGATATACGAACGGTGACAACGGAAGAAACCGAAGTGATTCAAGCGTTGTTCCAAGTCAGTCAATGTAAATGGACATGGGAAAGATTCTCCCTTTATATGTAAATACGATTGTCCCTCACTACTCTCTATGTAATCAATTTCGGGAGGGTCGAAGAGTACTATTTTTTCATTCACCTTTGTAGGAATTTTTTCAAAGCGAACGGGTTGAATATGTTCGATGGTAGCTTTTTCATCCTCTATCATAGTGGAATCCTTCTGTGTATCTGCTTCATTTTGTATTTGAATAGAGTGCATTCCATTTTCGTCTAATCGGTAGGCCTTACTCGCTAGTGTAATTGCACTTTCCATATTCCCAGTTAATACAAGCGTGCACTTTTCTAGTTGTTGCAAATGGTGGAGAACATTTAACAAGATTCTTTTTGATTCGATATCTAGGTTTTGATCGGGCTCCTCCATTATATAAACGACTGGATCCTGAATCAGTAAGCATGCAAGCTGCACCCGTTTTTTCTCTGAATAAGATAACTTATGAATTCGAACTTTTCGTCTATTTTCTAACTGAACAATATATAACATCTCGTTAATAGATGCACTAGTACCATAAAGGCGTTTTATGAAAATAAACATTTCTTCTATAGAAAGACGTTCATATAATTCAACATTAAGAAAAAGGAAACCGAGCTTATGATGGATTTCAGAAAGATTATTTTGTTCAATCCGAATTTCTCCTTTGGAAAGCTTTGTTTTTCCAAGTAGTATATTGATCAGCTCTTCCCTAACATTGACATTAGAATAAATGGAGACAACATTGCCGTGATCAACGGTTAAATCAAATGAGGGAAAAATAAGCATATCATTAATGAATCTTTCAGCTGATAAAAACTGCAGCGACATAAATAAACCTCACTTCGTTTTAAGTAAAAACTTCTCGTTCTATTATAGCAATAGAGTGATGTATTGAGCATTATAATATACAAAATGACTAGTATGTGAACTTTCCCACAATATAAACAAAGCATACACGATCTATTTCGCGTACGCTCCACATATTTGCAAGATTAATAGGATGGATTTTCTTTTATATTAATACAAGAATCAGTTTTCTCCAATGTACCTGCTAGTTGTAAAAGCAGATCTTCACGCCCACGTCTAGCCATCACTTGAACACCGCATGGAAGTCCATCATCTGCTAGATGCATAGGAAGGGTCATGGCTGGTTGGCCTGTCAGATTTGCAAGCTGGGTAAAAGGCGTTCTCTCAAGGCTTTTGTATGCCAGTTGGTCAACAAAGCCCGATTTTTTCAAGATACTTACTAACCCTAGACTTCCCACTATTCGAATAAGCATTTTTTCAAAAGAAGTTTGGTCCAGTTCACCAATCATTGATGGAGGATGGGCAGTTGTCGGTGTTATGTAGAGGTCATAGTCGTCATGAAAACTTTCCATTTGGATTGCCGCCTTGTCCCAAAATGTTAAGCTTGTTAAAAATTCCTCTGCCGAGACAGCTTTACCTAGTAACCCGAGAATCCAAGTTGCCGGTTCAACATCCTCAAATCTTACTTTTCGTCCAATCACTTCTTCAATAGCAGTCAAAGTTGAAGCAACTTCTGCAAAGTATAGCATCATATAGCTACTAGCCAGCCTTTTTCCATTAATTGGTGCTTCTTTTTCTATAATATGATGCCCCATATCTTCAAGAAGCTTCATTGTTTTATGTACGGCTTCCATACACTCGTCATTAACTTTCGTCCCAATCGGTGAATTTGTTGTAAACGCAATTTTTAAAGGGCTAGAAATAGGGGTCTGCGCTGCCTCCAGATAAGACCCATTAAAAGGTGGTGCAATAAAAGCAGATGCTCGGTCAAATCGATACTGATCAAGCATCGCAGCACTGTCCCTAACCGATCGACTTAAAATATGATCCACTGAAGCCCCTTGCCATACCCGCCCCCGATTAGGACCAATTGGTGTGCGGCCACGAGTCGGTTTTAAACCAAACAAACCACAAAAAGCAGCAGGAATCCTAATGGAACCACCACCATCATTTGCTCCAGCGATTGGGACCATCCCCGATGCGACCGCAGCTGCTGAGCCTCCACTAGAACCTCCAGGCGTATAATCAATGTTCCAAGGATTTCTGGAAGGACCATAATAAGCTGGTTCAGTTACTCCCATTAATGCAAATTCCGGGACGTTCGTCTGCCCCATAATAATGACACCTGTGTCTCTTATTTGTTGAACAAACTCACTATCATGATCTGCAATAAAATTCGCTAACACCTTTGAACCACTCGTAATGGGATGGCCTTTTACTTCTTGGGAAATATCTTTTGTTAACACTGGAACGCCAGCAAAAATTCCTTGTGACTGAACGAAATCTCCTGCTTGAGGAGGAGCATATATTTTATGAATAACCGCATTAAGCGTAGCAGTTTTCTGCTCAATTTCTCGGATGGCCATCTCCCGTACTTCTTCGGGTTTAACCTCTCTTTTCTGAATTAACTCTGCTAATCCTAGCCCGTCGTATTGTTTGTAATCAAACATTGTTTCATCACCTCCGTGTAGTGATTAATCACCGCTAATTTCTAAAATTTTTTAATGAATCTACTATTCCTATAATGATAATCTTCTAATATAATTTTAACATATATATCCATTTGAATTTTTATTAAAAAAAAAAGGACAGGCATTTAAACATGAGTAGTCCACCTTGGATGGAGAAAAACAAAATTAACAAATTGATATAACAACACTAATGGTTTTTACCATTTATGTTAAAGTGAAAAATAAAAGTCCTAATTCTTTTTCTGCTAGTGTTATATTTTTATTTGTTTTAGTAAGTATCGTATTTACCTTTTGTCTCAGGAAAAGATTTAAGAGGACAACAAGATAATTTTTAAACTAAAGAAACAAACATTAAATAAAACGCTTGGATGTAGAACAATCTACCCAAGCGTTTTTGAAAACAAACAATGTTAATTTATAAAATAGCACACCTTAATCTAGTACCTTTTTCCTTTTTATCCTGCTTTCTTCTTACTCATAATATCAAACGCAACGGCAATTAGAAGGACAAGACCTTTGATCGCCTGTTGCCAGTCAATTCCTAAACCAAGTATCGACATACCGTTGTTCATAACTCCCATCACCAAACCGCCGACAATGGCTCCAACTACTGTTCCTACGCCGCCGTAAGCAGAAGCCCCACCGATAAAGGCTGCAGCGATTGCATCAAGTTCAAATAAGTTACCAGCTTTTGGAGTAGCTGCATTTAAACGAGCAGCAAAAATAAGACCAGATAGAGCAGCTAGGACTCCCATATTGACGAATACGCCAAATGTAATTTGCTTTGTTTTGACCCCCGAAAGTTCCGAAGCTTTTAAGTTACCACCAACTGCATAAATGTGTCGCCCGATGATCGTTTTCTTCATAATAAACGTGTACAACGCAATTAATACGAACAGGATCACTAAAATATTGGGAATTCCTCGATACGTCGCTAAAATATACGTAAAACCATTCACAATTAAAAAGATGGCGGTAAGCTTACTATAGAATAATTTTAGTGGTAAGACATCGAATTGATATTTTACTTGGGATTGATGATTCTTCCATTCTATTCCTATCAGCACTAACGAAAGTGCAAAGCCCACAATCATCGACATCGTATGAAATCCACCATCATTAAATGGATTCGGCAAAAACCCTGTGCTAATTTTTCGGAAAGAAATCGGAAAAGGGGCAATCGATTGACCCTTTAGTACAACCAATGTCAAACCGCGAAACAACAACATTCCTGCTAATGTTACGATAAATGCCGGGATGCCGACATAAGCGACCCAAAATCCTTGCCAAGCTCCAATAACCGCCCCTAGTAATAAGCAAATCAGCACCACCAAGAAGGGGTTCATGTTCATGTTCACCATTAGGATAGCCGAAATGGCGCCAACAAAAGCTGCAACCGAACCTACAGATAAGTCAATATGCCCCGTAATGATGACAAGCACCATCCCGATAGCAAGTACTAGGATATAACTATTTTGCAAGATTATGTTTGTGATATTTAAAGGTTTTAATAGCGTTCCTTCCGTTAAAAGTTGAAATAAGACTACAATTAAGATAAGCGCAATAATCATACTATATTGGCGTACATTTAGTTTTGAAAGTGCCTTCATTTTGTATTCCCCTTACTCTTTGTCATATATTTCATCAATAACTCCTGTGTTGCGTCTTTCACCAACACTTCTCCCGTAAATTCGCCTTCACTCATCACATAAATCCGATCGCACATTCCAAGAATTTCCGGTAATTCTGATGAAATTAGCAAGATGCCTTTCCCTTCATTGGCTAGTTGGTTGATGATCGAGTAAATTTCATACTTCGCTCCAACATCTATCCCTCTAGTCGGTTCATCTAATATGAGAACATCAGGTTCCGAGAAGATCCATTTACTTAACACAACCTTTTGTTGGTTTCCACCGCTAAGATTTCCTGTTACTTGATGAACAGAAGGGGTTTTAATATTCATCTTCTTACGGTACATTTCTGCCTGTTCATGTTCCTCAAACTCATTCACGACATTCCTTTTCGCAATTTTTTTGAGTTTTGATAGAGTAATATTTTCTTTAATATCATTTATCAAAATAAGACCATACTTTTTCCGATCTTCACTGACATAGGCGATACCTGCATCAATTGCTTTATAAACCGAAGACGTATCAATTGTTTTCCCCTCTTTAACGACCTCACCAGACATCTTCTTTCCATACGATTGACCAAAGATGCTCATCGCAAGTTCAGTTCGTCCCGCACCCATTAAACCAGCAATCCCAACAATTTCACCACGTTTGATATGAAAATTCACTTCTTTGACGATTCTGCGGTCCTGTTGAATAGGATGATAGACGTTCCAATCTTTTACTTCAAAAAAGACATCACCAATAGCAGGAGTACGATCGGGGTAGCGATTTGATAAACTTCTCCCTACCATTCCATGGATAATTCGATCCTCTGTAATCTCTTTGGCATCGATAGTTTCGATCGTTTTCCCGTCACGGATAATCGTTACTTTATTGGCCACTTGTTTCACTTCATTTAATTTATGTGAGATCAAAATGGCAGTAATCCCTTTATTCCGTAACTCAAGTAATAGCTTTAGAAGATTTTCACTATCATTTTCGTTTAAAGCAGCAGTAGGCTCATCTAAAATTAATAGTTGAACATCCTTCGATAATGCTTTGGCAATCTCAACGAGTTGCTGTTTTCCGACCCCGATATTTTTAATTAACGTATCCGGAGATTCTTTTAAACCAACAATTTTTAGAAGTTCCTTTGTTTTTCGCTTTGTTTCATTCCAATTAATCACACCTTGTTTGGCCTGTTCATTTCCAAGGAAAATATTTTCTGCAATCGATAGTTCCGGAATTAGCGCCAGTTCCTGGTGAATAATGACAATTCCCAATTCTTCGCTTTGGCGAATATCTTTAAACTCACATACATTGTGTTTGTAAAGGATTTTTCCTTTGTAGGATCCATATGGATAAACCCCACTTAATACTTTCATTAATGTAGATTTACCTGCACCATTTTCACCACATAATGCATGAATTTCACCTTCATGTACTTGCAGGTTGACATCATCAAGAGCTTTTACACCTGGAAACTCTTTCGTAATATTTTTCATTTCTAATAAAATTGATTTCATGTTTGTCACACCTTTTGGACCTTTTTTAGAGGAGAAGCAAAAATATGAAGTCTAATAGAAGGTTCGAAACACATTTAAAATGATTGAAAGGCACCATTCAAAACAAGCTAGTAGCGAATGGTGCTTCCATTTTTTTCATTTAGATTTCATCTTCTTTATAATAACCGCTATCAATTAGAACCTCTTTATAGTTATCCTTATCAACGAGCACTGGCTCGAGTAAATATGAAGGCACAACTTTTTTGCCGTTATCATACGTTTCTGTATCATTTACTTCCGCGTCTTTCCCTTCAAGGACAGCGCTTACCATTTCCACAGCTTTCTTTGCGAGCTCACGAGTATCCTTAAATATTGTAGCTGTTTGCTCGCCAGCAACTATTGATTTCACCGATGCCAGCTCCGCATCCTGTCCAGTAATGACTGGCAACTCTTTATAACCAATATTTTTTAATGCGGATATAATCCCGATGCTTATTCCATCATATGGTGATAAAATCGCGTCCACTTCCTCGTCGGTGTAATGAGTACTTAGCAAGTTTTCCATTCTTGCTTGGGCTTGAGCCCCATCCCACCTCAATGTAGAAACCTTGTCCATTCCGGTTTGACCACTCTTAACAACGAGTTTCCCTTCATCAATATATGGATTTAGGATCGACATCGCCCCATCATAGAAAAAATAGGCATTGTTATCATCCGGAGATCCACCAAATAGCTCGATATTAAAAGGTCCCGCTTGATTCTTTAAATCTAGAGCTTTTTCAATATATTGCCCTTGTAGTACTCCAACCTGGAAATTATCGAACGTTGCATAATAGGAGACATGCTCGGTGCCTTTGATAAGGCGATCGTATGCAATGACTTCAATTCCTTCAGCATCCGCCTGCTCAAGAACAGTGGTGAGTGCTTCCCCATCAATAGAAGCGATCACTAAAACGTCCACACCCTTCGTAATCATGTTTTCAATTTGGGAAACTTGGTTTTCCACTACATCTTCCGCATACTGGAGATCCGTTTTATATCCTAACTTTTCAAATTCCTTCACCATGTTTTCTCCATCATGCACCCAACGTTCTGATGATTTAGTCGGCATGGCAATTCCGACAAAACCTTTTTTACTGCTACCTGCCTTTCCACCACACGCTGCTAACGAAATAACAAGTAATAAAGATATGATGGCAATTAAGTACTTTTTCATTGTTTTTCCTCCCATTTAGCTAGATTTCAAATTAAGTATAATTGCCATGTAAGCGTTATAATAGATGGGAGTTGCATCATCATTTTATGAAAGCCTATACATTCTTGTGGTTACAATCGTTCCATTCATTAGTGACCGGTCCAACAGTATTTTTTTATCCTAAGTAGCATTATTTTGCTGCCTTATTAAACGAAAAAAATGCTCAGAAAAACTGAGCATTTTTTATATTCGTAAATTATGTTCTAATTGAGCATTATCTTTATATTCACTCGGCGAAAGACCAGTCATTTTTTTGAAGACACGGCTAAAATAATTAGGATCTTTATAGCCGACATCAAAACAAATTTCTTTTATATTCGCAACAGGATTTGCTAATAACTTCTTTGCTTGGTTTACGCGCTTTTCTGTGACATATTCAATAAAGGAACGATTCGTACGGTTTTTGAACAGTTTACTGAAGTAATGTGGGCTAAGCTGAACAATTTCGCTTACATCTTCTAGAGTTAACTGTTCTTTATAATGCATGTCAATATACTTCAGCGCTACTTTTATTCGGTCCTTTTGATTCGAATAATGCATATGAAAAATTGAATTCGTTAATACATATAACGGTTGTTTCACTTTTCTCTGCAACTCCGTCAATGAACTTGCCTTTAGTGGAATGGATGGAAACTCTACAGCAGGAGTCAACCGTTGCACCTTTCTAATTAACACAATCAAAAATTCATTCAGCTTATTTTCCACTTCTTTTAAACGATGATGACAGTGATGGGATAGCATAAAAAAAAATCTCTTAAAGTAGGCATCAAATTCGTCCTTATTTCCAATCACAATGATTTCAACCAATCTCGATTCCAACTCATAAGAATAAGATGTTTCCGGTAATTTTTGGTGAATCAGCTGCCTATAAAAAGAAATGCCCTTTCCTGTAGGGGAATAAGCATGTAAGGCAAATAATGCCTCTTGATAGGAATTCGCAAATAAATCCAACTCTTGATAAACGGTTCCAAATCCCATCCGAACAACTAGTTCCGGATATCGTTCAGAACATTTTTGAATCAGTTCGTTACCATATTCCTTCATTTGCTGATCTACATCAAGTTTCAGACTTTCCCAATTCAATTGAATGAGCAATGGGAGGATGTGTTTCTGGCGCGATCCTTGGAACACTTTCGCAAACTGCTGATCAAAATAGGAATATATGAAGGAAAATGCTGAAACTTTGCGGGAACTTTCTACTGAACTCCTATCCTTTTCCTTGCATTCTATGACTACAACAAGGCTAGGATACTGAAGTTGATCCATATAATCATGCGCAAATGGAACATCGCCACTATTCCATTCCTCACCAGCTAAAATTAAATTAATGACCTTTTCTTCAATCACGGTTAATGCTCGTTGGTATTGGTCTCTTAATGTAATTTCCTCATTTCTTTTCATTCTTTCTTGTTGAATTTCTTTTACAAGCTGTTGAACAGTATCCATTATTTCTTGATCCGTACTCGGTTTCAATAAATAATTTTTAATCCCAATTTTCATGGCCTGACGGGCATATTCAAATGTGTCATATGCGGATATCATAATAAAGCGAGTTCCGGCCTGTTGCTTTAAAATCTCGGTAGCTGCTTCGATTCCGTTAATTCCCGGCATTTTTACATCCATAAAAATAATATCAGGTCGAAAATCTTCTGCTTTCATAATCGCAATCCGTCCATTATCCGCTTCTTCGATTTCAAACTGATCTATGGCAAAATCCATTAAACATTTGCGAATCGCCTTTCTTTCCAGCGCCTCATCATCAACGATTAATATTCTCATCCCCATTTGTCTCCATCCCCCAATTTCAACATAATGGTTGTCCCTTTTCCTAATTCCGATTCAATCTGCACCACATCGGTTCGCTGATAAAAAAGTTCTAATCGGCGAATAACATTAGCCAATCCAAGTCCCGTCGAATCCTTCTTTTTACTTATGTTCGTCACTTCTTTCCTATCCTTGAGTTGTTGAACAATCTTAGGATCCATTCCCGTTCCATTGTCAATAATTGAAACGATTGTATATGGTCCTTGTCCCTCCACATTAACCTTGATTTCTCCTTTACTTTCCATAGACTCTATGCCATGAATAAAGGCATTTTCGACTAAAGGTTGAACAGTCAAGATGGGCAATCGGACAGATGCATAATCATCTGGAAGGTCAAGTTTAAAATTTATTCGTTCTCCAAATCTTGTCTTCTGAATATAGAAATACTCTCTGACATTATTAATCTCATCTTTAAGAGTTACCGGTTTTTCAATTTTTCCTAAATTATAGCGAAGCATCTTCGATAATGCCGTGATTAAATTGGAGATATGTTGAGATCCCTCTAAATAAGCTGTCCGTGCAATCGTATTTAACGCATTGAAAAGAAAATGAGGATTGATTTGACTTTGAAGACTTTTCAATTCCATCTCTTTCAGTAGTTTTTCTTGTTCTGATTTTTCCTTGATTTGTTTAACGTAATAAGAAAGATCCCTTCGCATTTGGTTGATTGTTTTTGTTAAAAAGCCAAGTTCATCTTTTCGATTTAATTGAATTTCCTCTCCGTCTAAATTTCCCTTTGCAATTTCTCTAGCAAAATTAGTTAAGCGATTGATTGGATTCGTAATATCTCGACTAAATATGTATGCGATTAATAAGCCTGTTAGAAAAGTTCCGATAAATAAAGAAATTCCCATAAAATCCATGTACTGATTGCGTATCGTCATTTTTTTATAAAAAGAATGGAATTCTGTTAAATCATAATTTAATAGATCCAATGTTTCCTCTTGAATAAATCCCAAAAGTTTCAACGCTTCTCGTTGTTTTACGGGATACGATTCGACATCATTCATTAAGAAGGATGATAAGGATTGATCACTCTCATCTATAAAACTATGAATCATATTTTGATAATTTGTAATCACCATTTTATTGTGACTATTTTTTATTCGTTTATCCATTTCAGTTGTAAGCGAGAGCAAATTTTCTCGAACATTTATAAAGTTGTCGTAGCTTTCTGGTTGCTTTTTATTTAAATACAAACCCATATTAGCATATAGCTCGTTTGTCGCTTTCGAAGCATCATTAAAGATAAAAAAACGATTTAACATCTTGTCGTATTGATCAATTGTTTGTGTATGGTTATAAAACAAAAATAAGGGATAACTATTTAAAATTAAAAATAAGATTATAAAAAACAAGATCATCTTCGTTTGAATTTTATACATTCTCAATGACCTCCTATCTATTGTAAACTACATCATCTTTGTGCAAGATGTTCACATCGGTATAATTTTCAGACTCAATAGCCATGCCCTCTTTCAGTTGATTCATTAATAGGATACTCCTATAGCCCATATCGTACGGAAGCTGTTGAATAACAGCATGAAGCTTTCCACCTTTTAACAATTCGATATTCTCTTCTAAATCGTCAAATGCATAAATCTTTATTTTTCTTTTTGGTCGATGAATATCCATCGCACTGGCAATTCCTTGTCCATCCATTGCACTTGTCCCAAAGAAAACTTGAATATCAGGATGGTCTCGCAACATTTGGTATGTTTTTTCAGTTGCCTGGATATTACTCAAATTAGAAGATTCAATCGCTGCTATCTCGATATGTTCCGCATCTTTCACCGCATCCAAAAATCCCTCTACCCTTTGGCCATGCTGATTCGTTTCTAAATCGCCAGCGATAATTCCTATCTTTGTTTTTGTTTGATTTTCTTCGAGCACCTTTAGTCCAACTTGATATCCAGCCTGATAATTATCTGTCCCTATATACGCCTTGCGGGCACTTCCCTTTAAATCCGTATCAATGGTAATTATAGGAATTCCCATTTCCTTCGCTTTTTGAAAAACAGGGGCAAAATCTTCTGAAAGTCCTTGGGTAATAATCCCATCCACCTTAGATGCAATTGATTTTTCAATTAATTTAATATGCTCCTCAAAATTAGTTTGGCGTGGGCCGCGGAATTCAAGTGAAATGTTATTTTTCCTGGCAGCTTCCTGTGCCCCCCTATATAAATCAACAAAGTAAGGGTTATCGTATTCTTGGACGATAAGCGAATAATGATAATCATATTCCTTCTCTTTTTCTTGGCCGTTTATCGTAACCTTATACGAAAGCGCATTCATATAAAAATATATAGTAAAAGCAAGCGCAATAATAATCGCCGCCGCCAATATTCCGAAAATCACTTTAGTGGTTTTCATCTGCTCACCACCATCTTTTTTTCTATATTTTAACATAGTCAATTATTACAAGGAATGTACACAATGAAATCCCGCATCATCATAACCTTAGTTCCGGAATATATATTCGCCGACGTTTGGCTCCTTTAGTAAGAAAAGTGGTACTCGCCCAAAAAAAGAAAAAACTCGTAAACCATTCTATAACATGGTTTACGAGTACCATAAGAATTTCTATCTAAATTAAACGTGATACGCACTATTACAGAATCGAAATCGTGCTATACATCCACCGAAACTTTACTAACCGACAACTTTTTCAACAAATTATTAACCGCACTACAAAGCGCCTTTACTGAAGAAGTCATAATATCCGCATCAATCCCGCTTCCCCAGTGCACAGAACCGTCGGATGCTTTAATTCCCACATACGATACAGCATTTGATCTCGATCCGATTTCCTGGGCATGCTCTTTGTAGATTAAGTCTGTATATTGGATTCCAAGTCTCTTTTGAATGGCATTGCTAATCGCATCGAGTCTACCATTTCCTTCACCCGTCAATTGTTCAATCTCGCCATCAATTTTAACCGTAACGGTCGTTGTGAAGTCGTCTGACTGAGTGTAACGATAACGAATAAATTCGACTGGAGCAGAAACATTTACATACTCTTTCGTGAAAATACTGTAGATTTCATTCGGCATTAGCTCTTTTTGCATATGATCTGATTCGTTTTTTACGATATAACCAAAACTTTCGCGCATTTTTGGCGGCAGATCAAATCCATACTGCTGCTCGAGTACATAACCGATTCCGCCTTTACCTGACTGACTGTTAATGCGGATGACGTCACCTTCATATTCCCTGCCAATATCCTTTGGATCAATGAGCAAATATGGAACTGTCCATTTATCGCATTCGTTTTCTTCACGCCATTTCATTCCTTTGGCGATTGCGTCCTGATGCGAACCAGAGAAAGCTGCGAATACAAGTTTTCCAGCATACGGCTGCCTATCATCTACCTTCATTTTTGTCATGCGCTCATATACTTCTTTAATTTCAAGAATGTTTTCAAAGTTAAGGTTTGGGTTCACCCCATGGGAATATAAGTTCAAAGCTAGGGTAACGATGTCCACATTTCCTGTTCTTTCACCATTCCCAAACAATGTTCCTTCTATTCTTTCCCCGCCAGCGAGAAGTCCCAATTCCGCGTCCGCCACACCACTTCCCCTGTCGTTATGTGGGTGAAGCGATAGAATCACATTTTCTCTATAGTTCAAGTGATTGCTCATATATTCAATCTGGCTCGCATACACGTGAGGCATCGACATCTCTACAGTCGCAGGCAAATTAATGATTACCTTATTTTCTGGTGTCGGCTTCCAAACATCGAGAACTTGATTGCAAACATCAAGTGCATAATCAATTTCCGTACCTGTAAAACTTTCGGGAGAGTATTGAAACTTAAAGTTCCCCTCCGTTTCAGCAGCATATTTTTGCAGTGATTTTGCACCAGATACTGCGATTTCAGCGATTTCTTCCTTCGACTTCCTGAACACTTGCTCACGTTGAGCTAACGAAGTCGAATTATACAAATGAACAACGGCACTTTTTGCACCCTTCAACGATTCAAATGTCTTTTGGATAATATGCTCTCTAGATTGGGTCAAAACTTGGATCGTTACATCATCGGGTATTAGGTTTTCTTCGATTAACGTACGCAAAAATGTATACTCCGTTTCGGATGCTGCCGGAAACCCTACTTCAATTTCTTTAAACCCGATTTGAACAAGTAATTGAAAATACTCAAGCTTCTCCTCTAAATTCATCGGAACGACGAGTGCCTGGTTTCCGTCGCGAAGATCGACACTGCACCATGTAGGTGCTTCTGTAATATATTCCTTCTTCGCCCAATTCAAGCTCATCTCTGGGGGCATAAAATAACCTCTTGCATACTTATCCACATTTTTCATTTTGACAACCGCCCTTTCGAATATAACTGATTATATGCACTTCCAACATAAAAAAAGTCCTTCGTCTCTATTTACAACATAGAGACGAAAGACTTGTCATCATTCGCGGTACCACTCTAATTCATACCAAAAAGGTATGCACTCATTTAGATACGGGTTTTAAAAACCACATATCCCCCTGATATAACGGTCAGGATCCGTCCCCACCTAATTTTCTCATTTCAGCAGGCTGCTTCAAGGCGAGTTCAGATTGATCCACGGCTGTTTTGCACCAACCAACAGCTCTCTTTACGCTTCATCAAATCTTACTATTCCTTTTCTCCGCATTTAAATATTTCAAAAATTATACCAAATGAAACTAAAGAGTGCAAGATATTTTTCATTTTTTTGAATTGGTATATATTTATTCAATTGTCGGGAAAGCATTTTCATTAAAATCTAGAACCCATGTTCTGTGTTATGTTACTATGTAAATAAAGACAAACCCATCATTTACCTCGTCATTTTACATCTTTGTTGATACCTCTTTGAAAGATTCAATTTTACCATTTAAAGTAACTTTGATAAGTATGGAGGAAACATATGAATAAGAACGATTTGGAAACACTGGATTGCTCTGTATTCGATGAATTTATTTCCCCTTTTTACGAAGATATTAAAAAGTATTGTCTTCGGATAACTTTGACAGAATGGGAAGCAGAGGATTTAATTCAGGACACAATGATGAAATTATATTTATTGTTTAAGCAGAATCCTGACCTACAAATTTCTAAACGTTTTTTATTTTTAATCGCAAAAAACATATGGATTGACCAAAAAAGAAAAAAGGCTGTTCCTATCGTTCCTTTGTCGAATCTAGATATGGATCAGGATCATAAAAGTGCTTCCTATTTGACTTTTGATATTAGAGAAACACTGGAAATTTTGGCAGACTATTTATCTATAAAGCAATTTATCATTGTTTTATTAATGGATGTATTTTTATTTACAGCAAAAGAAACAGCTTTTTTCCTAAAAGAAACCGAGTCAAATATGCATACTTCATTACATCGAGCACGGCAAAAAATTAAAAAATTCGTACATTCTCCTGAACCTCTAGTACAGGCAGTAACCCATAAATCTAAACCAAAAAAGCAGCAATTAGATCATCATCTTTTCGAAGCTTTTATTCAAGCATTTAGAAATAGAAATCCTCGAGCTTTTTTTGAAGCTTATATATCTTTATCAGAACAGCAAATTATTATAGATAAAGCTCCAACGTTAAACTATTCCTATTGTTTTCAATTTAAAGATCCAGACGGAAATGTACTGACTATTTGCGCGTAGAAAATTTCTCGTATTGGCTTTTTTGAATATAAAACAAAATAATGAAAAATTATTTTTATTAGT
>NZ_JAIAZY010000016.1 GCF_019459225.1 Bacillus sp. IITD106
CTTTTTGGTTAAAAAAGAAATGTTATATTATCTTATTGACGCAATAACTAACCAATGGTTATAATATAACCATTGGTTAGTTATTAAAAAAGGAATGAAACAATTATGAAAAGTAGACAAGAGCAACGTTCAGAAGAAACGAAAGAGCAAATATTAAAGGCTGCCGGAAATTTATTCGCCAAAAAAGGATTTGACTCGGTATCCATCAGGGAAATCGCAAAGGGCGCAGGTTGTTCTCATACAACCATTTATATTTATTTCAAGGATAAAGAAGCGCTGCTGCATCAGCTTTCTATGCCATCATTAGAAAAACTGTACAAACAATTAAACTCGATTACTCTCATGGACCCTTTAACTCCAGAGGCTAAGCTAAAAAAAATCAGTCATGAATATATTCGGTTCTGCTTAGAAAATAGGAATATGTTCGATGTCATTTTTAATGCCAAATCAACGCGAGTAGATGAAACTAACCCAGAATTAGAAATAAATAAACTGCGCTTAAAAATATTCGCATTAATGAAGCAAGTTTTACAAGACTGTCTCTCAATGCCTGACAATGAATTATTATTAAACTTTTCTCGAATTTATTATTATCAATTGAATGGAATTTTGAGTACGTATTCTTATCTTCACGAATCTATTAGTGAGTTAATGAAAAGATTAACACCGATATTTAACCTCTCTGTAGAAATTTTAGTTTTGGGATTCAAGGAAAAAATGATTCAAATGGGGGATGACTGATGAAAGTGAAGCAAGTTTCCGAGCATATTTGGAGTTTAAAAACATGGATGTTAATACCTGTTCATGTTTGGGTTGTTGTGGATAAGGGTGAAGTAACACTTGTAGATGCTGGTATGCCAAATATGGCGAAAGGAATTTTGACATTCATTGAAAAACTGAACATAGGGCCTCTGAAAAGAATCCTACTTACCCACGGACATCTTGACCATATTGGCGCTATCAAGCGAATCTCAAATAAACTAAAAGTTCCGGTTTATGCACACCGAATTGAACATCCTTATATGACCGGTGAACTTCCTTATCCAAAAAGAAAGAAACCAGAACAGAATGTTACAAAAGAAATCGTCCGACCACTTCCAGAAGATGAAACAGGAAATTTATTGTCCATCGGCGGACTGACTCCATACCATACACCTGGACACTCTCCGGGTCATGTTGCCTATTACCACGAAAAAGATCAAGTATTGTTAGCTGGTGACCTTTTTACTTCCAAAAAGGGAAAGCTCCATCGCCCGATGCCTATTTTTACAGCGGACATGAATGAGGCCGTAAAAAGTAGTGCTATCGTTAAGGACCTAAAACCAGAAAAGGTAGAAGTATGCCATGGTTATACAGTTGTTAATCCTGCAAATCATATAGAAGAATATATGGAAATTTCCAATTCAAGGAAAAAGGATCATAGGATTTATTAGTTTTCTATGATCTTTAAAAATTTATTAGATGCCGGTGAAAGTGGAACACTTTTTAAATAACAAACACCGATGCTTCTGCTTGGAATTTCTTCGGCGATAGGAATTTTCCATACATTCCTTTTATTCAACTCTTCTTTAGAAAATTCTTTCGTTACACATGCTATCCCTAAATTAATTTTTGCAAATTCAAGCAATAAATCATGCGAGCCCAGCTCAAATTCCGGCGACAGCTTAATTCCTTTTGAAATCATGTAATCCTCGACATACATTCTCGAATTTGATTTCCTTTCAAGCATAATTAACGGTAGCTTCACGAGATCTTCTATACTTATCGGTTTAGAAAGTAAATATTTAAATTTTTCCCCACAAACGAAGATGTCATGAATATCGATGCACGGTCTTAACTCCAGCGCAGGGTCTTCTAGAGGGAAATTACATACACCAATATCCACTTCTCCGGACTTTAGCAAAGAACAAATTTCTGTCGTTGTTCCATTCACCATTTTAAACTTAATATTTGGGTAGTGATTATGAAAAGCTTCTAAGTAAGGAAGTAAAAAGTGACGAGAAATCGTGTCGCCCACACCGATTTTTAATTCTCCTGCCGTTAAATTCTTAAATTCCAACAGTTTTTCTTCTCCTGCATCAATTAAGTTGATGGCTGAATTGGCGTATTCAAAAAGAATGGCACCCTCGTCAGTTAGAGTTACGCCTTTTGGTGTCCGATTAAAAAGACGAGTGTCCAGCTCACTTTCTAACTGCATAATCGCTTGACTGACAGCTGGCTGCGTCATATATAGCTCTTTTGCCGCCTGAGAAAAGCTTTTTCTTTTACCAACTGCACAAAAAATTTTATATAAATCTAATTTACTTACCATATAACCACACCTTATACCCACTATTCGATATATCCATTTTACTTATATCACTAAACTGCTGTATATTACAAGTGAAGTTAACTTACATTAACTTTAATAGTTATAAGGAGCGATCAATTTGGAGAGAGTAGTCGGAACTGTTGCGAGAGGACTTCGTTGCCCGATCATCAATAAAGGGGATAATATTGAAGAAATCGTTGTAGAAAGCGTGTTAAAAGCTGCAGAGATTGAAGGCTTTAAAATTAATGATAAAGATATCGTGTCCATCACAGAATCAATCGTTGCACGCGCACAAGGCAACTACGCGACGATCGATCAAATTGCAAAAGACGTTCACTCAAAATTCGGAGACGATTCCCTAGGAGTCATTTTCCCAATCTTAAGCCGTAACCGCTTTGCAAACTGCCTTCGCGGTATTGCAAAAGGTGCGAAAAAAATTGTATTAATGCTTAGCTATCCATCTGATGAAGTAGGAAATCACCTTGTTGATATCGATACACTTGACGAAAAAGGCGTCAATCCTTGGACTGATGTTTTAACCGAAAAACAATTCCGTGATTTGTTTGGAAACAATAAACATCCTTTTACAGGTGTCGATTATATCGAGTATTATAAATCATTAGTTGAAGAATATGGTGTTGAATGTGAAGTTATTTTTTCAAACAATCCAAAAACGATCTTAGAATATACAAAAAACGTTCTTACTTGTGACATCCATACGAGATTTAGAACGAAAAGAATTTTAAAGGCAAACGGTGGGGAAAAAATATATAGCCTTGACAATATTTTATCAGAATCTGTCGATGGCAGCGGATATAATGAGGCATACGGCCTTTTAGGTTCTAATAAATCAACAGAAGAAAGCGTAAAACTTTTCCCACGTAATTGCCAGCCTGTAGTAGATAAAATCCAACAAGTACTCAAAGGAAAAACCGGCAAAAACGTCGAAGTCATGATTTATGGCGATGGTGCATTTAAGGATCCAGTCGGTAAAATTTGGGAACTTGCTGACCCAGTTGTTTCTCCTGCATATACATCGGGTCTTGAAGGAACTCCTAATGAAATCAAGTTAAAATACCTTGCCGATAATAACTTCGCCAATTTAAAAGGCGAGGAGCTTAAAAAAGCAATCGCCGATTATATCAATAATAAAGGCGATGATCTTGTCGGAGCGATGGAAGCTCAGGGAACAACACCTAGAAAGCTGACGGATTTAATCGGTTCGCTATCTGATTTAACTTCCGGAAGTGGAGACAAAGGTACACCAATTGTGTTTATTCAAGGCTATTTTGATAACTATACAAAGTAAAACAAAGGGCACTGTTAGTTTTTATGGCTAACAACGCCCTTTTTCATTTAAATATAAATAACTAATTTTTTACCGCTCCCTCTGTAATGCCAGCAATGAATTGTCTGCTAAAGACGACAAAGACAATCATTATCGGCAAAGTAGCTAAGAAAGTACCTGCAAGAATCATTGAATAATCGGTAAAATATACGTCATTTAGTGTTCTTAATGCTATTTGTATTGTATGAACAGACTCATCTTTTAATACAACTAACGGCCATAAGAAGTCATTCCACGCCCCCATAAAAGTGATAATCCCTAATGTCGCTAAACCTGGGCGTACAGCTGGAAGTACAATATTCCAATACGTTCTAAAGTTGCTGCAGCCATCAATTCTAGAAGCCTCTATCAATTCGTACGGAACAGCGGAAGATATGTATTGCCTCATCCAGAAAACTCCAAAGGCCGACACCATTCCAGGAACAATGACTGCTTTCACATCATCAATCCAACCCAACTTACTGATAATCATAAAGTTTGGAATTAACCCTAATTGGGGAGGAATCATCATCGTCCCTAATAAAAATATAAACAAAGCATCTCTTCCTTTAAATTCCAACTTTGAAAAGGCAAATCCCGCTAAGGAGCAAAAGAATAACACGGATATTGTAATCAACGACGAAATAATAAAAGAATTCAATACTGCACCGAAAAAATCAATCTTTTCAAATACTTTTTGGATATTTTCGATAAAATTTGCACCTGGAAGCACTACAGGTGGAAACTTGTTTACATCACTAGTAGTATTCGATCCTATCACAAACATCCAATAAAAAGGGAAAATTGAAATCAATGTGCTTAAGATCATAAAGACATATATGAATATACTCGATATTTTATTTCTTCCAACCTCTTTCATATTGGCCACCTCCTACTTATGCCGATCTAATTTTTCTAGTAAGAAAAATGTTCAGGAGTGAAAAGATAATGATGATGAAGAATAACATCCAAGCTATTGCAGCCGCATATCCAAAAGAAAATCTAGTGAATGCCTCTTCATATAAATATAAAGTAATCGTTAATCCTTGATTGCTTCCACCTTTACCGAATAATAGCGGCTCAGTGAAAACTTGCATACCGCCAATGGTTGATTGAAGAACAGTAAAAATAATAACTGGCCTTAAAAGCGGTATCGTAATATGAATGAGTTGCTGAAATTTACTCGCTCCATCAATAGTAGCAGCTTCATATAAGTCATTTGAAATACCTTGGAGGCCTGATAGATAAATAATGGCATTGTAACCAACCCAGCGCCACATGACCATGGTTGAGATAACGACATGGGTTCCAAAATAAGAACCGCTCCA
Organism: Bacillus sp. IITD106; assembly: GCF_019459225.1. Taxonomy (GTDB): domain Bacteria; phylum Bacillota; class Bacilli; order Bacillales; family Bacillaceae_C; genus Lederbergia. The sequence continues at coordinate 4,967 of NZ_JAIAZY010000016.1, forward strand.
ATTGATTGGATCAATCCCTAGAAAAGAAAGAGCATAGTTTACAAGTCCATATTTAGTACCGAACATAGCTGAAAAAACAATTGCAACCGCAACGATAGAGGTGATATTCGGCATAAAAATACCTAATCTAAAAATATCTTTAGCCTTTAAGAATGCTTGATTTAATAAAAACGCAATAATTAGAGCAGCAATTAATTGCGGTACCGTAGATAGAACCCATATGCTAAATGTATTCCCTAATGCTTTCCAAAATAATGGATCAGAAAATAAAAGTTTATAATTTTGAAAGCCTATATATTCTTTGGTACCTAGGATATCCCATTTGTGAAATGAAAGAAAAGATGTAAATAACAACGGAAAAACGCCAAAAACACCAAATAATATAAAAAATGGAGATATAAATAAGTAACCTGATAGTCGATCAGAGGATTTTTTGCTATATTTTTTTGTCTTAACTGTAATATTCTTATTCATTTCTATCCCTTTATTCACATAGCTGCCTCCCTCTACCTATGAGTGGAAATAAGAGGCATCATACACCTCTTATTTCCCTTTGGCCTTTATTATCTTCCGACCTGCCTTTTCACTTCTTCCATTGCCTTTTTCCAAGCTTCTTCCTCAGTTGCTTGTCCGTCAGCTACCGAAATCAACGCATCTCCCATAATGGTGTTAATAGATCCGGTCTCAGGTCCTCGATAGACATACTTAACAGCTTTAGCTGCCTCTGAGAAAATCGCACCTAAGTCATCACGATTAAAGAACTCATCTTTAAGGTTTTGCACCTCGTCAGTATCATAAATAGCTGGAGTAGAAGGGAAGTTTCCTTTTTCTTTAAAAATCTCCAATTGTATTTCCGGCGACATAATCCAAGTGATAAATTTATATGCTTCTTCAGGATGTTTTCCTTGCTTTGGAAGTGTTAATAATGATCCACCCCAGTTACCAGATCCACCAGGCATTAATGCAATATTCCATAATCCAGCTGTATCAGGAGCATCACTTTTAATATTTTGCAACATCCACGGCGGAAGGAAAACGGTGGCAAAATCTCCATTAGCTAGCGATGCAGACCATTCAGTCGTTCCTCTTTCGGTATTATTGTGAATGTCAATACCTTGAATCGATAGATCCCACGCTTTTTTGATTAATTCACTATTTTCAATTATTAATTCTCCATTTTCATCGAAATATTGTTTTTCTCCTTGTTCCCTAGCTGCTGCATAAAGGTCAACAACATGGTTAAACATATTTTTCCCTGTAGCTGCCTTTAATTTTTTCCCTGCTTCCATATAGTCTTCCCATGTACTCATTTGCGCCGAGACCTCTTCAGGAGTTGTTGGAAGTCCCGCTTCTTCAAAAATATCCATTCGGTAAGCCATTGCCATAGGACCTACATCAGTCGGGATACCAAATACAACTTTCTCATCATTAGTAGATGCTTCTCTCCAGCGCCAATCTAAATAATCATTCTTAATATCGGCCGCACCATAGTCTAGTAAATTATAAAAATGTTGGTTATTTTCTTTAAATCTCTCAATATAACCAGATTCCACGGCAGCAATATCTGGTGCTCCCGAACCAGCTGCCAAAACGGTAAGTAAATTTTGGTGATGGTCGGAATACTCTGTTTCTTGAACTTTAATTTTTATGTTGGGATTTTCTTCTTCATATTGTTTAATATAAGTATCCATCCCCATACCTGGCCACAACCAAAAAGTTAGCTCAATCTTACCATCCTTGCCTTTTGATCCTTTCCCAGATGAACCTTTCGAAGATGAACATGCTGCTAGTCCAGTGATTAAAATCAACACGATAAGCATTTGTACAAGCTTCTTCATTTGACTTCCCCTTTTATTAATTTTTTCTTATATCATTCATAAGAGACTTATGAATTAATAAGCAGGTAAAACACTTATTTCTAGGAGGCTATTTAAGTCAAGATGACCACTTCAAAGGTTGTTATTTCCAATTTTGTGAATGTTCTATAATTTGAAAGCGTTGTCTTTATTGCTTTTTCATATTATAATAATAAAAATAAAGTTTGTCTAGTCGTTATACAAAGTTTCTTTTTTATCCCATCACGGTTAGGAGGGAGAAAAATCAAGAGATGCAGTATCCATGAGGACTTTAATCTAAGATTTTCTATAGGAAAAGTTTTTTTTATCCACGGACAAAGATGAAATCAAGACAAAGTAAAAAATAAGGCTTAGCGCAGGTGTAAAAAGATATATTAATTGTTTTCTATATGGAGGAGAAAAGATAATGAAAAAAGTAGTAAAACCGAACAAACCGTTAGTCGAACATATTTACACTGCAGACCCATCTGCCCATGTGTTTGAAGGTAAAATATATATTTACCCATCCCATGATTTAGATCACGATGGACCTTCCAATGATAACGGAGATCAATATGCCATGGAGGACTACCATGTCCTATCATTAGATGATTTTGATTCTCCTTGCGTGGATCACGGAGAAGTTCTTCATGTGAAAGATGTTCCTTGGGCAAAGCAACAAATGTGGGCGCCGGATGCTGCTTACAAAAATAATACATACTATTTATATTTTCCGGCAAAAGACCATGATGAAATTTTTCGAATTGGAGTGGCCACTAGTCCGAATCCAGCTGGACCTTTTACTCCTCAAGAAAATTACATCCAAGGCAGTTTCAGCATGGATCCGGCTGTACTAGTCGACGAGGATAATCGAGCTTATATGTTTTTTGGCGGTCTTTGGGGAGGTCAGTTAGAAAAATGGCAAACAGGAAGCTTTAATCCAAATGCAAAAGGTCCAGCACCAACGGAACCTGCATTAGGGCCAATGTTCGCGGAACTAAATGATGATATGCTTTCTTTTAAAGAAAAGCCTCAAGAAATTTCCATTATTGATGAAAAAGGCAACCCTATCCTTGCAGGAGATGAGGAAAGAAGGTTTTTCGAAGGTCCATGGGTTCATAAATATAACGGGTATTATTATCTTTCCTACTCCACAGGAACTACCCATCTTCTCGCCTATGCCATGAGTAAAAACCCACAAGGTCCTTATGTTTATAAAGGTACAATCTTAACCCCAGTTCTTGGTTGGACAACACATCACTCTATTGTAGAGTTTAAAGGCAAATGGTATTTATTTTATCATGATGCCTCTTTATCGGGTGGGGTTAATCATAAACGGAGTGTTAAATACACTGAGCTAAAATATAACGAGGATGGAACGATACAAACAATTCAGTATGAATCTTAAGATGGAAAATCACCACACAAGGCTAATTCGGTGGTGATTTTTTCTGTAGAAAGATACTCTGATGTTAGACTCAATTAACGTTCATGACGAATATTTGCTATACCCTATAATGTTATCAAAGAACAAATCGATGGACTAATCCATTTAAGTTCTCTGCTAATTTAGACAGATCACTGCAGCTATTCGCTACTTCTTTCATCGTACTGCTGATTTGTTCAGATGAAGCAGACGTTTGCTCCACTCCAGCAGCTGATTCTTCAGAGATGGCTGCGATTTCTGTTATAGATTCGTTCATTTTTTTACTACTATTAGCTATGTTTAAGATGTTTTCGCAGACAATTTGAATATTATTTGTCATCTCTGTAACAGCATTGCTAATTCCAGTAAACGTTTTTTGCGTTGCTTCAATTTGGCTCGTTCCTTGTGTAACTTCCTTATAGCCTTCTTCTAGGGATTCGGCAACTAAACTAGATTCATTTTGAATTCCATTCACGATGGCTGTAATATTTGATATAGACGCAGATACTTGTTCTGCCAATTTTCGAACTTCGTCTGCCACTACTGCAAAACCTCTACCATGCTCCCCTGCTCTAGCCGCTTCAATTGCCGCGTTCAAAGCTAGTAAATTCGTTTGGTCGGCAATTTCCTGAATTACAGAAACTAGTTTGGAAATTTCTTGGGATTTTCCATCTAACCCCTTTACCATAGCAACCGCTTCATGAACTATTTGATCAATTTTGGCCATTTGCTGACTGGAAGCCTGCCTTAATTTACTCCCTTCGTTTGTCATATCCAATTCATCAGCAGAAGCCTTTTGTATACGTTCTCCATTATCATTAGCCTCTTGGACGGTAGTTGAAAAAGATACCATAATGGATGCCAATTCACTAGCACTCGTAGCTTGAGTTTCGGTTCCATGAGCCACTTCGTGCATAGTGGCCGATATTTGTTGAGAACCAGCATTAACCTCGTTTGCTGATAGAGATAACTCGTCACTTTGTCTAGCAATTGACTCAGAAACGTAGTTTATTTCACTGATTAAATCGCGTATATTCTTATTCATGTCATTTGTAGAGATAACAAGCTGGGCGATTTCGTCTCGTGATTTCGTAGTTAACGGCTCATGACTGAGATTTCCGCTTGAAATCAACTTCATTCTTTCCATTACTTTTTTTACCGGGGTTGTTATGATTGTAGAAGTAATGAGTGCTGCCGCTATACTAACGATGATAACTAATGTAATGGCAATGGATACGACATAAAGTGTCCCATTTCCATTATCGATAATACTTTTACCTTGATTTTGAATTAATGTCTCCGTATCTGCTGCTATCTTCTCAAAACCCTCCATAATATTACGAGCTTCTTTTGACGATATTGCAAGGTTTAAGATAGCTTGGTCTTTGTTGCCTTTTTCAAATTCTTCAAATACATCACTTATAACATGTTCTCTCCATGATTCAGAACGCTGAATTAATTCCTCGTATTCAGCGGAAGCACCTAATTCTTTAACAATCTTTTCATAATGCTGAGCTTTTTTTGTTTCGTCTTCAAATATATCCTTATAGTCGTTATAGCCAAATACGACATAACCACTGGCCAATCCTATACTATTGGCCATTCTAGTAGCCATTTGTTCATCTGCAATCAATAATTGAAGATCCTTACTAACGATATTTTTAGTAGATTTGTTTACACTGAAAACTGTTATAAAATTATAAGCTCCAAAGGCTACGAATAGTAGAATGACAAGAAAAAATCCAACCAAAATCTTCATTTTTAAGCTTTTAAAATTGAACAAATTCTTCATGTTTTTCCCCATTCCCTAAAATAAAAAATGTAGTGTTTTACCTAATATGAACTTCATTACTATATCAGGATAGTAATCGCTTCCATTTTAACCAAATTGTTATTCCATCCAACTCTCTATATAAAATCTTCGTCCCTCCCTCTTTTTATAAAAAATAGCTATTCTAAGGACATAGAATAGCCATAGGATTTTCAAAAAAATAAAATAGTAACCAGTGAATCGTAGTTTTTAAGAATCCATCCAAAAACTTTTGACCCTTAGCTTTGTGTCGTATTTTTTCAAATAATGCCATTTATTTACGTGATAAATCGCCTAGTACTTTTATCTTATCTCACCATTTTCCAATATTCAACAATTTTTTCTAATATTCATGGTTTATGGTAAATTATGTATAAAAATGGTTGTTTTACAAAAGCGAATTAGCTTGGAAGATTCAATTGCCACGAAACACCGAATTTATCATTTATCCATGCAAACTTCTTGCTAAATCCATAATCACCTAAAGGCATTAAGACGCCTCCACCGTCGGATAATTTTCCAAAGAGCTCATCGAGTTCTTTTTCAGTATCACACGTAATAAAGATAGAAAATGATGGTGTAAACGTAAACCCATGTTTAATATCACTGTCAATACAGATGAATTCTTGGCCTTTTATCGTAAAAGTAGCTTGCATGTTACTTCCTTCTGTGCCGCCGCGAGTTAAACTTGTAATTTCAGAATCCTCAAAAATAGATATGTAAAAATTTATTGCTTCTTCCGCATTCCCCTGGAACATCAAGAATGGTGTAGCTTTTGACATGTTCATCACCTTTTCAATCGGATTTTCTCTTATTAGTTCCCATTATTTTCTTTTCTCCAAACAAGCATACATTATACCTAGTTTTAACTAATCTCATAACACAACCATTCCGATAGTTTACCACCCATTTTGTTATAGAGAGACTGCGCTACAAGATTATCTTTTGCCGTCTCCCAAGTCATAGATGAAAAATGATGTTTCCGAATGTAGTCCAAGCATGTTTCGAATAGCTTTTCGCCGATTTTTTTCCCTCTTTTTTGCGGAGCGACAAATAAATCATTTAGGATTGCCTGTCTTTTTACTTTTAACGTACTAAACGTAAAATACAAAGTAGCAAACCCTACTAATTGTTTACTTTCTTCAGCCACAAACTGCAGACCACTTATAGGATAATCCAATAAGTGATGTATCAAGTCCTTTAGGTCCTTTTCTTCAGGATCTGGTTGTTGATAGAAATCAACAATATACTGTCTCATCAGTTTGTATAGTGCATGTACGTCTTCATTTGATGCAGGTCGAATGATTATATTTTTACACATTATTGACTCCTCCATGAAATGGAATTTGTGTAATTATAACATTTATCTATCATGCATTTTTGAGAACCTTCATACGAAAAAAGCAATCCTAATCTATTGAATGTTGGATTGCTTTTAATACAGAATATAAGGGATTTGATTTGTGAAGTTAAATGAGGATAATTTCTTATGGGGTTTACTAACCAAGCTTCATCTTCATAATTTCCCGATCATGTTCAGATATTTCTCGATCAAAATACTGCAAATCAACGGTTGTAACCATCGTACTTTTGATCGTTTCAATGTCTTTAGTGTTCTTATCGACCTTCCCAGATAGTTCATTTAATTTAGCATTGGTTGCTGCAACGTTTTTGATTAGTTGGTGAAGTAAGTCGCCGTGGCTTTTTAGTTGTTCATCGTGGTTTTTAAGAATTTGGCTGTGACTAGTTAACATTTCTGTGTGGCTAGTAAGAATTTCGCTGTGGTTATTGAGTATGTTAGTATGCTCGTTAAGCTTGTCCTCGATCTTGTTCAATTTTTGTATAATTAGGTCTATCATCACTTTTCCCTCCTCTCATATTAAGGTTATTCTATCATAATATATTTCATGAACTACTCAATGTCGCCAACCATACTCAAAATGTTATTTCCACTTCAGAAAATCAGATGGCATCAATGGAGGAAATCTCTTTATCAGCCACTGCTTTTTCTAAAATGGTAGAGGAATAAAGCTGCAAGTTAGTAAGTTTTGAGTTTAATTTTTATTCATTCACATTCTGTATTTATAAAAGAATCAGCTCGCATTCCTAAATAAGGAGCGAGCTGTTTTACATATTATTTTAGTTGGACGTAAGAAGTGCCACACACTCAACATGAAACGTATGAGGAAATAAATCCACTGGTTGAACAACTTCTAATTTATAACCAAACGGGATCAGTTCTTTAATATCCGTCGCAAACGTATCTGGATTACACGATACATAGACGATGCGTTCTGGTTTGGAACGACCAATTCTTCTCATTACTTTTCCACCAGCTCCAGAACGTGGTGGGTCGAGTAGTAATAATTCAGGTTTTCCAAATGTCTCTAGCACTTGATCGATTCCTAATCTAGCATCCTTTGCTAAAAAGGATGTGTTGGAAATGCCATTGTCTTCCGCGTTTCGTTTTGCAGATTCTATTGAAGTTTCAACAATTTCAATTCCAGCAAGTTTGTCTACTCGACTTGCAAATGGTAATGAGAAAGTACCCACTCCGCAAAAGAGATCGATCATCTTCTCTGTTTTCTTAGGTTCCCCCATTTCCAATGCAAGTTCAACTAATTTTTGCGCTTGGGTTGGATTTGTTTGAAAAAACGTATCAAACCAAAGTCGATAGCGGTATCCGACCAATTCATCATAGATAAAGTCACGACCTGCTAATATATGTGTTTTTTCGGCCTGCGTTCTGTCTGCCCATTGTGTATTTTCAAGCCATAGCAGGCTCTTAACTTGTGGAAATTTCTGCTCAATTTTTTCAGTTAAATCGTTCACCGCTGTTTCAAGTTTCCCAACAGGAGCCTCTGTAGCAAACAGCGCTAACATCATTTCCCCTGTGGCGAAGGATTGGCGTACCATTAAATGACGAAGCAAGCCTTCATGGGCATCCTTATCGTATCCACTTAATTCGTGTTCAAGTGCCCATTTCGCGACTTCCATTGCCGCTTCCACCATGTCTTTCCCAGCAATGAGACAAGTTTCCAATGAAATAATACTCCGGAAATTTCCTTGTTCATGCAAACCGAGAGTGCCATCTGGAGCAAACGTAAACTCCATTTTATTTCTGTAATGCCAAGGATCCTCCATGCCAATCGTATCTCGGACGAGGGCTGGATCAAACCCTTGAGCTTCAATCGCTTGTTTGACATGATCCGTTTTTTGTTTTAACTGGCCTGAGTAATCCCAGTGCTGCCAAACACAGCCACCGCAAAGTTCAAAATGAGGACATGAAGGTTTAATTCTTTCAGGATGAACTTCCAATATTTCATCTGCCTTTGCTTTCCATCTTCTTACCCATGGTCGTTCCACCGTTACTCGTACTTTTTCACCTGGAAGAGTGTATGGAATCGTCAGCTTTAGTTTCTTCGGATTTCCATGTTCGTTTTCTCGCCAAACAACCGCCTGCCCCGAGCCTTTTGCATCCAATTGGCGAATATCGGCAATGAAGCTCTCTCCTTTTATGTTCGTCATGTTGGTACCTCCTAAAAAGTTCCGTTTATATCAAATGATAAGTTCATGTATCCTTTTTCAACATACTTACCTATTATAACGGAACAATGTCGGAGTGGGAATAAGGGAGAAATGATTGCCATCGGATACTGGCTTTCAATCCTTACTATTTTCATAGTTGGCCTTTTTATACCAACGTTCTAATTCAAGTTTTTCAGCAGTTGTTTCTAACTTAGATTCCATGTAATCCGAATCAATATCTTCAAAATACATTAAATATAAACGGTATCCCCATTCTCGATCTTGTGCACTCTTCCAATGTACCGCAGCACGCAACCGATCTAAAATAATATCCTCTATTCCGATCACATTTATTTTTCTTGTTCCTACGGGTACAGTTGTAACTTTTCCATAATCGCCAGCCAAATAATTATCTTGGATTTCAATCGAAATACCTATTTCCGGATGAATCCAATCTTTCCCTACTTTCTCAAATCCTAGAGAATCTAAAACATTCTTCGCAATGTCGTATCCATCTAGGACAAAATCAATATTATGAGTGGTATAACCGTTTAACGTATAAATTTCAACTGATAATCCACCAACAATAATAGGCATCACATTCCGCTGTTCCATCAACTCGGTAAAAATAGCCGCGGTGTGAATCATTCGTTCAAATTTTGCTTTATTTTTCAAGGCGAGTAAGGATTTTTTAGCTTCTTCTATATTTATCAACGCTAAACACCCGTCTTTCTTTATCGTACTGCACTTCACCTTTCTTAATGGCTTTTCGTAATTTTATTTGTGCCAAGCGATTTAAAGCTAGAATTTCATCAGGGTCCCTTGGACGAACGCGCCCTTTGTTCCATCCTTCATCTTTGCTTTTAGAGCGAAATTTATTTACCGCATAATCCACGGATTGCCTTTTTTCTTGTACTCTTTCAAAAATCGAATCTAGAGTTATTTTTCTCATAAGTACACCTCTTTTTACCAAAAGGTATTACTTTCATTATACCCTAGCTTCAGAGATGTTTATCAAAAAAGAGAAATTTTCAAAATATTCATTTACTCGATTGTTATTTCACATACCCTTTTCCATTTATCCATAACGCTTGATTTTCTGTTAACGCACTCAAAAAAGAAATAACCAAAGCCGCCAACCAACCTAGTAGGGCAAGGACCGCAAGAATAGGCAATATACTCCATTCAAAAGCTGTACGTCCGAGAATTGTTTGTACTCCGATTAGAAAAATAGAAATCATCCAAGAAATGCTGCCTACATGTGTAAGAACCCGAGCTCGCTTCGCGTTAATCCTTGCTTTTTCAGTTAACCACCCCAGAATAGGAAGTGTCTGAAGGGCATGAAATCCTAAACCATGTAAAACAATGAAATTCCCAGATGCTCCGGTATAGCGGCTTTGAAGAACGGACATGCAAACGCCTGCGGCGAAAGAAATCATCGTGGAGAGAAATGCATATCGGATACTGAGAGTAAGGAATCTATGTGGATCTTCATCCCTTCTTCTAAAAAAGGAAATAGCTACAATAATGGTCAACGTAATAATCACTATAGATATTATTCCGAAGAACATCCCGACAAACACATCGGTCGTAGTCCCAGCCTGTGTGAACCTGGGATTGATACCACGAAAGTGCTGTATCGTTTCTATCCCATAACCGATTAAAACGGTAAAAACGAAACCCCAACGAATCCTTTTTTGACTTCTCGTGCTTAATCCAGATACTTGTAATAAGACTGCAATGGACAAGATAAAAATAGCAATTGCCACATTAAAAGAAAAAGCACTTTCCACGTTTCCTTCCGGAAGAATAACTCCTCCATATAAAGCGACATAAACGGCACAAATTGCAGCAAGGACAAAGCCAATCACACTAATAGAGACTAATTCTCTTTCCCTCGTAAACAATAAAATAAGTGATTTTGAAGCAGCTTTCATCATTTTAATCTCCTTTCCGGATTATTTATTTATCAATCAATAAATAAAAGAGTGTTAAAAAAGACAGATAAATTTCTGTCTTCATCTCTTACTCAAAACAAAGTAGCTGCGGTAATTCTAATACCTCTGCCACCGTAATTAAGAATCCGGTGCCTAAAAATTGACTTGCACCAGCTTCTGGATTTGGACTGCCTGCTGCTTTTAATTTTTCAGTGACTAATTCTTGAACAATCCTAAATTTTCCCCTTACATGCTCCCGAATAACTGGCTCGGCTATTGCATGTGACTGCATCACTAGGGTGATTTCATCTTTATGAGTCTTCATCATTTCCATAAATGCATGCCCCATCGTTTCCAATAATTTATCAGCAGGTGCATCAACTCCTGAAAAAGCTTCGTAAATGCGCTTAGATGCCCGATCAATAACAGCAATAAAGAGCTCTTCTTTATTTTTAAAAAAGTGAAAAACATACGGCTGTGTTACTCCTGCCGCTTTTGCTATTAGAGCTGTCGTTGCTTTGTAATACCCATTTTCCGCAAAAATACCAACGGCTTTGTCTAAAATCAATTCTTTTTTATCTTCACGTACTACGATTGTAATCAACCTCTTTTTATTTATTAATCAATAAATAAATGATATTGTAAGTTTTTATTAGTGTCAAGCATATTTTTTATCTAAAAAATATTAAACCATGTCCTTTAGAGTAACTATAATAAGGTCGGGCACTTCTTTCTTCATTCGTTTCTTACATTTCTCTAAAAACAGTGATTGTCCTCTTCATGATATAATTAATGACAAGTAACCATAACAAGTTAGAAAGGACAACGAATGGTGAAAAAGCTTATTTCATTCTTCATCCCCGTAGTTCTACTTGTCATAAGCGGATGTTCGTCCAATAAATTAGAAGCATCAGAAAAAAAAGTGGAGCTGACCATTTCTGCAGCAGCAAGTTTACAAGATTCAATGAATGATATTAAACCCATCTTTGAGGAAGAAAATCCTCATATAAAAATAAACTTTAACTTCGGAGCCTCTGGAGCCCTTCAGCAACAAATTTCTCAAGGGGCACCTGTAGATCTTTTCTTCTCTGCAGCAGAAGACAAGTTTGATAAACTGGTAGAAGACGGATTAATCGATCAAAAACAAGGAATCGATTTAATAGGAAATGAACTTGTACTAGTCGTACCCGTAAATTCAAATAAAGGGATTTCGTCTTTCGAAGATCTAATCAAGGCTGGACAGATTTCTATTGGGACTCCGGAGTCAGTACCAGCTGGACAATATGCAAAAGAAACAGTCCAAAACTTGAACTTATGGGCAGATGTTGAAGGAAAAATCGTATATGCTAAAGACGTGAGGCAAGTTCTTACATATGTAGAAACAAACAATGTTGATACGGGGATTGTGTATAAAACAGATGCACTCATTTCATCGAAAGTTAAAATTGCAGCTACTGCGAATGAGAATTTACACGCACCAATCATTTATCCTCTTGGTGTGATAAAGGACAGTTCTCATCCTGAAGAAGCACAACAATTCTATAAATTTCTTCAACAGAAAACGTCCATTGATATTTTCGAAAAGTATGGATTTAAAGGACTGAATTAATTAAATGGCCACCAACTTTTGGGCACCTATTAAACTATCATTAGAAGTCGCTTCTATTTCAGGAATCATCGTACTAGTTTTAGGACTTATATTCGGAAAGATGATGGCGAATAAAAATTTTAAAGGCAAGACTTTTATCGAAACAACATTTCTCTTGCCTTTAGTATTACCACCTTCAGTAGTCGGGTTTTTGCTAATTGTTGTATTTGGCCGGAATAGCCCTATTGGACAATTGATAGAAGCCTTGTTTAAACAACCGATCATGTTTACATGGTGGGCAGCCGTCATTGCCTCGACCGTCGTTGCTTTCCCGCTTATGTATCAATCTGCGAAAGCAGGCTTTGAAGCGATAGATTATGATATAGAGAACGCAGCTCGTGTAGACGGAGCAAATGAATTCAAGTTATTTGCGTTCATAACGATTCCACTCGCACATCGAGCTATCATTTCAGGAGCTATCTTAAGTTTCGCACGTGGATTAGGCGAGTTCGGAGCCACTTTAATGTTCGCCGGAAACATCCCGGGCAAAACCCAGACGATCCCAACCGCGATCTACATAGCGATTGATTCCGGCAATATGGAATTGGCTTGGTTGTGGGTGATTAGCATGGTGGGGATTTCTTTTTTAATGTTATTAGGTGTGCGTTTGATGAATTCTTAGTGGTGACTTTAGAAACAGTACTCCATATCCAAAACCAAGTTTCCTCCGTCCTGTCTTATGCTTGTCGCCTCTAATTAAACTCTTTGCGATTTTTTTTTAATCAAAAAAGGCCGGAAATCCAGCCTTCATAAACTTGTCCAGGAAATAGCTATTTTAAATCTAGCTCTGGCCTCATCCGCTCCTGGAAAATCGATTCGCAGTCAATCCCTTTCTCTCTTATAAAACCACCCCATTCTCCTCTAAGTATTTTTGTAGCTTTGTAACATTTAAATTTCTAGGTGCTACATTATCTTGAATCGACAATGCCGCAGCAGTGCCGGCCGCTTGCCCGGTGGCCATACAGCTTGGCGTTAGCCTCGTTGTAGCTAATGCCTCGTGCGTTGTCGAGATGCATCTCCCACCCATTAGCAAATTATCAATTACCTTTGGTACTAAACAGCGATATGGAATACCGTAGCTTCCATCTCCCTTGATATCGTTCGCCTGTACACCTTTACCCGTTGGATCGTGGATATCAATCGGATAGCCGCTTAGCGCAATTGTATCCTCATATTTTTTTCCATGAACAGCATCATCCAAAGTAAGGGCATATTCTCCATCAATTCTGCGTGTTTCTCTAATGCCAATTTGCGATCCAGCCGCAGAGATTGAAGCTTTTTCAAAACCAGGAATTTTCGACTGCAGGAATTCCGCGATCATTAACATCTGCTTCCTGCCTTCTTTTTCTCCCTTCGATAGATCAAACACATTTGTTCCGTCCAAGCCCTGGACTCGCGTACAATTAACTAACACCTCGTCGTCCTCAGGACCAGCAAAAAACAAAACCTGATCACGGTTAATCGGGATGCCGGATTCATTCCACTCTTTATAAAAGCCTTGCACCCCTGTTAAAGGTAATTCATCCAGCTCATCAATCGGCGTTTTTCTATAAAAATTACTCGGATTTGCCTTCATCTCTTCCTTTACTCTCTGCAAATTGACGCCCCGCATTCTAAATTTCATCGTCATCGGCTGCGTTTGCTTATCACTGTCGCGACCTTGCAAGCACGGTGCACCGGAAAGATAAGCTACATCTGCATCACCAGACGTATCGACGAATTGCTTCGCATGTACACGAATGGGTCCGGATTTCGTTGTAAGATTAATAGTAGTGATTTTATTCCCGTCGACCTTTACTTGATCTACAAAACTATGAACTAATACATCAGTTCCAGCTTCCTCCAGCATATCAAGAGCTACAAGCTTATATTTTTCAGGATGATACGGAGTAACTGAATATGTAAAACCAACCGTATCCCGTAAATGTCCTGGAGAACCACCGACAGCCATTAATCGCTCAACGATTTCTTGGGCAATCCCCTTGATAACATGATTTCCGGAGTTCGTGTGAAAGGTCATCCACGGATAAACTAAAGCAACTGTGGACATTCCGCCTAAAAATCCGTACCGTTCGACTAGCAATGTCTTCGCGCCAGCTCTTCCTGAGGCAATCCCCGCATTAATTCCTGCAGGTCCACCGCCAACAACGACAACATCATACTCTAATTCTCTTTTCAAAATTAACACATCCTTCTACAAAATATTTATTTGTTTCCAGTCATCGCCACTCCTTCAATAAACTGCTTTTGTGCAAAGAAGAAAACGATTAATAATGGAACAGTAGCCATGACCGAAGCACTCATTAATAACTCCCATCTCGTTCCCACTTCATCTGTAAACAATGCCAATGCTACAGGCAATGTCATAAGCTCCTTTGAATTAATGTAAATAAGCGGCTCATAAAATTCATTCCAGCTCGTTAAAAATGTGAAAATAGTTAATGTCGCGACAGCTGGCTTCGCTAAAGGCAGCATGATATTCCAATAGATTCGAAAATAAGAGCAGCCATCCAATTTCGCCGCTTCCTCCAATTCCTTTGGCACTACTAAGAAAAACTGTCTCATAACAAAAACGCCAAAAACTCCTGCTGGTCCTAAAATCGGAATCGCTATTAATGGTACGTGTGTATTGATCAATCCCAAATCCCTCATGAACAAAAAGAGCGGAATCGTAATCACTTCAACGGGAATCATCATCGTGCTTAATAAACAAAGAAACATAAAAGAGCTTCCACGAAATTTGAGCTTTGCGAACGCATAGCCCGCAAGTGATCCTAAAAAAATCGTTCCAATAGTAACGAGTGCAGCAATATATAAGCTATTAAAATAAAAAAGATGGAACGGTGTCGACTTTAGCACATCTATATAGTTTTCCCAGCGAAACGGACTAGGGATGAACTGAAAACTAAAGATTTTTGTAGAATCCTTGAAGGATGTATTAATCATCCATAAGAATGGTACAATCATTACTAAAGAGATAATCGTCAAAACGCCATAAAAAGAGATACGAGAAAAGAAGCCATTCTTCAAATTATTGTTCATGGAAAACCCACCTTTTTCTAGCCCACCATTGGATCAGAGTAAAAAATAAAATAATAATAAATAAGACAATGGCAATTGTGGATGCATAACCAAACTCATACAGCTTGAATGCACTTTCCCAAATATAGTACACTAGCACCTTCGTGTGATTTCCAGGTCCACCGTTCGTCATCACGTAAATTTGCCCAAATACCTTCATCGATCCAATTACCGTTAATATGATCGTTAAAAATATCGTTGGCGTAATCATTGGCAAGGTAATATGCCAAAAACGATTCCATTTATTCGCACCATCTAAATAAGAAGCCTCATAAAGATTTTTATCCACCTGTTGAAGTGCCGCCAAAAACAAAACCATATTTAGTCCAACATTTTTAATCGCACTAACAAAAATAACAGCTCCCATTGCAAGATCCGGATTGTATAACCATGCAGGACCTTCAATTCCAAATAATCCAAGAGCTTGGTTAATGAAACCCTCATCCGTCCCGAACATATACTTCCAAATAATCGACCAGACAACGATTGAAGTCATTACAGGAATGAATATCGCAGTTCGAAAAAGACCCATTCCAGGTAAATTGCGATGTAATAACATCGCCAGCCATAAAGCAAGAATGATATTAATAGGAACTAGTCCTGCCGAAAAGATAAAAGTATTTTTTAACACAATAAAAAATTCTGGATCATTCACTAACTGCTGATAATTTGCCGTTCCGATAAAATTTGGATCCCCGAGCAACTGCCAATCAGTCAAGCTCATATATATGGAATAAACCAATGGAAATAACATGACAAGAAGAAAACCGAGCATCATCGGGCTGACAAAAAGATAGCCATAAAACTCTTCGCTTCCTAGGAATCTGCGTCTTTTTTTCATGTTTTGTAGAGGCCTGTCTGTATTCACTTTAGCTTCCAAAATAACCGCCTCCTTTACAGCTTATCGATTTCATTTCTAAAAGAGGAAACTGCTTTTTCAATACTTTCCTCTGTCTGACCAATGACAACTGCCCCTAACATCACTGACCTTACCCCAGCTTGATATAAAAGAGGAATATCTGATGGTACTAGAAGGCGCTGGGATGGAACTATTATCGGGACATCCGTGCTCTGAACAATATTTTGATAGGCAAGGACATCCCGAAATGAGAGCGGGCTCCCATATTCAGCTGCTTGAATGATTGAGGTTTCGATTGCCGTAATGCCGAGATGCTTTATTTTTTGAATAGAATCTATTGAATATTCTCCTGTAATCGCAAACGTTTTTTCATATTCATCCAATCCCAGCATCCAGGATGGCATATGATGGGCATAGATTGAAAAATAATCAAATCCTAATTCAGTTAACTTTTCTAATTCAGCTTTTTTGATTACTTCAAACGATCCTCCAGGAACAATCCCTAACAGTCCCGAAAATTGGCTTCTAATTTCACGGAATTCATTTTCATATGATTCTGCATTGCCGAAACTGTTGCCTGAAGCCCAGTGCTCGACATTCACGTGCATTTTAATTGCATCCGCGCCTGTCTTCATTGCCGCTTTGGCTAGTGTAGGGATATTTTTTGGAATACTTACTGCTAAGGTCATTTTTTGCTCATTTAATAACGTTTCCAAAGACAATTCATTCACCTCTTATTAAGAGGAGGCGGTTAATTTATCACAACCGCCTCCTTCCCCATTTACTTCATTAATGGATTAATTTTACCTTCCATACCTTCAAGAATTTCTTTTGGTTCTTTTAATTCACCAAATAATTCATCGAATCCGAATTGAATGGCGTTATCGATTTTTTGCCAGTTGATATGTCCAGATTGCAAGCGAGCATTATCCATTTCGTCTAATACCGCTTTTTGTATGCTTTCTTTTGGCGGATTATTCGGTTGATTAATAAATTCATCAGATGCTAGCACCGACTCACGTGGCGGTACAAAGAACGTCGATGTTGCGGTAATGCCTTACTGGCTCGTAAAGAATTTGAGCAACTCCTTCGCTTCCTCTGGATGCTTCGAATCCTTAAAGATGGAGTATCCTGCTTGCCCTAGCATTGGATACCTACCTTCAGGCCCCTCTGGAAGTGGTGCAATATCAAATTTAAAATCTTCAATTTCCCGTGCTTTTGAAACGTAGCTATATACATCAAAGAACATACCAATTTTCCCAGACTCAAAGCTTACTTGTTCCCCTGCCTTTGGATGCGATTTGTCTGCAAACATCATCCGGTCAAGCATTGTTAACGTCTCTACACCTTGGGGACTATTCCATGTAAATTCAGTTTGTTCTTTATTAAATAAATCTCCGCCATAGCTCCATGTATGCGATAAAAGCGCAATCCAAGTATTCCAATCACGGAAGAAGTTTGCCCCATACACACCCTGAGCTGAAATAGCCTTTGCTGATTTTTCAAATTGCTCCCAATTCCAAGTGCCATCTTTTACATGCTCATTTGGCGTTTTCTCTCCCGCATTTACAAATAAATCTTCGTTATAAAATAGAACCATTGGCGGTGTCGAGAATGGGATGCCCAGTAATTTCTCATCCTTTTCGAACAATTCTAAAGTAGATGGAAAGAAATCATCCATCTTATAATCGCTGTCATCCTTAAAGGAAGACACATCTTCTAAAATGTCATTTTCCATAAATTGTGGAACCATACGTTCAGCTACCCAGCCTACATCAGGCAGCTCCTTTCCAGCAGCTAGCACCGTAATTTTTTGCTGATAATCTGGAAATGGCACACTTTCCATTTTCACCTTAATATTTGGGTGCTCTTCATTAAATTTCTTGATTAGATCGTTATACACCTCTTGATGCGCTTCATTTCCCCACATCATAAAAGTTAGTTCTACATTTTTGTCCTTTTTAGGTGCATCTTTTTTATCACCCTCTGACGATGTACCTGCATCCTTGCCGCTACAGGCAGTTGTAAAAATTAATAACATTACAGCCAGCAAGACTACTAATCTTTTTTTCAGCATTTTTCCTCCCCCTTTGAAAAAATTATATATTGGTTGCGCTTTCAAAAAATATCCTCTGCATAAAAGAAAAGGTTCGTTAAACATAGATTTTTTGAAAGCTAGAAAAAATTCCGATATTGAATTGGCGTCTTACCTACTTCTTGTTTAAATACAGTCATGAAATGCTTCGGGCTTTTATAACCTGATAAATGGGCAACCTCGTACACCTTTAGCTGCGTTTGTCTCAATAATTCCTTCGCTCTTTCCAATCGTTGCCCTGTTATGTATTCCGTAAAGGATTGATCAAGCTCCGATTTAAACAATTGCCCGATGTATTGCGGATGTAGGTCGACATACTCAGCAATATGCTTCAACGTAATCTCCTTACTTAGATTATCCTGTATATACTGTAGTATTTTTTGAAAATGCCTCGTCGTATCTGTATTATTAATTTCAGTTGAGCCGAAAATTCTTGAAATCACCTCTGAAAGCTCGGTTCGGTTAACAGGCTTAAGCAAGTATTCAGATATACCATGCCTTAATGCAGTTCTGGCATATTCAAAATCACTGTACCCGCTTAAAATAATGATAGGAATATGTGTAGAAATCTGCTTCACCTTCGAAATAAAAGTAAGTCCATCCATGCCACCCATTCGAATATCCGTAATGATTAAATCAGGCAGCTCAACCCTTACATAGAACAAGCCCTCCTCCCCACTCTTCGCTTCTACTACTTGAAATCCGCCAAGTACATCCTCTAACAGGACCTTTAAACCTTGTCGAATAATGATCTCATCCTCTACTACCAATACTTGCTTCAAAAGACTCTTCCTCCTTTTGCTTCATAGGAAATCTCAATATAACGGTAAACCCTTCTCCTTCATCACTATAAAGGTCCATGCCATAGTCGTTCCCATAGAGGAATTTTATCCTCTCATTAATATTGACTAATGCAACACCATTTTGCATGTTTGAGGGTAGAAACTTCCTTAATTCCTCAAGCTTATTTTTACATACTCCTTTTCCATTATCAGAAATGAGCACATGCATTTCCGAATTGATCTCCTTTACACGTAAATGAATCTTCCCTCCATGTCCAGCTATCCCATGAAAGATTGCGTTTTCAACTAATGGCTGCAAAATGATTTTTGGAATGGATACTCGGAGTAAATGAGGATCAACATCTTCCTCATACTGCAGGCTGTCTCCCATCCTCATTTGTTGAATCATAATATAGGAGCGGATAAATGATAGCTCCTCCTCCAAGGATACTATTTTCGATGATTGATCAATCGTATACCTTAATAGTTTTCCAAGCGAGGTCACCATATCCGATACATCCAAATTCCCCTGCGTAATCGCAAGCATATTAATAGATTCCAACGTATTATAAAGAAAATGCGGATTCATTTGACTTTGAAGAGCCCTAATTTCAGCATCCTTCTCTCGCAAGCTTGTCTCATATACCTCGGTTACGAGTCTTTCAATTTCGTCAACCATATGATTGAACCCTTGACTAAGCTGACCGATTTCATCTTGATGATCACTTTGTACTCTTTTTGAAAAATCCCCTTTTCGAACCTCTGCCATCGCCTTTTGCAGCTTATGAATTGAACTAACTAAAGGCTTGGATAAAATAAAGCCCAAAATAAATGAGATGAAAACCCCTAGCAAGACGACGAATAGAAGTAAAACCCGCAACTGGTTCACTTCACTTAATATGGCATCAAAGGGTGTCAGCATAATCACCTTTGCTCCTGAATAACCGGACACATTATGAACCATCATGTACGGCTTGCCGTCAATTGTCGTGTTAAAATACGAATTACCTTCTTTATATTTTTGTTGAAAAATAACGGATTGAAGCAGCTTCGTTTCGTGCATGTTCGGATAAATAAGCTGATTCTTATCATCTAAAATAAAAATATTGCTATCCGTGCTAATAAAATCCTCAAACAACTCCTGTTTTACATCTAGCTTAATCATTCCAAGATGCTTATTCGTTGAGGGCTCTCGAATTAATCTCGCAACCGAAAAAACCTCCGTATCCTTATTCAAATAATAACTCGGCCTATGAAGAGGAAGCAGCACCCATTCCCCATCAGCCTCCCTAATCTGCGAAATCTCATTACTATTTAAATCGAGCAGCTTTAACCAAACGGTTTGCGAATCTAAATTACTAAAAATTGTGCCATCATTTGCCATAATATGAATGCCCTTAATTTCATTGCGTCCATGAATAAGACTAGAAATATACCTCCACATTTCAACCCTTTCCTCAGCAGGAGGAAAAGTAGCAGACGTTACAGGATATTGATGATTATTTAAAATACCCAATACCTTTTGGTCATACAAGGGAGAAAGTGAAATAATCTGCATTTCTTTTAAATAACGATCAAAGTTATGACTGATCTGGGCAACAAGCTGGACCTGATAATCCTTTGCATCCCGCTGGCTGGCCCCGGAAAAATGATAATATGTAATACCGCCAAGTATCATGGCAGTTAAGACAATCAAAAGTGAAAACACCAGAATAAGCTTAAAACGGTATGGCAAGGATAAGAGCTTGGAATGTAAGGCTCGTATATTCATAGGCATTTCCTCTCTCTCGGTTAAGTAAGGTCACCCTATCATCATAAACTAATTTTGAAAGGTATAACACCGTACTAAAAAACCTTATCTACACATAAATAATAGGGGTCGACATTACTAGTGTTATTATGTATTGCTGTCAATTTATTTTTTACGTAAGTTAGTTAACAAAAGTATACCTAGGCAAAAAGTTTTCACTACTTACTTTTTTCATAGTTGTCTTATACAATGAAAGGGATTACTTGATGAGGAGGAATAACTTTGGCTATTCAAAATATCAAGGACTATACAGTTTTAAACAATGGAGTACATATGCCTTGGCTCGGACTTGGTGTCTTTCAGGTAGAGGACGGCGACGAAGTCATTAATTCCGTTCAATATGCGTTAGAGGCAGGCTATCGTTCGATTGATACAGCAGCTGGCTATCGGAATGAAGCAGGGGTTGGCACCGCAATCAAGCAAAGCGGAATCGCACGTGAGGAACTGTTTATCACAACAAAGCTAGCAAACTCCGATCAAGGATACGAATCTACTCTTCGCGCTTTTGAAGAGAGTCGCCAGAAGCTAGGTCTTGATTACATCGACCTTTATTTAATTCATTGGCCAGGTAAAACAAAGTTTGTAGAAACGTGGAAGGCTTTTGAAAAGCTGCAGAAAGACGGATATATTCGCGCAATTGGCGTAAGTAACTTTAATATTCATCATCTGGAAACTCTTAAACAAAGCAGCGATGTTATTCCTGCAGTAAACCAAGTAGAATTTCATCCTTTGCTCAATCAGCAGGAACTTCGTCAATATTGCAAAAATGCGGGTATCCAGTTGGAAGCTTGGACTCCAATTATGAAAGGAAATCTTGATCTGCCACAACTTACGGAGTTAGCTGAAAAACACGAAAAAACGCCAGCTCAAATCGTTCTGCGCTGGGATCTTCAGCATGGAGTTGTCACGATACCTAAATCAGTCCACAAAGAGAGAATCCAAGAAAATGCTAATATTTTTGACTTCACCCTATCAGATGAAGATATGAAAGTAATTGATCAAATGAATAAAGACTACCGATTCGGGTCGGATCCGGATGAAGTAATTTTTTAGAAATATAATGATGTAATAGGAACTCGATGTCAGAACATCGAGTTCCTATTCTATTTATTTCCCTCAACTTCCGTTAGCACAGTTACGAATAATGAACTACGCACACTGAGATCCCCAAATCTTCATTTCTTTTAATATTTTATGTAAAGCTTGTCCCTTTTCTGTTAAAGAATATTCAACCGTAACCGGAACGGTAGGCGTAACTTTTCGTATGACTACTTCGTTTTCTTCTAAGTGACGAAGCGTATCAGTTAATGCCTTTGGACTAATTTTCGGTATCGATTTTTGAATTTCTCCGAACCGTTTTGTTCCTTCAAAAAGTTGCTTTAATATAAGAAAAGACCACTTTCCGCCAATAACATTCAAAGCCTTTTCAATCGAGCATTCAATGACCAATTCTTCCTTTACCTCTTGCATCATTCCGTCCTCCTTTAAAGCAAATAGTAACTATAAATATTATAGTAAATAACCTATTTTTAATTATATCAAAAAATTTTCACTACTTGTATAAATGATTATGAACACATATACTTCGAAGTGAGTAAGCGTTTTATTACACCCAAGTAGAGAGGTGATTAACATGCCAAAGGTTGTCATTACAGGTGGAAGTGGTCTATTAGGACCTTCTGTCATAAAAGAATTTTTACATCATGGCTATGAAGTTGTGAATGCAGATGCAAAGAAGCCCAAAGAGGAGCTCTGTCCAACTGTCATTACAGACTTAACGAATCTTGGAGAGGTGCACGGGGTTTTAGTTGGAGCAGATGCGGTTGTACATCTTGCTGCTATTCCAGTTGCTTATTCCCATCCAAATGAAGTGACATTCCAAAATAATGTAATGTCCACTTATAACATTTTGGAAGCAGCCGGGAATCTTGGCATTAAAAAAGCCGTTATTACTTCAAGTGAGTCTTCTTACGGCATTGTTTTCTCAAGGAATTCATTAGAGCCGAAATATGTGCCGATCGACGAGGAACATCCGCAATTGCCTGAGGATAGTTATGGATTATCCAAAATCGTGAATGAACAAACGGCAGATATGATTCATCGCAGAACGGGAATGCAAGTCGTTTCTATGCGTCTCGGAAATGTCATCACACCTGAGATGTATTCTAATTTCCCAAGCTTTATTCATCATCCAGAGCAACGGAAAACGATAATGTGGAGCTATATTGATTCAAGGGATGCCGCAACCGCATATCGACTTGCAGTGGAAGCGGATGGACTTGGATCTGTCGCATTAAATATCGCAAATGATGAAACTAGTATGGATATCGAAAGCAAACAGTTGATGGAGCAAGTATATCCAAATGTGAAAGAGTTCAAGAAAGAGCTAACTGGTTTTGAAACACTTTTTAGTAATGAAAAAGCTAAAAAACTATTAAATTGGCAACCAGTTCATGTGTGGAGAAATTATGTTGAAGTCTCTAAATCTTAACCTAAATATATATAAGGGAGAATTAAATAATGGTATATGTAGCAGATGATAAAAGATATGACTCGATGAAATACAATCGCACAGGAAATTCAGGACTTTTGCTTCCAGCGATTTCACTAGGTCTATGGCATAACTTTGGTGGTGTAGATACATATGAAAATGGCCGCGCAATGTTAAGAAGAGCCTTTGATTTAGGAATTACACATTTTGACCTTGCTAACAATTACGGTCCTCCAGCAGGATCAGCAGAAACGATGTTTGGTCAAATGCTGGCGACAGATTTTAAACCCTATCGCGATGAAATGGTCATTTCTACAAAAGCGGGCTACTGGATGTGGAATGGTCCATATGGCGAATGGGGTTCCAAAAAATACTTGATTGCTAGTCTTGATCAAAGCTTGAAACGCATGGGATTAGACTATGTTGATATTTTCTATTCCCACCGTCCAGATCCAAATACTCCTTTGGAAGAAACAATGGGTGCTCTTGACCAAATCGTTCGCCAAGGTAAGGCCCTATACGTGGGAATTTCAAGCTACTCACCTGAACAAACTGCAGAAGCTGTGAGAATTTTAAATGATTTAGGAACACCATTGTTAATCCATCAACCAAGCTACTCAATGCTAAATCGCTGGATTGAAGATGGATTACAAGATGTCCTTGATGAAAACGGAGTAGGGTCGATTGCCTTCTGTCCATTACAACAAGGCTTGTTAACAAATAAATATTTAGGTGGAATTCCTAAGGATTCACGTGCTGCAAGTTCAACGGGTGCACTTAAAGAGGATCAAGTTACTGAAGAAGTTATTCAAAAGGTTCGTCAACTAAATGACCTAGCCGCTGAAAGAGGACAAACACTAGCGCAAATGTCCCTAGCATGGGTGCTTCGCGGTGGACGAGTGACATCAGCTCTTATCGGTGCTAGTCGCGTTAGTCAAATTGAGGATAATGTTGCCGCATTAAATAATTTAGAATTCAGTGAAGAAGAATTAGCTAAAATTGATGATATTTTATAAGGTTAATAGTAAAAAAATTCTTCGAGTGATAGCCGCTCGAAGGATTTTTTCTTTCATTTGATTTTCACAACTAAATCAAGTAAATGATTATTACGGACAGGAAATTTCGCCTTTATTTTAAGACTCTCACTATCTAATACGATTATATGATTCTTCTTTTTTGTATTACTCATTTCTTTTACATAAATTTCTTTCTCTTCTACGTTCTGATATAGAGGTTCATACCATCTGTCTGTGTTGGAAAAGTCTTTATTAAATAATTCAAATACAGGCTCATCATTTAAATGAAAAACACCCAATGAATACTTATCATTTCCATCGTTTAAACAATATAAAATTCTATCCTCATCCAGAGCTAATTGTCTGTTTCCGGATGTATCATAATCATCTTGCCTAGGTAAATGTTTAAAAGGCTCATATATTTTAAACTGAAAATCTTGGTCATAAACATACATCTTTCCATTATCGCCCATTATATAGGCATAATCTGTTGTTGAAAAAAGAGGGATAAGAGAAATATTATCGGTTCCAAATGTTTCGTATTTAATAGATTCATTATGTAAGTCTGCAACTGCAAGGCCATGATATTCGTATTCATCATCTTCCACTATCCCTAGTGTCCCATATAAAACCTTTCCATTAAAGTCTAAGAGCGGCGAAGAATGTGGTGAGCGAAGATAATCCGTTTCTAAGCTTTGTTGTGTAGTGACGTTTGAAATTGAAGAATAGAAGCCTTGATTACCCGTTTTATGTGATGCTAGAGTCTGAAAAACAACGTCATCTCCATAGTGCCTAATATGGTCCATTCCAACCTTATAATCAAAATAACCTAGATTCACTTTTTTAAATCTATTTTGTTGAATATCATAAGTAAAATAATATTCCCCGCCTATACCACCAAAAAAGGAAATATATAATTGATTGATGTCATTTGGCTTTTGGTGTGAAATCATTCTTCCAAAATCATCATCAAAAATTCTGTACTGTTTTACGACTTCTCCAGTATTTGTCACTTCTTTTACTAATGTAAATTCCTGAGAAAACCGATAATCCGCAGGATAAAAAAGAAGATAATGACCTTCGCTTTCTAATGTCTCTGGTGAGAACTGTTCAATGCCATTTACACGAATATACTTAACTTTGCTTTGCCATTGGGTCAAAGGAACCATAAACAAAAATAAAAATGCAGAAAAAATAATTCTATACAACCATATTTTTTTATTCATTATTTCCTCCGAGACTTTGTTGGAAAAAGTTTTATTATATACCAATTATATACAATCGATGATTTAAAGTCCGCACTATTTCCACAATAAAAAAGCCCCACAAGGTTGAATATCTCCTTGCAGGGCATTTCTATTAATTCTCTTCTATTTCTTTACGGTTTTTCTTAAGCATCTTCGAAAGTATTTCATACACAATCGGTACGATAATAAGGGTTAATAATGTTGAACTTGTTAGACCACCGATTACTGTAATGGCGAGACCTTTTGAAATCATACCGCCTCCGCCTTCTGCGCCAATCGCTAATGGAATTAGTGCACCAATGGTGGCGATCGCCGTCATAAGGATAGGACGTAAACGAGTGGCACCTGCTTCTAATATCGCTTCGCGCATATTCATACCGCCGCGTTCCATCCGAACAATTCGGTCTACGAGAACGATGGCATTCGTTACGATTATCCCAATCAACATTAAGAGACCCATCATAACCGATACTGATATCGTTTCTCCAGCAATGTAAAGTCCCACAAACGCTCCGATGACTGCAAATGGCAAGGAGAACAAAATTGCAAATGGAGCGGTTCCTTCTCCGAAAGTGACAACGAGGATAAAGTATACGATCGCAATTGCCGCAAGCATTGCTACTCCAAGCTGTGTGAATGTTTCTGCCATATCGGCCGCTACACCACCAACATCCATCGAAACACCTTTAGGCAAATCAATTTTATCAATTGCTTTATCTACCTCAGAAGTAACCTTTGAAATATCATTTCCAAGGACTGTTCCTGAAACTGTTGCATAGTATTCGCCTTTACTGCGTGCCAATGTGTTTAGAGTTGTTCCTTTCTCCACTTTGACAAGATCAGAAAGCGGCATCGTTGTACCCATTGCTGTTGGGATTTCTGTTTTTAAAATATCATCAACTGATTTTGGCTGTTCTTTTTGTTCTTGTTGAACAATTACGTCCAAAGTGTTCCCATCTTTTTTAACAGTCGTCAATACATCTTCCGTTTTATCCGGACTTAACATCATGACAATTTGGCCCGTTGTTAAGCCGTATTGCAGCAATTCATCCTGCTCTACTTTAAATGTATACTCGACATATGCATCTTCCGCGCTTGAAGTAACTTTTTCTAATCCATCGTTTTCCTTCATTACCTTTTCAACCATTTTTACAGCATCATTTAATTTATCTAAATCTTCACTGTAAAATGTGTAGCTAAGTTCATTCGTCGACATCCCCATGGAAGAGAAGTCCTGACTCTTCCATTCACCTGATTGACCAATATTGGATACATAGTCTTCAATATCCTTGCGAACCTCAGGGAAATTTTCCATATCTGGGTCAAAGATGAGGTACATTAATGCCCCTTTACCTCCGCTGCCCATCATCGCTGCCATTGGATCGCCGCTATTGGTTATCGATAATTGAACAATATCAATATCTTTGCGTTTTAATAATTCTTGCTCTACAGCTTCCACATTTGCTAAAGTCTCGTCCTTCAACTCGCCTGTTGCTGGAGTGTACGTTAAGTACATTACTTTTTCTTCTTCACTGCCCATAAAGCTAAATCCGATTAGCGGAGTTAAACAGATGCTTCCGACTAATAATATAATCGAAATAATGGATGTAATGGCTTTATGGTTTAGTGTCCAGTTAAGAATTCCTTTATACCATTTTGCTAACTTGCCAGCTTCTTTATGACTCTTTTCTGTCTTTTCTCCATATAACTTTTTCTTAAATAAGAAATGGGAAAATGCAGGAACAATTGTGATCGCTACAAGTAACGAAGCACCTAGTGCAAACGTCATCGTTAATGCGAATGGCATGAACAGCTCGCCAACCATTCCGCCTACAAAAATAAGAGGTGCAAAAACGGCAACCGTTACGATCGTAGATGACGAAATCGGCTTGAACATCTCTAACGTTGCTTCACGAATGAGTGCGCGCCCTGTTAATTTCTCTTCTTTTAAATGCAATCTTCGATAAATATTTTCTACAACAACGATCGAGTCATCAATAACACGACCAATAGCTACCGTAACCGCTCCAAGCGTCATCATATTCAGTGTAATATCTAACCAATTCAATATCATTAATGCCATAAAAATTGAAACTGGGATAGATACGATTGATATCAAGGTCGATTTAAAATCACGCAAAAATAAAAGGATGATTAATACGGCAATTAAACCACCAAATAATGCTTTTTCAACCATCGTTTTGATTGAGTCTTCGATTGGCTTACCTTGGTCAAGTGAAACATCAATAATCAGACCATCAATTTTAGCTTTTTCATCTTTGATTAATTTTTTTACACTGTTTACGACATCAACAGTGTTTGCTTGCTGCCCTTTCACAATTTGAATGGCAATCGCATCTTTACCATTTGTACGAGAAACCGATTCTACTTTTCCGACTACATCAATTTTTGCGATTTCACTAAGTTTTACAAATGGAGTTGGATTTGTTTCTGACGGAGTGACAGGGATAAGCATGTTCTTTAGTTCATTTGCTGTCATGAATTTCCCGTCAATCGCTACTGCTTGTTCCCCTTCTTTAAACTCATATAGACCTAAAGAAACAGACATGTCGCTTGCTTGAATCATTTGCTTTACAGAATCTTCCGTTAGTTCAAGTTCAGCCATTTTTTCTTTATTATAAACAAGCTCAACATCTTCTATATGCTGCCCTGTAACAGTAGCAGATGCTACACCTTCAATTTTCTCTAGCTTAGGCAGTAAAATATCTTCTACCGTAGAAGTTAATTCTACAATATCTTCTTTATCACTACTGACACTAAGTGCAACGACAGGCATCATATTCATATTAATAGCCGTAATGGTTGGCTTTTGTGCGTCCTCTGGCAATTTCACTGCATCCAATGCCGATTGCAATGCACGCTTCGCCTCATCCATATCGATGCCATATTCATATTCCACTTGGATGCTTGCCATGTTAGAATAGGAATTAGAATAGACGGCTTTAACATCTTCCAGGTTCTCAGCCGCTTTCTCTAAAGGCATGGACACATCTTTCATGACCTGTTCTGGAGTGGCTCCAGGATACACTCCCGTTACCATTAAGTACGGAATCGTTATATCTGGAATCGTCTCCGTTTTCATTCGAGTACCTGCATATATTCCAGATACGGTAATAATGATTGTAAGAAGCCAAACGGCTAACTTGTTTTTCAGTACAAAATTGACTAGACCTTTCACAGCTGCTCTCTACCCCCAATTTTCTATTTCTACATGATGGTTTTACCAACACAAAATTGACTTTCGTAACCTATTCACTTATAGTAATGACTAATCAGTCATTTGTCAACGTTGAACTATTGGGAGCGGGGAAAATAATCATGATTAAAAAACAATTGATTATGGAAAAAGCATTGGAACTGTTTGCAAAACAAGGATTTGAGGCTACATCCGTTCAACAAATTACGGATCATTGCGGCATCTCTAAAGGTGCTTTTTATCTATCATTTAAATCGAAGGACGAGTTGATTTTAACATTAATTGACCATTTCATGATGGAAATCACCTCTGACATTGACTATATAGTCAAAAATTCAAAAAACGATCGTTTATTGTATGATTTTTACAATGCCACGTATCGTTATTTTTATAAACATTTGGATTTCGCAAAAATTTTTATAAAGGAACAAACGCAAACGTTCAATAAAGAATTCATTATAAAAATGCGCTACTATGATAAGTTGCACGAAAAAACCATATTAACGATGATTGAACGTTTATATGGAGAGGAAGTAAAACATACAAAATATGATTTAATTTATTGCATAAAAGCTTTCATGAAAATGTATGGAGAATTTTTCTTATCCAAACACATTACTGTCGATTTCGATTTGCTTGCCGAAACGCTTGTTGAAAAGACGAATATTTTAGCTAAGCATATGAAAATATCGTTCGTTTCAGAAGATTATAGGAAATTGAATGACTATGAGACTAATGTAGTTATGACGAAAGAACAGATTGTTGAAATGATTGAACGAAAAATGGAAGAAATGGAAGAATCAATTGAAAAAGAGTCATTAATGTTACTTAAAGAGCAGCTTATAGAACCAACTCTAAGTCCTGCTATTGTAAAGGGTCTATTTGAAAATATTCGAAATCACCCTCATTGCAAATGGATTGCTTATTTGCTGCGAGATTATTATAAGGAGATTTTATAGAAGGTGGTGGCCATATGAAAACAAAGCTTTATATTAACGATGGAAAAGTGATAGCTGGTATAACGCTTAAGGACGAATCGGAACCTGAAGGCAATAACATGGCCCTTCATGCGTGCGATAATCTTGAACAAGTATTGGAAAACCGTAAAAAGTTAGCTGCTAGTTTAAATTGCGGGTTGGACGACTTTGTGTGTGCGAAGCAAACCCATAGCGCGAATTTTCATCGAGTAGAGCTTGAGGACAAAGGAAGAGGCGCTCTCCAAATGGAAACCGCTATTCCCGACACGGACGCCTTGTACACTTACGAGCCAAATCTATTGTTATGCAGCTTTAATGCCGACTGTGTTCCAGTGATTTTTTATCATGAAGGAACGGGTATTGTTGGTGTCATTCATTCTGGATGGCAAGGCTCTGTTAAAGAAATCACGTTAAAGCTTTTTAAGCATTTAATTAAAGAGGAAAATTGCGATCCATGTGATTTTCATGTTCAAATTTGCCCTGCACTAAGTCAGGAAAAATTTGAAGTCGACGAGGACGTATATATAAAATTTAAAGATCTTGGTTATGCGGATGATTTTATTTATTATAATGAACAGACAAACAAATATCATATTGACAATCAGCTAACGGTGAAAAAACAGTGTATGCTAGCAGGCGTTCCCGAAGAGCAGATTACGATTGACCGAACGTGTACGTATGTAAGTGAAGAGGGCTTTTCTTATCGTCAAGATAAACAATGCGGAAGACATCTTTGTTTTATTATGAAAAAAGAGTAAAAGTCGCGAGCTCGCGACTTTTTTATTTCAACAATTGTTTCCAAATTCTCCACAATTCCATTTAACATTTCAACAAATAGTATGGAATTTTCACCAAATGTTATCTATCTCAAAAAGAAAAGTAATCTACGTACCACAATACGTTCGATAAGGAGTAGCCGACTTGGGCATAACGGCATATTCTTCTTGTTCTGCTGAGTATTCGTAAGGACTTGAAATCACCGTCAAAAGGCGCTCCATCACGCTATAGTCTCCATGCTCAACGGCCGCTTCCAAAGCTTCTTCCACTCGATGATTCCGTGGAATTACCGCCGGGTTGCTATTCTTCATTAATTCTTTCGAAGCATCTTTTGATTCTGGCTGTCTTTCGAGTCTAGCAAGCCATTTTTCCTTCCACTGAGTAAATTCTCTGGATTCACATATACCCTCTTCCTCCTGCGTGTCAAATGTTAATGCACGGAAGGTATTTGTATAATCAGTATGTTGATCTTTCATTATGTTAAGAAGATCCTCGAATAATGCTTCGTCTGCTTTTTCTTCGTTAAAAATGCCAAGTTTTGCTCTCATTCCAGCGAACCAATGCTCATAATAAAACGAACTGAAATTTGATATCTTTTCCTGAGCTATTTCAATCGCCTTTTCCTGCTTCTCATCTAATAGCGGTAATAGCGTTTCTGCAAAGCGCGACAGATTCCACGCACCAATATACGGTTGGTTTCCATAGGCGTAGCGCCCTTGAATGTCAATGGAGCTAAATACAGTAGCTGGGTCATACGTATCCATAAAAGCGCATGGACCATAATCAATCGTCTCCCCGCTTATCGTCATATTGTCGGTGTTCATTACGCCATGGATAAATCCAACGAGCTGCCATTTAGCGATAAGTTCAGCTTGAAGTTTGATTACTTCCTCAAGAAATGCAATATATCGATTTTCTTTAGAAGCAATATCCGGATAATGGCGCTCTATCGCATAATCAGCTAAGCTTCGAAGCTCATCTACTGTTCCCCATTGCGCTGCGTATTCAAATGTACCAACACGCAGATGGCTGGCCGCCACGCGGGTCAGAATAGCGCCCGGAAGCTCAGTTTCTCGGATAATCGACTCACCCGTTGTCACTACCGCTAAACTCCGAGTAGTAGGGATTCGGAGAGCATGCATTGCTTCGCTAATAATATATTCACGCAGCATGGGACCAAGTGCCGCTCGCCCATCACCTCCGCGAGAATAGCGGGTTCTACCTGAGCCTTTTAGTTGGATATCAAACCGCTCATCTCGTGGTGTAATCTGCTCTCCTAGCAATACAGCACGACCATCCCCCAACATCGTAAAGTTTCCAAATTGATGCCCTGCATACGCTTGAGCAATTGGCGAAGCCCCCTCAGGAATTTTATTTCCAGCAAACACTGCTACACCATCTTCGCTTTGCAAAGCCTCGATATTCAAACCGAGGGATTTGGCTAATGAGTGATTGAGGATGACTAATTTGGGTAAGCTTACAGGAGTGGGATTTGTGCTTGCAAAAAATGAACTTGGCAGTTTCGAATAACTATTGTCTAAGTTCCATCCTGCATTATTTTTAGTCATAGACTCTCCTTTTAAAAAGTAATTTTCCACACCATCATAAATAATATTATACCCTTCTAAAACAATGAATACGCTGTTTCCGAATCAAAGAATAATGTTAAGATTTGGTCCAACATCAGAAAGCAGTTAGGAAAATCCCCTACTTATCAGGTAGTATTTTTGGAGATATTTCATGCCCAAACCATACAATCAAGACGGTGATAATTCCAAATGGAAGACTCATCATTATATCCATCATGCCGACGATATTTTCAGCTAAAAAACGATAAAATAGATATAAAGAATACGGAAGCGTCACAAGTAACGCACTTCCTACACCAAGTGCATATGTTCCAAAAAATATAGTTTGTCCGACATGAGAAAAAACATGAAGAAAAATAATGACATTTAACCCTAAGAATAAATGATACATATCTTTCTCTGCAGCGAGATAGGAAGCTATGATGTATAAAATGAATTGCATAAATACAGGAATTGAAAATCTCGCCGCTGTTGTTTTTGATAAATCATAAAATAATGTTTTCATCCTATTTGGCACTTTCGGTTCTACTTTCGAAAAGTTTTTCTTAAACCATGATTCTACAAAAATTATTTCTTCAAAATCATGCAGTAAAAATGTTATTGGGAAAAGCCAAATTAATGTTGTTAAGCTAATATTCGCATTCATCCATTCAAGCATCATCGAAATCCCCTTTATATATCCTCTATAACTTTTACAGCTCCATCATAATGGTGAATTTCTTTTTTACAAGCCACTTATGTAATTCCATATACAAATTCGAAAAACCTTCCCGAATTAATACAAAAGAATCGCCCACTAGTGACGATTCTTTTGGTATTAACTATGTTTTCTTAATAGGTCAATTGTCTTCTGAACCCCTTCTCTTTGATCACCAGGGCCTTCAAATTCTACGGAATAGTATCCGTCGTAATGATGCTTTTTCGCGATTTCCATGCACTTGCCAAAATCAAATTGGACATGGCTTCCATCTTCGTTGAATTCATATGTTTTTGCATGAACCAAGATAGGATTGTTAAAAATCATATCAATTGCTTCGTAACGGATTTCCGGATCAAAATTTCCAAAGTCAGGGCATATTCTGAAGTTCGGATGATTCACCATTTCAAAAAGCTTTATGATATTCTTTGGATCTGCCGACATGCCACCGTGGTTTTCTAAAACTAGTGCAACACCTTTCGTCTCGGCATATTCAGCAAGTTCCCTATAAGAATCGGCTGTTATAGTAAGGTCGAAAACGCCTTCTGGCTGCTGACCAGTATTGACTCTCGCACCTTTACTTCCTAAATAGGCTGCAACATCAATCCATGATTTGATAACCTCTAAGTCCGATTTGCGTTTTTCTTCATCCAAACCAGAAATATTACCATAATCAATTGGCATATTAAGCACTTTGACTCCATACTTTTCGAGAGCTGCTTTTACGTCATCCAGGTTTTTCGGCTTGTTCAGGCTCACATTCTCCATGACCTCCATAAAGCCGCCAATTGCTTGTTGAATTTTTTCAGGATCTTTATCAGGGTTACTAAATTGTTCAAGCGCAAATTTCATTTTTTCAGCGCTTTCAGAATCCAAGTCGCCAACCATCCAATGGACCATTTCAACTGCGTCTGCTCCAAATTCCTCTTTTACAACGCGAACGAAATCTACCATCGTCATTCCTTTTTCGATAAATTCCTTATTCATGCTCCAGCTTGATATACCGATTTTCATACGCCATTCCTCCCCTAATTATGTAGATTCTATTAACATCATACCAATTCTCCAATTATTTTGTCCTGTTTGAAAAAGAATTTTCTTCGTATTTATTTTATAAGATTCTTTCTCTTAATTGCGTTCCCTTTTTAAAAGTCTTCAGTTTCAAATATTAATTTTCGCTATCCAATATTTCTTCTGGACTATAAAATTCACGTGATAAACGTTTGAAATGTCTTCCATTCCATGTCACAATCGGAATATCCTTCTTTATGCTTGCAATATAAGCATCTATAAAATCAACATTCTCTTCGGCGTAAACATCTAATGACTACAAAATAGCCTTATTTTCTAATTCCAGAAATGGCAAACTAAAGAGTTTTGTCAATCCATCTCTAATCATGAACCGATCAAACTTATAAACTCCCTTTAACACCCAACAACATTCAGCGGCTACTATAGTTGGAATGAATAACTTGATGTTTTCTTTTTGGGCATAAATAAAAAAATCCTTCGCCGAGTTGGCCGTATCTACAGGTTGTCCAGTTGCAATCCTCAATAGAATATTTGCATCAGCATCATAAATTTGCCCATTTATATATCTCCTTCTTGATCAATCCTTTGTTTTTTAGAAAAGGATTCTAAAGCCTTTTCTCTTTCTTCTTCAAATGGTAATACACTTTCGACTTTAAATCTTCCAAAAACATCATCAATCGAGGTTTGCTTAACTACCTTAATTTTTATGTTTTCTGCATCATCAGTAAGGTAAACTAATTTATCACCGGGAGTAATGTTATATTGATTTCGAATCTTTACAGGGATTGTTATCTGTCCCTCTTCAGTAACTGTACTAAGTATTCTCTCTTCCACATTACTTCACTCCTTTTCCTTACATTAATTATTCCTTACTTAATTATAATCCATTACATATTGCTTATAGAATTACAATATAGTTGTATATTTTTTGTACTAAAAAACCGTCCTATCATTTTAGGACGATTTAAATGTACCATTCTTCCTTAATACAGAAACCAATAGCTGTACCCAATCAAGTAAGTTCATAACTCACGAAAGCCAATTGCTTACTATCCGGTGACCAAGAATTCACATTAATCGTCCCTTGCCCGCCAAACAGTTCCACAAGCAAACGAGATTCGCCGCCCGAACTAGACATTAATCGTAATTCAACGTCTTTATTCGGTGGATGATCTCCAGGTTCGACATCTCCTTTTCGATAAGCGATATAGGCTACATTTTTACCATCAGGAGACACGTGCGGGAACCAGTTATTGCTTTCTTCAAATGTCATTTGTGTTTGCTCGCTGCCATCCGCATTCATACGCCAAATCTGCATAAGCCCTGAGCGCGTTGAGTTGAACCAAATATGTTTTCCATCGGGAGAATATTCCGGCCCATCATCAAGTCCTGGAAAATCAGTTAGCTGCTTTTCTTCTCCTCCCGTTGCCGGAATCGTATAAATATCGTATTGCCCATTACGTTCAGCACAATATGCCAACGTCTTTCCATCAGGTGACCAACCGTGCAAATAAGAAGGTGCCATCGGCGTTATAAGCGTCGGGTTCCCACCCTCAATTGGTAAAATATAAATACGGGATTGACGGTCTTCCAATGTGTGATGGCTGACAGCAATATGAGATTCATCAGGAGATAAAACATGATCATTATTGCAAAAATTAGCAAACCCTGAATCGATCACAGTGTTTTCGAGAGTATGGATATCGAAAGAGTAAAGTAGCCCTCCACTGTTATAAATCAGCTTGTCTTCGCGAGTCCAATTCGGCGCCTCAATTACATAATCAAATGCAGCCAATGTTTTTCTCTCGCCCGTTTCTACATTTATGATTTCAAGAAAACTTTTTGTGTTTTCACGCATTTGAAAGCCAGATGGTTTTTTTAAAGTATCCATCAATATTCTCCTTTTCTTCAATTATTCTTTTCTACATTTCGAAACGATGTAAAACAGGTACAAACTATTATGCTTTTTCCGTCCTGTCCTTATTTTATCTATTCGCCAGTTAATTCTGTTTTCCTTTTTAACAATCGTTTTCTATTATATAATTTTACATTCAGAAGCTTTATTTGATTTTTCTAAAATTTTTCTTGTTTAACCGTATCTTTTGATCATTCTTATTTGTCTATATAGTGAAAGGTTAATGAAGGAGGTAAAAAAGTTGAAAACACAAGTTGATCTTGAAGATTTAGAAGATGGATTAATATCGTTTTGAAGGTGAAAGAAGTAACTTGGGAAAAAGGCTGAGAGCTTTCTAAAAAAGAGCCAAGGCTGAGATAATTATCTCGATACTTTGGCTCTAACTAAATTAACTTGCACTTTTCACCGTTTTCAAATCTAACAGAATGATTTACCAGCTAAGCTATCGTTATCATTTTAAACCCATTCCATCCACCAATGCTCGAAGTAATGTTCCAGTTGGATCGTGGCTATTCTCCCAATAGAACCCGCCAGCGAGCTCCTCTTTTACGATGTACTGTCCCTTAAGAAAGATAGACTCTTCATCGTCGTAAGTAATAAACACGTCGCCATTATATAAATACGGTGCTTTTGCAGAATCATCCCAATATCTTTTAAAACCATTTTTTTGAATATAGTCTTTTACAAGGTTTGAATACGCCGCATCAAAATTATCACTGCCATCGGCATATAAAATATCGTCTCCTGTCGCTTGTACGAATCGCAAACCTCGCCCGTAAAACGCCGCTCCAACCGTAAGCTTCTCTTTTGGAAAGCCTTGATCTGTAAATAGTTTTACTGCTTTATCAATGCTATTATCTTCAGGTCGATGTGCAGGTGTATATAAGTTCGTATGATGCCCAGTCTTTTTACTCCATCCATTGTAAAAATCGTACGTCATCAGATTCATGTAATCTAAATATGGTTCTATTTTTTTCAATTCAATGCCGTCTAAGTACCAAGGCTCCGCTCCAGCTGCAATCGTCAACAATAACGTTTTTCCTTGTTCTTTTTCTAGTTGATTCATTGCTTTTCGCAGTTCTTCTAGCATTAATGTGAAGTTTTCCTTGTCTTCTTTGCGTGCCTTTATCCCCGCCATATCATTGCTTGGGTATTCCCAGTCCAAATCCGCACCATCAAAGTCATTTTCTCGTATAAAATTGATAACACTTTCTGCAAATTTCGTCCTTCCATCGGCGGTATAAGCTGCATCTGAAAACCCGTCTGCAGCCCAGCCTCCTACCGAAACAATTAATTTCAAATGAGGATAGAGTTCCTTCGCCTTTCTAATAATATGTAAATTATCATCATTGAATCGATGAACGATTTCCCCATCTTCTATGAAAACAAATGCATAGTTGATATGAGTCAACAGGTTGCCATCGATCTCGTCGACCGATAACGGTCTCCCCCCATAAACATAAGCGGACACAATTTTTTTATTGGTCATAAAAAATAGCCCCTCCTAGACAATGAAAAAATTTCAACATTCACTTTGCCTTATGTACGGTCAAATTAACCTTGCTTGTTTCACACATATAAGTAGAAAGGTGCACCGGTTTATCGCTTACATCGAATGCTACTTTTATTATTCGAAACAGATTGGCGCCAATATCGCATCCAAATAAATTAGCATATTCCTTCGTTGCATGAATCACATCGATCATTTTTTCATTACTGACAATTTCTGTTTGGTAGACTTCCGAAAGAATTTTATAAGTTGATTCATTTCCAGTTATTTTTTTCTCTAAATCAGGAAAGCGAATGAGTGAATAATGAGCAACATCGTAAAATAGAGGACGATCATTTACATACATAAGCCTCTCAAGCTCTAAAACAGGGCTTTCCACCTCAATCGCTAGGTGTCCCGCAACATCTTCTGATGCAGGAATTACTTCACTTTTCAATATTCGAGAATTGGGAATCATTCCTAATTGATGACTATATTCGGAAAATCCACTAACAGATAATAATTCATTTTGAAACTTTTTTGTCGTAACAAAGGTGCCTCTTCTAGGAATTCGTGTTAATATCCCTTCCTCAACTAATTCCTCGATGGCCTTTCGAATTGTAATTCGGCTTACATTATACATTTCACATAGTTTCGCTTCTGTTGGAATCTGTTCACCCGGTTTGTACATTCCGTTTTGAATACTGCTCTTCAGCATTTGCCTAATTTGCATATATAAGGGCTGCGGGGTCGAAGGATTTAATTTCATAATAAATTCGTCCTTATCATTCTATTATTATCAAACATTATACATTGAATAAGAATAATGTTCACCATGCACCGAAATATCGTATCGTCTCCGCCGCCATTCTGGAGCCTAACTCAAGGCAACTCGGAATGGAAAACCCTTTCAATTTACCGTAAATAAAGCCCGCAATAAAAGAATCGCCCGCTCCCATCGTATCGACTACATCGGATTCTTCCGCCTCACACTTGTAAAATTGATCACCGTCATACGCGAGTGAACCCTTCTCACCCAATGTTGCGACAGCTATATGAGATCCAAGGTTTTTTATTTCCTTTAAAAAATTGCGGATAAAAGGGTCATCTTTCGTGTAGGAGAAAAATGAACAATCGACGAACTGCGGCAATGTTTTCACAAGATGATGATCTAATTTATCGGAAAAATCAAAGGATGTTATTAACCCCTTTTCTTTAAAATAAGGATAATAGCCTTCCACACGCCCGTAAATTCCTGCATGTACCAATTGATGCTTTCCAATAAAATCAAGCTCTTCTTCTGTCAATTTGAAGTCAGCCATTACCCCTTCGTCATACTCCCCAAAACAACGGTCGCTGTCCACTAATTCAACATATGAGATAGCTGTTTTTCCTTCTTTTATGGAAAGATGAGAAATATCAACACCCATTTCCGATATGCTGTTTTTCATGATCTCTCCATAGCGGTCGTTGCCTGCCCAACCAATATAAGCAGGGCGAGCGCCTAATCGTTTTAAATATACCGCTACATTTACAGGATTACCTCCCGGATATGCCTTGCCGCTCGGTAGATAGACATCTATACAATTATCTCCGACTGTAACGATTGTCAACTCTTTCACCGCCTTTTTAGTAAGGAAGAACATCCCCCTACTTAATATTCCATTTTTCGATAATACCTTCTAAGGTCCAATGGATGGTTTCTTTCACGCTCTAGGTACGGGTTCATTCGATTAATAACAGCCCAGTTTACACTAACTGCAAAGTGCTTTCTAAATTCTTCGCTGATTCCTTCCATGGCAAAATCTTTCGTATCAATCACAGTTAGTTCTCTTGTAATTTTCTGAGCAAATCGCTCCACTCGATCGATAAGTGGCCTTGTTTCATCTTCACCTTTGAATAAAATAACACTTGTGTCTTCTTCAACGAGTTCTAGCGTTCCGTGGAAAAACTCCGCAGCATGAATCGACTTCGTACGGATCCATTGCATTTCCTCTAAAATACACATTGCATATGAATAGGTGTTGCCCCATAAGTTTCCCGAGCCTACTAACATATGATAATCCGTATTTTTATGTTTGATAGCAAACTCTTCTGCTTTTTGATCAAAAGATTTTACTGCGTTGACAATAGCGCGCGGGAGCAACGAAACTTCCTTCGTAAATTGCTCGTATTGAGGAAATTCTTTGTTGTTATAGATAAACCGAAAGATGACGATATACAGAAGCATGAAGAATGTATCGAACGAATGTTTTTCCGATCCTGTCGTGATACAGTAATCAACACTTTCTGTTAAAGGTGTATTTGGAAACGCAACTAATGCAAATGTTGTAGCGCCTCTTTCTTTACAATATTTTGCAGCCGCCACTGTTTCTTTCGTTGTGCCGGATTCTGAAACAAAAATACATACAGAATCTTTTCCGAAATGTTTATGATTCATGACCATAAATTCTGCTGCATTTACAGCGTAAACATCAATGGTAGAGTTTGTGTTTAATATGTATTCATACGGGTACATCATGGCAACGGTTCCACCAATGCCGATAAGAAAAATATTCCTATATCCTTTTTCGCTAATTTTGTCTACAATTCCTTCTATTTGACCTCTAAAGCTAAGACCTTCTTTTTCTACATGCTTTAAAAATAATGTTTCATCAAACTTTAACATGAGCATTAATCCTCCCTTAATTAATTGTTATGTCTTGTATTATATTTTAATGATACATATTGTACAATACAATTATGAAAAAAAGAGCCTAGGCTAAGAGTAATGTCTCGTTGCCTTGGCTCTTTACATATAGTTATTTTGCACCTTCTACCGTTTTCAACCTAATCGTATTCCAATCTGTCCGATAAAAACGGACCATTACGCTGATACCAAACACTGTTAAGTAGGAATATAAGGATATCCACGCCCCAACACTGCCTAATTTTAGGGTAAAGGTTAATACATAGCTTAGTGGAATGAATAAAACCCATCCTAATACTAATGAAATTTTCAGTAAAAATGAAGTATCACCAATTCCGCGAAGGCCTCCTGCATAGAAGTTCAATAATCCATCAAATATTTGCAAAAACGCCGAGATCATAATTAGTTTACCCGCCAAATGAAACACCTGAGGGTCTTGGGTGTAAATTTTTGCAACTTGTTCCGAAAAGAAAAATTCAAATGTGCCAAGCAGCAATATAAATATACACCCTAAAATGGCCGTATGTGTTCCCGCTCTTCTGCCATTAAGAGGTTTCCCTTTTCCGATTTCTTGACCCACTAAAATAGTGGCAGTCGATCCGAATGCAAAAGCTGGCATAAACCCAAAACTCATCACGCTTAAGGCTATCTCATTTGCGGCTAATGCTTCTGTTCCTAATCTCGTAACAAAACCTGTAAATACGAACATCGCCATTGCCAATGAGAATTCCTGAATTCCTAATTTAGAACTTTCACCGAAAATGAGCTTTGATTCCAAGCGATTAAATGCAATTCGTACGCGCGTACCATACTCAGGGTGTAATTTTATGAAATAAATATACGCGCAAAACAGGAAAGTTACAAATTCACCTATAAAAAAGGCTATCCCTGCACCAACCAATCCTATTTCAGGAAGACCAAATTTTCCATACGTTAATCCTGAGGTGAAAAAAATCATTAAAGCTCCGCCAATAATTGTACTGATCATTGGCGTCTTCGTATCACCTATTCCACGTAAAAATCCATGAAACACAAACGTGAAAGTTCCGAAAATCATTGCAAAGAAACGAATTTGCAAATAGCTTTTTCCTTCTTCTATCATTTCAGTTGAACTACCCAACACCTTAAAAATTCCTTCAGGTAAAAGCAATCCAACCAATAAAATAAATACACTAGCGGCTATACAAAGATAAAAGGCAATATACGTTCGCTCTATCCCTTTCTTCATATCGTTTGACCCATAATTTTGGGCAACCAAATAGTTAGTCGTATGACCAATCCCTGAAAACAACGCCCAAACATTGTACATGACAACATTCGTCACACCGACAATGGCAATGGCCAGCGCGCCTAAATGACCAACTAACACCAAATTTATCGTTCCTGTAAGCGTCGATGAAGCAAATGAGGCAATCGACGGTATCGCTAGTAATAGAATCTTTTTCCATTCTTTCATCATAGTTCTGTACCCCTAATCCTAAGTATAAAATCTATTATACTTGATTTCTTTGAAATAATATTAATTTTTTGATTAGGGAAAATATAAGTGAAATGAAAGAGACTTTAGCGAATGCATGTGTTCCAATCCCGATTCATTAGATAGGTATTCGCCTAAGATTTTGTTTTTTTCAACGATTCCCAGCCTTCTTTTTAAACGTCCAGGCGGACCATAGGATTGCCAGAATAAGAATTAATAAACACCAACCTATCGCCCACCATATATGATTTCCGATCTCACCGCCCACAAGCAGAGAGCGAATGG
This sequence comes from Bacillus sp. IITD106, assembly GCF_019459225.1. Lineage (GTDB taxonomy): Bacteria > Bacillota > Bacilli > Bacillales > Bacillaceae_C > Lederbergia. The sequence goes on from NZ_JAIAZY010000016.1 coordinate 46,676, forward strand.
TTTCAATGATAGGGGTGATTGGCTGGTTTTCAGCTACTCCTTGGAGCCATTTTGGCATTGTACTTGTTGGAACGAATGCACTTGAGAGATATGGCAGAAATAATATGATGAATCCATAGCCACTTGCCGCTGCTGGAGTGCTGGCAACGAGACCGATTGCAGCAAATAGCCATGTAATGGTCAAAATGAATAAAGCAATCACTCCTATTGCAGCAAACCACTGAAATATAGTCGCACTTGGCCGAAATCCTACAAGAAGTGCAACGATAATCACCATTCCTGTTGCAAGGAGATTGCGTACAAGACTTGCCACAACATGCCCTGTAATTACATTCATACTTTGAATCGGCATCGTTCTGAACCGATCAATAATGCCATTTGTCATATCAGTGGACACATCATATGCGGTAGAGGATGACCCAAATCCCGCACATAACAAAATGATTCCCGGAACTACATAATTCACATATTGCCCGCTCGAATCAATGGCTCCGCCAAATACATACGTGAACATCAACATGAGCATGATGGGGAGCATAATGGCCATGAGCAACGCATCCACGTTACGAAGACTATGGAGAAAGCTTCTTCCAATGAAAACAGAACTTGTGATCCATAACGTTGGTTTTTTTGTTTGAGCAATCATATTCATTATGAAACCCTCCCTTTTTCAGAAGTTAATGATAAAAATACATCATCCAAGCTTGGCCTGCGGATGCTTATTCGTGTATTGAGCGGCATCTCAGAACTCACTTTTTCTAAAATCTGTTTTACTTCATGAATACTTCCTTTCGTTGGAATCTCCCGGATAACTTCATCTCTCTCATTCCGTATCTCAACGACTTCATTGCCAATCCGCGCTTTCATCTCCATCGGGGTTCCCTGTGCCACAATTTGACCATTTGAAATAACGGCAATCGTATCAGCTAGTTGGTCTGCCTCTTCTAAATATTGGGTAGTCAGAAAAACGGTGACACCATTTTTAGCCAATTGGAGAATGATATCCCACAGCGCGCGTCTACTGCGTGTATCGAGGCCCGTTGTCGGTTCATCTAAAAATATAATGGGCCTATAGACGACAAGGCTGCTTGCTAAATCCAAACGTCTTCGCATTCCCCCCGAATATGTTCCTACCCTTTTCCGGCCGGCATCCGTTAAATCGAAGGATTCAATTAATTCCATCGCCCGTAAACGCGCCGCCTTTCGTGATAATCCCGAAAGCCTGCCCATCATTCGTAAATTTTCTTCCGCTGTTAACATTTCATCAACAGCCGCAAACTGACCAGTAAGACTAATAGAACTTTTTACTTCTTCCTTATTTCTTAAAATGTCATAGCCTGCCACTCGAACCATTCCTGCATCTGGTGTAATTAATGTAGTTAAAATATTTATAAATGTTGTTTTTCCAGCACCATTGGGACCAAGCAGGGCAAAAATCTTCCCTTTCTGAACGGCTAAGTCGATACCATCTAAAACCGTTTGTTCCCTAAACTTCTTCTGAAGATCATTAACCTCAATTGCAAATTCACTCATACAATTGCCTCCTTTTCATTTGTATATAACGTAAACAGTTTATTGCATACACAGTATATTGCATATACAATTAAGTTGCAACCACAAAATGTAAATTTTTTTCAAAAATACTTTTACAGTGAAAAAACTAGAGGTGAATAGACGTGAAGGATAAAGAGAAATTAGATCACGAATTAGAAGGATTACCTTCTGGTATAGCATTAAGTTGGGGGTTGGAAAAACAGCCACAACGCGGGCCAAAGCGAGAACTTAATATCGATCAAATTGTTGAAGCTGCTGTAGAAATTGCAGATAAGGAAGGACTAGCAACATTATCAATGAGCCGACTGGCATCTTCTCTAGGGTTTACCCCAATGTCACTCTATCGATACATTCCTAGTAAAGATGATTTACTTCTACTAATGCAGGAGAAAGTTTCTGATATTGAATATCCAAATGAAGAAGTGGATACAGATTGGCGCGAAAAAATCCGTCAGTATGTAAGAATGACCATTAAGGTTTTTCAGGATCACCCTTGGTTCAGTGACATTCCGATTACAAGTGTCCCTCTAACACCCAATCAGCTAAAATGGGTAGATATTGCGCTACGAACAACTCGTAATCTCCCATTAAACGATTTTGAAAAAATGGCGATTGTTCTTCTTATAAGTGGCTATGCACGTTGGTGTGGGATTATCATGAGGGATATGAATACGGCGATGCAAACAGGGAAAAGTCCTAGTGAGATTAGCGGCCTTGACTATACCGCAGCACTAAAAAAGCTTGTTACACAAGAACGCTACCCATACCTTTACCCTGTTTTGATGTCAGGAGCCTATACCGAGGAAAATAAAGAAGAGAACACTATAGAGAACGACTTCGATTTTGGACTCGAGCGGATATTAGATGGGATCGAGCACTATCTTTTATCAAAAGATAAGCGCGGATAGGATTCGGACGGTTGCAAGATTGCCCATCAACTTAATTTGTTCTAAAGAAAACGAGCTTGGTCTCTCAAGCTTTTTATTTTATGATTGCTCGCTATTAAATTTTCGTCTCTCTTTGTATACTGAACTTAGGTGATAAACATGTACAAAGTGCTAATAATTGAAGATGACCATAAATTGAGGACTTTAATGGGGCAGTATTTAGCAAAGTGGAATTTCCAACCCGTTTTGGTTGAGGACTTTGAACGTATCGACCAAATCGCGGTACAGGAAAATCCTCATATCATTCTGCTAGACATCAACCTTCCAGGGAATGATGGCTTTTATTGGTGTAGTAAACTTCGCCAGCTTTCAGATGTACCGATCATTTTTATTTCGTCACGCTCGGAAAGTATGGATATCGTCATTGCGATGAATATGGGTGGAGATGACTATATTCAAAAGCCATTTTCACTAGAAGTGTTGGTGGCAAAAATGAGCGCTGTCCTGAGAAGGTCTAGTTCTATTGTGGAAAAGGACATACTCGTGGTGGGTGAGCTTACCCTTAACCTTCAAAATGCGTTCGTCGAGTTTAAGGGTAAAAAGGCCTCCCTTACGAAAAATGAATTCCAAATCCTTTATCTCTTAATGAAAAAGGCAGGTCAGATTGTATCTCGTGATGAAATTATGCGGGCATTATGGGAAGATGAACAGTTTATTGATGACAATACTCTTACCGTGAATGTAAATCGGCTCCGGAAAAAGCTGGAGGAAATTGGGGTTGAAGATGCAATTACGACTAAGAAACGACAAGGATACTTATTACAATGACGTGGAAAAACTATCTACGCGACAATTGGTCGCTTTTGCTTACTTTTTTCTTAGTATTGGCTACCACATCCATTATTATCTGGCTGGATCCAAGCAGACGTATTCATTTGAGTAATCTTCTTTATTTATTGTTAATTTTGACCTTACTTTTTTCGTTTTATTTATTATTTGATTTCCGTAAGAGAAAACGTTTCTATCGTGAATTAAAAGAACAATTAGAAGCTGGATATATTCTAGCCCCTTCAGAAACCCACAAATTTGAAGAGAAATTATATATCCATCTATTAAACTTTCATAAAGAACAATATGAGCGAAAGATTGAGCAAATCCATAATGAACAAAAAGAATGGCATGAGTATATGACATCCTGGGTTCATGAAATCAAAACGCCAATCTCCGTGACGAAAATGATGATCGAGACAAATCAGATACCAAATAGTTTAGAAGAAGAAATAGAAAAAATCGAGCATTTAGTCGAACAAGCCCTTTATTACAATAGAACGAGTGATTTTAGCAAAGATTATTTTATTCAAGAAATCGATGTTGAACAAATCATCAAAGAAGCCATCAAAGAGAATCGGAGGTTATTTTTATAAGAAAAACCGGGCGAAAACCATGCCCGGTCCTTTTCTGTTGCCATGGCTAGAGAACATCCGATAATTTATATTCATGGCCATGTATTCCTTTATAATATTCCGGATACATTTCCCCTCCACATTGTTCACAACTGAATCTTGGTGGAGTGGTCGGATCTCCACCATCCATCAAATCAAACTCTTCTACCACGTTATACGGAATTTTTTCTTCCTCATGACACATCAAACAATGATAGTTGACGTATGTCTTCTTCGGACGTAAGTGGTCGGTTCCTTTTTTCTTCTTCCCTTTTTTGCGTCGTTTGTTGGCCTGTGCGATAATCAATCACCCTTTCTAAATAACTCCTTGCTTCTTTCGTTAATGCAACCTTTATTTCTAGTTTCCCATTCTCAAGACACACTTCTCCCATGTATTCATAGTAATTGTCGCAATGCGGGCACACAAGTGGATCTTTTTGACCACTAGAAATAATACGCTCTCTCCATGTTTGGCGGCGTAACGTCTTCTTTACTTTTAAGATCCAGCGTCTTGTTCCTTGTTGCCATGTAGCTAATAGTTTTCTGCTCAAGTTCTTGCTTCTTCTAGAATACATCCCATAGTGACGAATCGTTTTGAATTGCTCATCGGGAATATGGCGAATTAACCGAATGATAAACTCTTCCACTGTTACCGTTTCGTGCTTTTCCTTGCCATCTATTTTATCGATATATTTGAATGTCACATGTTGACCATCATATTCCTCGATCCGATTGATCCCAATCGCTGGTCGACGAATATAACGGCCAATATAACGCAATTGCTCCTTCACCTTTCCTTTTTGTTTTGGGGCATACACATAGAAGCCTTCTCCATTATTGGAAAAAGCCTTTTGCAATCTTGGTTGAATTCTTTTCTTTTCGTTATTCGGCAAGTGTTTGCGGATGAATTTTAACACCACCGTCTGCCATTGTTTCCGAAGCATCGCAAAAGGAATAAAGTCGTATGCTTTCCATTCTCCTTTCTTCGTGATTCCACCCATTGTCACTAACATATGGACATGTGGGTTAAAATTCACTCTTGAGCCAAACGTATGTAATCCAGCGATTATTCCCGGTGTCACCTTTGCTTTCTTTTGAAAGAATTCCGTAATGATTCTAGCTGCCTCATCCATAAGTGGTTTCAACAGTTCTCGATGCCACAGGAATATTTCTCGTAAATTTTCATCTATTGTAAAAATCACGTGTCGGTGGTTTACTTGTAGTACATCTTCTGTAAGAATACGACTCCATTCTTCACTTTCTCCTACAGAACACGTTGTACAAAAACGTCCCTTACATCGAAAAGGTACATGACGAACATCATGGCATCCTTCACAAACATAGAGCTTGAATCCATTTTTGGGATCTCCACAGTCACGAAACTTTTCCACCTCTTTAATGACAATTGGACGGATTCGATCTCCATATTTCTTCTTAAATGCTTCCCAATGTTGATGTTCATCAAAAAAGATTCGTTTCAAGATGTTTTTCTCCATATATTAAAAATACCACAGTGAGAAGCACTGTGGTACAGCCAAAATTTTATACTTTCTTATCTTTCAAACAAAGAATAGAGTGCCACTTCTTTCTTTCGTTTTCTTACAAAAAAATGATTGGAATACCATATAAAAATGGCTGAAAACAAGAACAGTAAAACAGATGCTGCCATAAAAGCGGGCTCCACTTTTCCTAGGACTGTCGCCGATTCATGAATCTGTTTATTGTACTGCAACGAGACAAATGTAAAGTAAATGACAATACTGAAAACCATTGGATAAAAATAAAGTAAATAATGCTTTGTATTCTGCTTTAAATTGTTTTTTGCAAGGTCAAATAACGTCATGATGCCCACCTCCCCCAAGGGTAGCGAGGATATCGATAATTTGCCCGAAAAATTGCTTGCGGCTGCGGTCTCCCTTCCTGATTTCGGTGAAAATTGACCCATCTTTAATAAATAAAACCCGTCCGCTAAAGCTTGCTGCATAAGCATCGTGGGTAACCATCAAGATTGTAGCTTTTTGTTGTTCGTTTAATTCGGCGAGTGTTCCGAGCAGCATATAGGCAGATTTTGAGTCGAGCGCCCCTGTGGGTTCATCCGCAAATATTAAGCTTGGATTTGTAATGATTGCCCTGGCTATTGCCGTTCTTTGCTGCTGCCCTCCGGAAATACTGTAAGGATAGGATTGTAAAATATTCTCGATTCCAAGCGCTTGAGAAATTTTCATTACCCTGCTTTCAATTTCATAATACGAAGCATTCGCCAAGGAAAGCGGAAGAATCATATTCTCCTTTACGGTTAATGTGTCTATTAAATTGTAATCTTGAAAAATAAAACCTAATTTATCCCTTCGAAAATCGGCTAAATCCTCTTCATTTAATGTTAAAATGCTTTGTCCATCGATTTTTATTTCACCAGAAGTGGGTACATCAATCGTTGATAACACATTTAACAGCGTCGATTTCCCGGCTCCGGATGGACCCATAATTCCGACAAATTCTCCTTTATATACGTCCAGCTCGATATCGTCCAATGCCGTATGGATGTTTCCTTTCGTTCCAAATACCTTTTTTATATTTGTCGCTTCTAAAACAATATGATTTTCCATTTCATTCACCCTCGTTTGTCTTATATATTAACTATAAAAGAAACGTAGAGGTGTAACCATAACTTATCCTTACAATTTATCCTGTAATCTTACAATTTTGTAACTTATAAAAAAAGCTGTCTCAAGAAGGGAAATTAATCCCCTTGATGAGACAGCCTTTGCTTAGACAGTAGCTTTTTCCTTTTGTAATTGCATAGCAGGTCCAAAGAACTCATAACGAATATTGTTTTTAGGTAAACCTAGATCTTCCAGTATACTTACAACCGCACGCAAAAATGGAACAGGGCCGCATACATAACAGATTGTATTTTCATCAATTTTATCTTGCAAAAATTCTTTCGTAATATAACCAGTAAAATGATGACAACTATCTAGATCCATTGGTTTTTCGTAACCAAAATAAAAGTTGCCATTTTCTAATTGGCTAATCAAATTAGGGACATCTTTCGCAAATGCGTGGACTCCTTCATGTCTAGCAGAATGGATGAAAGTGACCTGTCTTTTAGAATCAGCTTGTACCAATGCATCAAGCATGCTCATCATCGGCGTTAACCCTACTCCACCACTAATTAATGCAATTGGGGCGTCCTCTTTTTCATTTAAATGGAAATCGCCTGCAGGTGCACTCACCTTAATCGTATCGCCTACTGACACTTGATCATGTAAGTAATTTGATACTTTTCCATTTGGGACAAATTCAGCTTCCTTCTTAACCGAAATCCGGAAGTATTCCCTTCCAGGTGCGACTGAAAGACTATATTGACGGTTTAGTGTATATTGCTCGCCTGGAATATGAACGCGAACGGTAATATATTGCCCTGGTTTGAAAGCTGGAACTTGCTGACCATCTATAGGCTTTAAATAGAACGAAGTAATGACTTCACTTTCTATTACCTTGTCGGCAACTTCAAAATCTTTGAAACCGTCCCAACCTCCGTCTTGATTTTTTGCTTTTTCGTATAGATCATCTTCTAGATCAATAAATACTTGAGCGATGACACCATATGCTTCTTTCCAAGCCTCTAATATTTCATCTGTTGCAGCATCACCAAGCACTTCTTTGATTGCCTTGAGCAGGAAATTCCCAACAATGGGATAGTGTTCAGGTTTTACGCCTAATCCTCGATGTTTATAAGCAACTTGTTGAACTGCAGGAAGAATATTTTCTAGTTGGTCGATATGTTTTGCCGCTACATAAACCATGTTTGCAAGTGCCGTTTGCTGACGGCCTTGAGATTGATTTGCATGATTGAATATATTTAATAGTTCAGGATGATTAGAAAACATATTTTTATAAAAAACACTAGTGATTTGAACTCCGTGTACTTCTAAAGCAGGGACAGTCGATTTAATAATTTCTATCGTTCTTTGAGAAAGTGCCATTTTAAAGACCCCTTTAAACATATATTTAAAATACATCTTTAATGTATACCATCATCTTGGCTATAACAATAACCCTGCGTAAGCTTTAAAAAAGCTGTCACAAAAATTACTTAGAATGTTCAATATTGAGCAAAGTAATTCCAAACCATTTAATCTTTTCCACAAAAAATGTATACTAAATCCAAGTAGGTGAAGACATGAGATTAACAAACTATACGGATTACTCCTTAAGAGTCCTTATTTTTCTTGCTTCCAAGCCTAAAGGCACCCTCTCCAATATATCGGAAATCGCTGAGGCTTATCATATATCGAAAAACCATCTAACGAAAATTATTCATGAACTTGGTAAAATGGGTGTCATCACGACTATCCGCGGACGCGGCGGCGGGATAAGGCTAGCCGTTCCTCCAAGTGAAATCAATATTGGAACGATTGTCAGAAAAACCGAGGAAGATTTCCAACTCGTTCCTTGTTTTGAAAAAGGAGAAACGTATTGTGCGATTTCTCCTGTTTGCGGATTAAAACATGCTCTTTATAAAGCACTCGATGCTTACCTTTCCGTTTTAGATGAATATTCATTAGCGGACATAGTGGTTCAACCGAAAGACTATAGAACATTATTAGGCATTGACCTTGAACCAATGGCTAACGATACTGATTAGTTGATTTTATTATATGTTTTGCAATATCGATATTATAGCACTGAGGCTTGTGATCAGTGCTTTTTTATTTTCTCCAATTTTTATAATCTGACATGCTCCTTTTCCAACCCACTGAATATATTTAGTTATTTATTGGCAAAATACTTTAAAAATATGTAATAAAAAAGATATTTAATAGGCAATTTGGGTAAAGAACTTACATATCTACGGTTTGCAATAGCCATACATACAAGAAGGAGGTAAACAACACAAATGCTTGGATTTTTACAACGGATTGGGAAGGCGCTCATGCTTCCCATTGCTGTGTTACCTGCTGCAGGACTACTATTGCGTTTTGGACAAGAAGATTTATTGAATATTCCGTTTCTCGCCAATTCCGGAAATGCCGTTTTTAATAACTTAGCTTTAATTTTTGCGATTGGGGTTGCCATTGGGTTTGCAAAGGATAGTAATGGAGCGGCCGCTTTGGCGGGAGCTATTGGTTATTTGGTGCTGACAGAGGGGGCAAAAGCTCTCAATGATACGATTAATATGGGAGTTCTTGGTGGAATCATTACGGGGATTATCGCAGGTTCATTATATAACCGTTTCCATGATATAAAGCTCCCCGATTGGTTAGGGTTCTTTGGTGGCAGGCGCTTTGTGCCGATCATCACTTCTCTTGTCATGGTCATTTTGGCGTTTATTGCTGGGTTTGGATGGCCGCCTATTCAAAATGCTATTGATAGTTTAGGAAACTGGATTATTGGACTTGGAGCGGCAGGAGCAGGTTTGTTCGGATTCTTCAATCGATTGCTCATCCCGCTAGGTCTTCACCATGTTTTAAATAACTTGTTTTGGTTCCAGTTTGGAGAGTTCGATGGAAAAACTGGAGACATCGCAAGGTTTTTCGCTGGCGACCCATCAGCGGGAACTTATATGACAGGCTTTTTCCCGATCATGATGTTCGGTTTGCCGGCAGCCTGCTTTGCCATTATTGCAGCTGCTAAGCGTGAGCGCAGGAAAGCTGTTTTTGGAATGTTTATCAGCCTTGCGCTAACTTCCTTTATAACAGGGATTACTGAACCAATTGAATTTTCATTTATGTATGTAGCACCGCTCTTATATGGTGTTCACGCTGTTTTAACAGGAATTTCATTATGGCTGACTACTACGCTTGGAATTAAAGATGGATTTACGTTCTCAGCCGGCGGAATTGATTATTTACTGAACTTTAATATTGCTACGAAACCGATGCTTTTACTTTTAATTGGAATAATTTATGCCGCCATTTATTTCCTCATCTTCTACTTTTTGATTAGGACGTTTAACCTTAAAACACCTGGACGTGAGGATGAAGAAATTGTTGAGGACACGGAAAACGATGTTAGCCCCACTGGTAATAAGTATGACCGAATGGCTTATCAATTCATTCAAGACCTTGGCGGCCGTGATAATATTACCGCCATTGACAACTGTACAACTCGCCTCCGTTTGAATATAAGGGACATGGATAAAGTACAGGATAGCGCCCTTAAAGCACATGGGGCAAAAGGGATATCTAAGCTAAGTAAGACGAACCTGCAAGTTGTAGTCGGGACCGATGTCGAATTCGTTGCAGATGCGATGAAAAAGATGGATATGGATCATGTAAAATTTACCGAATCTGAATCCTGTGATGTTCCTCCAGATGCGAATAGATTTTTACCGCTAACAGAAAAAGATTTTGTCATGCCAATTACGGGTGAGGTCATCCCAATCACAGACGTACCAGATCAAGTCTTCTCACAGAAAATGATGGGAGATGGATTTGCCATCATCCCTGAAAAAGGGACCGTGGTCTCTCCTGTCGATGGAGAAATTTTGAATGTATTCCCGACAAAGCACGCAATTGGTATCCGATCCAGTCAGGGCTATGAAATCTTAATTCATGTCGGGATGGATACCGTAAACTTGAAAGGAGAAGGCTTTACTGTACATGTAAATGATGGCGAACATGTATCAAAAGGCCAAGAACTTCTTACTTTTGACTTGGATTACATTAAAAAGAATGCAACATCAGAGATTACCCCGATTATTTTTACGAATTTAACGAAATTGAATGTAAAGAAAAAAGGGAAAGTGGAGCAAGGCACTGAAGGGGTTATTTCGATTGAATAAAAATCAGGAGGAGAAAAACAAAATCGTTTTCTCCTCCTACTTTACTTTCTCTTTATTTTTCTAAATTCTTTCATATCAAATAACTCATTTAACGTTTGCTGTGTAGCCATTCCATTGACGGACTGGAAAAGAGTTTTTATATTGAATGTTGCTCTTAATCTTAATGACAATTTTCTATAACAAAACGACAACTATTAATATTATTTTGTTGACCATTTTCACTATTTCATACCCTAATAAGTTGAACTCCCATTATTTCAAAGTGATAATCAAACGCAAAGATCTTTTGAATTTGCTGTTCCTTCATCATTGCTACACTTAACACATCACAATACGAAATGTTATGATCGTTATATTGTTCAAGCATTTGAAACGCCGCCCTTCTGATTGGCGTAGTTACGTTGCCAATGGTAAATGGATCTCCAGCCAATACTGTGTTTAGGAAATGATAAGCCCGTTGAAATCCTATTCGATATCTTAAAATAGTGTATGTCTCATTTATAACGGCGTCCGAAGTGATCAATTGATTGTTCTTTAAAGTTGCAGCAATATCACGTGCTTCTGCATGGTATTGATCCCTTGCATCGTTTAACGCAATAAACGCGCTGGCATCAATGAAATACTTATTGTTTCTCATTTTCATGTATCTCCCAAAGATAGTGATCGTGTCTTAATGACAAGTCTCCAGGGGAATCAATCATATTTCGCTCAGCTTCTATTGCCATTTCAAGTAAAGGGTTGTTTTTATGTGTATTTTTTTTCGCATATTCACGAATCGCTTCTCTTACAATTTCCGCCTCTGACATTCCCTTACTCTGTGACAAGTCCTTTAAAACCTTCTCATCTTCCAACGTTATATGAAATTGCTTTCTTTTCATTGGTTGTTCCATTTCGAACACCTCCTACACACCTAAAATACCGAATGTGTGTATACCTGTCAAGTAACACACGACATTTAAAAATTAAATGGGGATGTAGCTCACTTCGAATCTACCATTCCATTTAATTGAACCAACTTTTATATAGAGCTGATATGCCCTTCTCTATTTGATTTATCGACATTCCTCCAAATCCTATTAAAAAGACAGGATGTTGAAAAGGATTGTTTTCTTTTCGATACCAAGTTTCTTTTAAGCTATACAGATGAATTCCTGCTTCCTTTGCCTTTATCATTAAAGCTTGCTCACTTTGATTTGTGATGACCTGCATGACAATGTGTAAACCTGTTTGCCCCTTGAGCACGATTGCTTTTTCATTAAAACTCGTTTTAATCGCTTGCATCGTCGCCTCGTATTTTTTCTTGTATATTTCTTTCATCCGGAATCGATGTTGTTCCCAGTGCCCATCCCGCATGAATCGTTCAAGTGTTTTTTGTTCAATTCTTGATGTCGTTTGCTGAAATTCTAATGGACTTTGCTGGTATTTAGAAAGCAAATGCTTGGGCAAAATGATGTACCCTATATTAATGGCGGGGAGTAAGGTGCCGTGAAAGGTCCCCATATAAATAACCCGCTCGTGTTGATCAAGGTTTTGCAAAGATGGGATCAATTCGCCCGAGTATCGATACTCCGACAAATAATCGTCCTCAACGATATATGCATTGTTCTGGGTTGCCCATTTAAGTAAATGAATCCTCTTTTGAATCTTCATAATGCTGCCAAACGGAAACTGAAAAGAAGGTGAAGTGAATACAAGACTTGCTCTTGAACCTTGCAAATCCTCTTTGTTCATCCCATCGTCCTCGATGACAATGGGCGCAATTTTACATCCACAACTTTCAAAAATACGTGTTGCCAGTGAATAGCCAGGCTCTCCAACTGCAACTATCTTTCCACGTAGGCCAATTAAATTACATATCATCCATAATAGAATTTGAGAATGGGAACCAATGATAATTTGCTCCTCAGAACAATGAACCCCTCTTGAATTCCTTACGTATGATGCTATTTCACTTCTTAAGCCAAGTTCCCCTTGTGGATCTCCTGTATTAAAAATATGATTTGTTCCATAATTCAACACTTCGTTTGTTAGTCTTCTCCAAGTTGAAATCGGGAAATTTTCCACATCTACATGATCTAAATTGAAATCATATTCATACGTAGCCCCCATCTTTTTTTCAGCGGGAAATTCTTCTTTATCTCCTAGTTTGGTAAAATACCCCACATCAATCTCATTTACGTAATATCCACTTCTTGGCCTGCTTTCAATTAATCCTTCTATAACGAGGTGGTCATAAGCTGTTTCTAGTGTCATCTTGTTGACCTGCAATTGCTCTGACATTTTTCTAATAGACGGCAATGAGGTATTCGCCATTATATTCCCTTCCATAATTTCTTTTTTGATGCTCTTATAAATTTGAACGTACAGAGGTTCCGATGAATCACGGTTTAATGTAATGAATAACTCATTCATAATATTCTCCTACTCTTTCTTTTCGAATACGTACTAATGAAATACTACAAATGACTAAGATTGAAAAAGCCATGATGATAAAACTAACGAAAATTCCCGTCCAATCAATCATAAATGCTGCCAAAAAGCTAGCTCCCGCTTCTCCGATAAACGCTATCGTAGATAATGCGCTGAACACTTTTCCCAGCTGCTCTTCTGGTGTATATGTTTGAATCATTAACACCATAGGCAGGTCGATAAAAGCTTCCGCCACCCCAGTGAAAAAGGCGATAAAGGCTGCAATCAAAATGGTTGGTGAAAGACCCACACCCATTAAACCAAATCCCCAAAGAATGCATCCTACCATGATGAAATACGGATAAGACGATTTCATTTTTATTTTTCCTAGTAAAATAGCTCCAATCGCATTTCCAGCTGCAAACAGTGTCAGGATTAATGAAAATCCTTTTGCTCCCTTTTGCCACTGTTGATCAGAAACGATAGGTAGTCCGAGACGCTCCATTCCAGTAAAAAACAACAGCACCAGACCAAATGCTACAATGCATAGAAACATGATCTTTTTAGTCTGTAAAAAAGTGAACATCTCATTCAGTTCCTTTAGAACATGAATTTTCCCGGAGCTTTTAGCTTGTTCTACTTTTAACGATATCACAAACACGAGCGGGACAAACGATAAAATGAGAAAGAAAAAGAATATCGATTCCATTGAAAAAGATGCGATTAATATACCTCCGACCACAGGGGCCAGTGACCTTGATAATTGCAAATTCAATTGAAAAATAGAATTTCCTTTGGGCCATAACGGCTCTGGCAGTGTAATCGATACAAGACTTCTAATCGCAGGGCTATAAAAGCAGCGAAACGTAACGATTAAAAACGAAGCGATTGCTATATACCAAATGGATTCAATCTGAAAAATGTAAGATATAAGAATAGTAAACATAATGAACCCCGTTCCCACTTGGTTCCAAATAATAATTTTTTTCTTATTCCAGCTATCAGCATAAACCCCGCCGACAAGCCCAAACAATACATACGGAACGGCGCTGCTTTGAACGACAATGGCAGCCTGTAAGGTCGACTCTGACATTTTATACGCCAACCAATAAAGTACGACTTGAAATATAACGAACCCAAATCCTGACACCATACTTAAAATTAATACAAATACATAATTTTTATACTTAAGCAGTTCTTTATAGCTTGTATCCTTCATCTGAATCTTCCTCTCTTCATATCTACTTTAAAGAAAGTTGGAAGAAAAGAAGCGGTTCACTTTATGAAAATTTTACCGGGTCAGATTTAAAAAAATTTTAAATTTCCTATTGATATTTTCACTACATGTTGTTACTCTAAAAAAGAATTATTTTGGAAAGCTGCTATTCAATATTTAGAGTCTTTCCAAGCAGATAATGTTTTGACCACTTCTTTATGGAGTTGAGGCAACGGTGTGCCGGGTCAAATGCCGATTGGCGACTTTCGTTGCCTTATTGATTGAGTTAAAAGCTCAACTTTTATAAGTTGGTTACTTTACAACCAGTGCATATTGCACACAACTTGTGAAACGGTCAATAAGAGTGGTAAAAGTAATTATTTGCTATATAGACTCTGATCTCATGATGAATATTGAATAGAAAAAAGCTCTCTACCATAATGGATTTTTATGGAAGATGTATACGTATGGCTTTTGGTCATAGGTATCCGTGTGCCTTTTTATATTTGATATTGTATCTAAAGCAAGTGTTGTGCGCGCTTATGCGTCATTTCACTTGCTTTTTTGTCGTTTCGCAACTGTAGTCTTAGTACCACCAAATCTATCTAGTAAGGGAGAGGAACAGAATGGGAAAAGCACTTATTATCGGTTGTGGTGGAGTGGCATCCGTTGCTATTCACAAATGTGTTCAAAACAGTGAGGTATTTGAAGAAATTTGTATCGCAAGTCGTACAAAGTCAAAATGTGATGCTTTAAAAGCGAAACTAGATGGCGGCAAAACAAAAATTACAACAGCACAAGTTGATGCAGATAATGTAGATGAATTAATCGCATTAATCGAAGAAGTAAAACCAGATATCGTTATGAACTTGGCGTTGCCATATCAAGATTTAACGATCATGGATGCTTGTCTTGCAACAAAAACACATTATATGGATACAGCCAACTATGAGCCGGAAGATACGGCAAAATTTGAATATAAATGGCAATGGGAATATCGCGAGCGCTTTGAAAAAGCTGGAATTACAGCTCTTTTAGGAAGCGGCTTCGACCCAGGTGTAACAGGAGTATTCTCAGCTTATGCCCTTAAACATCATTTCGATGAAATTGAATATATCGACATTCTAGACTGCAATGCCGGTGACCATGGCTATCCTTTTGCAACAAACTTCAATCCTGAAATCAATATTCGTGAGGTTTCGGCAAACGGGAGATATTGGGAAAATGGCGAATGGATTGAAACGAAGCCAATGGAAATCAAGCGTGTGTATAACTTCCCTGAAATTGGCGAAAAAGACATGTACTTGCTATACCACGAAGAGCTTGAATCTCTTGCTGTCAACATTCCCGGGATCAAGCGCATCCGTTTCTTCATGACTTTTGGTCAAAGCTATCTAACACACTTAAAATGTCTTGAAAACGTCGGCATGACTTCAATCGAGCCAATTGAATTTGAAGGAAAACAAATTATTCCGCTACAATTCTTGAAAGCTGTATTGCCTGATCCAGCTTCCCTTGGACCACGCACAAAAGGTAAAACAAACATCGGCTGTATTTTTAGAGGTAAAAAAGACGGTAAAGAAAAAACATATTACGTATACAATGTTTGTGACCATGAAGAATGTTACAAGGAAGTAGGTTCTCAAGCAGTTTCCTACACCACAGGCGTTCCCGCTATGATTGGCGCCATGATGGTGATGACTGGAAAATGGAATAAACCTGGTGTATACAATATCGAAGAATTCGATCCAGATCCATTCATGGAAGCACTAAATGTTTGGGGACTTCCATGGAAAGAGGACTTTAATCCAGAGCTAGTAGACAATGAGCCTATTAAAGAAAAAGAATTGGAGCTCGTCAGGTAAGATGCGCTTTGAGGAATTACCAACACCTTGCTATATAGTCGATGAAGATTTACTTGAAAAAAATCTAAAAATCTTAAACGGTGTCAGAGAACGAACAGGATGCAAGATTATTTTGGCTCAAAAAGCATTTTCAATGTTTAAACTGTATCCGTTGATTGGAAAGTATTTAGATGGGGCGACTGCAAGCGGCTTGTACGAAGCACGATTAGGCTACGAAGAAATGGGAAAAGAAAATCACGTCTTTTCCCCTGCCTATCGTGAGGATGAAATAGATGAAATTGTAGAAATCTGTGACCATATTATCTTTAACTCCTTTTCACAAGTTGAAAAATTTAAAGATAAAGTTCTCAAAGCCGGAAAAAAAGTGGGATTGCGCATTAATCCTGAATGCTCTACACAGGTCGGGCATGCCATTTACGATCCATGTGCACCTGGGTCAAGATTCGGTGTTAAACAAGAGCATTTTCGTCCCGATTTGCTTGAAGGTGTTTCAGGCCTGCATTTCCACACACTTTGCCAACAAAACTCTGACGATTTGGAAACAACGTTGAACGCGGTGGAAGAAAAGTTTGGACCATGGCTATCCCAAATGGAATGGATCAACTTCGGCGGCGGCCACCATATTACGAGAGAAGATTACGATATTCCTTTGTTAGAAGTATGCATCAAGAGAATGCAAGAAAAATATGGCTTGGAAGTCTATCTCGAACCGGGTGAGGCGGTTGCGCTTAATGCAGGATTTCTTGTAACAACGGTCCTTGATACGCTTGAAAACGGTGTTGAAATTGCCATCCTTGATACATCGGCAACATGCCATATGCCGGACGTATTGGAGATGCCATATCGCCCTCCACTTCAAGGATCAGGAGAAGCCGGAAAAAAACCATACACGTATCGACTTGGCGGACAAACTTGCCTAGCAGGCGATATCATCGGAGACTACTCGTTTGATCACCCACTAAATAGTGGAGACCGCCTCGTTTTCGAAGACATGGCCATCTATTCCATGGTGAAAAACTCTACTTTTAACGGCATGGCACTACCTGCCATCATAGTGAAGGATAAAAGTGGAGATTACGAGGTTGTACATGAATTTGGCTATCAGGATTTTAAGATGAGGTTGGCTTAGTAGGAGATAGAATAACCAGGTTCCGGATTGAGGAATCTGGTTATTTTACATTTTTTATAGTCTTTGCTTTATTTTGGACATAAGCCCCTTCGTTTTTTTTAGGTTTGTCCAATATCTTCTTCTTTTTGGACATAAGTCCCTTCGTCCTTCTGATGTTTGTCCCCAATACCCACTTTATTTACAATCCAGTCAGTCTATTTAAAGATTGTAACTCTCGTTATTGCTGCATGTATATTAATCTATTAAAAATTCATTCACTAAATCATTTACAATCTCTTTCTGTTCCGCAGGCAGACAATGAGAACAATTGGGAATCGACTTTGCTTTTATGTTTGGAAAACTGTCTGCATACTCAACAGCTTTTTTTGTAGATGAATAGACAACTTCTTGCTCCCCAATTAATACGAGCGTCTCTGGTTTTAAACTTTCTAATTCGTGACTTGCAAATACTTTCGGCACTACACGCAATTGAATTTTCCCATATTTATAGCCTTTGTAAAATTGTTGATAGAGGATTTCATCTGGCGCATTGTGTTTAGCAAACATCCATTTATACAAAATTCGAATGAAAAAAGTATTTTTCACTGTCATAGCCGGAAATAGTTTAAAAGGAAATTTCCAGTTTAGACTGGCAAAACTCATAACAGGAGCAAGCAAAACCAACTTTTTTACACGATTGGAATTCAAGCTGAATTGTAAAGAAATCCAGCCTCCCATTGAGTGGCCAACTAGAAAAATATCATCAAGATTTAAAGCATCCAGCACTTCATTTAGCCAAATATTAATATCTTCAGGAGAAGAGATTGGCTTTATACATTCACTTTTCCCAAAATCTCCTATTATATCAATCGCAAATACTCTAAAATGTTGACTCCACTCAGGTGCATTCGAAGACCACATCGTAGAGCTTACGGTCATTCCGTGAAGCAATACTAGTGGCGGGGCGTCTTCTGGTCCACACATGATGATATGCGTTTTTCCGAATGATGTTTCAATATACATACTTTCTGTTTCCACATTCCACTGTTTAAGGGCGAAATCGTAGCTCTCATAATAGGATTGGTTTTTCTCTTCATCATTAAATACTAAATAGGACATATTTCACCGCATTTCCTTATGTTTGATTAACTTAAATAGGTTATTGAATAAAAATGTCTAGTATGACAAATTTCTTATAAGCCACAAATTCCTGATCCGTTTGAAAACATTCCCTCCACTCCGCTAGCCTAAATGATTTATTATTATAACAAAAGATTGGTTTAATGATTGGGAAAAAAGTGATTAAAAGCCCCAATAAAAAAGTGACACTTCGAAATTCGAAATGCCACTTTTTTATTTTAGATCAACCAATCGAAATCATCCGCTCAATAGCAAGTTTCGCCTGTTCCGCTGTTTCCTCAGGAACCGTGATCACATGCTTATTTTCTTTTAAAGCGGCTAATACTTTTTCTAGCGTGATCATTTTCATAAAAGGACAAACGGCTGCACGGTTGGCAGGGATGAATCGTTTTTCAGGATTTTGTTTTTGCATCTGGTGAATGATTCCTACTTCTGTTGCGACAATGAATTCATTTGCCTGAGATTGTTTAGAATGTTTGAGCATATTGCCTGTTGATAGAATATGAGTTTTGTTTTTTGGCAAAATCCCCTCAGACATTAAATACATACTAGAAGTGGAACAGCCACATTCAGGATGGACAAGCAATTCAGCTTCAGGGTGCTGTGTAAGAACGTCGTCTACATGCTCCGGAGCGATTCCTGCGTGAACGTGACATTCTCCCATCCAAATGTGCATGTTTTCACGTCCTGTTTCACGCTGAACGAATGATCCAAGGAACATATCCGGTAAGAATAGAATCTCTTGATCTTCGGGAATAGAGCGGACAATGTCAACAGCATTGGAAGACGTACAGCAATAATCGCTTAGCGCCTTCACTTCAGCGGTTGTATTCACATACGCAACAACAACAGCTTCAGGATGCTCAGCTTTCCAAGCCCGAAGTTGGTCTGCTGTGATAGAATCGGCTAACGAACAACCTGCCTCAAGATCTGGAAGGAGAACGGTTTTTTCAGGGTTTAACATTGCAGCTGTTTCTGCCATAAAATGAACACCACAGAATACGATTGTCTCCGCCGTGGTTTCCGCCGCAGCACGTGCTAACGCAAGCGAATCCCCTAATACATCGGCAATATCTTGAATTTCTGGAAGTTCATAATTGTGTGCAAGTAAAATCGCATTCCGTTTTTTCTTCCATTCTTGAATTTCTTCAACAATACCGCTTTTTGTTTCAGTCATTGTCATTTTGAAACTTCCTCCCTAGTGTTATTTTTTACGGCAACTTTGACACTTATATCAAGCGCTTTGAACGAATGGGTTAAAAATCCAAGTGAAATATAATGAACACCCGAGTCGCGATAGGAAGCCACATTGTTTAAAGTGATCCCGCCCGACGCTTCAGTAATAATGTGCTTCGGCACTAACGTAATCAATTCCTTGATTTCATCAGGAGTCCGATTATCAAACATTATGATATCTGCACCGGCTTCAACTGCTTCGATTACTTGCTCTTTTGATTCTGTCTCCACTTCGATTTTGACCATATGCCCTGCTTTCTCTCTCACCAATTCCACCGCACGTGTGATTGAGCCTGCAAAAGAGATATGATTATCTTTAATCATGACCCCGTCGTAAAGACCGAGACGATGATTGTACCCCCCGCCACAACGAACAGCATATTTTTCAAGCATTCTGAGTCCCGGTGTCGTCTTCCTCGTATCACAGATCCTTGTAAAAGAGCTATCCAGTATATCCACCGCTTTCCGGGTTAACGTCGCAATTCCACTCATCCGCTGAACAAGATTAAGAACAACTCTTTCTCCTTTTAAAAGATCGGAAACTTTTCCCGATACTATAGCCAGTCGCTGCCCTATTTCAATTGGGTCTCCGTCTTTAACGAATAACTGGATATTAACTTGAGGATTTAAAACGTGAAAACCTGTTTTGATGATGTCTTCTCCGCAAAAAATCCCCTTATCTTTCGCTAAAAATACGATTTCCCCTTTTGGATTATCTGCAAAAATTAAATCAGTTGTAACATCCCGCTCCCCAATATCTTCAATAAAAAATTGCTCAATTAACGTGCGTAGCTTCACCTTGTTCATAATAAATTTCCACATCCCCTTCGCGCTTTTGAATGATTTCTGTCTTACACCAATGTTCATCTTCATGCGGATAATCACTTCTAAAATGCCCGCCACGGCTTTCTGTCCTGGTTAAGGCAGCTTCCGTAATCAAATAAGCATTGATATACATGAAAATAGCTTGAATATCTTCAACAGAATAAGGATCAAGGCTTGTTAATTCATTAACATTTAACTGCTTAAGCCACTGCTTCTGTTTATCTAAAAGTTTCTTCGTTCGGACGATGCCGGCTCTTTTCATCATCGTATCTTTTAGGATTTGAATATCCGGAAGGAATGCTTTTCTTCGATAAGGTTGAAATGTTCTAGGAAACTCTGAAATTGGGTACTTTTTTGAATCTGAATTAATAAATTGTGATAGTTTTTTACCTTGATAAAGACCTTCTAATAGAGAATTACTTGCCAATCGATTGGCTCCATGAAGACCGGTACAGGACGCCTCCCCAATCGCAAATAGTCCTTCAAGTGACGAACGACCAATCAAATCCGTTTTAATGCCCCCCATTAAAAAGTGACTGCCTGGTACGACCGGAATTTTTCCTTCTGATAGGTCAATTCTATTTTGCACGCACATAGTCGTTATTGAAGGAAACCTATTTTCAAAGTGTTTGAGATTTCTAATATCTAGATATACTTCATGTCCCTTTTCGATAAAGTTTAGAATAGTTTGGGAAACAACATGTCTTGGAGCAAGGTCTTTTAATGGGTGGATGCCTTCCATAATGGGTGTTCCATCCTCAGTAACTAAAATCGCTCCCTCCCCTCTAACTGCCTCTGAAATCAATCCTTTCGCTTCTCCATCCGTATATAAAAGGGTAGGGTGAAACTGCATAAATTCCATATCAACTATATCTGCTCCTGCTAAATACGCCATGGCAATCCCATCGCCTGTCACCGTTGGGGCATTGGACGTATAGGAATAAATTTGCCCACATCCGCCAGTAGCAAGGATTACATAACTTCCATAAAAATAACTAATTGTGCCCGCTTCGTCTTTAGCTTTTACACCAATACACCGTTTTTGTATTTGATCGATGATTAATTCATAGGCAAAAACGTTCTCTTCAACTTTTATATTTTCTGTTAGTTTATGAATCAAATACTCTATGACATGTTTTCCGGTTGCATCGCCGCCGCTATGAACGATTCGATTTTCACTATGTGCTCCTTCCAGTCCAAGCTGTAGATCTCCATTTTGATCCTTGTCAAAAATGTCAACTTGATCAGCAATCAGGGAAGGTGCCTCGTTCAATATTTCACGAACTGAAGCATCGTTATTGTGAAATCTTCCCGCTTCAAGAGTATCAGCACAGTGCTTCGCAAGGTCGTCCCCTGGCCCAATAGCCGCCGCTATGCCGCCTTGAGCCAAATAAGAATTTGTATTTCTGATAGTTGACTTTGTGAGAATCATCACGTTCTTATCCCGACTCAAAGAAGAGGCCAGTTGCAAAGCCGCAACCCCGCTGCCAATTATAAGTACATCATTCATTTCCATGACGAAAGCCTCCTGGGTTTACAGGTGTCTTGACATATATATTTACACATATTCAATATAATTACAATCTTTTTCGTATAAAAAGATGTATAGAATCTATTGGGAGTGCAAAAGGACATCATGACACACAAATCATTTGCCGGTAACTGTATGACAGGTATACCACTTTCATCTATTCCTTTAGAACTATGTTATTCACATCGTTGCATTGTTAAGATAATAGTAGGTATTGCAGAAAATCCTAAGGGGGAGAGACAACTTGGGAAAAAGAAAAACAAAGAAAGAATTGGCTAAACAAAGAAAACTTCAAAAAGAACGTGCTCTGGCAAACCGGAAAAGAGAAGCAAACCTTATGTATAAAATCACTTCATTCGTTATGGATGTTATGCTGTACATTTTTAAAGGGATAGCCATGTTCATTTCGTCTTTGTTTATAGTAGGATCTAAAGTGGTTAATATTATATCGGTGCTTGTTCTATTATTATTATTGGGGAATATTTTATATAGTGCTTCTGAAGATGATTTAAACGGGATTCTTGTATCCATTATTGGAGTATTGGTTCTTGGTTCCGTTTTGTTTTTTATCAAAAAGTCCGAAAAAAAAATAGGACGAAGAACGCCCCCCTAAAAGAGGATCTTCGCCCTATCGGAAAATTGAAAACAAAAATTGGCATTAGTTTATTATTCATTACACTTGAGCTTTAGCTCCTTGTGCCTCGAGCATTAGATTTACCTTTTTTCTTTTGTTGTTCATCTGGTCGTTTTTCTTTACCATTTCGATTTTCTTTGTGTGCCTCCGAGTCTTTAACCATGTTATTCCCTCCGTTGTCACTAAAGAATAGTTGCAGTTAGAACGCTTATAGCTACATCAATATAGATATTTCCTTTTGCCCAAATAACAAATGCCAATATTATAATAACCGGGAAATGGTAAGTTATTCACCATGTCCTTCATCAGCATTTTGCCGTTTAGTTTCATTTTTTATGAAAGGTCTAAAAAAATAGAAGGTTTATGACCTACTATTGTGGAATACATTGTATGAGACACCTGGGAGATAACACCATCTTGAACGACTATTTGATAATGGAGGTATGTTCATGAGTAAAAAAGTGTTAATCATTACAGGGGATGCAGTAGAGGCTTTAGAAGTGTTCTATCCTTATTATCGTTGTTTGGAAGAGGGGTTTGAAACAACCATCGCTTCGCCTTCTGTCAAAAAATTGTATACAGTGAGCCATGATTTTATCGAGGGAACGGAAACATACGTAGAGAAGCCCGCGTATGGGTTAGATTCTCATGTGGCTTTTGCGGATGTGGATCCTACTGAATATGATGGACTCATCATACCTGGAGGACGGGCACCGGAGTATATTCGACTGGACGAATCGGTTCCAGCCATTGTCCGACATTTCTTTGAGGAAAATAAACCTGTTGGAGCAATCTGCCATGCGGCGCAGGTCCTTTCCGTTGTCCCTGATTTGATGAAAGGAAAAGAATATACGGCCTATATTGCTTGTAAACCAGATGTACAAGCTTGCGGCGCAACATATATTGATGAGCACTTACACGTTCACGAAAACCTTGTCTCTGGACATGCTTGGCCTGATCTTCCGGGGTTTATGCGTGAGTTTATCAGTTTATTAAAAAAATAATAGAGGCGAAGAAATGTTAATTGCAAAAAGATAAGCTAGGCAAGATATTTTATATCGCCTAGCTTTTTATGCTCCATTTTTCAAATCAGCTTCTGTAAAGATTTTTTCTCGTGCTGCAGCAGCCATTCCTTTCTCCATAGACCGCCCGCGTACCCAGTTAATGTCCCATTTGAACCAATTATTCTATGGCAAGGAATAACAATGCTCAATTTGTTTTTCCCATTTGCACTTCCTACAGCTCTAATCGCTTTTTCATTTCCAATGGAAACGGCAATATCCTTGTAAGACCCCGTCTCAGCATAAGGTATCTTTACTAATGCGTTCCATACTGACTTTTGAAAGTCAGTCCCTTCAAATTGATACGGGAAAGTAAATTCTCGGCGCTTCCCTTTAAAATATTCGTCAAGCTGGTTATAACATTCCGTTAAAACTGAGGGAGTTTCAGGTTGTACAAAGTTCTCCGGTTTCTTTTTCTCAGAAAAAAGAATGGAACGGATCGATTCATCGGTGCCGATTATTTCTATTACTCCAATCGGCGATTCATAATCTACTTTATACATTTTCATCATATAAGGACCTCCAAAGATAAAAGGTAGCCAGAGCCTCGCAACCTTTCCAATTTGCTGCTAATGCTTGGATTTTTTCAATAGACGGTTTCCTTTCAAGACGTAACAGATGTTTCAAGGCATTATGAAGCCCAACATCTGCAATCGGAAAGGAATCGGTATAACGTAAACATTTCATCATCCATAATCGGCTGTCCATGCCCCCACACCTCTTAAGGACATTAGTGATTTTTGTACTTGCTCATAATCTTGTTTCTGAAGCAAGCCTGCTTTTGTTAATTCGCCATTATTCATAGCTTTAGCAATACCAATAATATATTCAGCCTTTCTACTTGTAAATTGCAGTTTTCGAAAATCCTCCACACCTAATGTCGCAATTTTTTCATATGAGGGGAATATCCAAAACGTTTCCTCGTTAAAAATAAGACTCTCCCCAAATTGTTCAACAAAGCGTTTCTTTAATGTGTATGCAAAAGTCAAGTTGATTTGTTGCCCGGTTACCGCCCATACTAAAGCTTCAAATAAATCTGGAATGCCTATAATCCGCAAGCCATAATATTTCTCAGTAAGTTCCTTTAAAATGTTATCTTGCCTAGCTATTTGATAAAACTCCCCTAGGTCCTGATCTAAATCAAACCACTCCCAAACATACTCCGCCACCTTTATACGAGAATCAAAAGATGGAGGATGTATAGGAAATTCAACCGTTATAGAACCATCGATAAACGAAATTTTAAATAAAATTAATGATTCTTTCACTTTTATTAACTTGTATACAGATCTCTCTTTAATTTGATGAAGTATTTCTTGGTCGGACCTGCCTAGAAAAACTAAACATTCTTCAAAATTAAACTCTTTTGGCGGAAAAATCTCCATATGGGATATATAATCATTCCACTTCATTTCTAGAGTTCCTCGTTCGAAATTCACTGGGCGAACAATTTTTTATATTTCGAAACACCTTATAAAAATTGGAAGCACTTCGAAATCCCACCTCATAGCAAATCTCTAAATTCGTTTTATCCGTACTGTTTAGGAGATTTGCTGCTTTGTCGATGCGTATTTTTTCTAAGTAGGTGCGTGGTGTTTCATCTGTTTCCTCTTTAAATAAGCGTTCCAAATAATAAGGACTCAAACCTGCGTGATCCGCTATATCCATTAAGACCAAATTTTGTTTATAATGATTGACTAAAAATGAAATGATGTTTCTGACGAGTGCAACATGCGGGGAATGCTCGACTTCCGGCTGACATCTTTTGCATGCGCGATAACCCGCCTGTTCAACTTCATTCATATCATAAAAAAATTCTACATTCGTTTTTTTCGGCTTCCTTGATCTACAGGAAGGACGGCAATATATTTTCGTCGTTTTCACAGCTGTAAAAAAGAGGCCATCATACTTGCGATCACATGCATTGATGATTTCCCACATTTCTTCGAACGAAAGATTGATATTTCCCATCATCAGCCTCCTTATCAGTTCGCCAACATACAAATGTTGAGATCATGTCCTTTACAACTATGGCTATAATGTTCATTAGATTTATTTTAACAAGTAGTGTACTCCCTTTTCATCCTCAATCTTGCTCTTATGGTCTGTCCCCAATACAGGGGAATTTTCCCGAAAATTACACAAGAAAAGGATAATCCTAGCAAAAACAAAAAACCTCATCTTATCTTTTTTACCAAAACCTGCGTAGGATTCTGAAGATGATGAAAACAATTCCGTTGAAGAGTGCAAGCGTCAATCCATCAACGATGATCGCATCCATCATTTCGGCTGGAGCCGATTGAAAAGAGCGTAAAAACACCCAGCCCAACAGTTGTACAATTAAAATCAGCCCGACATCTCTTAAAGATCGATACCATTTTACTTGCTCTCGCCAGTAAGCTCCCACGACTAAAAGAAGCATAAAATTTATGCCAGTTACCATAAAAGAAGGAGAGTCATCTCCGAACATGCCATCATCCAACTGCCAAGATGGCATCCAGTTGACGGCGATCAAGAAATTACCGATTAACATCGCCAGCAAAATAAGATTAAACACTTTCTTATCACGCATTAATTCTTTTTCTCGTTTTTTCTCCCTCATTTCCGAACTATACCATAATTTTAAGCCTCTATATCGAATCGTTCCTATTCCAGGCGAGCTTGTATCACTATCATATGGTACCTTCGGCAATTCATCGTATCCTGTCTGGTAATCTTCTAGCTGCACAACATTTACATTTGCAGCAGAGCTATAGACTGGAATACCATTTTGTTTAAATCGCTGTACCCATTCTTCTAGCTTTTTAGAATCCTCCAATCCAAATAAGGAATATTGCGGATGACCTTTCTCATCCGTCCATTTCATAATAATTTTAGCTCCAATAATATGAAAACCCATATGATTTGAACCTCTGGATTGGTAACGGGTTGTCCGAGCGATCAGAACTTCCTGCATTTGCTCAAAAGGAACGAATTGCTCTAGTTCCTCTCCTGTTTTTATATTTTTAACGTATGTATAATAACCACCTTCTAGCAATTCACATTTCAAGACAATATCGGAATACATCTTGTTGGACATCCGAATTAAGCGAGCCGCCCATATGAAAAACGCACTAAACGCAAAACAAGCGATCACTCCAAACCATAGTTGCCCAAACATCAATAAAATTCCGCAGACAAATGCTGCCATTCCAATTAAATAAAAAAACCATAATATGATAATATGGACGATTTTTGCCCATCTAGGAATATCGTTTGAGTATTTCAGGTCTTCTTTTTCACGCATTTCAATCAAATCTAGTTCCCCCAATCCTACTCTGTGTCATTCAGTGTAAAGCATAACACCCAACACCGCTCCTTACTATAAAAATACCAAATCTCAAATGTGAAACAAGGGTATTTCGATACAATTTCTTATTAACCGCCAGCAGTAGGATTTCTCTTTAATTTAGAGAATATAGAAAAGTAAAAATGGAGGTATGTTTATGCGGGATGACCTTGTCATTTGAATATACTTAAAAAAATCTATGTTTGTTTGAAATAGCCGTGAAAACGTTATTTGAAAATTAATTCTCGAAAGCAGCAACGACGTGTACAATCCACGTTATTGCTGTTTTTAGTTAATAATCGCCTTATTTAATGGCCTCCCTTCCCATTATTTTCTCGAATTCAAAATTTATTGAATAATTTTAAAATAACTCTTGACATCTACAAAATTTACCCATATTATTTGAATGTAATTTTACCTTTGTAAAGTTACAATAATAACTTATGAGGTGATGAAAAGTGGCTTTGCAATCAAGCATGACCTTTATCAATCTTCCGGTCAAGGATCTGAAGAAAACGATGGATTTTTTCACCCACATTGGATTTACGTTTAATCCTCAATTCACCGATGATAAAGCAGCTAGTATGGTCATAAATGACAACACTTATGCCCATTTTCTTACAGAAGCCTTCTTCAAGAATTTCACCACGAAAGCAATTTCCGATGCAACAAAGAGCACAGAAGTATTAATCGCCCTTTCTGCACAAAACAGGGAACAAGTCGATGAAATTGTAAAAAAAGCGATTGAGTCTGGAGGCAGCCCTGCATCCGATCCACAAGATCACGGATTTATGTACCAGTGGAGCTTTCAGGACCTTGACGGCCATATATGGGAAGTGGCCTATATGGATCCATCGGCTATGCAGCAAGGGTAGGATTTTCCACTTAGACTTTACTTACTGTCATAGACACTCTAACTTTTTCAGTGAATACAGAAGGACGGCTTTTTCTTCCTATTAAGGAAGTTCAAAACCGTCCTTTCTCTTATTAAGGATACTAGCTTTTCTTAGCGAATTTCCTTTAACTGCCCTCGTTTAATGAACCTCCCGCCGCTTAAAACATGCTGTTTTTGAAGTGGGGGTTTCCAAACAAATCGATAAAAGATTCCAACAAGGAATGGGGGTTGCCCATTCCTTTTGTGACAAGTCACAGGAATTCGTCCTATCAACTAGATTTGGCAACAGTCATTTCATTGACTGGGTCGGAACAGACCATCTACTACTTCCCGCCTTAGGCGATCCGTAGATACTTTGTATGGTTCAGGCTAAAATCGAGTTCCCTGATTTCACCGTAAGAGGTTTTGGCGAAAAAATTCGCAGCTCCGTGGATGTCTCGATGTTGGCTGTATCCGCATGAACAAGTATAGATTCTAGAAGTCACTTTTCGTTTCTTCTTGCAACAAGGACATTGTTGCGTGGTATAATGTTCATCTTGTTTTGCTATCTGAATACCTTCTGCTTCCAATTTGTAAGCCAAATACTTATACACTTTCCCGAAGGACCAATTCGATAATTTTTGATTGGTTCTTCTGTTTCGAACCCTTTTCTTTTTTCGACGAGACGTGTTTCGTTGAACACCATCCACATCGCCAAAAGCCACTTCTTTTACCTCATTCGTCAAACACCATTCCACAAACTGCTTCGTCGTCTTATGGACTGCATCCTTTAATTGTCTGTCGCTTTTCGACAAGACGTACATTTTGGCGCGTTGGTACTTTCTCCATTGCTTTGATCCTTTCTTGCATCGACTCATCTTCCGCTGAAGTTCTGCAAGTTTTTTGTTGCGCAGACGGTGAATGGAACGCATTTTCCTGCCCGTAATGATGATGTTCTCACCATTCTCCGCCACCGCCGCAATCGTATGGATTTCTCCCACGTCAATAGCTGAGCGATTGGTGGACTTGTTCTCTTTGGCTTCTTTTCCATCGTCATACGCAATGGAAATCATCAATCGCCGTTCAAAGATCAATTCAATTTCTTTGATGGTCCCTTTTGGCAATTCCTTGATCCAGATCGTTAAAGGCTTCTGTCTTTTGCCTTCAAAATCTCCCATCTTCAACTCAATTTTTCCATTCTTATGCACCGTGAAGCCGTTATTTGCCCATTTTGTGTTGAAATGTTTCTTGTGTTTATATGGATATTTGGTCGGATGTCCCCTTTTCCTTGCTTTTCTTGCCGCATCACGGGCAAACACGTATTTATGGCAAACCGCCTGCACGGACTGAGAATGGATAGGATACTTCCTCTTCGTTGCTTTCTGGAGCTCACTTTTGGTGATCCATTTGCCGGTTTTCGTATGAGTGTCTTTGGCGAGTACCAGGCAGTGATTCCACACTTCAGCCGAAACATGATTGCATTCAAACAAACGATTGATCGTCTCTGGGGTTGCACGAAACGGGGTCTTCATACATCGTATCATCTCTCAGCTTCCAAACATATGTTCCTATAACCTAGTATAGCATATAGAGAAAATGTTTCAAGGGTAGAAAAATAAGGGGCAAGCATTCATCTCCCATCTAAATCTGAGCTTTTGAGGAAGGAGACTTCTGTCCCAAAGCCGTTAAATACATATTCCAGAATAAACCCGACTAGGACGAGTTGAATCGACATACGAAATGTTGCAATAACAATTTCTTTTTCTCGATTGATCCTCCGCCATTTGACGATGCCTACTAAAATAACGATAAATAAGTACGCAGCAGCCAGCCGCCACCATTCTATGTCAATGACTCCAGAATTCATTAGTCCGTCACCTCACTCGCCCGGCATCAATTTCAATAACTGTCTCAGCAAATGCTTCAACGACTTCTTTTGAATGAGTAACCATAATCATGGTTTGGCCTTTATCCTTACCTATTTGGAGAATCTTTTTCATCATTTCTTGGGCAGTTTCTTCATCTAAAGCCGCAGTTGGCTCGTCCATAATCACCACTTCCGGGTCCAATAAAAGAATCCGAGCCAAAGCTAATCTTTGCTTTTCGCCTCCAGAAAGTTCATTCGCGATTGTTTTCAATTCTTTATGTAAATTTACGCAGTCTAGCACCTTTTCCATTTCTGGCTTCGTGGCATCATCTAAATTAGAAAACTTCCTGCCTATTTGTAAATTATCTTGTATCGTTCCGTCATAAATAGATGGGGTTTGCTGCAGCATGATAATGCGGCGGCGATGTTGAATTAAATCTATTTGTGACAGAGCTTTCCCCTTATAGTAAACCTCTCCAGCATCTGGGCTAATGAGCCCGTTCAATAGCTTAATAAAAGTCGTCTTGCCACTCCCACTTTTACCAATGATACAAGTAGTTTTTCCTTCTGGAATGGCTGCATAATCTATATGTAAAATCTGTTTATATTTCACATTGTCTAAGCGGAACATTATGACCCCCCCAACGCATTTTCTTTTCATTATATTAATATCCTAAAATAATTTATTAAATCTGATTTTAGAGAATGTCCATTTACATAATGCTTTATTTCAAAAGGCGATAACCGATATTTATTTAAAAACACCATTTTTTAAGCATATTAATATTTTATTCATATATTGGTATTAAGAAAATTTAACTCACATACAAATTATGACAAATTCCACACTCAAAGTTTTGTAATATTATAGTAATAATTTTAATAGTATAGTAAAATATTCAAGAGCGTTTGTAAAAAATGCCACTTTAAAGTTGGAGGAAATTAATTGCTATGCTATTAAGTAGCGGAGGGAATGTGTATGAGTACGGCAAATGCACCTATTGAAGAAATTTACAGAGCACGAAGCAAGCGATCCAAGCCGATAAGAAACTGGGTCTTTATTACAATTGGGGTTATGTTGGTTATTGCCATAATACTTGCAGGACTTAGCTTTTATCAGGCAACACGATTCAATTCGAACGTTACAATTAATGACGTACCAGTCGGTGGATTAACTGCTGGTAAGGCACTAGATAAATTAAAGGGAACATCCTTAAAAAATAGAGTTTTTGTAGGGGAAGAACTTATTATTGATGAAAAAGATACGAAGATGGCCTTTTCTAGTCAAGATACTTCTGCTATAAAAAAATTACTAAAAGACCAGTGGACGTTTTTTCCTAACTCAGAGGCAAAGAGCTTTTGGTTAGCACCTAAAAAGACGGATGAGTTTCGTAATAATACAATGAAAACACAGTTAGAAGAAAAGCTTCTATCCATGAACGAAAATTTAAAAGCTCCGCAAGATGCAGTCGTGAAATTGGAAGGTGGAAAAATTGTCATCTCTAATAGTGAAAGTGGAGAACAATATGATATTGCCGCTTTATTAAAAGATTTTACAAAACAAAAGTATTCGAGCGATATCCATCTAGGCCCTGCATACTTGAAACCAATTGAAGCAGATAATCCGATTATTAAAGAAGAGGAACAAAAGTATCATGCATTCCTTAAAAGAACAGTCGATTATAAAGTACAGGACAAAGTGTATACGTTAAAAGCTAGTGAATTAATTAAAGATGCCTTTATTTCAAAAGATGATGTGGTAACAATCTCCGGAAGTGACATTCAAAACAAAATAAGTGAGATTAATAATGCTCACTCCACATTAAATAAAACCATTGACTTTAAGACCCATTCAGGAAATGTCATTAAAGTAAAAGCCAAAGGCTATGGCTGGGCATTAGATGTTGAGAAGGAAGCAGAGCTCATCCAAGCAGCATTTGAAAATGGGGAAAAATCGCTTTCTGCTACTAATATTTACGGTCACGGTTGGACGAATGAGGGCATTGGCTATGAAGCAACAACGAATAATGGCATTGGCGACACATATGCAGAAGTATCACTTGCCGAACAGCGTATATGGATTTATAAAAATGGAAAATTGGCTGTTACAACTCATGTAGTAACCGGCAAGCAAAGCACTAAAGAAGGTACACATCCTGGAGTTTGGTATATCCTTTTTAAAAGTTCACCGTACACACTTAAAGGTAGTGCAGTAGGAAATCCCAATTATTCCGTTAAGGTTAATTACTGGGCTCCGTTTACAAACGACGGCCAAGGATTTCACGATGCCAGCTGGCGTACAAACTGGGCTAGTAATGCCTATCTTAATAGTGGCTCGGCCGGCTGTGTCAATACGCCTCCAAGCATTATGAAACAAGTGTATGATAATCTCAAAACGTATGACCCGGTTGTGGTTTATTAAAATAGACGGTTCTTGCTTCCCACCGAGGAAGTTCAAGACCGTCTCTTTGTTTTTCACCTAGTTATATCATCTCTATCTAATCTTGTCTTCCACTTTACCTATTTTGTACCTTCTTTTTAAATTCCTCGTAACTCTTTTCAAACTCTTCTTTTGTGACTGCGCGATACGTTAGTTTTTGTTCGGTTGCCCAAAACGACAGGTCGAAGCTACTAGCATCCTCATGAAAATTTCCCTCCAGCTTAGTTTCCTGCCCATCTACAGTAGTGTATAGTTTCAACATATGTCCGTCCGTTATACCGTTCAACTCATACTTATCTTCCCTGTACGGACTTTTTTCATTCCCCGTATCCACCATCATGAGAAGAGAACCTGACAGTTCACCTTCGAGGAGAGCTTCATCAATTTTAAGAAACAATTGGTACTTTTCGTTTTCCGAGGAAGAAAGATATCCGTAAACATTTCTCAGTTCGGAAAAAAAGGTTCTCAAGAAATCTTTAAATTTTTCTTCCGATTGATCAATCGCTATTTGCAACTCTTGTTTTAATTCTTTTTTATGTTGCTCGAGGCTTTTTTCTGTCGCAGATTCGAATAGTTTTACATCATTTTCGCCTTGCTCTTGAACAACAAGATTTTTCTTAGAAAACTTGGCATAAAACTTTTTGATTTCCTCACCATCATCAACACTAAAATTATATCCTTTTTCGGTTTTTTCGCCAGTAAGGGGAAATTCTTTTTCTTCAATAAAAGGTTCCTTCCCGATCTCATCTATAAGTTCCTGTTGATGAAATGTTCCATATACTTTCCCTGTTCGACTCTCGAGTTCTAGCCAGTACAGCTTCCCTTTCTCACTGTACACAAATTCTTCGGATTTGTTCGCATTTAAAGCGAACCAAATTCCTGCTCCCATTAGCAATCCAATCAGTGTTGCCACGCCCCAAAATTTTGACTTGTTCATTTTGCTCCCCCCTTATCCTATAGCCCGAATCAAGATCCCTTTAGCAAAGTTTTCTGCTTTAACAGAGATTGTCAACCGCTCCTATTAAATCTATTGTATAAAAAAATCAACCATTATCCTATGCGAAACAAATTTTTTACCGCACTACGATTCACATCAATCGTTTACAGTTCTCGGGACTTTTGATGCGTGAAAAACTACAAAACATTAGGTAAAAAGAATGGTTTCTATATTAACCTATGGAAAAATAACCCAATAAGAATATGATTAGAATAAGCGAAGAGGTAGAAACATTTTTTACAACGGGAAATAGCTAATTCCGATAAATGGATAAGCTTTAAATACATATTGGAGTTGAAGACTATGAAACAATGGTTGTTTATCATCCTATCCATCTTTTTGTTATTTACAGCTGGCTGTAGTGCCGGAAAAGCTAAAGGTGATGTCCCTAGCAAAGAAAAAATAGAAGTAACGGATGAGACAAAAAATGAAAAGCCTGTCACAAAGGTTGTGGAGAAAGCAGAGCCCGAGAAGGAAAACAACTGGTGGAATGAAGAGGACCCCGTATATGAACCTCAAAACAATGATGCCAAAATGAGTGAATTAGAGTTAGAATTGATGAAAAAACCCGGACTATATTCGGAGAATTTTAACGAACAGCTTGCAAAAGAAAAAATTTTAGAGCTTCCAAAAGGGTTAAGCGATGATGAATACAAAGATGCAATCTTGAAGCTAGTTAGAATGGATTACCATGAAGAAGTTGAGACATTTTTACAATTTGATGCGACTGTAAGTGCGGGAGAGAGTCGTCCTGATGAACAAATTGAAGCTCCAGAGGTTACTGGCACGCATTTTGCTATTTTACTAGATGCTAGTGGAAGTATGAATGCGAAAAACGGAAGTGGGACAAGAATGGATGAAGCGAAAAGCGCCATTATGAGCTTTGTCGAATCTCTACCTAATGATAGTACAGTTTCACTTCGTGTGTATGGTCATAAAGGAACTGGAAGTGATGCTGATAAGGCACTGTCATGCGCTTCAACAGAAACTATTTATACAGGAACAAAGAATACTGAACAATTGAAAACTGCCCTTGCCACAGTCAAACCAGCAGGCTGGACACCGATAGGAAAAGTCCTTTCAGCAACGAAAGAAGACATTCCAGAAAATGCAGATTCAATGATTGTCTATGTGGTAAGTGATGGAATTGAAACGTGCGGTGGTGATCCAGTTGCAGAAGCAAAAAAGCTAGCTGCAGAAGGAATCGAACCCATTATTAATATCATTGGTTTTCAAGTGGATAATGAAGCACAACAACTTTTAAAACAAGTGGCGGAAGCAGGAAATGGAGAGTTTACGTTTGCTAATTCCAAGCAAGATTTAGATAAGTATTGGAAGGAGGAGTATAAGAGATTATCAGAAGCATGGGAACAGTGGCGTAATGCTGGAATGGAAGAGGCGTCAAAGAAACAAAAAGAATTAATGGACAAAGCCGATGCAACGGGAGCATCCATTATGGATAAATCAGAAGAGGAATTTAAGCGGGCAGAAGATTTACTTCAAGAGCTTTTCGATAAGGGAATAATAGAAGATTACAAGAATAGAACGGCCATTTGGCAAATGCTCTATCAGCGACAACAAGATGTTTGGAGATACGGCTATCATACCAAAACTGGAAAGTGGCGAGAAGCGTATTATAATGGAAATGAAGAATGGCGTCGCATTTATTACGAAGGAAACGCCAAATGGCGGGAATTTTATTATAAAAGAAGATAAAGAAAAACTTCGGACGGTCATTAAACAACGTCCGAAGTTTTTTGTATTTTTATGGTCTGATATTTGTTGAATCAATTTCACGTCTTTTATCCTAAAAATGCCTCCTCGATTAATGTAAATCCTTCAATTTCCGTTTCTTCGTCCACCTCGATCAATAAACAATGTTTTCCGTTAAAATTAACCTGCTTCACATATCTCAAATCTTTTGGGCTAATTGAAATATTGGCTACCTTAGTACTAATTTTGATTGATTTTGACGTATATTTTGGCACGATACTGCTTGCTTTTAGCTCGTACTTCTCGTCATCGATGACTGTTTTGAATGCCATTTCAACTTTATCTGAATTAACGTCTTCCACTCCACTCATTTTCAGCACACGTTCTACGTCTTTGTAATCCAATTTTGGCGTTTCAACCTCTTCCTCTTCATCCTCATGCTCGTCCATCATTCGATTAATTTCCTCATATACATTGGCAAGCGTATGAGTATCAACCTGTTCACCAACCACTTGTTTTACGATCTCTTCAAAAACCGCTTTATCTTCTGAAGCTGTCATGATCTCTTCTCCATTTAAGACATTCTCGATAAAGTGATAATCAGGCTGATTCGCTTTTCCTGTCGAGTAAAGGACGCGGTTTACATCGGCTGCGTTGTCTGTGAAACTTGGGTACAAAAATCCTCCTACCGGAGTTCTGAGATTTATAACTGAATCAACCACAACACTGGACTTAAATTCTTTCTCGATATAATCAAACACCAACGACCTTTTCGGTTGTTCCGTCTGGTTAATACTGCAAAGAATAAAAGGATGTGTGTACACCTCATCCCGATCACTCACTTCTGCTTCCTCACTGTTCCTTTTCGTCGGCTTAAAATATTCCCCGCGTATGAACGTGACGACCATATCCTTCTCATATTGGACATCCTTGAACATCTTTTCAACAATCAGAAGCATTTGCTCCTTCCAATCGTCAACATCCTCCGCTTGCAAACCTTCATGGAGAATAAAACGAGAATGATCCTCCACCTGTTCTTGAAACTTTACTTCAAATAATTTTATATCCAATGCACCGGTTAGCACTTTTTTAAAATTGATCATGAAGAGCTCCTGCTGCTCCCGGTCCAGCATGGAAAAAGGATTGCTCTCCTGATGATAAATATCGCTGCTTTCTTTTCTAATATAGACATTAAAGATATGGGTGATTTTTAATAAATCATTATCGAGCTTAAACTGTTTACGTATGTTTGCTATATCCTTCTTGTTCATATGAATGTGCAACTCCTTAGTTGTTTAGGGTCCCTGTTCTGATTTGAAGCAAAAATAAAAAAGAGAATCCAAGATTATGGACACTCTATTATTATATCAAGATTAATAGTGAATCAACTTTATAATTTTATAGTGATCTATGGAGAATTTTATCAGAATAGGGGCAAGAAGTTCGTTGCTATAAAAAAAACCTACCAGTATTGATAAGGTTTACCATGTTTATCTAATAGGGTTTTACACCTCTAAATCTTAAAAAAACTTAAAAAGAAGCAAGGAATCGTTCCTTCGCTTCTTTTCTCTTTATACGGATTGTACATGGATAAAGTTTTTTCTCCTATATACACTTAATATAAACCCTATCAATATAGAATGGATCATCTGAAATTGACCTCCGTAGCTAACAAACGGGAGTGGGATTTCCAAAAGCGGTAGAATTCCGAGCAACATGGAAATATTCCAAACAGCTGAGAGACCAATTATGGTAACACATGCTATGACAAGCATGATTCCTATATGATCTTTTGTTTGTAAGATGGTTTGTGCCATTCGAAGCACGAATACGCCAATGCAGGCGATCAATAAGATTCCGAATATCCAGCCAAGATGAGCTACGATTGTTGCAAAGGCATTTTCTGTGTGGCTATTTGGAATTAGATAACTCGATGCTTCTTGTCCACCCCACCAAGACGATTCCTTCATTATTTTCTGTAGTTGTAAAGACAAGAATCCAACACCATCTGAATCTGATTCTGGATTTAAGAAAGCCCTTATCCGCACTAGAGAATATGTATATACATGACTAATTGGCAAGGCTAAAATACCCGAGAGAATAATAAAGCATTGACTTAAGATCAGTAGGATCCTTTCTCTTTTTGAAACTTTTGAAAAACCTAAGACTATGAGGAGGGTAATGAAATAGAAAACAGCTATGGCGGGATTAGAATTTTTCAGAATAAGTAAAATCGGAAACCAAAACATTACAAAAGTGGCAACCCATAATCTTTTCCTTTCATGATAAAACGATGACAACATCCCAATAAAACTAAAAATAAAAATAATAGCAATAGGCCAAAAGCTCAATGCGACATTACCTATTAATAAATATCCACGGCCATTTCTTATTTCTCCCACTAAAGCAATATACAAGGAAAGGGCTATTCCAATTCCAAATAACAAAGGCCACAGTCGAATAACTTTACGGTAGTCTATAAACATTATTGCAATTGCAACCGTTAAACCAAAAATGCTATAGATTAACCTTTTACTTAGAAATGGGGTAGTATATTCGAAAGTAAAATAATATGGCACTGTCCCTATTAATAAAACCATCGTAAATAAACCAATCAAAATCCAATCAACCTTTGGCTTATGGATTTGGTGCATTTCTCTTCCTAATGTTGATGGGTTTCCCATTTGTTCTAGTACTTGCTTTTCCGCCTCTTCTTCTGAATACCCCTCATGTAAAAGTACTTTCTTACGCTGTAGTATATGGGTTTGTAATTCTTGTTCAACATACTCCTTTGCTTCTTTGGATTGAATCTGGTTTTTGACCCGTTGTAAAAATTCGTTGATATGTGAGGAATGCTTTTCGTTCATGCCCATCCCCCTCCCACTTCCAGTATCAACGACCTTCTTTCTGATTTGCTTTTTGCCTTGTTCCATTCTGCTAATAGTCTTATTCCTTTTTTATCCAGGTGATAGATCTTTTCTTCTTCTATCCATGTAGAGCTAATAAATCGTTTTTGCTCTAAACGATGGAGGATTACATATAATCTTCCTTCCCTCTCCTTCAATCCTTCTCTAGCAACATCATTTTGGATATAGATATAGATTTCAAACCCGGGTTTTGATCCTTCCTCCAATGATTTTAATAAAACAATCTCAATACTTTTATCTACATCATCGTCTGCTGACTTTAATATAATCTCCCGCTGTTTTTTGGAAAACTTAAAATCAAGGAAAACGGTTTTGTCCATCGCCTTCTTTAAATCTTTCAGTGAATCACTCATTTTATGCCTCCTCACCTAATAGACTTTTGAGCATCCGCCTAGCTCGATTTAATCTTGTTTTTATCGTATTTTCATTTTCATTTGTGAGTTGGCTGATCTCTTTTGTTGTTAAATCCTCATAATAATAGAGATAGACTGCTTCTCGATATTTAATTGGAAGTTCTAACAATGCAGTAGCTAGCTTTTCTTCCTCTGTCTTTTCGATAACTAACTGGCAAATATCTTTCTCATTCGCCGCTGCACTATCAATCAGTTCTGTATTAAACAAAACCTTTCGGAACTGCCAGCTTCTCAAATAATCCTTACAGTGATTCATTGCGATACGATATATCCACGTTTTTAAGGAGGATTGTTGCTTGAACGTATGTAGCTTTTTATATGATTTAAGGAAAATCTCTTGCGTCAAATCTTCGGCAACTGCATAATCCTTCACATAAGTAAAAACAAGTTGCTGAATCACTTGCCCATAATCTATCATCATTTGGTTTAACTGTTCCTTAGTTGCTTCCGAATGAACGTTTAATCCCTCTGCCACTTCTATATCTAGCAAACTTTACCCCTCCTTCTCTATTTAATTGACGGAGCTATATTTTGTTTAGTTTCATAAAAAATGTTTTTTCGAAGAA
>NZ_JAIAZY010000017.1 GCF_019459225.1 Bacillus sp. IITD106
ATGAAATGTACAGTTCCTCCATCGTGATCTGTAGCTCCCCATACCTTTTTACAAAGTATGAGAGTGTTACTCTTTTTCAAAGCAACACCAGCGAGAACCATTTGACGAAGATCCTCGCTTCGGCAAAAGAACCTTTCCTCTGTGATCATCGTTCGTCATCCTTACACAGATTACTCATTTCTTTCGCGCCTCTACCTCATCCGATTTTGATAAGGTCTATTTAATTAAAACACCTATATCAATATAACATTTTCCTATCTTACTTACAATAGTACTAAGGTTTAGTCGGAAATTGGATAGATGGGTTCGTCGTTCCATTCCCATTATAAAAATCTGGAACAGCGAGAGGGAATAATCCGATAGCTAGTGGAACTTCCTGCTTTACAACTGTTTTTTCAGATCCGAAAGGAATAATAATTTGAACACTTACCTCAATCGGAATAAAGACGGTTACAAATATATTATTGATTGGATATTGCTCAACCTTTGAGTCAACACCTGAACGCACACTACCGACTGCTGTAAATCTAATCGGAATTCTTGGACCTAAGTTTCCAAGTAAAGCGTTGTTAGTCGCTTGCCCAATTGGGAAAGAATAAACAATTCCTTCACCTTTACTTGATTCATCATAATCAATTTGTACACCAGTTTCTGCTTGAAGGGACTCTAGGTTTCCTCTTTCAGCCTGTTTTAAATTTAATTGGATAGCCCTTGATAAATCCGCTTGTGTTTTGTTAATAATATCCGCTTTATATTTTACCGCCCCACTCGGCAATATTTCAGCAACTTCATCAAGTCCCATTACGTTTGGTAAAACATCCTCAATCGCTTTATTGATGACCGCCGGTGCAATTTTATTTGTTTGCGATTCGGCATAGTTGATTAATGTCGGTTTTATCCCCTTATTTACAATCCAAAGTCCTAATGCAGTAGAAAAAATGAAAAACACAAAAGATAAAAGCATAACGTAACGAAATGGCAAAGGGCCACGCCGTATTTTTCGATAACGGAATACAGCCAAAAAAATCCCCCCTTAATGCAAATGTATGCTTAAGAAGGGAAAGTTAGTTTAGAAAATTTGTCCTACATTATACCATTTTTAATAATGCATCGGTGCCAATCATCCCTGCATGAATTCCTAATTTTTCCGCCGCAATTGTAACTGATTCAAGGGGTGCATGCATTAATTGTTCAATAGTTTTTACTCCAACAGCCCTTCCAGCAATGATTTCACGGTCTGCAAGGCGTTCATTAAGCAATCCCACGTCAAGAGCCCCGCACATAATATACCCTTTATCATTAGAAATCGTCAGTAAAGTTGTCTTTGGCAATAAAACGGATGTAGCAATAAACGTATGTCCTTCTATCATTAAAGGTTCCATAGAAACCATTTCATTCACTCCTCCCCATACTCATATGTATGTACAGAGGCGAAAATAGTTTACTCTGGAGAACGGTCAATCCTGCAAGCTTTTCAATTTCCATTCCATTACATCGCGGAGAAATTCAGGCATAAAATAATGCTTTACTTCAGATCGTCTAATTTCAGGAAAAAACCTGCCAAATGTAAACATATCGGTCGTTCCAAGTGTGTACGTTTTTTCTGGATCAATTGGAACTCCTTTTATCAAAACCTGTTGTTCTATTTTATCTACATCAACGCCGTAATGAACGAAAGCTCCCATGACTGAGCCTCTAAAACCTAAACCAATGACTTGAAGATCTACCCATTCTTTGTCCTCTTCCGCATGTAAAAGAACTTCTTTTAACTCCGCACCAGTCAACTCAACAGTACAAGGATTTATAGGGTGTGGCAGCATTTGATGAATATCATATTTCGTTACATCTCCTTTATGAAGAGAAGTAAGAACTAATCCTGAATTAATTAGAGTACAATCCGGCTGACACCATTCATGTAAGGCTTCACACAGAAGATTTGCCAAAGGAGAAGGTCGTTCCCATGAGAACGTTAAGGGATTTTGTAACTGTGTTACTTTGACGTCGAGTCGCTTCTTTCCAATATTTTCAAGTGCTTGATCAAAATCTTCTTTTTCGGGAGGAAGAAGCGCTGTTTCAAAAAGCACTGGCTGGATGTTGACCGGTTTTTTCATTAACTCAACTTCTACATACCCAACAAAACGACCATATTTCCCTGCTGCTGCCATCATGGTATTGTAACTCTTTTGTCCTTTTTGAAAAAAGTGATGAGTATGGGCACCTAGGATTAAATCAATTTGCGGGAATAAAGCCGCCATTTTTTCGTCATCATGAATCCCCAAATGCGAAAGAACAATGATCATATCTGCCTCATCTTGCAATCGATTCAACTGCATTTCAAGTTCCGTAAAAGGCTCCGAAAGCTCCCAGCCTAGTAGCTTATATAGTTTTTGATAATATGTTGTCACGGCAGTAACGCCAATTTTATGACCATGCTTCGTTTCATAAATGATATATGGTTGAACCCAATTCGGCCTTTTATAATCGGGGAGATATAAATTCGCCACAATGACATCAAAATTAGCCTCTTCATACAAAGCATCCAAATCTTGAAAAGGCAACGTAATTCCCTCATTATTTCCAATGGTTACAGCAGTGTATTGGCTTTCATTTAATAATGTTGAGTTACCTTTCCCCATTGAACCTTCTGTAAAAGGATGCCAGCGATCCATAAAATCCCCACAATCGAAAAGAAATACCTCTTCCCCTGCTGCTTCGTGGAACGATTTCCTTTTTGAGAGAAAGGATTTGATTTTTGGCCAGTTCTCAAAATGGCTATGGAGATCATTCGTATGATAAATGTGAATCTTTTCTTTCACGGATACACTTCCTAACGATTCCTATAAACTACTTAATAATATAAGGCTTTTTCAAATGTACAGCGAAATTGAAACAAAAGTCCAAGTTTTGCCGTGATTGAACCAGATACGCGGCACATCTGACAAGATTGCACGCGGTATGCTGCGATTGAGAGCGATGCACGGCTCAATTGTGACAAACGTAAGAAGTCTGCCCCGATTGAACCAGATACGCGGCACTACTGACACAATCGTACGAGGTCTGCCGCGAATGAGACTGATTCGCAGCACAACTAAGACTTACACAGCTACGATTGCAAAGTACCTCTATTTAGCTTTTGAAGTTTTATTGATCATGGAATGATTGTACAAATCGATAATTCCCTTCTCAACTCGGAATGCAATGACGATTCTCTTTATTTTACCTTGTTAAAGCAAAATTAAAATAAACCAAGCTGTTTCGATGCTAAACCTGTATATTCAATCCCGAGCATTTCGATAAATTGTTTAGCATTGTCTGCCGCATCCCCGCCAGAGTTATTGTTGAAAAGGACATATATATCTTTCGTCTCTTTTTGTAATTGAATCATCCATTTTTTCCATTCTAGCAATTCTTCTTTATTATAACGATACAGGTAGCGAACTTCTCTCCAATTATTCCCGTTTGGTTTCATCCAAGCGGCAACATTACGACCATGCATACGGACTAAGGTTTTTTCCTTATTTGTCGAATGTAGAATCGTTGGAACCGAACCCAAACCGGCTTGAGGTTCGTCACAAATGCTATGAATCCAACCCTCTTCTTCCATAAATCGAAGTGTATTTTCTTTATATTGTGGGTAAAACCAGGTCTGGTTTCGAAACTCGAGAGCGATTGGAATTTCCCGCATTTTTTCACGACAGTATCGTAAGTAAGCAACATTTTCTTTTGTACAGTCAAACCATGGTGGAAACTGAAATAAAACCATAGCTAATTTTCCGCTCTGGATAAATGGCTGGATCGACAAAAGGAAAGCTTCATACATTTCATCTTTATTAGCGAAAGGTATTTCGCCTCTTTGGTGGCCCGTCATCCCTTGATAGGCTTTTACTACAAAACGAAAGCTTTCAGGTGTATCTTGTACCCATTTCGCACTATTTTTTTCCGGCTGAATCGCATAAAAGGAAGCATCCACTTCCACAGTTGGGAAATGTGCAGCATATTCCTTCAACTTATCACGGGCTGCTATTCCATGTCTGTACAGCGTATCGTGATCCCCCCACCCTGTTACACCTATATAAATCATGCGCTCACCAACTTTATTTAAAAAGTGATATTAAAAATGTATCAAACTTTTTAATATAATTGAAGAAATATGGACTTTCCCGTTACAAAGTAAAAGAAGACGGCTACAAAATGAGCCGCCTTCTTTCCATCATCACTTCTTTTTATTGGAAGGATCATGAGCAAAAACTACAAAAGTACTAAAATGGTTTGTATCAACTGTCACTAGTCCGTCGCGATAAGTCCCTCCGAGTTTTATCCAATCCTTTTTTAGATTATAGTAAACGCTAAGGTCGTTGCTTTCTTTATCGACTTTTAAGGACAACGTTACGCTTAGATCACCAAACTCGGAAATCGT
Source organism: Bacillus sp. IITD106 (assembly GCF_019459225.1). Taxonomy (GTDB): domain Bacteria; phylum Bacillota; class Bacilli; order Bacillales; family Bacillaceae_C; genus Lederbergia. The sequence continues at coordinate 4,418 of NZ_JAIAZY010000017.1, forward strand.
ATGTCCGCCTTGCTTCATTTCCAAATTATAGACAGAGCTGACTGCCCCATTAACGGACTTTTCTCTCTTTATACTTATTTCCACTTTTCCTTTATCTTTATTAAATACTTGTGAAGGGATAGACAAGATCACATCATCGTTCAGATTCACTTTAGCCCTTGCTGACTTTTCTTTTAATAGCGCTACTTGCCTTTCACTGAGTCGAACGAACGTATTGTCCTTTTTATTAGCTAAATTAATGATAACAGTCCCTTCATTTTTCAACTCATCTAAAAGACTTTCGAAATCAGCATCGGAGGCTATCGCATTATTTCCGTTCATCTGGAAAATCGCTTCAACTGAATCTGGTGGATCGACCGGTTCAACAACATCATCACTGCCTCCTAGAGCTTCCCTCGCCCCTTTAACTTCTAATCTCACGTTATCTATAAATACATCATGTGGATTCGCTAATTGCTGTCCACCTACATTGCCAAGTAAAAACTGGAATGTCGTCATATCATCCTTCGTCATTTTAAATTCGAAAGAATATGTTTTTGCCTTATCTGTCAACTGAACGGTTTCATTGAAATAACGATGATAGGCAGGGGCGCCATTATCTATGACTACTTCTAGCAATCTATTGATTGTGGATCTTGCATCGAAAGAAACGATATACGTCTTCCCTTCCGTCAAGGCAAGTCCCGGCTGATACAATTGCACATCCCAAGGATTCACTCCTATGTTTTGAACGGAAACCTTCGCTTCACCGTTTACAGTTTCCATCGTTGCTCTGGAATTTCCGTCATAATCCCCTTGGACATGTCGGTTCCAGCTCGTTAATCCATTTGAAAAATCGCCATTTTTAAGTGGGAAATGCTTTTCTCTTTCCCCTTTTATTTCAAAACGGACATTGTCAATGAACACATCATGCGCGCCGTTTATGGCTGGACCTCCTGCAATATTTCCAAGCAAATATTTAAGGCCAACCGCTTCATCCGTATTCATGTTGAATTCAAATTCGAATGTTTTCATCTCATTATTCAATTGAATTTTTTCGTTAAAAAATCTAGTATAGGATGCGTTCTCGACTACTACCTCTACCAATCTATCTACAGTCGATTTAGCATCAAACTGAACAACATATGTGTTTCCTTTTTTTACATTCATTCCTTCCTGGATTAACATAAGATCCCATGGATTGTTGCCAATATTTTGGATGGAAAAACTAGCTTGGCCATCTTCAACTTGAAGACTCCCTGAGCTCGGACCATCATAAACTCCTTGAACATGCTTCGTCCAATGTTCTAATCCCTTTGAAAAGTCGCCATTTTTCAAAGGAAAAATATCATCTAATGTTAATTGATCATTCTTATTCGTTAAGCGAATTAGTTTTACATCGTCCAGATAAACATTATGATTGTTTCCGCCAAGATAGAATACAAGCTGCCCTTTAACATCAGTGACATCTGGCATTGTAAAACGAATCGATTTCTCTTGCATTGCAGTCGTTAAAGCAATTGTTTGACTTCCAGAATAATTCATCGTTCCATCCTCACTTAAGAATGCAACTTGTATGTCTCTCGAAGAATTGGCCCTAGCTTTAAAAGTCAATTCGTATTCATCATTACTAAGTAAATTTAGACCTTTTTGCACTACCTTAACCGCTTGCTCACTGTTGCCGCCATCTGTAATCGCTACCTCTAGCTCTCTTTTATCAGGATCTACGTTAGCATTCGCTTGAGCACCATCTGTATAGAAGTTCCAATACGTCATCCGATCCATTCTGCCTTGGTCAAAAGTCCCATTGTATATATGGTTCCCATTACTTAACGGTTTTTTCGGTGCTTCTTCGTTATAAGGATCTACAGGATCGATTTCTTCTAGAATAACATTTCCAATCCAAACAGGATTTGCATTAAGTCCCATATTAAACTCAAGCCTCGCTGCTGCATCCGTATCATGCTGCATTTGGAATGTCATTTCATATGATTGAACATTATTCGTTAAGGCAAAGTCTGGAGAAGGAGAATATGCCGTATAACCTCGTTCCGGACCACCTCCGAATTTAACATTGACGTTACGATTCGCGTTTGATTTAGCATCAAAACTTAACTTATACCATCGACCTTTTCCTAGAGTGATATTTTGAATGAGCTGAACTGAGTACGCTTGGTTTCCAGTCTGATTGATGTTTACTTTCGCAAAAGGTGTTCCGTCAATATTTTCAACATTCGCAGTTGCATTTCCGTTGAAATCATTCATATAAACTAGATTCCAATTCGTATAGTCCCACTTATTTTCTAAATCAGAACTGTTTGTAATGGTTGTAAAACCTTTTTCATAACCGTTGTCGTATATATAGTTGCCATCAACGGCTTTTTTCGCATTATCTGGCAATTCCTCCACATCAAACCCAGGCTCAATGGGCTCTAAATAATCTCTTCCTGTCAGTTCGTAAGCCCTTACATAATCAACCTCAACTTGACCTGGAAATACAGTGCTTCCATCCGGGTTTCCATCAAAATGACCGCCAATCGCTAGATTTAGGATGATAAAAAAGTCTTGATCAAATGGAGCTGGATACGAATATTTAGCAGCATTTCCCGTACCAGTAGAACTCCAATTATTAAGTTTTTGATAGAGCTCTCCATTTACATACCAACGAAGTTCGCCTGGTTCCCATTCTAGACTATATACATTAAAGTCAGTAACGTCCTTCCCATCCTCAAAAAAGTAATCCTTTGCCGTATACGTATTATTTGGCCAGCCTCCACCATAGTGGATTGCACCGCCAACTTGATTCGGTTTACTTCCTTTGCCTTCCATAATATCAATCTCACCTGAAGCCGCCCAACCACCATACACATCTTTTTCCGGCATCATCCAAAACGCGGGCCAGAATCCTTTTCCTCTCGGCAATTTCATTCTTGCTTCAATTTTTCCGTACTTTTTGCTAAACTTGCCTCGGGAAAGGATTTTTCCAGATGTGTATTGATACGTACCATGATGATCTGAGACCGTTTCCTTCCGACCTTCTAAAATTAACTTTCCATTTTCAACTTTTACATTATTTTCATGGTAATATTGGAGCTCGTTGTTTCCCCAACCTGGTTGCCAAGTCCCATCTGGTTCTTCATAACCGTTTCCGATATCAATTGACCATTTTGAAGTGTCTAACTCGTCACCATCGAAATTATCCTCCCAAACTAATGTCCAATCGGAATCTTCACTTGGAGGTTCTTCACTTATTTCATTTGCTTTTACATTAAAACTAAAAAAGTTCGAAAAAAACAATAGAAATACCATCGTCAGACTCCACCACTTTTTCGACATTCGTCTACCCCCATTAAAAAATAGTAAAATTGCCGACTTAACTCCTCCTTCTTTTTATTGAAGTTGAAACAAAATAGTAGATATCTCTCATTCATTTATTCAGCGGAAGTTGATGGAATCCTCCTAACTTTCTGAAAATGAGTCGAATGACATAGTCGTTTTTAACTATCATAAAATTAAAGGGTTTTTCGTATTTTTATAGAAGATTAGTAAATCTAGTATTTTTTGGTGAAATTTGTAATGCGAAGGGAGTTGCTAACGTGAATTTAATCGAGGTAAAGGTATTAACGAAACAATTTCGTCATCCTATTAAGGAGCCTGGCTTGAAAGGAGCTATTAAGCATTTATTTACACAAAAATATGCGGAAAAACTTGCGGTCAATGATATCAATCTATCAGTCAAGGAAGGCGAAGCGATTGCCTATGTAGGTCCGAATGGTGCTGGGAAATCAACGACAATCAAGATGCTGACAGGAATTCTTGTCCCAACTTCGGGATCCATTACAGTCGATGGGCTTACTCCTTACAAAAATCGGATGGAAAACGCCCAAAAAATAGGAGTTGTGTTTGGACAGCGCACACAATTATGGTGGGACCTTCCCGTCATTGAATCTTTTTCTCTATTAAAAGATATTTATGAGATTCCAGATGATATTTATCAAGAAAATTTAAATCGCTTTAAAGATTTGCTTGGGCTCGATGAATTTCTCCACCTTTCAGCAAGAAAAATATCTTTAGGTCAAAGGATGAGAGCGGATCTCGCGGCTGCTTTATTACATAATCCAAAAATCGTCTATTTAGATGAACCGACAATCGGTTTAGACATCGCCGTAAAAGAACGAATTCGTACGTTTATAAAAGAAATTAACCGTGAAAAAGGAACGACGATCATTTTAACGACCCACGATTTGGACGATATTGAAGATATTTGCGACAGACTCGTCATTATTGATAAGGGTCGAGTTATTTATGATGGTGAGCTTCAGGCAGTAAAAGATGCTTTTGTAAAAGAAAGAACGATCCACTTCCAAATGAAGGAGGCAATCCCTAATTTACCTTCTTTAATAGCTGGATTGCCAGGTGTAATCCTAGAAAATGTTTCAGGACAGCAATTCTCTGTCCGCTTTAATCGTTTTGATATTTCTGCCGGAGAAATTGCTTCCTATGTGATGCAGCATGGCGAAGTAATCGATTTTCGTATTGATGAGCCTAAAATCGAACAAGTCATTAGAAAAGTGTATGACGGGAAGCTCGATTTAAACAGTGGCCAGGAGGAGGAAACTCGTCTTGTTCCAGAAAAAGTATAGGTCGATAGCTAAGATTACGATGCAAAATACGATGGCTTATCGCTTCAACTATTTTATTAGTTTAATTTCCAGCTTAATCTTTATTTTAGCGATGTTTTATTTATGGAAATCGATTTACGCAGGAAGAACAGAGTTAGCCGGTTTCACATGGGATCAAATGAAAGCTTACCTTTTTATTACATTCCTAACGAATTCCTTAGTTTCATGGTATTCAGAAACAGGAATCTCTCGGAAAATACTAGATGGCAGCGTAGCAATGGATCTCTTAAAGCCTCTAAACTTTCAAAAAGCACGTTTGGCGGAAACATTGGGCTCCAGTATAGTAGAAGGATTGATTGGCGCTATTTTTGTTACCATTTTTGTTATTCTTTTTGCTGGAGTACTAGTACCGGACAACGCTTTTACAATTGTGCTTTTTGCCATCAGTTTGGTCATTTCTCTCGTTTTAAAATTTAGTATTGTTTATATTTTTTCGTTGCTATGTTTTTGGACAACGAGTGCGGTTGGGATTGCTTGGTCACGTGCGGCCATTACGAATCTATTTTCTGGCGCCCTTATCCCATTAACGTTTTTTCCTGATTGGTTGAAAGCTTTAGCGAGCATTTTGCCTTTTCAAGGAATCGTCTATATACCGGCGTCGATTTATTTAGGAAAAATCCAAGGTGTTGAAGCTGTACAAATGCTATGCTTACAACTATTTTGGGTGTTCGTTTTATGGATGGTAGGAAAAATCATGTGGAATTGGGCCGTCCGACAAGTGACGATTCATGGCGGTTAGGGGGTTTGCAAAATGAGATTAAAAAAATCACTATTTATTTATTTCCGACTTATTAATCAACATTTAAAAGCGATATTAGAATATCAGGCAGACTTTTTAATCACCTTAGTAGCTGCAATGCTAACGCAAATTCTCGGCTTTATTTTTCTATGGGTCGTCTATCAACAAATTCCTGAAATCAACGGCTGGAGTTTTTGGGAGGTTGCTTTTATATACGCTATGATCTTTTTTACTGAAGGGTTTGCTTCATTATTTTTCGATGGGATTTGGTCTATAAGCAGATTTGTAAATCGAGGGGAAATGGACCGCCTTCTTGTCAGGCCAGTTTCACCTATTCTGCAAGTTTTAGGATCTGCCGTTGGAATGAATGGAGTTGGAAACATCTTTATTGGCGCAGTCATCATTTCTCAAGCACTCCGACATATCACGATTGATTGGTCAGTAGGATTGGTCGTAATGGCAATCATTCTATTAATTTCGGCTATCATTATTAGAGTTTCTATATACATGGCGGCTTGTTCATCCGTCTTTTGGACTCACAGTCCGGGGAACGCCTTTGGAAACATGGTGCACACCGTGAGCGATTTTGCAAAATATCCGATTACGATCTATTCTTTAGGTGTCCAAGCACTCGTCGCAGTGATCGTGCCATATGCGTTCATTAGCTTTTTTCCGGCAGCGTTATTATTTGGAAAAACGGATTGGAGTATGTTTGGGTATTTGACACCTGTAGTTGCGATATATTGTGCGGGAATGGCTACGTTTATTTTCAATCGTGGGTTGAGGAGATATGAAAGTGCGGGGAATTGAACATAAAAAACATCCAAAATAAACGAGAGTGACAGATATAATATTCCTTGTCCAGCATAACTTTGGTTTTAATAGGCAGCCTCTGATTTTAATTCTTGATTTTCTTTGTTATATTTTCCCATGCTGCACAATCCTTTTAATGAGCTCGGGAGTAATCGTTACATCACTATTTACAAGACGAATAACTCTTTTTTGTAGTTCAGTTGACAGGGACATATTTTCCAAACGAAGATTATGAAGGACTTGTTGGAATTCTTTTGATTCAACAGTTAATCCCATATACGATGCCTCATTGCTTCATACAGCTTATATACTAATATTATATTTTAAATATCTTATTTGGGAGCATGATTTTTTTGACAATTCCCATACCCAAAATAATAGTTTCTTCTAACAGGGCTAAAATATACATATGTAAAAACACCCGTCACAAACTTTGATGTGACGGGATTTATTGTATTCTTAACCGATAGAACCTTCCATTTCGAACTTAATAAGTCGGTTCATCTCAACAGCATATTCCATTGGAAGTTCTTTTGTGAATGGTTCGATGAAGCCCATAACGATCATTTCTGTCGCTTCTTGCTCACCGATTCCACGGCTCATTAAATAGAAGAGCTGTTCCTCAGATACTTTTGATACTCTTGCTTCGTGCTCCAATGAGATGTTGTCATTCATAATCTCGTTGTATGGAATCGTATCAGAAGTGGATTTATTATCAAGAATAATTGTATCGCACTCAATGGTAGATTTAGCGCCGTCCGCTTTACGGCCAAAATGAACGATTCCACGGTACGTTACTTTACCGCCATGTTGTGAAATTGATTTTGATACGATACTTGATGATGTGTTTGGTGCTAAGTGCATCATTTTTGCTCCTGCATCTTGGTGTTGGCCTTTTCCAGCAAGTGCAATGGATAATGTCATTCCACGAGCACCTTCACCTTTCAACAATACAGAAGGATATTTCATCGTTAATTTTGATCCGATATTTCCATCGATCCATTCCATTGTAGCATTCGCTTCACAAACTGCACGTTTCGTTACGAGGTTATATACGTTGTTCGCCCAGTTTTGAATCGTTGTATAGCGGCAATACGCATCTTTTTTGATGATGATTTCAACAACTGCACTATGGAGAGAGTTTGTTGTATATACAGGAGCTGTACAGCCTTCAACATAGTGAACAGAAGCTCCTTCATCAACGATAATAAGTGTTCGCTCGAATTGACCCATATTTTCTGAGTTAATACGGAAATATGCTTGAAGCGGTGTATCTACTTTTACACCAGGCGGTACGTAAATAAATGATCCACCTGACCATACTGCTGAGTTCAAAGCTGCGAATTTATTGTCTGTTGGCGGGATAACTGTTGCCCAATGCTTACGGAAAATATCTTCATTTTCTTTCAATGCGGAATCTGTATCTTTAAAAACAATCCCCATATCTTCAAGGTCTTGCTTCATATTATGATATACAACTTCAGACTCATACTGAGCAGAAACCCCTGCAAGATACTTTTGTTCTGCCTCTGGGATACCTAATTTATCAAATGTTTGTTTGATTTCTTCAGGAACCTCATCCCATGTACGCTCCGTTTGCTCAGACGGTTTTACGTAATACGTAATTTCATCAAAGTTCAATGAACTTAAATCTCCTCCCCATTGAGGCATCGGCATTTTATAAAAATGCTCGAGAGATTTTAAACGGAAATCAAGCATCCATTGGGGTTCTTCCTTCATTTTTGAAATTTCCTCGACGATTTCTCTCGTCAATCCCCGTTCAGAACGGAAAATGGAGACGTCACGATCTCGGAAGCCATATTTGTAATCACCGATTTCTGGTGCTTTTTTAGCCATTCTTCATTCCTCCATTCCTTTAATGATGGTCATGTAATCCTTTTTCCATCGCTTTCCATGCTAGAGTTGCACATTTGATGCGTGCAGGGAACTTCGAAACACCCTGCAATGCTTCAATATCACCTAAGTCTAGGTCTTCATCATCATAGTCTTTACCTTGAATCATCTCGGAGAAAATATGCGAAAGTTTCATGGCCGTCTCAACATCCTGACCAATGATCGTTTGCGTCATCATCGATGCAGATGCCATCGAGATGGAACAGCCTTCACCTTCAAACTTTGCATCTGTTACCTTTCCGTCCTCCACCTTCATTGTAAGATGGATCCGGTCTCCACATGTCGGATTATTCATATCGACAGTCAGGTTCCCATCACTTAAGGAACCTTTATTCCGCGGTTTTTTATAATGATCCATAATCACTTGCCGGTAGAGTGCATCTAGGTTATTAAAAGACATTCGTGAAATACTCCTTTGTTTTGACAAGGCCGTGGGCAAGCCTATCAATGTCTTGTTCCGTGTTGTATAAATAAAAGCTTGCTCTCGCCGTTGATGAAACATTCAACCACTTCATCAGCGGCTGGGCACAATGATGTCCTGCTCGAATCGCAATTCCCTCCGAGTCTAGAACGGTCGCTACATCATGTGGATGAACATCTTCTAGATTAAATGTAATAACGCCTGCTCTTTTTTCTGCCTCTTTCGGTCCATAAATCGTGAGACCTTCAATAGATGACATTTTTTCGAGCGCATATGCTGCAAGACGATGTTCGTACTCTAATATATTTTCTGGACCGATTTCTTCTAAAAAGTCAATTGCCGCAGCGAGCCCAATTGCTCCTGCTATAATTGGGGTTCCGGCTTCAAATTTCCACGGAAGTTCTTTCCATGTTGATTCTTGCAGACCGACAAAATCAATCATTTCGCCACCAAATTCAATTGGCTCCATCTTTTCTAAATGTTCTCTTTTTCCGTATAAAACTCCAATCCCTGTAGGACCACACATTTTATGTCCCGAGAATGTAAAGAAATCACAGTTTAATTCCCGTACATCTACTTTCATATGAGGGGCAGCTTGTGCACCGTCCACAACCATTACCGCACCATTTTTATGGGCTATTGCGGCAAGTTCTTTTATAGGGTTTATAACTCCCAGTACATTGGACACATACATAATGGAAACAATCTTCGTTTTGGACGTGATGGTTTCGCGAGCCTCCTCAAGACTGATCGAGCCATCTTCTTGAAGTGGGATATATTTAAGCTTGGCACCCGTCCGTTTCGCTAATTGCTGCCAAGGGATAATATTACTATGGTGTTCCATATAAGAAATGACAATCTCATCATCTTCTTTGAGATTTTCCATTCCGTAACTAACTGCAACCGTATTGAGGGCAGTCGTTGTACCACGAGTAAAAATAATTTCTTCTATTGAAGAAGCATTGATGAACTTTCTAACCTTCGCGCGGGCTTCTTCATATCTGTCTGTTGCTCTCGTTCCTAGCGTATGAACACCGCGGTGAACGTTAGAATTATATTCTCGATAGTATTCATCTAAAACTTCAATTACCTGCACAGGCTTTTGTGAGGTCGCAGCGCTGTCCAGATATACGAGTGGATGCCCGTTTACTTCCTGGTCAAGAATTGGAAAAAGTTTGCGAACCTCTAAACTGTTCATTATCTTAATTTCCTTTCGATAATGTCTGTAAGCTGTTGTTTTACAGCTTCAATAGGAAGATTTTCTACTACAGGAGCCAAGAAGCCGTGAATAATTAACACTTCCGCTTCAGCACGTGTAATTCCGCGGCTCATTAAATAATAAAGCTGAATTTCATCAACACGCCCAACGGAAGCTGCGTGCCCTGCAACTACATCATCTTCATCGATAAGTAAAATGGGGTTTGCATCTCCACGAGCTTTATCACTAAGCATCAATACACGCGATTCTTGTTCAGCATTCGCTCCTGAAGCACCTTTTTCAATTTTACCAATTCCATTAAAAATAGAAGAAGCAGAATCTTTCATGACACCATGTTTCAAAATATGTCCAGTTGAATTTTTTCCAAAGTGGACAATGCTTGTCGTAAAGTTCTGAGTTTGTTTTCCTCTTCCGACAACAACCGTTTTGGCATCACTACTGGAGCCGTCACCAATTAGATTTGTAATATTTTCAAAGATGGTGTTCCCATCATTCATCATACCGAGAGACCAATCAACGGTAGCATCTCTTCCAGTCACACCACGACGATTCACATAAATGGTAGAACCTTTTGCTAAAGTATCAACTGCTCCAAAAACGATTTTCGCATTATTGTTAGCAATGACTTCCGCAACAATATTTACGACACCATTCACTTCTTCATTCGTTGAGATATAGTTTTCCACATATGTGACAGAACTATTATCATCAGCTACAACAAGCACATGGTTAAACATCGCAGCTTCTTGATCATCAAAAATAAAAACGGATTGTACTGGATCTTTTACTTCTACGTTCTTCGGAATATAGAGGAACGCACCGCCATTTAGCAAAGCTGCATGTAAAGCAGTAAGCTTTTGCTCATCAACTTTTACAGCATCTTTCATGAAGTACTTTTGAACAAGTTCAGGGTGTTCTTTAGCGGCAGTAAAAATATCTGTAAAAATAACACCTTGTTCCTTTAATTCTTCTGAAAGAGATAGATAGGCGGCAGTTTGATTATGTTGAATATATAAATTTTGATTTTCTGCATCTATATTTACAACTGATTTTGCTGCCTCAGGAAGTTCATCTAGCGATTGGAATTTGTTTCCTTCTGCTTGATGCTTCGTGAATTCAGAAAAATTCCAATTATTGATTCTTGTTTTATCTGGTTTCGGCAAAGCTTTTTCATCAGCTAAAGCGAGGGCTTTTACCCTTAACTCAGTAAGCCATTCTGGTTCGCTTTTTTGAGATGAAAAAGAACGGATATAATCCTGATCTATATTCATTTTCGTATCGATTGTCATTATGATCCTCCTAACACTTATGCTTCCTGACCAACTGTTTCGTCTTCAATCCCTAATTCAGCTTTAATCCAGTCATAACCCTCTGCTTCCAAGCGTTGAGCAAGTTCTGGACCGCCAGATTTTACAATACGTCCTTGCATCATTACATGCACATAGTCAGGAGTAATATAGTTAAGAAGGCGTTGATAGTGAGTAATAATCAAGCAGCCAAAGTCACTTGAACGCATTTCGTTAATACCTTTAGATACAACTTTTAAAGCATCTATATCAAGACCTGAGTCAACTTCATCCAAAATCGCAATTTTTGGCTTGAGCATCATCAATTGTAAAATTTCATTACGCTTCTTCTCTCCACCGGAGAATCCCTCATTTAAATAACGCTGCGCCATGTTAGGATCCATTTCAAGCAATTCCATTGTTTTATCCATTTCTCGGATAAATTTCATTAATGAAATTTCTTGTCCTTCTTCTCTGCGAGCATTGATGGATGTACGAAGGAAGTCGGAATTTGTTACACCGCTGATTTCACTTGGATATTGCATCGCAAGGAAAAGGCCTGCACGAGCGCGCTCATCTACTTCCATTTCTAATACATCTTCGCCATCAAGTGTAATAGAACCACTTGTTACTTCATATTTTGGATGCCCCATAATGGCAGAAGATAACGTTGATTTACCTGTACCATTTGGTCCCATGATCGCATGGATTTCTCCACCTTTTATTTCTAGGTTTACACCTTTTAATATTTCTTTATCTTCAATTTCGACATGAAGATCCTTAATTGTTAATGTTGAAGCCATGATCATACCTCCGTATAAACAAAGTGATTTTCTTATTTTGATGAGTTCATTCTCAATTTATTCTCAACCCTTATCTTATATCATATTAAAATTATTATCAACTAGGAGGAATTTTCAATTCGAGTGTGCAATTCATCGCAATTTTAAAAGGGCCGACGCAAATTACGTCCGCCCTTTGAATTACCGCATTCCTTCATTATTATATAGAAATCAAGAATGTATTTTCCGTTCCAAATCCGATCTTAATCTTTGAGAAAGAACATACTCTTTTTCTCGTTTTTTCTCAATTAACACTCTTACCTGAAGTTGGCGCTTATACGTTTCATATCCCACTCCATGTGCACCATACATCGCTTTTTCCATACCGTTTGTGTATTGTATATCTAAGGTATTAATAAAAAACCAATCCTTTCATTTGTTAGGAACCTTGGTGTCCTGATTTCGCTTTCTAGGAAATTGTAAATTGGAACATTGTGGATAACTTTTAAGAAGGTAATTCCCGTCTAGCTCCAGCGCCTAGCGACTAGCATAACTTTCGGTTTCTTCCTACGATAAGTCAACATCGGCTCGCCTTTAGGCTCACCGTGTTTCCTTTATCTCGTCAGAACCCTATGAGGAACGTCGACTAAAACCCGCCACGTCCTGTGGCAACGTCGACGGACCCACATCCTGTGGGCCTGTACGTCGCTGAACAGGCGCTTGCGCTTTTGTTCCTACCTTTTTTCACATTCCCAATTATATAGGAAAAAAACTTCGATGCAAATAAAAATTTTGATAAAAAAAGCGAACAAATATAGACTGGGATTGAGTTTAAGCAAGCATGGTGTGCAATAACGACCATATTATTTTTTGATAAAAAAGTACTAAAAAATTCCGAGCAATTATGCCCGGAATTTTTTAGTTTCTTCTTATTTTTTTAGCTAACATGTTTCCAAGCGATTGAACGATTTGTACCAATAAAATGAGCGCTATGACTGTAACGATTGTAACTTCTGTTTTAAATTGATTATAACCATACGTAATGGCCATATCACCTATCCCTCCAGCTCCAACTGCCCCGGCCATTGCAGATGCACCTATAAGGCCAATGGTTGCAATCGTTAGAGCCAAAACAATTGAACTTAATGCTTCTGGAAGTAAAAAGCGCCAAATCGTTTGCCAAGGAGTAGCTCCCATCGCTTTTGCCAACTCGATTGTTCCACTATCTACCTCGAGAAGTGAATTCTCAACTAAACGACCGATATAAAATGCTGTATATAGTACAAGTGGTACAATTGCGGCTGTTGTTCCTATCGCTGATCCTACAATTAAACGTGTAAATGGTGTTACAGCAACGAGGAGAATGATAAATGGAATGGAACGAAATATATTAATAATTACATTTAGTATATTAAACACTACTTTATTTTCTAAAATTCCATTTTCTCTTGTAATTACTAATATAACACCGATTGGTATTCCTATAATGACAGATATAATAAGACCAATCCCAACCATATAAAACGTTTCATTCAAAGCTTTAAAAAACTCAGGCCAAAACCAAGGCTCAAAGTGCATCTTGAGTTACCTCCCTTACAATAGTCGCTTGATCCCTCATATACTGTACAGCACGTGTTATTTCTTCTGGATCTCCTTGTATATTTACCAACAAGTTCCCGAACGGAATTCCTTGCAATTCAGTAAGCATTCCATGAAATACATTCAGATCTACTGAGAATTTTTTGGCTGTATCAGATAAAAGCGGCGCACTTGTAGAAATTCCTTTGAAGATAATCCGATACGTTTTTCCGGAATTTGCTTTAATTAATTCTTTAATAGAATTAGGAGTATCATCATTTAATACTGTTCTAACAAAACTTCTAGCAATCTCTGTTTGTGGCTCGGTGAACACATTGATGACAGAACCTTGCTCGACGATTTTTCCACCTTCAATAACAGCAACTTTATCGCAAACGTCTCTAATGACATTCATTTCATGAGTAATCATTAAAATCGTAAGGCCGAATTCTTCCCGAACTTTTCTTAATAACTCTAGAACCGATTCCGTTGTACTTGGGTCAAGAGCAGAAGTTGCTTCATCACATAAAAGAATATCAGGATCTGTCGCAAGTGCGCGTGCAATGCCAACCCTTTGCTTCTGGCCGCCAGACAACTGTTCGGGATAATGGTTCATTCTATCTTCCAGACCAACAAACGATAACAATTCCGTTACTTTATCCTTAATGAATTCTTTAGGTTTTCCTTCCAAAGTAAGCGGCATCGCTACATTTTGAAAAATGGTTTTCGAGTGCAATAAATTATAGTTTTGAAAAATCATGCCGATTTTCTTTCTTTGTTCCCGCAATTGCTTTGGGGATAAAGCAAGCAAATCTACACCATTAATTAAAACTTTTCCGGACGTAGGACGTTCCAATAAATTGACGCATCTAATCAGTGTACTTTTACCTGCACCACTAAAACCTACTACTCCAAAAATTTCCCCTTTATCGACAGAGAGATTTATCCCTTGTAAAGCTGCAACTTGTTTCTCCTTATTTTTCCCATACACTTTATGAACATCTTGTAATACAAGCATATGCTTTCTCCTTAATCCGTTAAAAAATTTTCATCAAGCACTACGATTTTACATTATATCAAAAAATATATAAACCATTAGCCTGTTTTATAGAAAACAGGCTAATGGTAGAGGATTAGTTTTGTTTATAATCATCTAAGAATGAAATCGGCTCTCTAACTGGAACAGCAGCACCGTTAAATTCTTTTTCAATGAAGCTTTTCACTTCATCTGTATGATAGATGTCTACAATTTTCTTTAAAGTTTCGTCATCTTTGCGTTTTGCTTGGGCTGCAATGATATTAACATACGCTTTATTGTTCGCATCTTCTCTAAATACCGGATCATTTGTAGGGTTTAGACCAGCATTAATCGCCATGTCAGAGTTAATAATAGAAGCAGTAGCATCGTCAAGACCACGAGCTGTTTGCCCAGCATCTACAGTAGTAATCTTAAGATTTTTAGGATTTTCTACAATATTTTCTACTCCGCCAGTACCATCAAATCCATCTTTCAATGTAACAACTCCAGCTTTTTGTAGTAATAAAAGAGCTCTTCCTAAGTTTGTTGGGTCTTTCGGAATGATGATTTGATCTCCATCTTTTAGTTCATTAATATCTTTGATTTTTTTAGAGTAAATTCCCATTGGCCAAATGTTTGTTGTTCCAATCGCAGCTAAATCAAGTTTACGGTCTGCTTTAAAGCTATCAAAATATACAACTGTTTGGAATGCATTAATATCAATTTCCCCACTATCTAATGCAAGGTTTGGTTGAACATAGTCATCAAATTTTACAATCTCTATTTTAATGTCTTGTTTTTCAGCTAGTTCTTTTACAAGATTCCAAGTTGGAACTTCGGAAGTCGTTGTACCTACTTTAATAACATCTGATTTGCCGCCTTTAGAGCCGCATGCAGATAACACTAAGATTAATCCTAACAATAAAACAGCAAACAATTTCTTCATTATAATATCCCTCATTCTATTTTTTAGTTTTTACTGATTAAAACGACTTGGGTCAAACATGCCTATCTCTAATGTCGGAGTTTTATCAGTCGCTAATTCGGCTGCAATTTTCCCCATAATAGGAGCAAACTTAAATCCATGCCCTGCCATTGGTCCGAGAAGCGTAACATTTGGCGATCCAGGTGCAGGTCCAAGGATAAAATGTTCGTCTGGTGTATTCGTGTAGAAACATGTTTTTGCTTTTACCGGAACAGGAATTAAATCAGGAAAATACTCTTTTACTTTTTCGGTAACAGGTTCAAGGTCTGACTCGTGGATTTCCCTATCCACTTCATCAGGGTGATTGACGATTTGTCCGCCGCGGTGCATCGCTACTTTGACTGTTTTCCCATCAACAGTAGGGAAACCGTAAAATCCAATTCCATCTTTCATTCGTGAAAAGATTGGGAATTTTTCCGGTGTGAATTGCTCAGGATTTTTTGCATCATACCATACTAAAACTTGGCGTTCGAGTGAAAGCGGCAACTTTAGTTCTGGAAGAATTTGGGACGTCCATCCTCCTGAAGAGACGATCACCTTTTTAACTCTGAACTGTCGATCTTCACAAATAATGGTAACCTCATCTTCATCGGCTTCTAACCTTTTGACAGGACTATCTGTAAAAATGGTCCCGCCTAATTCTTCTCCTCGTTTAACCGCTGTTTCAATGGAAAGCTCTGGTCTCAGGAAACCTGCATATTCTTCGTAGATCGCCACATGATTATCTTTAAAATTAATCTGCGGATAAACTTTTTTAGCTTCAGGTCCTGAATATTTTTTGTGAGGTAAGTTAAATTCGGTAACACTAGCCTCAACATTTTCCATAAAAATATCACCTTTTGGACCAAACATCGTACCGCCATTTTCGGTGTATAACTCCACACCTGTTTCTGCCTCTAGTTCCCTCCAAAGCAATCTCGCTTCTTTTAGTAATGGAACATATTCAACACCTTCGCCATAGGCCGTACGAAAAATCCTTGTTTCACCATGTCCGGCGCCTTTGTCATGACCAGGCCTATAACGGTCAAAACCGACAACATTAACTCCCAATCGAGCCAATTGCCAAAAAGCAAAGCTGCCCATAGAACCTAAGCCAACTACCGCAACATCCCAATCCAACTCTTTTGTCATGATTTCACCTCGCTGTAAAATGGGTTTGGAGAAGGTTTATTTTCAAAATAAAATGCCTTCCTGCAAAAATGAGCAGAAAGGCATAAATAATTAAAAATCCTTCCCCTCATCTTTCAAAGCACTTACGCTTTGTGTGAATTGGCACCATTTCACATAATGTGACGGTTGCCGGGCTTCATCGGGCACATCCCTCCACCTCTCTGGATAAGAGTTTAAGATATAAAGTTGTAAGGTATGAAAGTCATATTATCATAGACTTTTATACGAGTCAACGGGATAAATGAAAAATTTCCTAGGAAATATGTCGGAAATTTGCATTATATAGTTCAAAAGTCAGCTGTACCTTGATATAAGTTCATGCAAATAAGGTACCGATTTAAACGCATAAATTTTTTCTTGGACCTTTCCTTCTTTTAAAATTATTAAACAGGGAACACTCTCTATCGCAAATAATTCGGCCATTTCTGTTACATAATTTAAATCAGCTTTTCCAAAAGAAAGCTCTGGAAACATTTGCTCCACAACGGATAGCATCTTCCCGGCGACTTGACAAGTGCCACAAAGTGGGGTGTAAAAATAAAGTATGGTTGTTTCTTGTTGGTCAATTATTTTCATGATGTCATTTTTAGTTAATTCGTTCATTGAGGGGGTTCATCCTTTTTGGATATTCAGCGTTGAATATCTTTGTTTCTACTTACATTACAATAGTAAATATTGTTTAATGGAATTTCAATTATCGGATATTAAATTTATTGATCAATCCTGTTAAAATGAATCCTCCTATTCTGTATTGGAATTAATGGTTACGATGGGATTCGAACTTAATTCATAATTATGCTCTATTCGTCGGGACTCAATGCTGGATTTGCGACTAATTCTATATTTTAATTCTTTTCATCGAGAATTAACCTCGAATTATCGACCAAATATATTTTTTCACCTTTTTCATCGAGAATTAACCCCTTATTATCGACCAAATCTGTTTTTCCATTCTTTTAATCGAGAATTAACCACTAATTATCGACCAAATCTATTTTTTCACCCTTTTCATCGAGAATTACCCCCTTATTATCGACCAAATCTGTTTTTCCATCCTTTTCATCGAGAAATAACCTCTTATTATCGACCAAATCTGTTTTTTCATCCTTTTCATCGAGAATTAACCGCATATTATCAACCAAATCGGTATTTTGGCTTTTTTATCAAGAACCATCGCTATTTCCAAATTCAAACGAGAATATCCTTCTATTTAGTCTCGAATTAGCCGAAAGAAATAAATACAATAATAGATTTTTATTATCTTACTTCTTCTTTACGTAATATGATGATTTCGTACTTCCAATTTGAACAAATTCTTTCAATAGAATCTTTTGAATTGTTTCCGTAGTTTTTATTCCTTTACTCCATTCAAAGACCCCTGTTGTTGTAATTTTCTTTTCCGGAAAAAGAAGTCTTAATTCATCTGCACTCCGTAAAACTACCGACTCAATTTTTTCTATACTTCCACAATTTTTACATATTACAAATGACTTTTTACTTTCTAATTTTAATGAAGAACAAACCGCACATATTACTCCTTTTCGCAGTTCCTCATATGTATACTTCGGTATTTTTTTCAAAGGAAAATCTTTCTTATGCAGAGAAATAAGATTGTTTGCTAATTTCTGATGACGTTCATTTATTTTGGATTGCATTTTACCTAGATTTTCGAAAAATCGGTTTAGTTGGGTTGGATAAATTAATGGTAAATTTCGAGGGGCGTTGTATAGATGGAAATCGGGATTAATGAAGATAAGGTAGGTTTCCAAAGGGATGTTACACCTGACGTTTCTGAGCAATCTTCGAAGGAGGAATTCACTTCTTTCGAGCTGTGAAAGTGGATTCTGAATTTCTGTACCATTCATATTATACCAATGATCCCCTTCAATATAGTAATCCCCTTCATAATTTTTAATCTCAAACATTAATTGCATGTTTTCAGATATTAGCAGTGAATCGATTTGGAAATCATTTTTGTTGCTTTCCAATTGTAAATCATTAAGTATGAGCCAATCATTCTTTATTTTTCGTAATCGTTCATCAAACAATAGTTCTCCTTCATAACCTTTTTCAAGGTTCGCTAGATGTAATGATTCCTTAAAAGGCAACACTTTTCTTGCATTTAAAACCCTATACATCAACAACTCTCTACTTTCAACACGCGGTTTAATTTCCATTTTCCACATCCTTCTCATTGTAATTATCTTAATTGTAAGAAATATTTATCTTTTGTTCAAGTTAATAAGTAAAATTGTAATAGCAGGTTTATGGCCTTGGCAGAGATACCAGTTTCTATTTGATAGACACTAGAAAAAATTTTCCGGTAAACAATAAAAATGCACCTCAGCCTCTTGCCTTGGTGCATCCAATAATTATTCTTCGCTTGTCATTTGTTCGTATTCTTCTGCGGACATTAGATTGTCCATTTCGCTTAAATCAGATGGTTCGATTACGATCATCCACGCTTTTTCGTATGGGGATTCGTTAACGAATTCTGGGCTGTCGTCAAGATCTTCGTTTACGGCAACTACTTTTCCGCTTAGTGGTGCATAAAGTTCAGAAACGGTTTTAACAGATTCTACACTTCCGAATGGCTCGTCCGCTGTCACTTCATCGCCTACTTCAGGAAGTTCAACGAAAACGATATCTCCTAACTCGGATTGTGCAAAATCAGTAATTCCGATTCGAACTTTTCCATCTTCTACTTTTACCCACTCATGTTCTTCTGAATATCGCAATTCTTTTGGTGTATTCATCTAGATCCCTCCATGATTTCATCTACTATTAATGTACAAAAACGGATAGGCTAAATCAAGAATTCATCCTTATTTTAGCCACGTCTTTTCATATTCGTCCTTTTTAAATCCAAAAGTTACTTTATGTCCATCCGTAAGCAAGGGACGCTTTATAAGCATACCGTCACTGGCAAGTATATTTAATTGTTCTTTTTCTGTTAACGATCCTATTTTATCTTTCAATCCAAGCTCCCGATATTTATTTCCGCTCGTATTGAAAAATTTCTTCAGTTCAACCTGACTGTTTTTGTAAATTGCCTCTAGTTCCTCACTAGTCGGAGGATTTTCAACAATATGTATGGCTTTATAATCTAGTTGATGGGCATCCAACCATTTTTTAGCTTGACGGCATGTCCCGCATTTTGGATACCAATAAAAACTTAAAACCAATCTTCCTATCCCTCCTAAAATTTCATTATACTTACTATAACATAAAAATGATTTTAATATAATGCGAAGCTCAACAAAAGAAGGAGAGCATCGAATAATGTCAATGCTCCCCAACGGTATCATGTCCGATACTTCACTATTTATACTACAAATCTTTCAGCAGCAATTAACCTTTCAGCCGCTTCTCTCTTCTTGGCAATTACATTAATGGGTGTATGGCGAATCAACTTCCTTAAGGCAGAATTCATCATTCTGAACATATCGCCTTCTTCAACAGCAGCAAGACATTCTCTAGCTAGCTGCTCAACTCTAACGATGGAGTCTTGGCAGAAAATTTGCGTATAGAGAAGTTTTTGCTTGCTTTTTTCAAGCCCAAATCTAGAGATGGATTTTTCAGTTCGAAGCATGGCGGATTCCATGGCATATGCGTAAGAAACAACATCAGCAAGCTTCGCTAAAATTTCCTGCTCCTTCTCCAATGCCTGACCGTATTTTTGCGCAGCGAGTCCTGCAATCATCAGAGCGACTTTTTTCGTTCCTTTAATTAAATACTTTTCTTGTTCAAGTGGAGCATCTCCTGGTTCTTCCGGCATTAGCATCATTAATTCTTCCTGTAAGGTTTGCGCCTTTTCCAACAATGGCAGCTCGCCTTTAAAAGCTTTTCTCAAGAAAGTTCCAGGAACGAGCAATCGATTAATTTCATTCGTCCCTTCAAAAATACGGTTGATACGCGAATCGCGATAGGCTCTTTCAATCTCATATTCTTGCATATACCCATAGCCGCCGTGAATTTGCACCCCTTCATCGACAACGTGATCGAGAACTTCAGAAGCAAACACTTTATTCAATGAACATTCAATCGCATATTCTGCAATGGAACTCGCGACTTCAGTTCCATTGTTAATTTGTTCTGCCGTCAATTGGCTCATCCGATCTTCAAATAAGCCTACTGTTCGATAAACAGAGCTTTCTGCCGCGTATAGTTCCGCTCCAAGTGTTCCGAATTTTTCCTTAGTTAAATTGAACTGGGAAATAGGCGTTTTAAATTGCTTCCGTTGATTTGCGTATTGGAGAGTGATTTCAAGCGCTCGTTTTGAACCACCTACCGCGCCCACTCCTAGTTTATAGCGGCCAATATTTAAAATATTGAAGGCAATTCGATGCCCTTTTCCAGCTTCACCTAAAAGATTTTCAACAGGAACTTCCGCATCTTCCAAAATCAATGTCCTAGTCGATGAACTTTTAATTCCCATCTTCTTTTCTTCGGCTCCAGTAGAGACTCCTGGAAAATCACGTTCTACAATAAATGCGGAAAAATGTTCTCCATCAATTTTAGCGTACACGATAAAGACATCAGCAAAAGCGGAGTTTGTAATCCACTGTTTTTCTCCATTTAAAATATAATGTGTTCCGGCTTCATTTAGCTTGGCAGTCGTTTTTGCTCCAAGTGCGTCTGACCCAGAGCCAGGTTCGGTTAAGGCATAAGCGGCTAATTTTTCACCAGTAGCAAGGGAAGGCAAATATTTTTGCTTTTGTTCTTCGTTACCGAAGAGGACAATTGGCAGAGAGCCAATCCCTACGTGTGCCCCGTGAGAAATGGAAAACCCACCTGCTCTTGACATCGCTTCTGAAATAAGAGAAGAACTCACTTTATCAAGTCCTAATCCGCCATACTCTTCGGGAACATCCGCTCCTAGCAAACCTAGTTCACCAGCTTGTTTTAATAGATCTACAGAATGCTCAAACTCTTGATTCTCTAATTTATCAACAATAGGTAAAACTTCATTGACGACGAATTCTTCACTCGTCTTATAGATCATTTTTTGTTCATCTGTGTAATCTTCAGGTGTAAACATCTGGTCTGCGGAAATATCTTCGATTAAAAAAACTCCACCTTTAATCAGCTTTTCCGTTTTATTTTCCATCGATTTTTTCCCTCCCGTTTATCTAAATCAATTCAAAAACACCAGCTGCACCCATTCCTCCACCAATACACATCGTCACTACACCAAATTGTACATTTCTGCGTTTCATTTCATGTGCTAGTGAGAGTGTTAATTTCGTTCCCGTACAGCCAAGTGGATGCCCAAGGGCTATCGCGCCGCCGTTAACATTAACGATTTCCTCATCTAATCCTAATTGTCGGATTACTTGTATCGATTGAGAAGCGAAAGCCTCATTCAATTCAAATAAACCGATATCAGAAAGTTCTAGTCCCGCCATTTTCAAAGCCTTAGGAACAGCTTCAACCGGACCAACTCCCATAATTTCAGGTGCAACGCCGGCAACTGCAAAGGACCGGAATTTCACCATTGGAGTAAGCCCTAAAGAATTCGCTTTTTCACGATCCATCACCATAACGGCTGCTGCCCCATCACTCGTTTGTGAAGCATTCCCGGCAGTGACGGTTCCACTCACTGAAAAAGCTGGGCGAAGGGTTGAAAGAACTTCCATATTCGTGTCAGGACGAACACCCTCGTCCATCTTAAATTCTATATTCTTTTCCACGAGCTTGTTTCCCGCATTTACGGAGCGTGATACGACATTCACCGAAACGATTTCTTCATCGAATTTCCCTTCAGCAATGGCACGCGCCGCCTTTTGATGACTTCTCACTGCAAACGCATCTTGATCTTCACGTGAAATATTAAAGCGTTTTGCCACTTCCTCTGCCGTATGCCCCATATTCATATAATATTCCGGCATGTCCTCAGCAATTTTTACGTTTGGCCGTACGACATGGCCCATCATTGGAACGAGGCTCATCGATTCCGCGCCACCGGCGATGATCGTGTCAGCGTTCCCTAACATAATTCGTTCTGCTGCGTACGCTATAGACTGCAATCCTGATGAACAATAACGATTAATCGTAATAGCAGGCACTGTATTTGGAAGTCCAGCTAGCACTCCGATATACCTCGCCATGTTCATCCCCTGCTCGGCTTCGGGCATCGCACAACCAATAATTAAATCATCAATATTTCCTTCATAATCTCCTGCACGTTTCAACGTTTCTTTAACCGCAATCGCCCCCAAATCATCTGGGCGCATATGGGCGAGTGTTCCTTTTTTTGCTCTTCCTACAGGTGTCCTTGCTCCAGCGACAATAACCGCTTCCCTCATGGTATCCCCCCTAGTTTCTTAGTGGTTTGCCTTTCACAAGCATATGCTGCATACGTTGCTGAGATTTTGGCTCCGCTATTAAACTTAAAAATGCTTCACGCTCTAAATCTAGTAAATATTGTTCATCCACTTCCGTTCCAAAAGGTACTTTCCCACCAGCAATGACATAAGCTAGCTTTTTAGCAATTTTCATATCGTGGTCGGAAATATAACCTGATAAATGCTTCGCCTCAGCTCCTAGCAATAAGGTTGCATAACCTGTTTCACCCGTAACCGGGATTTTACGTCGTACGGGTGGCTTATACCCTTGGTCATGCAATGCTAGAACAGCTTGTTTCGCATCATATAATAGATGATCTCCATTCACACTGATGCCATCGCGATCGTTTAAAAAATGATTTACTCTTCCTTCTTCTGCAGAAGTAGACACTTTCGCCATGGCAATGGTTTCAAATACACGATTGGCAATCTTTTGCAAATCAAGCTCCATTCCATCTGGTATGTCATTCAGCAGCTTTAAATAAAGCTCTTTGTTTCCACCGCCTCCAGGAATAAGTCCGACGCCAGTTTCAACAAGACCGATATACGTTTCCATTGATGCTTGAATATGTGCACAAGGGAGACAAACTTCGGCTCCACCGCCGAGAGTCATGCCAAAAGGTGCTGCTACAACCGGTTTTTCACTATATTTAATTCTCATCATCGCCTGCTGGAACTGGCGGACCACCATATTAATTTCAAAAGCATCATCATCTTGAGCGGCCATCAAGATCATCGCAAGGTTGGCTCCAACACAGAAGTTTTTGCCCTGATTCCCAATGACAAGACCTTTATAGTTTTTCTCCGTTTCATCAATCGCATAATTGATCATTTGGATAATATCAAAACCAATGGCATTATTCGGTGACTGGAACTCTAATAAAAGAACACCATCTCCCAAATCTATTAAATTAGCTCCACTATTTTTCTTAAGTACTTTTCCTTCTTTTTTTAATTGCTGCAAATCAATTTCTTTCGGATTTCTTACGATTTCTTTATATTCACCGTTTGAAAAATAACATCTCTTTCCGTCAATTTCTTTATAAAAAGAAGAGTTCCCCGCTTCCAGCATCTCTTTTACCCATGACGGAACTTGAATGTCTTGCTCTTCCATTTTCTGGACTGATTTTTCAACGCCTATCGCATCCCACGTTTCAAATGGCCCTAATCTCCAGCCAAATCCCCATTTCATCGCATTATCAATCGAAACAACGTCATCTGCAATTTCACCTAAAAGCTCTGCAGAAATAGCAAGCACAGGAGCTATAATATCCCAAAGAAGCTTTCCAGCTTTATCTTCCGAATATACAAGCGCTTTCATTTTTTGAGCAGTGCCTTTCGCTTGTTTTGCCATTTCTATTCCTGGTGTCTTCAAACTCTTCCGTGGTTCATATTCAAATGTATCTGGATTTAGTTCTAAAATGTCTTTTCCTTTTTTCAAATAAAACCCTTGGCCAGATTTACTGCCGAGCCAACCATTTTCGTGCATTTTCTTCATGAATTCCGGCACTTCAAATACTTGTTTTTCTTCACCATCCACTTGCTCGTAAACATTATTGGCAACATGGATAAATGTATCGAGCCCAACGACATCTAATGTACGGAAAGTGGCACTTTTTGGGCGGCCAATTAACGTGCCAGTAATGGAGTCCACCTCGCCAATTCTGAACCCGCCTTTTAACATCTCACGTACCGTCACAAGCAATCCGTACGTACCGATTCGATTTGCAATAAAATTCGGTGTATCCTTTGCTATAACGACACCTTTTCCTAAAACATCTTCACTAAACTGTTTCATAAAAGATAAGACATTAGCATCCGTTTTTTCGGTCGGAATGATTTCCAACAACTTTAAATAACGAGGAGGGTTAAAAAAATGCGTCCCTAAAAAGTGTTTTTGGAAATCCTCCGATCTTCCTTCCGCCATTGCATTTACAGATATTCCCGATGTATTGGAACTGACAATGGATCCTTCCTTCCGATATTGATCGACCTGTTCAAACACTTTCTTTTTTACTTCTAGATTCTCAACGACTACCTCAATGATCCAATCGACCTCAGATAATTTTTCTACATCATCTTCCAAGTTTCCAGTACTGATATACGATAAGCGATCTTTATGTGTAAGAGGTGCTGGCTTTTGTTTCAACAGTCTAGCAAGCGCTGAATTTGCCATGCGATTTCGTACTGCCTTATCTTCCAACGACAGCCCTTTTTCACTTTCTTCCTTCGTTAATTCATTAGGAACAATATCGAGCAATAAAACTGGAATACCAACATTTGCAAGATGTGCTGCAATTCCTGAACCCATGACGCCAGAGCCAAGTACAGCAGCTTTTTTGATGCTGAATGCCAAAAGTAACTCCCCCTCTAACTAATTTGAATGAATACTCATTCATTTTTCAAGTAAAAAAATTACTCACGAATGAGTATATAATTATTATTAATATATCGAAAATATTCTTTATATGCAATCTTTTAATCTATTTATTTTTTGAAAATTCCTTTTAATACAAATGCGACGTTTGCGGGTCTTTCTGCCAATCTGCGCATAAAGTATCCATACCAGTCTGTTCCATACGGCACGTATACTCTCATATTGTATCCTTCTTTCACAAGTTCGAGCTGCCTATCCGACCAGATTCCATAAAGCATTTGAAATTCAAATAGATCGCGATCAATTTGCTGCTCTGAAACAAATTGTTTCATATATTCAATGATTGTATCATCGTGAGTCGCTACAGCTGTAAAATTTCCATTTAGTATATGTGTGGCAATCAGTTTTTTAAAGTTTTCATCAACGTCTGCTTTTACAGGAAAAGCTACCTCAGCAGATTCTTTATAGGCGCCTTTTACAAGCCGTAAATTTGGCGAATATTCATCAAGATGCTGCAAGTCTTGTTCGGTTCGATACAAATAAGCTTGCAAAACAGTTCCAATGTTTGCGTATTCCGACTTAAGCTTTTTAAAAATATCCAACGTCTTTTCGCAACGAGAGTAGTCTTCCATGTCAATCGTAACGAACACATTATTTTCGACCGCTGCCTCCATAATTCTCCTCATATTATGAAGAACGAGCTGATCGGATATATCAAGTCCCATCGACGTGAGCTTCAATGATAATTGTGAATTAAGCCCTTCTCTTCGAATCGCTTGAATGGCCTTAATCGAATTATCAGCCATTTCATTCGCTTCTTTTTCACTATCTACAAATTCACCTAAGTAATCAATCGTGACAGATAATCCTTTTTGATTTAATTCTTTAATCACTTTGACTGCTTCTTCTATTGTCTCACCGGCTACAAACTTGGAGGCGCCAAAACGAAGTCCATACTTCTTTGCCATTTTCGTTAGAAATCTGTTTTTTGATAAAAATAAAAAAAATGCTCGCATCCATTTCTCCATATTCTCATTTCTCCCTCTAACCTCTCTGGTGTATTCGCTTTCATTTTATCATTTTTTTTCGTACATAAAAAGAAATAGGTCAGGCATGATAAAAGGAGTAAGAAAAATAAGGAGGCAATTGATATGCAAAATCAACAAATGAATCAACAACAAATGCAAAATCAGCAAAACATGATGCAGCAGAATCAACAACAATTTATGCAACAACCGCCGCACGTCATTACAACGAAGGATTTTAACTATATTAATGATATGTTGGCCTGGAATCTTCTCGCCATGAAGAAAGCACATTTCGTGGCAACTCAATGCCAAGATCAACAAATCAAAACCCAACTCGATGCTTGCGGACAAATGCATCAGCGCCACTATATGAAACTGCTCTATCATTTCGAAGAAAAACAAATGAACAATTCCATTATGCAATAAGAAAAGCGGAAAAGCGCTGGAGCTAGACAATAAGGAGGAGACCGACAATGCAAAATCAAAATAAAATCCAAAATCCGAACACACAAGTTCCAAAAACACCGCAAATGAATGATCGTGATTTTTTGAATGATATGCTATCGACAGAAAAATATATGACTCAAGCGTATACAACCGCCCTTCACGAAGCGAGCCATCAACACTTGTACGATGATATATTATTAATTTTCAATGAAACTCAGCAAATGCAGCGGAATCTCTATAATCTCATGTTTCAAAAAGGCTGGTATAAGATGGAGGCGCAAGATACTCAAAAGATTCAACAATCATACCAGCAGCATTCCGGTTATACGAATCAATTTCCATACGATAGTCATATACAATAACCGCCTAAAGGTGCATTCTATCATGAACCTCCCTCCACTTAAAACATTCTGTTTTTGAAGTGGGGGTTTCCAAACAAATCGATAAAAGAATCCAACAAGGAATGAGGGTGGCCCATTCCTTTTATGACAAGTCACAGGAACTCTTCCTATCAACTAGATTTGGCAACAGTCATTTCATTGACTGGGTCGGAACAGACCATCTACTACTTCCCGCCTTAGGCGATCCGTAGATACTTTGTATAGTTCAGGGTAAAATCAAGTTCCCTGATTTCGCCATAAAAGGTTTTGGCGAAGAAATTTGCGGCGCCGTGGATATCTCGATGTTGGCTGTATCCGCATGAACAAGTATAGATTCTAGAAGTCACTTTTCGTTTCTTCTTGCAACAAGGACATTGTTGCGTGGTATGATGTTCATCGTGTTTTGCTATCTGAATACCTTCTGCTTCCAATTTGTAAGCCAAATACTTGTACACTTTTCCAAAGGACCAATTCGATAATTTTTGATTGGTTCTTCTGTTTCGAACCCTTTTCTTTTTTCGACGAGACGTGTTTCGTTGAACCCCATCCACATTGCCAAAAGCCACTTCTTTTACCTCATTCGTCAAACACCATTCCACAAACTGTTTCGTCGTCTTATGGATTGCATCTTTTAATTGATTGTCGCTTTTCGACAAGACGTACATTTTGGCACGTTGGTACTTTCTCCATTGCTTCGATCCTTTCTTGCACCGACTCATCTTCCGCTGAAGTTCTGCAAGTTTTTTGTTGCGCAGACGGTGAATGGAGCGCATTTTCCTGCCTGTAATGATGATGTTCTCACCATTCTCCGCCACCGCCGCAATCGTATGGATTTCTCCCACGTCAATGGCTGAACGATTGATGGATGTATTCTCTTTGGGTTCCTTTCCATCGTCATACGCAATGGAAATCATCAATCGCCGGTCAAAGAGCAATTCCATTTCTTTGATGGTCCCTTTTGGTAATTCCTTGATCCAGATCGTTAAGGGCTTTTGTCTTTTGCCTTCAAAATCTCCCATCTTTAACTCGATTTTCCCATTCTCATGAACCGTAAAGCCGTTATTTGCCCATTTTGTGTTGAAATGTTTCTTCTGTTTATACGGATATTTGGTCGGATGGCCCCTTTTCCTTGCTTTTCTTGCTGCATCACGGGCGAACACGTATGTATGGCAAACCGCCTGCACGGACTGGGAATGGATGGGATACTTCCTTTTCGTTGCTTTCTGGAGCTCGCTTTTGGTGATCCACTTGCCAGTTTTCATATGAGTGTCTTTGGCTAGTGCTAAGCAGTGATTCCACACTTCAGCCGAAATGCGATTGCACTCGAACAAACGATTGATCGTCTCTGGGCTTGCCCGAAACGAGGTCTTCATACACCGTATCATTCTTACACCCTCAAACATATGTTCCTATATCTTAGTATAGCATATAGAGAAAATGTTTCAAGGGTAGAAAAATAAAGGGCAAGCATTCATCTCCCACCTAAACAACAAGTTTTGAGGAAGGAGACTTCTGCCCCAAGCCGTTAAATGTTGAGTATGCAAAGCTCAAAGAAGGCTGCCCCTTGGACAGCCTTCTTACTCATCAGAATCAGAAAACATATATTTTTTATAATGGTAGCGAATCGAAAGTACTATGCCTACCGCCATCATATTCCCAAGCAATGCACTACCCCCGTAGCTGATAAAAGGCAGTGGGATTCCGGTAATCGGCAATAACCCAATGGTCATCCCTATATTTTCAAATACGTGGAACCCAATCATGGCGACAACACCGGCACAAATATATGAATAGAACGGATTTTTCGTTTCAATACCTGTTTTCGTAATTTGATAGATAAGCATAAAAAATAAACTGATTACAATACTTCCTCCGACAAACCCAAATTCTTCCCCTATTGTACTAAAAATAAAGTCAGAATGAGCTTCTGGCATATATACTTCTCCATTTTTATATCCTTTTCCCGTTGTTTGCCCTGACCCGACAGCTAAAAGTGATTTAACTAATTGAAAGGCTTCATCTGATCGATATGAATTAGGATCTAGCCATGAATAAATTCGTTTATATTGATGATCTGCCAAAATACCTTTTAAAAGCTCATGTTGAAAAATCGCAATATAAAGAAAGCCTCCCACTAAAACCGCCATAGAGGAAAAAAACGGAAATAACAGTTTCCACGATATTCCCGAAACAAGGATAATGGCCAATAATATACATCCAAATACGAGTGCCGTTCCTAAGTCTGGTTGTTTATAGATGACAGCGGCAGGAACAGCCGCAATAATTCCTAATTTTATTAATAGCCATAAATCTGTCTTTACTGTTTTATTAATAAATTTTAAATTATGGCTAGTTGTTATTTTTGCAAGCAAAATAATGGTGAAAACTTTCATAAATTCTGATGGTTGAATGGCACCTACTTTTGGTATGATAATCCAGCTTTTTGCGCCATTTCTAATCCATTCATCAGGAACTGGAGCGAGGTACAATCCGATTAATGTAAGCAAGCAAATTCCATATGTATACCATGCAATTTTTTTCATCTGATCCGAATCCAATTGCACAATGACAATGACAGCAACCGTACTAATGACATACCACATAACTTGCTGCATAACAAAATTCGTCGACCCATATTGTTCTGTTTTTTGGGCACTATATATCGTAATTAAACTAACGATCGTTAATAACATTAATGTTAAAATAATTCCATAATCTATTTTAGGAATTGGTTTTTTCTGAGAAGTCATCACTTCGTCTCCTCTTTTAAATTAGTCATCTTATCATTATACTGAATGTAACTAAAGATAAAAAGAAGCAATTTGTGGTTTTCACAATATTGACGGAAAGCTTGAAAATTGAATTGCTCGTTTCAACATCTTAAGATAACAATAAGGAGGAGGATTATGAATGGAAGAAATTAAAAGTAAAGAACAATTTGAAGAAGTTATTTCCAAAAGCGATCCTGTTATTGTAAAGTTTGAAGCTGATTGGTGCCCTGATTGTAAGCGGATGGACATGTTTATTGGGGATATCGTAGAAGCAAATCAACAATACACATGGTATGAAATAAATCGGGATAACTTTCCAGAAATTGCTGAAAAATATTCTGTCATGGGAATACCAAGCTTGCTCATATTCCAAAATGGAGAAAAAACAGCACATTTGCACAGCGCTAATGCAAAATCACCAGAACAAGTGAATGAATTTCTTGAAAGTGTAAAATAAATCATTTTAAAAGCCAGGTTCCTCGTGAGAAGAACCTGGCTTTCTTTTATTACTGCAAATGCTGTTGTTGCGGCATATTAGCAGAGTCCCCCATATAAGGGAATTGCTGTACTGGCTGATACAGGCTGCCGACTGTTTGGATTGCCTCACTTGTCGCTGGCGTTAATGGATAATAACCTTTTTCCATCATATATTCCCAAATTTCATAACTGTGGCAGCTGCTATTTAAAAAGGCATTCTCTAAAAACGTTCTTAAAGCAGGATTTGCACATTCAAGTGCAGCAGCTGCGTAATTTTTGGCTGCGGCTTTTTGATTCAATAAGTACGATGTCGCAATTTCGCGATCATTATGAGTCTGTGCATTCGTACGAGGGGCAGTTGCTTGAGCTAAATTTCCCGGTGTTTGTGTGTAATTATTGAGCTTTGGTGTCAAAGGATCTGGTTGGAATTTTGAAATATCTGGTGTTGACGCATTTTGAACAAACTCGACTTTCAAATTATAATCTTCAATATGCTTCGGATAGTGTCTTTGAAGCAATGCCTTCAATTGAGGATCCTGAGCTTGATTAATGAATGTCCCCATGCAAGTTACTGTATTAAAACAGCTTGCAATCAGTTCACTTAATTCATGAAGTTCATGTGATGCTAATTCCATGTTATCTTCACCTCCACACATTATTCTTCAACAATAAACCTTTTTTATACTCATATTATTCGCTATTCTCGTATCACGTTTTAATATGAAAGTCTTTGGGTATTTTAAACATAAGCATTAAAATACAGATAGCGAAAGGATTTTGATCTATGCTTTGGACTATTATTGGAATATTAGTCGTTCTATGGTTATTAGGATTTATAGCTAAAATAGGTGGCGCGCTTATTCATATTCTACTCATTGTCGCTATCGTACTTTTCATTTTCAACCTCATATCAGGTAAAAGAGCAAGATAGAAAAGCCGTTCCTCCATTCAGGAACGGCTTTTCTTTTGGGCCACCATGCAAATATGTAAAAGTATATTAAAATTATTTTCCTTTTCTTCCTATAATACGCAAAAATAAAAAGTCATTTTATGGTAACATCAGCTGATGACATACGTTGATAATTGGGACATACGAATCCCTTAGTTTGTACTAAATAAGGATGAATGTTTAATAAAAAAAATAATATTTTAGTGAAACGTATAACGATATTAAATTTCAAAAAGTTATTGTATTCGTAATTAATCTGTAATAATATACATATGAGCCATAAGATTTTACTGAAAACTTTAATATATTGGAATAATAGTTTTTTTAGTGAAAACGATTTATTTTATTGAGCAATTTATATATCTATTATACAATCTATTAATATCGTGATTTATAGTTAAATAGTCTTAGTACAAGGAAGGTGACTTTTAAATTGACTACATTGTTGGAAGTCAAAAATTTAAAGACACATTTTTTCAATAGAAAAAAAGTTATCCCCGCTGTTGATGGCGTTGATATAAACATTAACGAAGGTGAAACAGTAGCTCTTGTTGGTGAGTCGGGATCAGGAAAAAGTATCACTTCCCTCTCTATTATGAGATTAATCCCAAGTCCTCCTGGAAAAATTGTAGATGGAGAAATTTTATTTAACGGAACTGATTTAGCAAAATTATCGGAGAACGAAATGTGCAAAGTTCGCGGAAATGATATCTCTATGATTTTCCAAGAGCCAATGACATCGTTAAATCCTGTATTAACAATCGGTGAACAGATTACCGAAGTTCTTATTTACCATAAAAAAATGTCTAAAAAAGAAGCTACGCGAAAAGCCATTGACTTATTAAAAATGGTAGGATTTTCACGCGCCGAGGAAATTATTCATGACTACCCACATCGTCTATCCGGTGGGATGAGACAGCGTGTAATGATCGCAATTGCGATGAGTTGTAATCCTAAATTACTAATTGCGGATGAACCTACTACAGCTCTTGACGTTACAATTCAAGCACAAATATTAGATTTGATGAAAGAATTAAGCGAGAAGACGAATACTTCTATATTAATTATTACACACGATTTAGGTGTTGTTTCTGATATTGCTGATAAAGTGCTCGTAATGTATTGCGGTCAAGTAGTGGAAGAAGCGCATGTAGATGAACTTTTTGATGAACCACTTCACCCATATACAGTAGGGTTGATGGAATCCATCCCATCTTTAGAGTCGGATACGGACCGTCTAATACCTATTCAAGGTAATGTGCCATCACCAGATAATTTCCCTAAAGGTTGTCGGTTTGCGCCTCGCTGTCCACACGCATTTGATCGTTGCCTTCAAGAAGTTCCAAGCTTGATGACGATAGACGGAAAACGATCTGTTCGCTGCTTTTTATACGATAAGGAGGAGGCAAACGTATGACAACACTTGTTGAAAACAAAAAAGGCCTCTCTAATAGCAAAGATTCAGAATATTTGTTAGAGGTAAATAATTTAAAAAAACACTTTCCTATTAAATCGGGTGTCCTTCAACGAACAGTTGGTCATGTTAAAGCAGTTGATGGGATTTCTCTTTATGTTAAAAAAGGAGAAACACTTGGACTAGTTGGTGAGTCGGGCTGTGGAAAGTCTACTGCGGGCAGAACTCTTATCCGGTTGTACGAACCAACGGAAGGGAATATCATTTTTAACAACCAAGATATTTCCAAAATGTCTGAGAAAGAATTGCGCCGTTCTGTACGCAAAAATATTCAAATGATTTTCCAAGATCCTTACGCTTCGATGAATCCGAGGAAAACATTGAAATCTATTTTGAGCGAACCATTGATCACGCATAAAATGTATAATCGTAAAGATCGCGAAGAAAAGATAGCGGAATTGCTTGATCGCGTTGGTTTTAACCCATCATTTATTAACCGATATCCGCATGAATTCTCTGGTGGACAGCGCCAAAGAATAGGTATTGCTCGAGCATTAACCTTAAATCCTGATTTAATTATTGCAGATGAGGCAGTATCCGCACTTGACGTTTCAATTCAAGCCCAAATCATCAACTTAATGAAAGATTTACAAGACGAATTTGGTCTTACTTATATATTCATTTCCCATGACTTAAGTGTGGTCCGTCATATTAGTGACCGCGTTGGTGTTATGTATCTCGGGAAAATGATGGAATTGGCTCCAAAATCTGATTTATATGGAGAACCTTTGCATCCTTATACGCAAGCACTTCTTTCAGCCGTGCCAGTACCTAGAAAAAAAGGTGTTCCGACACGCGAAAGAATTGTTTTAAAAGGAGAGCTACCTAGTCCAGCAAATCCGCCTTCTGGTTGTGTATTCCATACACGCTGCCCGATGGCTATGGACATTTGTAGAAAAGTAGCCCCTAATTTTCAAGAAGTAAAACCTGAACATTTCGTTGCTTGTCATTTATATCAAGATAAGTAATGAAAATGAAACTTGAAAGGGGGAGATGCATTTAAAACATTCTAGCTGTTGTATGTATGACAATGAAATTATTTTTACGGGGGGAAAACAATGAAAAAACCTGCATGGCTTTTAATAAGCATGATGCTTGTACTTTCCATGTTCTTGGCTGCTTGTGGTGGCAACAATGCTGCTCCAAACGACAATAACAAGGGAAATGAAGGTGGTTCTAAAGGTGGAAACACAGAAGAACAAGCACCAGAAGATGATAAGCCAGTTGATGGCGGAGATTTAATTATTGGGTCAAGTGGTAAGCCTTCCATTTTTAACCCACTATATTCTAATGACAGTGTTAGCTCTGACGTCGAAGCTCTTATTTTTGATAGCCTAATTGGTTCAGACTTAGAGTTCAATCCTACTACAGATGATGCTATGGCTGAAAAAGTAGAGGAATCAGAAGACGGACTTACTTATACAGTTAAACTTCGTGAAGGAATTAAATTCCATGACGGAGAGCCTTTAACTGCTGATGATGTTGTATTCACATATAATATTCCATTGAGTGAAGATTATGATGGTATTCGTGGAGATTACTTTGAATCACTAGAAAGTGTAGAAAAAGTGGATGATCTTACAGTTAAATTCCATCTAAATAAAGTAGATGTTCAGTTCCCAAGTGTTGGACTAAGCTTCGGGATTCTTCCAGAACATCTCCTTAAAGATGTTCCAATCAAAGATCTTGGTGAAAATGAATTTAACACTAAAAAACCGATTGGATCAGGTCCATTTAAGTTCGTTGAACATAAAGCAGGCGAATATGTAAAAGTGGAAGCATTTGATGACTATTATCAAGGTCGCCCACATTTGGATACTATTACAATGAAAATTGTTCCAGATCCAAACGCAATGTTAACTCAACTTCAAAACGGAGATATCGATTTCTGGTCTGGAGTACCTCAATCTGACGTTGAAACAGTTGAAAGTTTCGCAGATTCCATTGGAATCAAACTTGAGCATGGTCTTGCTCTTTCTTACACTTTCTTAGGTTATAACTTCCGTAATGACCTATTTAAAGATAAAGAAGTTCGTCAAGCCATTACTCATGCAATTGATCGTCAACAAATTGTTGATGAAATCATGGACGGAAAAGGTCAAGTTGCCGACGTTCCTGAAAGTCCATTAAGCTGGGCTTACAATCCTGACGTACCTAAATTCGAATACGATGTTGAAAAAGCAAAGAAAATGCTTGCTGACGCAGGTTGGAAACCAGGTGCAGATGGCATCCTTGAAAAAGATGGAAAACGTTTCTCATTTGAAGTAAAAACAAACCAAGGTAACAAAACACGTGAAGACATAGCGGTTCTTCTTCAAAATCAATTGAAAGAAGTTGGTATTGAAGTAAAACCAAAAATTATGGAATTTAGTGCTTTGATTAAAGACATCAATCCTCCAAATAGGAACTATGAAGGACTTCTTCTTGGCTGGAGCTTAGCTACTGATCCAGATCCTAGTGGTATTTTCCATACGAAAAATGCCGAAAATGGAAACAATATGGGTGCATACTCAAATCCTGAGTTAGATAAATTAATGGATCAACAGCTTCAAGAAAGAGACAAAGAAAAACGTAAAGAATTAATTGGAAAAATTCAAGCTGGAATTGCGGAAGATCAACCATATACCTTCCTTTACTACCCAGAAGAATATCGTGCTATGCCGGCTAACCTTGAAGGTTATGAGTTCCATGCTAAAAACTATATCTACCATCCTCATAAATGGTGGTTAAAGCCAACTAAATAAGAAATCTTTATTTAAAAAAGGGGAAATGGATTGTCCGCTTCCCCTTTTTCCTTTGATTCTATTAACTCGAAAACTAATATACTGATGCTTCTTAGCAGTATATATAAGATAGATGATTCCATTGGAAGGAGAATAGGCAATGATTACCTATATTATTCGTCGAACGCTGATGGCCATTCCGTTATTGCTCGGAATCTCAATTTTATCATTTGCCATTATTCAATTAGCACCGGGAGACCCTACAACATTAATGATGGATCCAAATTTGAAACCTGAAGACCAATTAAAGTTTCGGGAAAAATACGGCTTAGACGATCCTATTCCTAAACAATACGTTATTTGGCTTGGTAAAATGGCCAAAGGCGATTTCGGCACTTCTATTATTGAACGTGGGGTTCCCGTCAGCGACATGATTATGGCCCGTTTACCAAATACATTATTACTCATGGGTGTATCCACTATATTTGCACTCCTCGTTGCCATACCTCTGGGAATATATTCTTCCATGAGGCCATATACCATAGGAGATTATACTGTTACGGTCGGTACGTTTCTCGGTGTAGCTACTCCAAATTTTTGGCTTGGCATAATGATGATTATCTTTTTTGGATTAATACTTAAATGGTTTCCAACCGGTGGGGTATCCACTCTTAACGCTCCATTCAGCATATGGGATAGAATTCACCATTTAATTATGCCCGCCTTTGTATTGGCTGTTTCTGATATGGCTGCTTTAACACGTTATACACGTTCTAGTATGCTCGATGTTCTAAAACAAGATTACATTCGGACTGCTAAATCCAAAGGTTTTAAAGAAAGAAAAGTGGTTTTAAAGCACGGACTTCGAAACGGTTTAATCCCTATCATTACCATTTTTGGCCTTATGATTCCATCTTTTATTAGTGGAGCAGCCATCACAGAAAATGTATTTAGTTGGCCGGGTCTTGGTCGTTTGTTTGTAGAATCAGCATTTACCCGCGATTACCCCGTTATCATGGCTCTTACAATGATTTCTGCAGTTTTTGTTGTAATCGGAAATTTAGTAGCGGATATTCTTTATGCCATCTTTGATCCGCGAATTGAGTATTAGGGAGGGATTTAATATGTCAACAAATTCTACTGTAGATGAACTCGAATTAAATCCCGTACCACAAAAGCCTGACACGTTAACAAGAATATTTTTTCGTAAGTTTTTCAAAAATAAGCTGGCGGTAATCGGCGCAATTATTTTAATAATTATTATACTGATGGCGGTTTTTGCTAATTGGATTGCTCCACATGATCATGAATTAGTTAAAATGGGTGATAAGCTAAAAGCTCCCGGTAAAGAGTATTGGCTTGGTACGGATCGCTTCGGACGTGACATCTTTTCTCGTCTCCTTTTCGGAGGGAGAATTTCCTTGCTGGTCGCTTTTGGTTCAGTTGCTGGTGCCTTGGTTATTGGAACAACAATTGGTGCGCTTGCCGGCTATTATGGCGGTATAATTGATGCTATTCTTATGAGATTTGTCGATATCGTTATTTCGATTCCAAATTTATTTTTACTCATAACAATCGTTACGATTTTCGAGCCTGGTTGGGATAAGTTGATTATCGTTTTTGCTTTAACTTCATGGACTAGCACTGCGAGATTAGTTCGTGGGGAATTTTTATCATTAAGGACCCGAGAATTTGTCCTTGCTTCCAGGACGATAGGTACGAGAGCATCAAAAATTATTTTTGCCCACATTTTACCAAATGCTTTGGGACCGATTATCGTAGCAGCGACTCTATTAGTCGGTGGAGTTATTCTTTCTGAAGCAGCTTTGAGCTATCTTGGATTAGGGATTCAACCTCCCACTCCAAGCTGGGGCAACATGCTTCAAGATGCACAAAACTATACCGTACTATTAAAAGCACCCTGGTATCCATTCTTTCCTGGTGTACTCATATTAATTACCGTTTTATGTTTTAATTTCGTTGGTGACGGGTTACGTGATGCCTTAGATCCTAAAGGTGATTGATTTTTAAAAAGCCCTATTGGAATGATTCCAATAGGGCTTTTTGTTTTTATCCAGCACTTGCCTCTGAAAATTGACTCCTATATAAATCCGCATAAAATCCATTCTGGCTTAGCAATTCTTCATGCGAGCCTTTCTCAATAATATCTCCTTCATTCATGACTAAAATAATGTCGGCATCGCGAATCGTAGAAAGTCTGTGAGCAATGACAAAGCTCGTTCGTCCAATCATAAGTTCGTTCATCGCAAGTTGAATATTCATTTCTGTTCTCGTATCGACACTACTTGTCGCTTCATCTAAGATAAGAATTTTAGGGTTCGCTAAAATGGCTCTAGCAATCGTTATTAATTGACGCTGCCCTTGAGATATATTGGAAGCATCCTCTGTTAGAACCGTATTATACCCATCTGGCAATGTTCGAATAAAATCGTCTGCATAAGCGCTTTTTGCTGCTTGGATAATCTCTTCATCCGTTGCTTTCTCACGTCCATACGCAATATTGTCGCGGATCGTGCCATTGAAAAGCCATGTGTCCTGCAACACCATTGCAAACAACGACCTTACTTGTTCTCGTGTCAATTCTCGAAGACTAATATGATCAATCATTATATTACCGTTATCAATCTCGTAAAATTTCATGAGCAAATTGATGATTGTCGTTTTTCCGGCTCCAGTAGGTCCGACAATAGCGATTGTTTGCCCAGATTTTACGTCTAAAGACAAATCCTTAATGACTGGCTTTTCTTTGTCATATCCAAATCGAACATGATTAAAGGATATTTTTCCTTCTAGTTGATCCAAGTTAACTGCTGCAGGTTCTTCTACCCTCTCTTCTTCCTCATCCAACAATGCAAACACCCTCTCTGCTGAAGCAAGAGCTGTTTGAATCATATTGGCAATTCCAGCAGCCTGAGCCATCGGCTGTGATAATTGCTGTGTATACTGAATAAATGCTTGAACATCCCCTAAAAAGATGCTTCTATTTAAGACGAGAATACCTCCAGCAATACTGACAAACACATACCCGATATTTCCAACAAACGTCATTAACGGCATCATGATTCCACTAATAAACTGTGCTTTCCATCCAGACTCGTATAATCTTTCATTCATTTCGTCAAATTTTTCAATCGATGCTTTTTCTTTGCCAAATGCCTTTACAACTTGATGGCCCGAAAACATTTCTTCTATATGGCCATTGACATTACCTAGTTCCTTTTGCTGATTCACAAAATGCTTTTGTGAGAAAGAAGCGATAAAGCGGATCGCAAACGCACTTAATGGTAAGGTCACAAGCGCTACCAACGTTAGTAAAGGACTAATGACAAGCATCATGACAATTGTTCCGATAATCATGATTGCCGATGTAATTAATTGTGATACTGCTTGTTGAATAGAGTTATTGATATTATCGATATCATTGATAACTCGGCTGAGTACGTCCCCATGTGGATGCTGATCGTAATAACGCAAAGGGAGCTTCGTCAACTTCTCATTCACAGCTTGGCGAAGTTCAGCAGTTGTCTTCTGTGAAACACCCGCCATAATGTATTGCTGCAAATAGGCAAATAGAGCAGATAATGCGTATAGTCCAATTAAAATTAATAGTAACCAGCTTAAAAACGGAAAATCGATTCCAATACCTTTTGTAATACTCTCAAATATAGACGTTGTTGCATTTCCGAGTAATTTTGGGCTTATGACATTAAATAGTGTAGAAAATATAGCTGTAATCGCCACTAATAATAATTGATATTTCCTAGGTTTTAAGTACCCTACTAGGCGCTTTAACGTCTTTTTAAATTCCTTTGGTTTTTCACCGGGCATCATATGCGGTGGACCACCACCATGTCTTTTAGGAGGTGACATTCTTCTTTGATTATGGTTGCTCATGCGCCCTCCTCCTCTGTACGTTGGGATGAAACAATTTCTTGATAGATTTTATTATCTGCAAGTAATTCACGATGTGTTCCGATTCCTGCTATCTTGCCTTCATTTAAGACAATAATTTGATCGGCGTTAATAACTGTACTGACACGTTGCGCAACTAAAATAATCGTTGCATCCTCCGTGACCTTCTTTAAAGCCGCTCTTAATTTTGCATCTGTCTTATAATCCAAAGCAGAAAAGCTGTCATCAAATAGATAAATTTCCGGCTTTCTAATAATGGCTCTCGCTATAGAAAGACGTTGTTTTTGTCCCCCTGATAAATTTGCTCCAGCCTGTTCAATATTTGCTTGAATGCCCTCTTCTTTTTCCATGACAAAATCGATGGCCTGAGCAGTTTTAAGAGCATCTATAATCTCTTCTTCGTTCGCATCTTCTTTTCCATATTGAAGATTATCCGTAATGGTCCCACTAAATAATGAAGCTTGCTGTGGAACATAACCTATTTTGTTTCTAAGCTCTTGCTGCGTCATTTCTTTTACATTTATCCCATCAATCAATACAGCCCCGTCTTCGACATCGTAAAAACGGGCAATTAATTTGATGAGAGTAGACTTTCCTGATCCAGTACTACCTATAATGGCCGTAGTTTCTCCTGGTTGTGCCTTAAACGTTATATTTTCAAGTACTGGTTTTTCAGCACCTTCGTAACGAAAAGTAACATTTTTGAATTCAACATACCCTCTCAATTTCGCTATTTCCTTTGGTTTTTCTGGATCAACTATTTCCGCTTCCATATTTAATACTTCGTTAATCCTTTTAACTGATGCTTGGGCGCGAGGAATCATAATAAATCCCATCGATAGCATGATTAAAGAAATTAATATCATCATCGCATATTGTAAAAAAGCCATTAAATTTCCGACTTGCAATAAGCCATTATCTATACGGATAGCGCCAAACCAAACGATGGCAATGCTCGTAAAGTTCATGACAATCATCATGACTGGAAAGATAAGTGCCATTAGCTTATTGACTTTAATACCTGTATCCCGGAAGTCTTCATTAGCTGTATTAAAACGATTTTTTTCAAAATTTACTTTATTAAAAGCACGAACGACACGTATTCCAGTTAGATTCTCCCGGACGATAAGATTTAGACGATCCGTCTTTTTTTGTAAAGACACAAACAATGGGATTGCTTTTCTTGAAATAACAAAGATAAGTAATGCCAGAATCGGCAAGGCAGCCAAAAAGATGAGTGATAAGCCTGGATCTCTCGTGACTGCAAGAATGATACCACCAACCAGCATTAATGGTGCACGGGTCATCATACGCAAAACCATATTCAAAACATCCTGCACTTGCTTAATATCATTCGTCGTTCTTGTGATTAATGAAGCTGTTCCGATCTTTTCAAATGCTTGTAAAGAAAAGCTCTCGACATGTACAAATAAGCTCCTTCTTACATCTTTACCAAACCCAAGTGCCACTCGAGAGGCAAAAAAAGATACTCCTACTGTAAGAAAAACAGCAGCTAATGCACAGAGAATCATATAAATTCCGGTTTTTATTATGTACGAGATGTCACCGTTTACAATACCAATATCAACAACATTCGCCATCAACGTAGGCAATAATAACTCTAGTAAAATTGCACCAAGCGTCAATATGATAACAGCACATATTTGCCACGTATAAGGCTTTAATGTCTTTAGCATGTTATAAATCACTTCCTTAAAACTAGGATAATTCTATCCTATTGGTTAACCATCTGCGAGTCAATCATTAAATTAAAGCATTAAAAAATGGACTCTCTAATCATGAGAATCCATTTTTTATCCTAAATAACCAACATATTTGCAGCTTGTGTCTCGCTAATGTCTTTAATGATGCTTATTTCACTAATTAGTATTTTTGATGCATCATTTAGCATTTGTTTTTCACTTGAGTTAAGCACCTTATCTTTTTGGAGATGTAAAAGATCCCGGACAACCTCGGCACTATCGATCATATCTCCGGTTTTTAACTTATCCATATTTTGTTTGTATCTTTCCTTCCACGGAAGACCGCTGCTCAGTTCTTCGTTATGGAAATTAAAAA
This sequence comes from Bacillus sp. IITD106, assembly GCF_019459225.1. Classification (GTDB taxonomy): domain Bacteria; phylum Bacillota; class Bacilli; order Bacillales; family Bacillaceae_C; genus Lederbergia. The sequence continues at coordinate 45,989 of NZ_JAIAZY010000017.1, forward strand.
GAATGTTTTTCACCGTTTTCTTATCAACCACTAATCTTAAACCTGCCGTTTCGATTGATTGCTTAGGTATCATAACATTCATATTACTGATGGGAATAGATATGACATAATAATTTCGTCGTTCCCCGAGTATTTCTTTTTCTTCAATGGCTTTGATGACACCTGCTCCATGCATAGGATAAAAAACTTTATCGCCAATTTGAAACAATTCATCACTCCTAAATTTTCTATATATTTAGGATATCACTCTATCTTAAATTAGTCAAATATATAAATATAACATCCATTATTGTGTTCAGTCAATATATTTTTGATGACTTTTTAAAATTTTTCATAAAAAAATCATAAGAAGAGAACCTTGGTATTGCACCAAGATTCTCTAGAAAAAACTATCCTTTTATACCAGTCAACGCTACCCCTTCGATGATTTGTTTCTGCGCAATGATGTAAATGATTAAGACAGGGATAATGGAAATCGTTGAACCAGCCATCATTAATGCCCAGTCTGTTACATATAGCCCTTTAAAATAGTTTAATAATAAAGGAACTGTGTACAGTTCTGGTGTTGTTAAATAAATCAATGGTTCCAAGAAGTTATTCCAGGATCCCATAAAAATGAAAATTCCAACGGCAGCTAAGGCCGGTCTGACTAATGGAAGAATAACACTCCAATAAATTCTGATCGGACTCGCCCCATCCATCACTGCCGCTTCTTCCAATTCATTCGGAATTCCCATGATAAATTGTCTCAATAGAAATACAGCAAATGCGTTAAATAATGCTCCTGGCACAATTAGTGGTAAATGAGTATCGAGCCAGCCGATTGAATCCATAATCATAAATGTAGGAATCATTGTAACTTGCTTCGGAATCATCATCGTTGCCAAAAAGAAAATGAAAAGTAAATTTGATCCCTTGAAGCGGATTTTTGCAAATGCATATGCAGCCATGGATCCAGTAAATAATTGGAAACCTACTACTAAAATAGTAATATAAAAACTATTCCAATAGGCCAGTCCAAATGGCATTGCCTGTAATGATGCAGGGTAATTCGACCATACGAACGGCTTCGGGATGAACTCTGGAGGAACAATGAAAATTTGTGATATATCTTTTAACGAGCTGCTAATTGTCCACAAAAAAGGAAAAACCATAATAGCGGAAGCAATGATTAAACCTACATGGGCAAGAAGAGTGGAAAACTTAAATTTATATTTCTTTTTCTGAACGGTCACTGGACGTTTATTCATTTCAACTGTACTAGCCTTCATAATGAACCCACCTTTTTGAAACCTTAAATTGAATGAGTGTAAAGATTAAGATGATGACAAATAATATCATTGCCACCGCAGAACTTTCTCCCCATTTAAAATTTTTAAAGCCGGTTTCATATACGTGATATACAAGTGTGTAGCTCGCTTTTGCCGGCCCCCCACTTGTCATAACAAAGGCTTGGTCGAAAACTTGAAAAGATCCAATTATGGACATAATTGAAACGAAAAAGGTAGTTGGTGAAATAAGCGGTAACGTAATATGTTTAAACTTTTGAAACTTAGAGGCGCCATCAATTTCTGCTGCTTCATAGTAGCTATTTGAAACCCCTTGCAGTCCCGCAAGAAAAATAACCATATTATACCCAACCTGCCACCAAATACTTAGCATTGCGATTGAAATCATGACTACTCTCGTATCTGTCAGCCATTGTGGCCCTTCAATTCCAATATAACCGAGAAATTGATTTAAAATTCCAAAGTCACCATTTAATATCCACATCCAAATGACACCAATTGATACGGAACTTGTGACAACTGGCATAAAGAAGAAAACCCGATACAATTCCTTACCTTTAATTCTATTTAAAGCAAGAGCAAGTAGGAGTGATAATGCTACACCAACTGGAACCGTAAGGATTGTATATAGTGTTGTATTCCATAAAGCTTTCCAAAACACTGGATTTTGAAACTGTCCAATAAAATTACCTAATCCTACAAATGTTTTAGCTCCAAATCCATCCCATTTCATAAAACTTAAAACAAGTGCAAAGCCAAGCGGAATAACAGAAAATGCAAGAAGACCTATTAATTGCGGCGTTAAAAAGAAATAACCCCAAAAATTATTATGCTTCCTCATGAACTCACCCTCTCAAACTATTGAAAGAAAGGGTAATTTCCCCCTTTCTTTCAATTCATTATCTTGATGTTTATAACTTTTACTTATGCTCTGCGATCTTCTCTTTTACCTTTTTATCTAGTTCCGCGATTGTTTTATCTGCATCCTGTTTTCCTAGATACATTAATTCCGTAACATCACGAACTACTTGCTCTAAGCCTGGAATTAGAACTTGCTTATCCTCAACGATACCGATTTCACGAGCATCAATTAAATATTTTGCGTGCTCTGGAATCGCATCGTCAGTAATTAATTCATCTACACCGCTTACAGAAGGAACCGCATTACCATTTCCTTCAAGACGTGCTTTTTGACCTTCTGCAGACGTATAAAATGACATAAATTTCATTGCTTCTTCAACATTTTTGGAATCTTTAGCAACTGACATATAAGCGATTGCAATTGCAGCTGGCTCCATTTTATTGCCGGTATTTGTTGGCCATGGAATATAGTCAAATTCTAAAGATTTATTTTCGCTGAACATCGGAGTTAACCAACGACCTGCTGCAACGAATCCAACTTGGTTGGACATGAACATCGCGTCAGCGCCTTGCCCTTTAGGAAGGGAACCGGCATAAGTGAAGTTGCCATTTTTAATGTTTGTTTCAAGGTATTTAATCGCTTCTTGTGCTTTTGGATTATCGGCTAAAATAAAGTTGCCATCATCATCGTATAGTTGTCCGCCATTAGACCATACCCATGAGAATAAGTGTGCAGTCCATCCATCAGCTACAAATCCCTTATTACCTGCTGCATTGATTTTTGCAGTCATATCTTGGAATGCTTGCCAGTTCCATTCACCTGCATCGTATAATTCTTGTGGCGATTTGTCGATGCCAGCATCAGCAAGAACCTTTTTGTTGTAATACATGACTAGAGGGTTATTATCAACGGATACTCCGTATATTTTTCCATCTTTACGAGCTGCTCCCCAGAGACCGTCAGCAAATTGATCTGCTTTTACATAGCTAGCTGAAGAATCAAGGAATTCTGTAAGATCTGCAATTTTACCCGTTTCTACAAGTTTTGGCATTGTTTCAGCTCCAACATAGAAAACATCGTGTGATTTTCCACCTGATAACTCAGTTAACAATTTTTCCTCGTAGTTATCACCTGGTACAGGGACTAACTTAATTTTTACATTTGGATGCTCCTTCATATAAGCATCCACACCTTTTTGATACACTTTAATTTCAGCTGGGTTACCCCATGCAGCCATTGATAATTCTACTTTATCACCTTTGGATGAACCTCCACCGGATTTGCTTCCGCCACAGCCGGAAACGACCAGCAATAAAATCAGAAACATTGGAATGACTTTTAAGAATGTCCATTTCTTTTTCATTCAGAAATCCCCCTAATTATTGGTTTTAGCTTGATTCTCTTACAACCAGCTTTAAAGGAAGTTCATACACTTTTTCAGGTACGAATTGATCATCTGATAATAAGTTGATCATAACTTCCATTGTTTTTGTCCCAATTTTTTCGATTGGTTGACGAATAGTGGTAAGTGCCGGTTTTGTTACTCCCGAGATTGGTTGATCGTCGAAGCCGACGACAGCAATATCATCCGGAACCTTTACTCCTAAATTATTTGCTTCAGAAATAATTCCGGCAGCCACTTCATCGCTTCCTGTAAATAGGGCATTAGGTTTGTTTTCCATTCTAACGATTTCATTCATAATTCTTCTTCCGTCATCAATACTGAAAGCTTTTTCAAACAGCCATAAAGGATTAACTGACAATCCCGATTCCACAATAGCTTTTTCGTAACCGTGAAATCGATCATGGGCTAGCCCGCTAATAACGCCCCCCCAACAATAACCGATTTTCGTGTACCCACGTTCCAGCAAATGTTTCGTTCCAATATATCCTCCCAGAGTTTGGTTCAGACGGACGGACGGAACGTTTGCCATTGCATCATACTCGTTGCATAAAACAATAGGACCACTCAAGGTAAGGGCTTCAATTACTTCCCAACTGTTTTCAATTGATGCCATGATGACGCCATCAACTTGCTTGGATTCTAAATACCGTAAGAAGCCTAATTCTCTTTTTTTGCTATACTTAGTATTACAGATTAATATTTGCAAACCATTTTCTGCCGCTTTTGCCTCTATACTGTCAACCAAGTATGCAAAGAAGGGATTTGTCAGTCTCGGAACCAAAACGGCTATAATATTCGTTTTCTGTTTTCTTAAATTTTGTGCTGCAGAATTTGGAATGTATCCTAAATCCCGCATTGCTTTTAGTACTGATTCTCTTTTTTCTTCTGAAACGTAGGGATGATTATTAATTACTCTAGATACTGTCGCCCTCGATAGTCCTGCTAATCGAGCTACGTCGGAGATTGTCGACATATTCCTCCTCCCTGCAAGTATAAACTGAACAGTTATCTGAAATATTAAAACTGAAATCGATTTCAGACAACGGTTACAATTTTCATAATAATCTAGGCTTTTAAAATAATCAATAGTTAAATAGAATTTTTTTTATAGAAAAAGTTCTGTTTTTTCTTTTTCCAACTCATTGCCTTTATAAAATAATCATGTTATTTTTGAATAACAGAGACTATTAAACAAAGGGTGTGGAAAATGAATATTTTTAGTATTGATGGTGGTTTATATCGTTTTTTAGAAAAGTTTACTAACTTTTTCTTTTTAAATTTACTTTGGTTTATTATGTGCATCCCGATTATTACGATATTCCCTGCCACAGCCGCAATGTTTGGAGTCGTCAGACAATGGGTTCAGAAAAAAGATACAGGTGTATTCAAACCATTCTTTTCTTTATTCAAAGAAAATTTCTTACAAAGCTTCCTGTTAGGACTTGTCTGGTTTCTATTCGCCCTAATGTTTTATTTTAACTTTATGATTACCTTGCAAATGTCAGGAACAGTAAAGGTGATAATGGTATCCGCGTTATCGTTCATTTGTTTAATTTTCTTAATGACGTCTGTTTACCTGCTTCCTATCATGGTACACTATAAGACTCGTTTCTTAACACTAGTAAAAAATTCATTCTTTTTTTCTATTAGTCAGCTCTGGGTTACAGTTCTTTGCGGGATTATTTTTCTATTAACCGCATTCATCAGCTATGTGGTTCCTGTGTCGACAATTATCATTTGGAGCGTTGGTTTTTATTTAATCTATGCTCTATGCCATAGATCATTTAATAAAATTGAGTCATTAATTCAATTAAATCAAGAAGCTCAAGAAGCTAGTTAACAAGTAGGCTACCTCATTAGGGGTAGCCTACTCGTTATTTATGGGCATTCTAGGCAATATTCAACACATTTTAGCTGAATTTTGGCAACCAGTCGCCATGCGCTTCAATGAGGTCGTCACATAGTGCCACGATATCATCAAGCGATAATTCAGCTGCAGTATGCGGATCTAGCATGGCGGCATGATAAATATGTTCTTTTTTCTTAGTAATGGCAGCTTCAATCGTTAAAAGCTGTGTATTGATGTTTGTACGGTTTAAGGCTGCAAGCTGTTCTGGCAGATCACCAACATACGTTGGAGTTACACCACTGCTGTCCACAAGACATGGCACCTCAACAACCGCCTTCTCAGGAAGGTTCGTAATAAGACCAGTATTTAAAACATTACCGCCAATTTTAAATGGCACGTTCGTTTCCATTGCCTCAATGATATATGAACCGTATTCATGAGAACGAGTATGTTCAAGGTTTTTATTATTTACTAAGTCGGTGCGCATCTTTTTCCAGCCTTCAATCTGATTAATGCAACGACGCGGATATTCATCAAGAGGAATATTAAGCTGATCAATTAGTTCTGGATAGCGGCTCTTAATAAAATACGGATGATATTCAGCATTATGCTCAGAAGATTCCGTTACATAGTAACCAAACTTCCTCATTAATTCAAAGCGCACCATATCATCATGCTTTGTTTTTTGTTTTTCTTCAGCACGTCTTTTAATTTCCGGATATAAATCTTCACCATTCCGCTCAATCTCCAATAACCAAGCCATATGGTTAATACCCGCAATTTTCCAATGCAAGTTATCTGTCGGCATATCAAGAGATTTGAGCAAGTGATCTGCACATACTTGTACACTGTGGCATAGTCCAACTGTTTTAATCCCACCATAGCGAATCATTGTACCAGTAAGAACGGCCATTGGGTTTGTATAGTTTAAAAACCATGCATCTGGACACACTTCTTGCATGTCTTTTGCGAAATCCAACATAACTGGAATCGTTCTTAAGTTTCTAAAAATCCCGCCAATCCCAAGCGTATCAGCAATCGTTTGACGTAAACCGTATTTTTTAGGGACTTCAAAGTCTGTAATCGTACAAGGATCGTATCCTCCTACTTGAATCGCATTGATTACATACTTCGCACCGCGCAAAGCTTCCTTGCGGTCAGTGTAAGCCTTTATAGTTACATTCGATTTTGACGACTCTTTTAAATTATTCAACATATTTTCTGAGTCTTTTAATCTCTCATGATCGATGTCGAATAACGCAAATTCAAAACCTTGGATACTCGGAACAAGCATACAGTCTCCAAGAACATTCTTTGCAAAAACTGTACTTCCTGCACCTAGAAAAGTAATTTTTGACATTTCACAGCCTCCATTTTTATAAAATGTAACTTATTGCTATATAAACTTTTTATAGCAATATGTTAAAATGCTTGATATATTCATCATAGAAGTAATATTACTCACTTACAATGGTAAAAACATATGAAAGAAGGGTAAAATATTGCTCATAAATCATCAAAATAAAAACTATGAATCTTTCGGTTTTCGTTTTAAAGGGGAGCATCAAAAAAAGATTGTAGGCATCCACTCGATTGGATGGGAAGAAGTTACATCCCCATCTTATGACTGGGATGGGTTAAAAAGAAGCGAAGTCGGAAAATGTGTGTTTCAATATACTTTATCAGGGCAAGGGATGATTCAAGTAGGAGCCAAAGAATACTCTTTATCAGCCGGACAAGCTTTTTTAGTGAAAATCCCTAGTCATCACCGCTATTATTTCCCTTCTAACAGTGAGCGATGGGAATTTATCCACATTACGTTATACGGGAACGAAGCACAAAAAATATTTGATTTTATTAATGAAAATATTGGCTATATCATTACATTTTCACCTGAATCAGAACCTATCAAATTATTACTAAACATCTTTGAATCGGCGGTCGACCAAAAAATAACAGACGCTTATCAGGCGTCTGCATTTGGATATTCTTTCTTAATGGAGCTAAATCGATTCGTTCAAAATATCGGTTCTCCAGCCGAACAATGGCCAGAATCGATTTCCAAGGCTGTATTATTTGCGCAAAAACATTATAATAACCCGATTGGCTTGGACGACATGGTTGAAGCATCAGGTCTTTCCAAATACCACTTTACGAGACTATTTCATGGAACAATCAGCATGACTCCATTAAAATATTTAACGAAAATTCGAATGGATAAAGCCATTGAACTACTCCGTCAATCCGATTTATCCATCGAAGAAATTGCGAGTCAAGTCGGCTACTCGAACGGTAATTATTTCAGCAAAGTTTTTCATAAAAGAGTTGGCATGACCCCAGGACAATTTCGCCAAAGTAAATATACAGTTCCGGTAAATCATATTGTGATAGATTAATATAATATTGGATGAGACTTAAGCATTTTTGAATGCTAGTCTGATATTACAGGGGTATTGGACACAAACCCATTCGTTTCTTGTAGGTATGTCCAATTTAACTGCCATTTCGGACACTAGCCCATTCTATACATGTAGGTATGTCCAATATAACTAGGATTTTGGACATACCTATTCTTTTCTTTATTACTTGTCCATTTTACTTTCGAATCTGAACTAAACTTGTGCAAAATAGGAGCTGAGAATTAATTAGGACCTTTAAAAATACACTTTTTTACCTGTCCGTGCGCTTTCGATTGCTTTATATACCATTGACACACTATGGAAATTGTCTGTGCAGTCTGTTTCGGCTTTTCGGCCTTCTATTATGGAAGCAAACATTTCGTCCAGGCAGCCGAAATGACCATCCTGCCCACTATAAGACAGACCAGCTTCAACTTTTTTATAGTCGTGTAAAAATGTTTGTTCCGAAGTTTGAATTGGAACTTCTGCATATGGAGTTTGTATCCCATCCCATATTGCCGTCCCTTTACTTCCTACGACACGCCATGAGGATTCCCATGAGGTTGGCGCCCCTTCCGCACTCCATGATCCGCGATAATTAAAGACAGCCCCATTATCCATTTCAAAAATACAAATAGCAGAAGCGTTCCCTTTGTACCATGAACCAGCTGGATTAAATTCATGACAGTAAACAGAAACCGGATTGGCACCCGATATGAATCTTGCCTGATCAAATGTATGGATAGCCATATCGAGAATCAAAGGGCTCTCCATTTCATCCCGAAATCCGCCAAAATGTGGTCCGAGGAAAAAATCGGCACTAATAAAACCTTGCTCCCCAATCTCACCTGATTGTACTAAATCGCGAAAAGCTCTAATTTGTTTATTGAAACGTCTATTCTGCATAACCACATAGCTTTTGCCTGATTCCTTAGCTGCATGTTGCATAGCAATCGCATCCTGCATCGATTCCCCCATCGGCTTTTCCCCGAAAACATGGCAGCCCAATGCTAAAGAAGCAACGGTAATATTTTTATGACTAGCCGGAATCGTAACATCAAAAACAATATTAGCTCCTGTTTCTTGAATAGCTTTGCTCACATCCGTATATGTATGACAATCCAAAGAATATTTTCTTGCAGTATTTTTAGCGGTATCCTCATATAAATCTACGAGAGCTACAATTTCTGCATCTTTTCTTGTTAGTGCGTATTCAATCCATTGATGTGACATTCCTCCACAGCCAGCTACGACAATTTTATATTGAGTCATATACGAACCCCTTCCTAAAATAAGAAATCTCCGATATCGGAGATTTCTTAACGATTTAATTAATTGAATCAACACAAAGATGATTTGTCAATATCTCAACCTTCGTTGTTTTCTACACAAGATGAACGAATCACTAGCTCGTGAGGAATAATGATTCTTTTAACAGGTTCCTTTGGATTTTCGATATTAAGAATTAAGTTTTTGGCTGCTTGATATCCCAATATGAAAATATTAATGTCTACTGATGTTAGAGGTGGTTTTGCCATTTCAGCGAAAATAACATTATTAAAACTGACAATCGAAATTTCTTCCGGAACCGAAACCCCAAATTCATCCAATCTTTTCATTACCCCTAGTGCCATGACATCATCGGCAACAACTAACGCGGTTGGCGGCTCATCTAATTTTAATAATTCGGCAACAGCCTCACTACCGCCTTGTTGTAAAAATTCTTCGTGAACAACATATTGATCTTTCAGTTCAATTCCAGCATCCCTTAGTGCCTTTTCATATCCTAAAAGTCGGTCAATAGTGACGACTAAGTTAAGGCTACCTCCTATAAAACCAATTTTTTCATGCTTCAGTTTTATTAAATATTTAGTCGCTTCCTTTGCGGCACGAAAATTATCATTATCCACATGAGTGATTTGTTCCGCATTTTTAAATGGTTTTCCAATCACTACAAAGGGAAATTTGCTTTTAAATAGATAATTCATTAATTTATCCTCAACACGGGAGGTGAGGAGAACGATTCCATCCACTCTCCCGCCTTGGACCATATGCTCAACCTCTTGCAAAATTTCATCTTCTGTTTTTCCTGTAGTCATTTGCAAGGCATACATTTTTTCGTGTGCGGATTCGCTGAGACCTTGAAGTACATTCGAAAAAAACGGATTTTGAAAAATGACATCCGCCGATTCAGGCATGACAAGGCCAAGGACACTAGTAGATTTACTCGCCAAACTCCTTGCAATCAAATTGGGATGGTATCCGAGTTCTTTCATCGCTTCTCGTACTCGTTTTTTCGTTTCTTCACTAATTCTTGGGCTATCCGCAATTACTCTAGAAACTGTTGATGGAGCGACATTTGCATATTTAGCTACATCTTTGATCGTTATTGACATGCTACACCTCATTTGCTCCTCTTTCGACCATTATAAAGTAGTTGCTGCCCTCATGTCTTCTAATTTTTTTGAATACTATTATCCTTTATTCGCTCCCGCTTTTAACCCTTCTACAAGGTGATCTTGGAAAATAAAGAATAGAATAGTGATGGGAACGGCAACTAGAACAGCACCGGCAGCAAAAGTCGTAAATTCCGTGTTTCCCCGTCCAGTAACCATTTCAAATAGTCCGATTGCTAATGTTTTCTTTTCACTCGTACGAAGAACAAGCCTTGCAAAAATGAAATCCATCCATGGTCCAATAAAATTCGTTACCGCTATAAAAACTAAAATTGGTTTGGAAAGAGGCATCATAATTTTCGCAAAAATGGTTACATGACTGGCACCATCCATTTTCGCAGCTTCTTCCAAACTTCTCGGCAGCGCATCAAAATAACCTTTTACAAGCCATGCTCCAAATGGAATGGACCCGCCTGCATATACTAATATTAATCCCCAATGGTTGTCTAGAAGGTTAAGTTGGAGTAATAAAATATATATAGCAATCATCCCCATAAAACCTGGGAACATTTGTAATACTAGCATGGCCATTAAACCTTGTCTTCTCCCAGGGAAACGAAATCTTGAAAATGCATATGCCGCGGATACAACTAAAACCGTAGAGATAAGCATATTCCAAAAAGCGATTTTTAATGTATTTTTATACCATATAAGATAATCGGTCTCTTGAAACAAATAAGTATAGTGACGGAAAGATAATGATTTCGGAATAAGACGAGTTGAAAATAAGGAATCACCTGGATTCATCGATCCAGTGATGACCCATACGACAGGGTACAAAACAAATATCGATGTCACTATTAATACTATATATATGATCCCTGTACTAATTCTTCTTTTTAACGCTTGCCCGATCATGACATCATATCCTCCTCTTTAAACGCTCTTGTATTTCTAAAGTTAATAATGGAGAAGGTGGCAATAACGATAAAGATAAGGATTGAAACGACAGATGCAACCGCAAATTGGTTATTATCCAAAGTCAATTTATAAATCCAACTAATCAATATATCGGTCGAACCCGCATATGAATATTCCATGTTTACTGGACCACCTTGTGTCATCAGGTAAATCAAGTTGAAATTATTAAAGTTTCCCGCAAACTGCATAATCGCTAGGGGGGCAGTAGAAAACATGATTAAAGGCATCGTAATTTTCCAAAACTTCTGTGTTGAAGACGCACCATCCACTTCTGCTGCTTCATATAATTCTTTATCAATATTTGTCATAACTCCGCTCATTAAAACCATCCAAAACGGAAAACCAAACCACATATTTACTATTACTAATGTAACCTTTGCCAAAATAGGATCAGATAGCCAAGGAATGGCTTTCTCAATAATACCAAGATCCATTAAGTAACGGTTAATTGGCCCAAATTGACCATTAAAGATATTTCTCATAATTAATATGGAAACAAACCCGGGTACCGCCCATGGCAAAATAAAAAGACTACGCCACATTTTTTTAAACTTGATACCCTTATTGTTAAGTAAAACCGCAAAGATTAACCCAATAAAGAAGGTTGAAATAGTTGCAAGAATAGCCCATACAACTGTCCAACCGAAGACACCGTAAAAGGTTGCACTCCACGTCTTCATTTTAAATAATTTTACAAACGTATCAAAACCAACCCAATCTACTAAATGCTTTGGTGGTAAGTGATTCGGCGCCGAGTAATTTGTAAATGCAATTAAGATCCCAAATAACAAAGGCAAAATAGTTAAAAAAGAAGTAAAAAGGACAGATGGAGTTAGTAGTAGATAAGGAAATCCATTTTCCCAAATATTTTTAAACATTTCTTTTGCGTTATTGGGTTTAATGCCTTTTTCTTTGTTTTTTGCCACTTTATAAGCATCACGAATATTTAAATAATAAAACCAAAGAAATAATAAAAACGCAACTAAGAAAAGAATTCCCTCAATCAATAAAAAGATCGAGTGATCGCCTTGGACAATTTGAAATCCTTTTCTCGTTTGGGGTGTGTCACCTAAGGTTGTCAATCCCCACATGGCCCACTGAAACGGTACTGTCCAAAAAATAAGAAGATAAACCTCGACCACAAGGAATGCCAATCCTTTGATAATTTGTCTATTGTATATTTGTCCAAGTCCCATAAAAAGGATCGATAAAAGGACTGCGATTACAGGTCTTGTCACGAATGGCTTTTTAGAGGATGTCTGTTTATTGGGAGGTTCCATTTTATGTGGATGATTCTCTACTTTATTAGCTACTGCATTCATTTTTTCGCCTCCATTTAATGGAGAGCCAATACCCAGTGGGTATTAGCCCTTATGACATGTTTATTCTTGTGATTCTATTGATTCTTTTATTTGTTGAACCCCTTTATCTAATGCATCCTTTGGTTCAGCATCTCCGTTCCAAATAGCTGTAAAAGCAACATCCATCGCACCCCATACAGGTTCCATTTCGGGAATATTAGGCATGGAAATTGAATATTGAGCTTGATCCAAGAATGCTAGCATATATGCGTCTTCCTTGATTTCAGGGCTTTCGAGCAATGCCAGTGAAGGCGGTAATTGGTTTGTCATTTGATAACGTTTTAACAACATTTCATCGCTTGTTGCAAATTTTGCAAACAATGTTGCGGCCATTGGATATTTACTATATGAGTTAACGAAAAACGCTTTAACTCCAGAGAATGTATTTGGTACATTACCATTTTCCAGTTTTGGCATTGTTTTTACACCAAATTTAACGCCTGCATCCAAATGTCCTTTTAATGCCCAAGGTCCATTAACCATATATAGAAGTTTTCCTTCATTAAAGAACGTAGTTATGATATCACCTGTAACGTCCTCTTTTTTCAATGGCAGAAGTTCATCATGGACACGCTTCATTAGTTCTCCAGCTTTTACTGCACCTTCATTGTTCAAACCGATATCCTCTGGATTTGTGTTATTATCACCAAATACATAGCCACCATTTCCGGCAACAAGCCCATGTATATAATAGAAGTCACTTGGCGGCAACATGAATCCATATGAGTCAGGATGTTTTTGCTTGAATTCTTTTGATTGCTCAATTAATTCTTCCATTGTTTCTGCGGGTTGGAATCCCATTTCGTCAAGTAAATCCGTATTATAGTACAGCGCTGTTGTCTCGATTGCCAACGGGAAACCGTATGTTGTTAATTCACCGTCTGAGATTGCAGAGACACCAGCAAAAGCACCTTCCATAAAACGCTCTTTATATTCTTCAGCAAAATAATTATCATAAATTAATCCGGCAGTATTCATATTTCCTACATGGTCATGTGGAGCCATAAAAACGTCTCCACCAAGGCCAGCTGGTCCATCTGTCTGTAATTTCCCAGGCGCATCAGTATGTCCAACTTCCTCATGTGTAACAGGAATTCCAGTTTCTTTCGTGAACTCTTCGGCTACAAACTTAATCCATTCGCCTTCCTCATCACCGTTACCCCAAACAACGAGTTCAGCACCTTCTTCCGGTTCCAATGCAACAACTTCATTTTCAGCTGCTTCTCCATTATTTTTTTCTCCCTGCTGCGCTGGCTCGTTATTATTGCTTGCACTTCCTCCACCTTTTGAAGACCCTGGCTTACTGCAAGCCGCTAATGCAAACACGAGCAAGGCAATAAATGATAAGTACAATAATTTCTTCAAGATTTTCCCCATCCTTTTTTTACAATTTTTTATATTAAGATCCATTTGGTTTAAACCAATGGATTTAATAACAAGATTACTTGTTTAATATAAGCGTAGAATAAGAGGGCATATCTATTGACACCTTATCCCCATCCTCTTTTACCTCTACGTCCTTTTTCGATGTGAATATGATATTTTTAAAATCGCTTTCTTTTTCATTTAGCGAAAAACTAATTGGTTTACTAGACACATTATGTATAACCATGAGCGATTTATCTTTGAGGGTCCGTTTAAACGTAACCATACCTTGCTGCTTAGTGAGAGTGCTTTCAATTTCCCCACTAATTAATATTTCATTGGAACGACGCAAATAGATCATATTTCGATAATGATTCAACAGTGAGTTTTCATCTTTCAATTGGGACTCAACAGATTTTTCCTCAAAGTTTTGATTATGTTTAATCCTTTGCCATTTTGTTTGTTCTGGAGTATCTTTATCCATCCCCCATATAAATGGCTCTCTTATTTCCTCATCTGGCTTCGGGCCCTCCATCCCAGTCTCTTCCCCATAGTAAATAAATGGATTTCCGGGTAAGGTGAACAATAAAGAAGCTGCCATTTTCGCTTGATCTTGATTTCCATTTAATTCGGTCATCACTCGAGGCATATCGTGATTTGTAATAAAAGTGGAATCTACAAATTTGCCATTGGACTCTTTATTAAAGAATTCTCTTATTCTTGATAATGTTGTAACAATTCCACTATCACTTTCGGATTTTACAGTCGCTAAAATCTTTTCAGAAAGATCAAAATTAAACGCAGATGTTAAGCCTTCGTTTAAATATGGCGCTACAACTGTTGCGGTATCCCATACTTCACCGACCAGTATTACATCTGATTGTACTTTTTCCATTTCTGTACGAAATTCTTTCCACCATTGATGATTATTTGACTCGGGATCGTCGCTGCTCGTAGGCGAAAATATATGTTTAGCCGCATCAAGTCTAAAGCCATCGACTCCAATATCTTTCAACCAAAACTCACCAATTTGAATCATTTCTTTTCTTACTTTCGGGTTTTCGAAATTCAAATCCGGCATTCCTTCCCAGAAAATCCCTTCATACTTATCTTCCCCTAATCCATGCCACACTTGTTGATTCCATTCACCAAGAGCCATTGTATTCGTATTTCCATCCGCCCAAACATAATAATCTCTAAAAGCGGGATCCCCTTTCAATGCTTTTTGGAACCAAGGATGTTCTTTGCTCGTATGATTCACGACTAAATCGATAATCACTTTTATTCCTTTAGAATGCGCTTTCTCAACAAAGTCTTTCATATCTTCTAAACTTCCATAATCAGGATTGATCTCTTTATAGTCGGTTACATCATAACCGTGATAACTAGGTGAAGGATGAACCGGCATTAACCAAATCCCTTCGATTCCTAGGTCAGCTAGATAATCCAATTTTTCGGTTGCACCTTTCAAATCCCCTATCCCATCAGAATTCGAATCGGCAAATGAACGGACAAAAATTTCATAATAGACGCCGTTCGGTTCGATACTTAACAAATCCGATTTGGGGATTTTCCCCGTTTGCTGTTTTGCCTTTTCCTGTAAAGAACATCCTGACACAATTAAAAACAATGCCATTAACGCAATAACAAATTTTTTTGAAATAGAAACTCCCCCTAACTAATAAGAAAGAATCCACCGAGAATTTCCCCTTAGTTTTCACAAGCTTCTTCTTTTCTCTTTCATCACTTGCGCAATCGTTTGCACGATGTTTTCGCTTTGATTTTAATGGCATTTACCAATTCTGTCAATCATATATTTTTACATTATTTTAAAAATGGATATATTTTTATTGACTTATCATAGGTTATGGGCTAATTTGTAATTATTAAACAATACTAAATTCAGGGTGGAATGTTTATGAATCGACAAGCAATCCTACACAGAGCAACAGATAATCATGCATACGTTTGCGCAGATAAAGAAGTTTGTCTTATGATACAGACAGAAAAGGATGACATACATACTATTCAACTTCTTTTTGGCGATCCATACGATTGGACAAACGGAAAGTGGAATTTCAATCAAATAGATATGGAGAAAAAAGGCTCAAGTAGCATTTTTGATTATTGGGAAATAAAAATAAAGCCACCATACCGCAGGATGCGTTACGGTTTTAAATTGTCTGGAGAATCTGAAAGCGTTATTTTTGGGGAGGGTGGGTTCAGCGAGCAGCCGCCTCGAGATAATTCATTTTACTTTGCTTTTCCTTTTCTTCATTCTTCCGATCGCTTTCATGCACCGGATTGGGTTAAAGATACAGTTTGGTATCAAATTTTCCCAGAAAGATTTGCAAATGGAAATAAGGAAAATGATCCTGTAGGAACGTTGGATTGGGGAAGTGCAGAACCCGAAATAGATAATTTTTTTGGTGGAGATTTGGATGGCGTCATTCAAAATATCTCTTATTTAAAAAAGCTCGGTATAACGGGAATATATTTCACTCCGATCTTTACAGCCTATTCTAATCATAAATACGATACAATCGATTATTTAGAAATCGACCCTCAATTTGGGGATGCTAATACGTTAAAAAAACTGGTTAAAACTTGTCATGAAAATGGAATCAAGGTTATGCTAGATGCTGTTTTTAATCATGCCGGATATTACTTTCCACCATTCCAAGACGTTCTTGAAAACGGCGAGGAGTCAAAATATAAAGATTGGTTCCACATCCGTTCTTTTCCTATACAAACGGAACCACTTCCTAATTATGACACGTTTGCTTTCACTCCATTCATGCCGAAATTCAATACTCAAAACGAAGAAGTTAGGAATTATCTATTGAAGGTTGCTCGTTACTGGGTAGAAGAATTTGATATTGACGGTTGGAGGCTAGATGTGGCAAATGAAGTCGACCATCATTTTTGGCGTGATTTCCGTAGGGAAGTAAAAGCGATTAAACCTGACTTATATATTCTAGGAGAAATCTGGCACGATTCAATGCCTTGGCTACGCGGAGACCAATTCGATGCAGTCATGAACTATCCACTGACTAGAAATGTTCTTGATTTATTTGCAAAAGGTACAATCAACCCAAAACAATTTGTAGAAAATATGACATCTGTCCTATTTATGTACCCTTCCACCATAAACGAGAATGCTTTTAATCTTGTTGGCAGTCACGACACACCACGAGTTTTGAATGAATGCTCAGGAAATAAAGAGAAAGTTCGGCAAATTTTCACCTTCCTGTTAACCTTTATTGGAACACCTTGTATTTACTATGGTGACGAAATTGGTATGGATGGCGGGTATGATCCAGGCTGCAGAAAATGTATGGAATGGAATGAAACTGATCAGGATCTCCATTTATTTAAACATATCCAATCTCTAATTAAGTTACGAAATCAGGAACCTTTGCTTGCGAATGAAGGCAATCTTCGTTTTCTTCCTGTACAAGACGAAAGTTGTTTTGCATTTTTAAAGGAAAATGATGAGAAGACAATACTTGTCGCATTTAACATTTCAGACAAAGAGGCAACCTTATCTCTTCCAACACAATATAATAATCGCGCTTGCGTAGATTTATGGAATAACGAGGTATTATCAAATGATGATATTCTGCTAGATGGTAATGGATTTACTATAATTGAATTAAAGTAGTTTTTTAGAAATAATCTGCCCCATAAGCATCAAACTCTTATGGGGCTGTCAAATTTTTCACTTATCCTAATTGTTTTTTTCTATTAAAAATGATCGGTTGATGTAAAAATTTCCTCATAAAAATATAGGCAATAATTACTTCAGTCATAACACCGATTGATTGCGCCAATGCCCCTATGACTCCTCCTCCATTTGGCATTACGAAGAGAAGCAGCAGCAGGACTACAATTGTCACGAAAACATTCCCTGCCTGTGAAAATTGCAACACTTTCGTCTGTCCTTTTAACATCAATACTCCATTTACAAAATCAAGCCACGGAAAACATAAAGCGAATATAATGAAAAATTTTAACGCGATTAAGCTTTGATCAAGAAGTTCACCAGATACACCCATTATATTTTGTAAAGCCCAATGCCCTATAGGAGAATAGGCTATACTTAACAATAGTAAACTCGGTATAAAACTAAAAATAAATGAAAAACGGACGACTGTTTTCGTATCTTGCTCATAAAAATTAATGACGATTTGATGAAAATAAGTAGAGAAACTAAGCAATAAATTTAGTATAGAAGCGGCAACTGCGTAAGATGCAACTGCAATTTCCGCTCTCCCACTCGCTCCTAACACAGCATTTGTAGCGGGGGCAATAATAACCGCTATCAGCGAAGCCATGAGTAATGGCAAATAAAACTTTCTCACTTGGATATGGTTCACGATAGGATGGTCCTCTTTTTTTGCAGGCATTTTTTTAACGAGCTGTCGGCCTTCTATAAAGCTTACGAGTGCTTCAATGACCATCCCTGCTAAAAATATATACGCTCCAATATATCCATGGTTCACCCAGTTATTCTGGATGATGATCCATGAAAAGCCTGCCATTACGACTAAACGAATCACCATCCCAATCGTCAACCATTTCGTACGTAAATTTGAAATGATGACTCCTTGAAAGAGGCAGCGAATCCCCGAAAATATCGTCACGAACATTAGAACTTTATAAACCGATAAAGTCGGAGCAAGCATATGGTCTTTTACGCCCATAACACGCGAAAAAAACAGTTCTCCAAGCGGCGAATAGGCGATAATAAAGCTCAGTATCAAAATGGCGGATAATATAAAAATAGTAAGCTGTGAAACTAATTTAAAGGAATGCCGATCTCGAACGAGAGTAGCGCAAGTTTGCCGCAAAATAACCGCACATCGTTCAAAGATGGCAAATAAGCTCATCGCAACGGAATAACTGGCAATGACGACTGCCGGATCAGCTGCACGAGCTAGAGTACTATTAATGATGACATGTGAAATCGTGACGAGACTTGCAGAAATGCCTAACGGAATAAAAAAGTTAAACAATGTCCAAAAAGAGACTTTTTTCCTTTTAGTAGATTGTTGTATGTCCATATGAGTTCCTTCTTTTGTTTTAATAATTATATTCCAAATCTCATTCTACCATTTTTAGTTTTTTCCCAGGCATCCATTTTATCGTTACGAATGCACCTGCAAAACTTAAACAACCAATCATAATAAATCCGGTTGAAAGACTCGCCATCTCACCAATCCAACCTGCTATAAACGGACCGCCGAACATACCTAGTGAATAAATTGCTTGAAAAAACCCCATTGCTGATGCTCTGCGTTCTTCCGATACAGCTTGTATGGCCAAACCCATTAAAACTGGGAACATCAAGCCTTGAGCGAAGCCGTTGAAAGCTTGCGTGATGATCAATAAAAGTAAGCTATTTGTAAATGGCAACAAGATTGTACATATACCCGCAGCTAAAAAGCCGATTAATATCGTTCTTTTTTCTCCATATTTTTTTACAAAAAAAGATCCGCTCATATAACCGGCAATCGCATTCGGCAATGTCGATAAAAGCGTCAATATACTTAAATCACCATTGGATGCTCCTAAACTAACCGCATGAAGAGGAGTGAATCCAAACATCGTTGTAAACGTAATACACTGAACGATGACAGCCATTAATGAAACAAATAATAATAATTTTTCGCCGCCCATTTTGACTAACTCTTTTATTTCAACAGGCTTTCTATCAAGCGCAGGCATCTCAACAATTTTTAGCGCTAAAACCAAACCAATTAATCCGACGAAGGCACCAGCATAAAAAGGTGCAGTCCAACTAATATATTCTGCTAAAAATCCACCTAATGTCGTAGCTGCCATTTGTCCGATACTCGTGTAAAAACTAATGAGTCCCATCGCTTTCGGGGCTTCTTCCGGTTCAAAATAACTTGCAAATAGAACGGTAAAAGCAACCCAGCTAGCAGCAGCTACACCAGCGAGTGAACGAAATCCAAAAATTGCCCAAACATTTGTCGTTATCGCAAGCCCGAGGCTGCTCAAAACGGCACAAGCAATTCCTGCAATAATAAATAGTTTCCGTTTTCCAATTGCGTCTGACCAAATTCCTAATGGAATACGGACGAGCAATTGGGTAAATCCATAACTTCCAACGACAAGTCCAATCATAAAAATGGAGCCACCTAAATGTTCCACATAAGGAGAAAGGATTGGCACATATGTATACATGGAAAACCAATACATCATCGTAACGCAATAAAATAATATTCTTCCTTTTGATTTCATGATATTCATACTCCCCGTCTATGAAAAAAAGAAGAAAGCGGACTCCGAAATTGGAACGCTTCCTTACCTTACTATTCTGTTACTCATCTAATGTGAATTCTTTTAATCCGACTGGCAATGGTTTTGGCTGTTCACAAGTGCTCATTAGTTCATAATGGGTTCCACTTGTTGAAGCATCATGAATTCCATGCATGACATCCAATACATGGAAAGCTAAATCACCGTTTGCACGTTGTTTTCTTCCATTCCTAAGAGCATATGCCATATCCGCAACGCCGACACCTCTACTGTTATCTGCATATCCGTGAGTTAAAGGAACTTCTTCCCATTCCTGACTGCCATGCTGACGAACAAACACAGGTCCACCAAATGTATTAGGATCTGGGACTAGAATCGTTCCCTTTGAACCATACACTTCAATATTGGGAAGCTTCGAACCAGCAACATCAAAGCTTGTAATTAAGGTTGCAATCGCACCATTCTCAAAATCTAGTATTCCAGTAATATGAGTTGGCACTTCTACATGTATTTTTTGTCCATGCTTCGGTTTGCTAGTAATCGTTCTTTCCGGAAAACTGATTCGTGCAGATCCCGTCACCCTGCGAATAGGACCTAGTAAATTAATAAAAGCCGTTATGTAATATGGACCCATATCAAACATTGGCCCCCCACCAACCTGATAATAAAATTCAGGGTCTGGGTGCCAGCTTTCATGTCCTGGACTCATCATAAATCCAGTAGCACCGACTACTTCTCCAATCACACCGTCATCTATTAACTTTCGGCATGTTTGAATTCCGCCGCCTAAAAATGTATCTGGTGCCCCGCCAACTAAAAGCCCTTTTTCCCTAGCGATATCTAGGATTCTTTGTCCATCTTCACGTGTAACAGCCAGAGGTTTTTCAACATACACATGTTTTCCTGCCTCTAGTGCCGCGATGCAAACGTCTGCATGGGCTTTCGGAATCGTTAAATTAATGACAAGTTCAATTTCTGGATCAGCTAATAATTGATCAACCGTATATGCGTTAGGAATCACGTATTCTTCCGCTCTTGCTTTTGCACGTTCGTAATCTAGGTCCGCACATGCTACAATGTCAAGCACATCAAATTTTTGACCGGCCTGGCAATATATACTGCTTATATTTCCGCATCCAATAATCCCTACTTTTACACTTCGCATAATTTCCTCCTTAGCCTCTTACTATTTGTTTATAGTATAAACAAAACACATTTAATTTTCATTATTTTAATGACTAAAAAATATCTATACTATTTTTGAAAATGCTCTATACTAGTTTTATGAAGTTCTAGATTTCCTGAAATGAGGATTTTTTATGTTTAAAAGAATTACCGGGAATGCCCGCGCCTGTTTAGTCGTGGAGCCATTATTTATTCTCCCTTACAGTATGTATTTACCATATGTATCCGTGTACATGCTTGCTCTTGGTGTTGGGAAAACACAAGTTGGAATGATTGCAAGTCTAGGGTTAATCGTACAAATTTTTACTTCCTTTATTAGTGGCTTTTTAACAGATCGTTTAGGAAGAAAAAAAGCACTATTAATTTATGACTTAATTAGCTGGCCACTTGCCGTCTATATTTGGGCAGTCTCACAAAATATTTGGTTTTTTATTTTCGCTGCTTTATTCAATGGATTTCTAAAAATTCCTCAAACGGCATGGACCTGTCTTTTAGTAGAAGACACAAAACCAAAAGACCGGTCGATCGTTTTTACTATTTTGCAAGTCATAGGTGTAGTCGGGGGATTATTTGCTCCACTTGGTGGATTATTGGTAAGTAAGTTGACGTTAGTACCCGCTGTTCGAATCATGTATGCCATCGCTGGTACGTCTATGCTAATCATGATTATATCTCGACATTTCATGACCCATGAAACTGATATCGGATTACAAAAGCAAAAGGAATCAAAAAATGTCCCTTTAAAAAATATATTAGTTGAATACGGAAGTATTATGAAAAAAATAATAAAAAACAACGGCTTATTACTTATCTTTGCCGTCTATATATTTTTCAACTTCCAAATGGTTATGCAGAACACTTACCTTTATGTATATTTAGTTCAAGCATTATCAGTATCTGAATCAACTATTTCTATATTCCCTGCCATTTCATCTGTTTGCATGCTCTTCCTCCTCTTTTTTGTCATTCCTAGATTCAAAGAGGAACTTAATTATTATTATATGATGATTGGATTTTCGCTATCTATTATCGCCAACTCCATTTTAATCATAACAAAGGGGAGCAGCTTAACACCAATCATTATTAGCTTAATCTTATCTGCGGCTGGTGTACTCATCGCTAACCCATATTTGGAATCTGCAGTCGCTAATTCAATCGAAGATGCCAATCGCGCAAATATGTACTCCATTTTACAGGTGTTCCTATTATTATTTATTTCGCCAGCAGGGGTCATAGCAGGATTGGCTTATAAAATGAATCCAAGGTTACCATTCATCATTATGGTATGCTCGTTATTAATTAATATTGGAATCCTCTTATACTTAGCGAAACCCTTTTCGCGAAAAAGTAAACTTTTAAAAGCTTAAGAGACTACCTTTTAGGCAGCCTCTTATTTTTTAATTTTATCCTTTTGTACCCGAAATCACGATTCCTTGAATAAAATATTTCTGTGCAAAGAAAAATAATATTAATGGCGGTAATACTGCTACAAAAGAAGCAGCCATCAGTAGGTTCCACGGAGTCGTTGCATAGGCTCCTCGGAAACTAGCAAGACCTAATGATAGTGGATATTTTAATTGCGAACTTAAATAAATCAACGGTCCCATCAAGTCATTCCATCTATACATAAATTCCATAATGCCCGCTGTAGCAAGAGCTGGGATTGAAAGTGGCAAAATGATTCGGAAATAGATAGTAAAATATCCACCTCCATCTATTTTAACCGCTTCATCCAGTTCCTTTGAAATTCCTAAGTAAAATTGTCTTAGGAGGAAAATTAAGAACGCACTGGCACCAAAGGATGGAATAACTAATGGTAAGTAAGAATCCACCCATCCCAGCTTACTGAATATTAAGTATTGCGGAATCATCGTTACTTGGCCAGGAATCATCATCGTACTTAAAATTAGTGCGAATAATATTGTACTGCCTCGTGCCCGTAATCTGGCAAACGCAAATGCCACTAATGATGAAGAAAACGCTGCACCAAACATTGTCACTAATGTGTAAAACGACGTATTCCATAAATACCTTCCCATTGGATGAGTAGTAAATACTTCAGTAAAGTTGCCCCATTCCAGTGATTTCGGAAGCAATTGCAGCTGGTGCACTTGCCCTAATGTTTTTAAAGACGTAGAAATCATCCAAAAAACAGGGAATCCGAATAAACATAATCCTAATAATAACAATATATAAACAAAAATCTTACCAGTTAAACTAATTTCTCCGTATTTAAACGTCTTATTTCTACTTGCTAATTGCATCTAGTTCGCCCCCCTATTTATTTTGAATCATATTCATAATGAACTAGCCTTCTTGAAGCCCATAGAGATAGCATGGTGAAAGCGAAAATGATAATGAATAATAACCATGCTTGGGCGGATGCATAACCCATCCTAAATTGTCCGAAAGCCGTATCAAATAAATAGAGTACATAGAAATAAGACATCCAGTCGGGGCCACCTCTAGTGATAATGTAAGCTTGTGTAAATATTTGGAAAGATGAAATAATCCCCATAATAGTATTAAATAAAATGACTGGTGAAATGAGCGGAACTGTAATTTTGAAAAATTGTTTTAGTTTATTGGCACCATCGATTGCAGCGGCCTCGTAAAGCTCCGCAGGCAAAGATTGCAAGCTTGCAAGAAAGATAACCATTGTTCCTCCGACAGCCGTCAATTGCATTAAAACCATTGAAGGAATAACGGTTTTCGTATCAGTAAACCAACCTGGACCCTGAATTCCGAATACATCATTCAACAAATTGTTTACAATCCCGAAGTCAGGGTTTAAAAGCCAGGACCACAAAAATGCTACTGAAACCCCAGATATAATGGACGGAGCATAAAACATTGTTCTAAAAAACGCTTGTCCTTTTACTTTTTGATTAAGTAATACCGCTAAGGCAAGCCCAACAATGATGCTAAAAGGCACAGCAAGGACAACATAATAGGCTGTAACAGTTAGTGATTTATAAAATAGTTTGTCATTAAATAGTTTCGAAAAGTTCTCCAAACCTATAAACTTTGGAGTATCAATAACATTATAAGAAGTAAAACTTAGTACTAATGAAGCGATAATGGGACCACCTGTGAAAAATAAAAATCCAATAATCCAAGGGGAAATAAAGATCCAAAAGGCTCTCTCTTCTTTTCTTGCCTCTGCTGATAGTTTAGGTTTTCTTTGCAAAGCTACATTTTGATTAGTTGAAAGACTGGATTTTTGTTCCATTTATAATGTCCCTCCGTTTTTTCTTAAAAGGGATAAACGTAGTTTGGATCCCTACTAACACATTAAAATACGAAAAATAAACTTAATATTTTTTGTTAGTAGGGGTGCCAAATCTTACGTGGCACCCTCTAACTTTATACTTAAGTTGAAGATTAATCACCCAAATCCAGTGAACGGAGGTTCTTATCAATTTCCTTCAAGCCTTCTTCTACAGTCTTTTTACCTTCATAGACTGCAGTCATTGTTTGGTCGATAGTTGTTGAAATAATTGAGAACTTAGTGATTAAGTGGTTATCTGCTTCTTTACCATCAACAAATGCACCATCATTAACTTCTTTTACTTGTTCAACTGTCATACCAGTAATATCAGACATTTGTTTATACCAGTCTTCCATTAAAGTGGAATCAGCTGGTGTAGCTGAAGTTGCTTCCATAAATGATTTTGCAGCTCCATTTGGATCAACAAGGAATTTTACAAATTCCCAAGACTCATCTGGATGCTTACTTTTCGCACTAATATTCCATGGGTCTACATATAGAGTTGGGATACGTCCTTCAGCATACGGAATTGGTGCAACTCCCCAGTTGAATTCTGCTGGCTTATATGCCCAGAATCCCCAACCACCGTTAACAACCATAGCCACTTTTCCTGACATAAATGGATCGCCAAGTTGGGAAACTGCATCAAGTGCAGAAGGTGTTGGTGCAACTTTATACTTATTAATTAGATCCGTAAAAAATTGAAGTGCCTCAGCATTTTTAGGATTATCAAGAATTGCTGGTTCTCCCATAACTCCTGTTGTATATGCCTCAGGCTTCCAGAATTCCCCACCAAATGACCAAGCTTTACGTGCAGGTGAGTTGTTATCTAAAATACCGTAAACCTTGTCAGCACTTTTACCAGTATCTTTTGTTAATTTTTGTGCGTATTCTAGAGCCTTATCCCAGTTCCATGAAGTATCATTCCAATCAGTTGGTGGGTATTCTAATCCAGCTTCATCAAATAAATCTTTGTTATAGAACAGGTAACTTCCGATACCTAACATAGGAATTCCATAAATTTTCCCATCAATCTTATAAATATCCATTAAGTGCTCCGGAATTCCACTTAGTTGTTGTGCATCGTTTTCAACATATGAAGTTAAATCTAATAACGCGTCCATACCGCGATACGTTGCAAATCCTGAGTTAGCCCAGTTCGAGGACCATACATCTGGTACATTTCCACTTGAGAGCATTGTCGTTAAACGTTGGTCAATCTCATCTTGTGGAATCGTTTCCAATTTTACTTTAATATCTGGGTGTTTTGCTTCAAAATCTTTGATTGTTTGTTTTTCCCACTCAATCATGTTGGCATCCGTACGAACTAGCCAAGTAATCTCTACTTTTTTACCGCCTTTTCCACCACTGCTTCCACTTCCGTCACCTGATGACTTAGAGCCTCCACACCCAGTCAAAACAGCGGAAATAACTAAAATAAAAATCATCATGGAAATCTTGTAGATACTTGACGCTTTCTTCAATCCAATTACCCCCTTTATTATTGTTCCTTTTGTTACAACATTTTTAAATGCCAACTGAATGATTTTGAGCAAAACCACCTCCCTTAATTTTTTTAAAACAATACTTTTTTCCTAATTTCCCTCCTTTTTATAAGACGAAAAGAAATGGGAAGCGATTACAATTCTCATTCGATTAAAGATTCAGTTTATTTTTCATAAATATTATCATATGTTTACCGGAAATGGAAGATTATTTTTTTAATAGTAAAATATTGTAGAGGAAATGCGCGAAAATCAACATTTCTTCTCATTTTCTGAATGAAATAAATTTTTTATCCAATAGTTTATAAGATTTGAAATAATTTATAAAGCCAAAAAATAATTATGTCCTTAAGGAGAAATATGAGTATGTTGAAGGAATTATGCCATTTTCTAAATATCAAAAGCAATAGGTAAATGGTAATGAAGAAACAACTATTACTATGGTAATGATGAATATTACATAAATGACCGAAATCAGTAACATAAATGAATATAACCTATTTATGAATGTTTCATAGTGGCGTGAAGGATTTTTCACTTATTTTTTTGCAACTAAACAGCAATTAGTTAACAAATTTTTTTCCTTTTAAAAAAACAAAGCCATCAACACGATGGTTGATGACCATTGCAAATCTTTTCTTGTTTCTCATTCTCAACCAAATATTCGAAAAAGCCTAATTGGTTTCCCCACGGATCTTTAAAAGTTCCCCATTTTGCAAGGACGCCTTCCCTTTCAAATATCTCAAATTTTTCTAACTCTAATTCTTTAAATAACCTGTCTCTCTTGCTCTAAATTCGAAACGCCAAATCGAATTGGTCCGCTTCCTTCCGTGGGAATTCCTTCTCCTACTTGTAACCAACAGCCAGGAATAACCTCCCATTCTACAAAACCTTCATGAGGAATGAAATCAGGCTTCCTATTTAGCAATGTTTGATACCAGATTTACCCTTTTTCAAAATCACTTACTCGGACTTGTATCGTCACTTCAACTACCAATAAAAAAGCCTCCTATATTAGAAATACCTACAATCTATAATCCTCTTTGCACACAATTCAATATTCAATATACATTTTAAACAAGGTCAACGCTTCTCCCCATCCAACTGCACACCCAATACAAGCAGAAATATCCTTTGGAGAAGAGGTATAGCCTGATTCTTCTAAAAGTAAAAGCGTCCCGTCCTTGTACGGGCGTAGGTCAAAATTTACAGTTGTTGGTTTTCACCGGGAGACCATTGAAAAATAAATGACTTATTCGGATCAGCAGCCAAAATAGCACCACCGTCTTCGATATTTTCTTTTTGGATACCGTAATTAGACCAACGAAAATTTATTTTTCCTTCGCCATTCTCATCCAAATAAAAAACTGTATGATCAGTGAACCATGCATTCCATCCTTCTGCAGTGGTTAAGGTTTTATACACTTTTTCAGGTGATGCTTTTATGTATATTTCGTGATTAATGTTCATTTAAATTAGAGAATTCCACAATTTCTATTTGATTACCTGTAGGATCTTCTATAATTGTGTAACGGCCAGGTGGGCATGGTCTTGGTTCATCAAATAAAATTTTCACACTTTTAGATTTAAAATGAGCAATGTCCTTATCAAGATTCTCGGACTGTATACCTAAAAATACGTTTTGCATTGGATGATGGATCGTATTTTCGTCTTCCTCCAACACAATCGGTATTTCATTATGTTGAAGACTTACAATCTTATCACCATAATACTTTGAAAGCTTGAAACCTAAAACATTACTATAAAAATCAATAGATTCTTGAAGATCTTTTACACGAACAGACAGTACACAAACTTTATTTAACATGAAATCTCCTCCTTCTTTAACCCTATTTTATAAAAAACAAATTAATTAATTTCTTCTAGATTGCTTATTTTTTTCTGTTTCAAATAGAAGCATAGGCAAATTAATTAATATTGGCGGGTCAAAAGGCATGGGTTCTCTTAATTCGATTGTCACTTCTGTAATGGTGTCTTTCCTAACTTTTATAGGATCGTCAACTTTTCCCCTTAAAGATTGATCCAGTATGAAATAATCTTTTGGGTTTTTGCTCCACTTTATGGCAGCTGCTAATATATAAAAGATCCCTTCCGGAACTTGTGAAAAAGTATATGTTCCTTCATTGTAAAGCACGGCTCCCATAATCGGCCTTTGGTCAGGGATTGGGCGTGGAAAAAGCCCGACAAAAACCAAGCCTTTAAATGTAGAAGGGGCTTGTATATGACAAGTTATTGATGAGGGGGATGTCAATGGAGTTGTAAAACTATTCTTATCCTTAAATAAATTAAAATATTGGTATAAAAAATCAGATTTAGTTTTAAATTGTTGTGGAGATTGACCTACAAATTGTTTAAATCGAGAACTAAAAGATCCAATACTTTTATATCCAACATTTAACAAAGATTTTAGAATTGTATTTGAAGGCCTCGATAAAATTTCCTTGCTCGCCTCAATCCGTAGCGCAGATAAAAAATGTCTCGGCGTTACACCAGTCGCTTCCTTAAAAGCTCTTAAAAAATGAGAAGTGCTATACCCGAATGTTGCAGCCAGCTCCTCAGAAGTAATCTCTTCTTCCAAATGATTTTTCATGTATTCAATCGATTTTTCAATAGCATTTAATAGTTCCTTATCCATCTTCTCACCTAATAACTATATTTATAAAAAGCATACTCACCATGTTTTACTTATTTATCCTATGTAGATAGCACTAAGTTTTTTTGTTATTTAATCATCTTCGCTCTTGTTTCATCTCATTTTTTTCGTGAAATTCGAAATTTTTTGAAGGAAATCCGGATTGAAAGAGAGTCCCTGAGCCGGCCACTATGTTTTATTCTCGTATGTCAAAAGGACCGTTCTTATTGATAACTCCAATTCTAGAATAACTTCTACACTGAAACAAAGTAGTAATAACCATTTCTTTAGTCACGTTATATAATTTCGGGTATTATAAAAGTATACAGAAGCATATTTTAAAAAGACCGCTGGTGCCGGAACACTCTGCCTAAGTTGAAGCACAACGCGGTCCATACAATAGAAGGTTCCCTCCGTGGGCAATCGGCTATGAGTATGAAATGGAATCAACTCACCCCTTATGCTTGGAGGCTCAAGGGTGGGTTATTTTTTTAGGCCAGTTTGTAGCATTGCTACGAGTAAGCCTGCAAAGGTACACGCAAAAATCAACGCTTCAAAGACCGACACAAGCACTCCCCCTTTCTATAGAGGCATGCTGACCACCCTTGAGAAACCTATTCTATTGATTTTTTAATTATAACATTATTCTGATAAAACTTCTGGGTTTTTCTTCCAAACAGGATGAATGTCTTATATAAAATTTTTCTCATAGGTCTTCATTACTGTCAACCGAGCATTATACTTCCTTGCAATCTAAATATTTGATTTACAAAATGTAATTGAAATTGCTTCTATTACTATATTTTTTCTTTTTTATTTTACTTTTTTAATATTTTTCATATAGATGCTCTTATGTTAGCATTTTTATAAAGATAGGAAAAGGAGCTACGCGATGTCTCGTTTCTTAATGATTTTAGCTGTTATTTTGCTTGCAGGGTGTCATGTAATTCCTAAGTCTTTGCAAAGTACGCCACAATCTCAAGAAAAGAAGGTGAAACAAGTGGATCAACAATTGATTTTATCCGCCGAGCAAGGAGATACTGAAAATGTTTTGAAACTTCTTGAAGATGGCGCAAACATTAATTCAACAGATGAGCTTGGAAGAACAGCTGTAGTAGCGGCTACTTATAACAACCAGGTAGATACGGTAAAAGCACTCATCCAAAAAGGTGCGGACATCAATATTCGCGACAACCATTTAAACAATGTGCTCTTGTATGCAGGAGCTGAAGGTCTGCTTGAAATCGTTAAACTTGCGATCGATGCTGGTGCAGACACGAAGCTTACGAACCGGTTTGGGGGTACGGCACTTATACCAGCTTCAGAACGAGGTCACGTTGAAGTTGTTAATGAACTACTTACTCGTTCGGATATTGATGTCAATCACATCAATAATTTACATTGGACAGCATTATTGGAAGCAGTCATTCTAGGTGACGGCGGAGAAAAGCATCAGCAGATCGTTCAACTGTTAGTAGACCACGGAGCAGATCCCAATATTGGTGATGGTGAAGGGGTGACTCCTTTAGAACACGCTCAAACACGTGGATTCCAAGCAATTGAAAAGATATTAAAAAACGCGACATCATAAAACACCCAAATATGAGAGGACTAAAAAAAGTGACAAATTCAACATACTGGTTAACGAATGTCTATTTAGAAACAGGTTACCATTATGAAAATGGTACAGTTACAGGAACAAAAACAGAACGTTTCCATGTAAAGATTGAAGATGGAAAAATAAAAGAAATTATTCCAGCAGACAAACCGTTAAAAACCCCTTTACCTAAACGGGACGCGAATAATTACTTAATGCTTCCCTCATTTAGAGATATGCACATTCATATTGATAAAACGTATTATGGAGGTCCTTGGAAAGCGCCCATTATTCCAGCTAAAGGGCTAATCACAAGGTTAGAAGAAGAGGAAGAACTACTTCCACGCCTATTGCCCGTTGCAGAGGAAAGGGCGAATAAACTATTAGATTTGCTGTTAAGTGCAGGTTCAACTCATATTCGTACACATTGCAATGTCGATCCCTTTATTGGATTGAAAAATTTAGAAGCCGTATTACGGGCAGTGGAAGCATATAAGGACAAAGTTTCTGTCGAAATCGTTGCATTTCCACAACACGGTTTATTGCGCAGCAATTCTATTTCATTAGTTAGGGAAGCATTACGCAGTGGAGCTTCATTAGTTGGTGGTGTCGACCCTGCTTCAATAGATGAAAATATTGAGAAATCATTACAAACAGTGATGGAGCTAGCTGTAGAAGCAAATGCAAACATCGACCTTCATATACATGACCCAGGTCATTTAGGAATTTTTACGTTTAAGCGATTGGCATCTCTAACGGAAGAAGCTGGATGGCAAGGAAAAGTCACGATTAGCCATGCATTGGCACTCGCTGATATCTCCCCAAAAGAAGCGAGTGAAGTAGCCGAGTTACTGGCTCACCAAGGAATTTCAATTACTTCATCTGTCCCTATTGGAAGAACGATTCCGATTCCTCTCTTGCATGAGAAAGGGGTAGAAATCTCCCTTGGTGATGATAGCATTACAGATCACTGGTCACCGTTCGGAAAAGGAGACAGTTTGGAAAAAGCAGGAACGCTAGCCGAACGTTTTGGTCTAAGTGATGAGCGTTCACTTGGACAAACCTTAGGTTATATTACTGGAGGCATAACTCCTCTTAATCAAAAGGGTGACCGTGTTTGGCCAAATGTCGGTGATGATGCCAATCTTGTTCTCGTTCATGCAAGCTGCTCCGCTGAAGCTATTGCACGAAGAGCTGAACGAAAAGCTGTTGTTTTTAAAGGAAAGGTCGTATCAGGAGCACTTTAATTTTTGAAGAAGAAAGGATAAGAGACAATGAGTTCTATTTTTTGGTTAACAAATGCACGATTAGAAACTGGCTTCCAAGTCGAAAATGATGTCATTACAGGAACAAAGACAGAATGTTTTCACCTATTCATTCAGGATGGACAAATTGCAAAGATCATTTCTTCTACTGAAACCATTACAGATGATTTGCCAAAAAAAGATGCAAAACAATTATTGGTTCTTCCATCTTTTATAGAAAAGCATTGTCATTTGGATAAAACATTGCTAGGTGACAGATGGCGTGCCGTAACACCTGCTAACAGTATTTTTGAAAGACTTGAAATTGAAAAAGAAGTCCTCCCTTCTTTGGAGACTACCAGGCAAGAACGTGCGGAAAAGTTACTTGAACGATATTTGAAAGCCGGAGTGACTCATATACGTACACATGTAGATATATACCCTGAGGTTGGATTAAGGAATCTAGAAGAAGTTCAAAAAGCATTGCAAAAGTTTGAAGGAAAGCTGTCGTATGAAATGATTGCATTTCCGCAGCACGGATTATTGCGTTCAAAGGCAAAAGATTTAGTAAGAGAAGCTCTTCGCCAAGGAGCGAGCTTTGTCGGTGGCGTAGATCCTGCCACAGTCGATGGAGATATTGAAGCCTCTTTACAAGAAATGGTCGAACTTGCTGCCTGGGGAAATGCAGGAATCGATTTGCATTTACATGATGCCGACCATCTAGGAATCTTCACAATGAAAAGAATGGCACAGTTAACAAAAGAAGCTGGTCTACAAGGGAAGGTTGCCATCAGTCATGCATTTGGACTTGGAGATATATCTGAAACTCAAGCGGAAGCCATGGCAGAACAATTGGCTGATGCAGGAATCTCAATTATTACGAGTGTTCCACTTGGTAGAAAGTTCCCGCCTGTAGGCTTATTACACAAAAAAGGCGTTTCAGTTGCCGTTGGATGCGATAATATTTTTGATGTTTGGTCACCTTTTGGAAATGGTGATATTTTAGAACGAGCTGGTCGTTTAGCGGAAATTTCACGATGGATTGATGAACAGTCATTAGCACAAACTCTCTATTTCATTACTGGTGGCAAAACACCGCTTAATTCTGAAGGAAAACAAGTTTGGCCGCAAGTCGGAGATGAAGCAAGTGTCGTATTAGTTGAAGCATCTTGTTCCGCTGAAACCATTGCAAGAAGATCAAAACGAGTAGCTACGATGTTCAAAGGAGAGATCGTCTCGGGCTCGCTTTAATCAAAGTAGAGAAAAAAATAAATTTGTTTTTCAAAACATTTGCTCATTATTTTCTCCATTTTCATTTTTCACAAGTTGTGTTTTTTCATTATACAAAAAAGTACCCTACAGATAGAATTTTTTAGTGTCTACTTTAGGGTACATTTAATTTCTAATCCTAGTCAAAAATAAAAACCACCAAATACATAATTTGGTGGAGACGGTGGGACGTGCTATTCCATGCTTTCGCGATGGCACTGACTATATCTTAGACCTGCTTTGCACAGGTCCCTCGGCGTATTATACGAAACATATATTTACCTCATTGAGGCAGGTTTTCGTATCCTAGTACTACCAATCTTGGCAGCCTATAAGTCGATACACGGCTGTTGGATTGCTCCACATACCGCTCGGCATTGCCTTGTCGCAATTATGCGAGTTAGGTTTCACCGATAAAGCCGAGTTTTCACTTATGTGTTGCCACATAAGGCGACTATTTTACTAATCGAACCCACGTCCAGAAATATCGCCACTTAAGCGTCTACGAGTGTAGTCGATATATTAATGGTTTCGCGTCTTCTTTCGCCTATCGACGGGCATCCGAAGCGCTAGCCTGATTGGTCTCTTCCATGGTCCCCAGGCGGAGGACTTCCGGCGTAGCCCACTTAGAGTGAGTCCCTTACCCTACCACATGGGCGATGGAGGGAGGAACCGCTTCGACTGTTATTAAGCAGCGAAAGCGAAGTTGTTGTTTTCTTTGCCAGTTATTATTGGCTTTGACGTTTTTACGAGGACGATCCCCTCGACTCGCAACCTAAGCTCGAGCTATCCCTGTCGAATCCGTAACGTCCCCAAGATAAGAAGATGTTTTTCAGGATTTCCCTTTTCAAAACATCTGAGGTGTTACATTGATTATTATAACATACGTTCGCAAAATTTCAAGTTTCCAGGCTTTAATTCCCTATAAATACCAAGTGGATGTCTTTATTTTTCCTGACTTTCTTCAGTGTTTTGTTCTGTAGTATCAACTGAACCTTCAAGTTTTTCTACTAATGACGTCATTTTTAAAAAGATGCGATAATAAGCGTAAAAAGATAAATAGGCTATAATTGAACCCATACAGAATGGAATGAATACAGGAATATACTTGAATAACAAATAAACGAGCATTCCACTTAACGCAGCGATTCCAATCGTGTAATGCGGATTACCAATCGCCAGTAAAATGGATTTAATTAAAGAATCCTTTAATTTAACTTGAAAGTGAACAGTATCTGAAAAGAAATGAACTGTAAAAGCAAAAAGTAATATCGTAATCGCTACATAAAAATAAAATGAAATGGAAGCGAATTTTACACCAGAAGTTAAAAAGTTATAAAGCCATGCAGACCATATTGGAACAATAATGATCCCGCCTAACAAGCTTCTAACATAATTCTCTTTATAATATTTCCAATACGAAGGAATAAGCGCCATAGCATTTTTTCCTAAAATCCAATCTCTTACTACTCCAAACATTGCCGTCGTTGCAGGAAAAAAGAAAAATGGTGCCAAAACCGCAATTGTCACAACAATTAATTGAAGTTTTTCGATAGTATCTGCATATAGTAAAATGAGTACAAAATAAACAATCGGCAAATTAAAAAGTAGCCATACAATATTCGTGAGAACAAACTTCATAATCCATTCGGAAACAACGAGAAGTATCCTCGAAAAACCTGTATATCCCATGATGTCCCCCTTGATACATAATTCTTTTTATTAGAATAACATAAGGGCCTTACCTCGGCACGTGTATAGAGTGTCAATTATTTGACACTCTATACGGTCGAAGCGGCCCTTTTATTTCGGCTAATTAATTGCCAGCCATTTTAGCTTTATTTTCGTGCCATTTTTGTGTTTTGAATTCCAATAATTTTTCATATCCTACAGCTTGAGCATCTTTTTCTGCTTGATCTAGGATTTTGATTACTTCATCATCGCTACCCGCATGGACAGCTTTTGCACGAGCTTCATCGTAAATATCGTTGATTCGTTGCTCAATCAGACCTTCTTCGGAATCAGGCATTGGTGAAAGATTAACGAATTCAGTTGTATTATATTGAGTTTTCCAAGTGATTTGTGATTGGTATCTAGTTGCCCAGTTTTGTTGTTCTTCAGGCAATGTCATCTCAAATGCAGATTTGGATTTATCAATATAAACAGTGTTTCCAGCCCATTGAAGAGGATCGGTTTTTTGCATTAATTCGTCACGTTCTTTTACATCCGTAACAAATTTGTCAGTGAATACTGGCGCTTCGTCTATACCATCAACAGCGTGGGTTCCTTCCCAATATAAGCCTTCAGGCCCCCAGAAAATATTACGCTGACCTTCAGGACCTGTATACCAGTCAAGGAAAGCAAAGATCGCTTCAGGATTTTTCGCAGCTTTCGTAATAACGCTTACGTTCCAGCCAAGCTGTGACCAGCTTCCTGTCCAAATTTTGTCTTTATCTAAGCCTTCTTTATGGAAAGGCCAGACCATTTTAAGACCAGCATCTGGGTCTTCTGCTCTTAATAAAGAGTCAGCTAAGTTAGAGTTTACAGTTGGACTGCTTCCTGCATAAACAGCAAATTTTCCAGTCATCACTTTTTCTTTAACTTGGTCTGCCGTTTGTGTTAAAGCATCTTGTGTAATCAGTTTTTCACGGAAAAGCTTGCTAACATATAACATAGATTCTCTGTATACAGGGTCCGTGAATATAGAAGTTAGCTTATCACCCTGTGGAACAGCACGCATTCCAACAAATGCTGTCGTATGGTCTTCACCAAATGCGGAATATAAAATATCAAGTCCGTCTCCTTGACCTGGTTCATACGGAACGATGTCAGGATACTTTTCTTTTACTTGTTTTAAATAGGCGTATAGATCATCAGTTGTTTCTAATTTAGGAGAACCTAATTCTTTATAGTATTTTTCATTTACAACGTAACCAGAGTTACCATTTGGTTGTGTCGTATACCAGTTAGGAAACTGATAAATATGACCGTCATCAGCACGGAGCATGTTAAGCGTAGATTCGCCTGCCCATTGCTTAAGATTCGGATATTTCTCGATGTATTCATCAAGTGGAACAAGCATTCCAGCTTCACGAAGTCTATCCACATCCGGTCCACGGTCCATCCAGATAACATCAGGAAGTTCATTAGCCACAATCATCGTATTGAACTTTTGTGCTGCGTTACCACCAGAGCTGATGGATTTTACGTTAACTTTCTTATTTTCTTTAATCCATTTTGAAGCGATATCTTCGCCCCATGTTGGCATAGTGTACCAATCATAATGACCGTACATCGTGTATTCTAGCTCGTCCTCTCCAAGAACGAAGCCTTCGCCCTTATTGCCGGAATCTTTTCCGCCATTACTATTCCCTTTGCTATCACCGGCACTACCTTTAGAACAGCCGGACAATATGCTGAAGGCCATAAGTAGAGCGACTAGAGATAAAGTTAAGACCTTCATCTTGTTTCTCATTCTTTTTCCCCCTTGATGTCTTTAATATATATTTAAAGCTTTCGCCTTAAACCAAATTGATTACCCTTCCAAAAGAAGATTGAATCCCTTCCCAAAATTCTAAAAAGTAATGCAATAAAACGCTTTCTTTATTTACAAATAAAAATCAACATCGCCAAGTGTTTCTACTAAAAGCATGAATATAAATTTTGTAATCCTTTTCAAAACATTCAATACATTTTGATATTAAAAGATTAATATGTTATGAGAAGCACAGATGTTGTTATAATCATTCTAAACTTGGTGTAACAATTAGTCAATATAATTTTGAGAGATTTGTAGAATTTTGTAGAGTGAAAACGGGAGATTCGCCAAACTAAAAGGCCACTTCAGAGGAATGAAGTGACCCTTTATTTCATTAGCTATTAATTGCCAGCCAATTTTTCTTTATTTTCTTGCCATTTTTTAGTTTTGTACTCTAGCATTTTGTCATATCCTACTGCTTGGGCATCTTTTTCTGCTTGATCTAAGATTTTTAGAACTTCTTCTTCGCTCTTCGCATGAAGCGCTTTTGCTCTTGCTTCGTCATAAATTTCGTTGACACGTTGCTCTGTCATACCTTCTTCCGTTTCTGGAAGTGGGGATAGATTAGAGAATTCTGTACCATTTCCTTGAGTTCTCCAAGTAATATTCATTTGATATTTTGTTTCCCAGTTTTGTTGATCTTCTGGCAACGTCATTTCATATGCTGTTTTGGATTTGTCGATATAAACTGTGTTACCAACCCACTGGAAGCTGTTAGTTGTATTCATTAATTTAGAAAGATTTTCAACGTCAGTTAAATATTTTTCTGTAAATACAGGTGCTTCTGCAATGCCTTCAACAGCTTGTGTTCCTTCCCAATATAAGCCTTCTGGTCCCCAGAAAATAGTACGTTGACCTTCTGGACCTACCATCCAGTCAAGGAAAGCAAAGATTGCTTCAGGATTTTTTGCAGCTTTCGTGATGACACTTACGTTCCAGCCAAGCTGATTCCATGTTCCTGGAGTGATTTTATCTTTATTCAATCCTTCTTTATGGATTGGCCAAATCATTTTAAGACTTGCATCTGGATCTTGTGCTGTTAATTGTGTATGGGCAAAACTTGCATTTTCAGTAGGTGAGCTATCTGCATATACTGCAAATTTACCTGAAACAATTTTTTCTTTTACTTGCTCAGTAGTTTGAGTCAATGTATCTTGTGAAATTAATCTTTCACTATAAAGTTTGTTCATATAAACCATTGCTTCTCTAAATACAGGATCTGTAAAGATTGAAGATAGTTTGTCACCATTTGGAACAAAATGACCACTCATGTAAAGGTTTGGATGCTCTTCTCCAAATGCAGAGTATAGAACATCAAGTCCGCCACCTTGTCCTGCTTCAAATGGTACGATATCTGGATATTTTTCTTTAACTTGCTTCAAGTATGCATATAGATCATCAGTCGTTTCTAATTTTGGTGAACCTAGTTCTTTATAGATTTTTTCATTTACGACATAACCTGTATTTCCATTTGGTTGTGTTGTATACCAGTTAGGAATTGCATATACATGTCCATCTTCAGCACGGAGCATGTTAAGAGTGGACTCACCAACCCATTCTTTAATATTAGGATACTTGTCAATATACTCATCAAGCGGTACGAGCATATCTGCTTCACGAAGTCTATCTAAGTCGGCGTTGCGATCCAACCAAATAACGTCTGGAAGGTCGTTACCAACAATCATCGTGTTGAATTTTTGTGCAGCGTTACCACCAGAGCTAATAGGTTTTACATTAACTTTTTTGTTTTCTTTAATCCATTTTGTTGCTTCGTCTTCGCCCCAAGGTGGCATAGTGTACCAGTCATAGTGACCGTACATTGTGTATTCTAGCTCGTCCTCTCCAAGAACGAAGCCGCTTTCACCTTTGTTACCCGAATCTTTTGATCCGCCTTTGTCTTCGCCTTTGCTGTCGCCGCCAGTACTATCTTTGGAGCAGCCGGACAGTACACTAAAGGCCATAAGCAGAGCAACTAAAGATAAAGTCAAAAACTTCATTTTGTTTCTCATTACTTTTCCCCCTTGATTTTTTATATATTTAAAGCTTGCGCCTTAAACCAAGTTGATTACCCTTTCAAAGATCCAACTAATACCCCTTTAACGAAGTATTTCTGAACGAATGGGTATACACAAATAATTGGTATCGTTGCAACCATCATGGTCGCCATCGATAGGGATTTTGTAGAGACTGACTTTAATTTCTGCATATGAGACGCTGCTGTCGAATCAGCCTGTGCCATTTGCTCCGTCATAATGTTGGAGCTAAGGATTTGCTGTAGCATTGTTTGGATTGGCAATAATTTTTGATCTGAAATATAGATGCTTGGAGAGAACCAATCATTCCAATGATAAACAGCTGTAAATAACGACAATGTTGCGATGACTGGACCGGAAAGTGGGAGGATGATTCGGAAGAAGGTCCCCCAATATCCACATCCATCAACTTTAGCGGATTCTTCCAGCCCTGCAGGCAAGCCTTGGAAGAAGGTCCGGAAAATGATCATATTCCATACGCTAATTAAGCCTGGAATAATCATGACCCAAAATGTATTGAAAAGTCCTAACCCTCTGATCAATAAGAAAGTAGGAATCAAACCACCACTGAAAAACATCGTGAT
>NZ_JAIAZY010000018.1 GCF_019459225.1 Bacillus sp. IITD106
AAATTAAATTGTGAATATTATATTCCAGATGAAATACTTTAAGAAATTGCTTGGAGCGATGAAACCAAGCGTTTTTAACTTTCACTCTTTTTGGAATATCCTTTTTTTGGTTGCAGAACCGTTCTCTGCAATGGCACGCCTCCGACCGAAACATTTCTTTCAATGAAAATATAGGGCTTTCCATTGATTAAGAACTCTCCATTGCCTTTATAACTAACTTCGTGTCCCTTTCTTTCAAGTTCGTCCTTTATCGTCTTTATATACTCGTTGTAATCTTTATATCTCTCATCAAAATCAATAACAATATGTCCTTTTCCATACCCCATCAAATACCCTCTTATTGAACTACCCCACCAATTCAAAGAATTGGAAGGTGATTCCGAGCCCACAAAAAAACAGTAGGCGCGAATACCAGGCTCGTTCAACTAAGCTTTGGATTTTCTACTTTCTAATTTCGATAGACCTATTTTCTCAAAATCTGTCAAAGCCTCTTGAGGAAATAGTGCATTCCAGGAACACAACCTACTTACATTGGAAAGTTCTATCCGGTAAAACGTATTCTTTCGAATATCAGATAGGGAATTCGAGATGTGCGCCCAATGCACCCAGTGATGTAGACCTTGCTTCTTCTCCGGAACAAGTGAATGCAGCACTGGTGGGAGCTTCTCTTTAAAGTCCATTCCCCGTCGCGCAATGACAAATGATGCAGCCTCGTGAATCGAAATTCCAAGTTTGCGCATATATTTAATTTTTCCGATTTGAGTTGTATAGGCAGGGTTCACTTCAAAAACCTCTACACCCATCTTGTCGGCACGGCTTTTGATCGCCGTTATCATTTTTTGATAGGCGAATTGACTCATGAGTCGGTTTGCTTTTTTACTTCCGTAAGGATGTTTAACCTTCGATTTTGTTGTATCCATTTTTTCTAATACAATGGGTTTTTTCTGTTTAACGGCATAATCAACTAGGCTGATGGCTTCGGCTTCAATGATTTTTGTTAGTTGGCCACTTGTTTTATGGTGGATATCAAACTTAATCGAAAAGGAGTCGATGAGTTGTCCGATGGCGTTTACGTTGGATACAGCGAAATGGTCGACGTTTAGGTCGACACCAATCACACCACTGCTTTTGGCATGGTTGACATAGGGGTTCGGAGGCACATCCACCAACGCCTTGATGATATAATACTCACCGTGATCTTCAATCGACCAGCCGATCGGTTTCCCGTATTCTTTTTTGTTCTTTAGATTGAATTGCGTACGAACGGCATCGTCCACAATTTCTTGCCCATACGGAAATTCAACATGATCGAATGTGACGACATTTCCACTAATCGCTTTAAAGGTGAGGACCCTGCTATCCGGGTTGTACACAAAAACAAAATTGCCGGATTTTGCATCTTTTCTTCCGGAGACCGTCATTTTTCCATAACGGGCTAGATGCCAGTCTTGCTTCCAGAGTTCGGGGTTGGACTGATATTTTTGTGTATTTGTTCTCGCTCTTGCTAATTTCTTCGA
Organism: Bacillus sp. IITD106; assembly: GCF_019459225.1. GTDB lineage: Bacteria > Bacillota > Bacilli > Bacillales > Bacillaceae_C > Lederbergia. Next base: position 1,518 of record NZ_JAIAZY010000018.1, read on the forward strand.
ACCAAAACAAACACTTTTCGTGCCCTTCTCCAGACTTTTGATTTGTTTCTGGAGTCTGTTGACTCTAAAATGTAACCGTCCTAGGCGGGATGTTAATTGTTTGATTTGGCTATCTATGTAAAGATGTTCAAAGTCATACGCGTTATAATATAAGTCCGTTCTAGTCTTAAATTCCACGACAAAAAAGTTTCCTTTTTGTTGTTCGCGGGATGTCTTATTGAATGTTGGCGTTCCTTTGATAAAGGAGGATTTAATCTTTTTTAAAACGGTCAGGTTTGATTTTGTTGATTTGATTTTCTTTTTAGTCGATTGGATCTGTTCTCTTTTATTGGAAATATACAATTTGGTTAACGCTTCCTGCGAGGAAAGGAGGGCTTTTCCTTCTTGTACGACACTGTTTGCGTAGTAATCATTTAATCCGTATTTGGCTTTTACTCGCAGGTGAATTGATTGCACTGGTTTTCCTTTTGTTCGCTTTTCACGAACTTCTTCTTGAACGCGAAAATGTTTTGCCTGGTTAAACGTAAACAGAGTGTGCTGCGTATCTTCTACGCAAGTGCTTTTCAACATATTTTTATAGATTCGATTAGAAAAATAGGCCTTCATCGCCATCACGCAGCACACCCTTTCGTTACCGATCTGATCTATTTCATTCTATTTTACATGATGCGAACATATGTTTCAAGTGATGCGGCAGTATTTATTTGAAAATTTATTTTTTTATTCTGTTGATTAGGCGATTCATCTCCCACTAATTGCTGAAAACCACAATTAGAAGGAGTCTTCTCGCCTCGAACGATAAATACATAACTCCCAAAAAAAAACTAGAAAGAGTAAAATATACGAAATGTTTTCCACTTCGATACCACTCCCTATTTTCAAAGTATACAAAAACTATACTACAATTTTGGTATTTTTACATATATTATCAAAATATCAATGGCCGAAAAATGCCAAACCGGCTGCGGTGCCCTTTCCCTATCGGCAAAGAAAAAAAGATTCTGGGCTACTATGATGGAGCAGCAGCCGAATCTTTTTTTCAAGATGAAGAGCCTACCGCCTAGAAAAATTCATTTTTCTGCGTTGCTCTTATGAACAAAATTAGACCAATGCAAGCATTATTCCATTTCATTCGTGCTAAAAATAAATACAATTATTAGTCCCAAAAGCCTCCATCCGAATGAATAATTTGCCCTGTGATCCATTCAGATTCCTCACTTGCTAAAAAGACAATTAATTTCGCGGCATCTCTAGGTTCACCGAGTCGGCCCATCGGAAATTTTGGTAATAAATGTTCCTTCAACTCGCTGCTCATCCATCCACTGTCAGTCGGTCCGGGGTCTACGGCATTAACCGTAATTTTAAGAGGTGCTAACTCAAGAGCGACTGATTTAGTAAAAGTGGAAATAGCACCTTTTGTTGCAACATAAGCTAAATTGCCAGGTTCTGGCGATTTGTCTTGACCTGACACCATATTAATAATTCGGCCACCATGTTTTCCTTCAATTTGACGAGCAAATTCAACTGTTAAAAGACATGTACCTCTAATATTTACGCCATAATGAGCATCCAAAATTTCCGCATTCATGGAACGAAAATCCACGTCAACAGAATATGTTGCATTATTAACAAGAATTGATGGAGAACCCAGTTTTTCACGTACCTCATATAGTAGTTTTTTCGGTGCATCTGGTTGCGAAAGATCCAATTCCATTGATTCACATCGTACTCCAAAGTTACGGATCTCTTCCGCAAGATGTTGAGGCCAATCGTAATCCTGTTTAATAAACCAATTCATTTGATGATCATACTTTGACCAATGAGTAAAAAAGATGTCTGCCCCTTCTCTAGCTAATTCTCTACATATTGCAGTACCAATACCATTTACTCGACTAGCGCCAGTGACAATTGCAATCTTATTCATTAACCTTTTCATAAAAGCATCTCCTAACGGATCAGCTGAACAAGTGCTAATGGAGATGTATCTACCAAACAAAAAGCGAATACCGTAAATAGGCATTCACTCGGCGTTTATAGCACATGAACCCAGCAATCCTAAAATGGTGTAAATAAAAATGGGAAATTGCCCCTTTTATAATGAATAGGGGATCAAGAACTCCATTCAATTACTAAGCCATTAAAGGATATCTCCCATTAAAGTCCATGCTCCTTTCGTACATCTCCGTGCTTATATGGTATCTTAAACTTTAATTATAGTAAAGGGTTTACATTCACTTGCAATTAAAGTCCTTTACAACTTCGCGGATCGGATATTTAGTAATTACTTTTTGAGCATGAAATGGAACAATGAAAGGCACTTGTAACTTAAACAAAAGATCCCGCTCAAACATAACATTTGGGTGGGATCTTTATTCTAACTAAATTATTTCAAAGCAAATGTAATTTCCGCTTCACATGCAACTTCTCCGTCCACGGTTGCGATTCCTTTTCCTCTTCCAATTGGGCCCTTTACGCGTACGATTTCGACTTCGAGGCGAAGCTGGTCGCCTGGTTTTACTTGACGCTTAAAACGACAGTTGTCGAGGCCGGCTAGGAAACCGATTTTCCCGCGGTTTTCTTCCTTTTTTAACATGGCGACGGCACCGACTTGAGCTAATGCCTCAACGATTAAAACGCCCGGCATGACTGGATAATCAGGAAAATGGCCATTGAAAAACTCTTCGTTTGCTGAGACATTTTTTATACCGACCACTCTCTGGCCTTCTTCGATTTCAACAATTTTATCAACTAATAAAAATGGGTAGCGATGAGGAATGATTTCTTTTATTTGTTGGATATCAAGCATGTTGTATCCTCCTTTTTATGTATAATAAAGGGCCACCAGCTTTGCTGATGAACCCATGTTGACGTACCTTACTTTTTTTCTACAACAAGATCTACGATGTGGGTCCAAGTTTCTTTTTTCAAAACGTCTTTTGGATTCCCACCGCCCATAACACCATAGCCGACCATTAAACCACCTATTAGGCTTCCGGCGACCAAAGCGATTACGAGGATAAGACGTAGCCATAAAGGAATTAACCGAATTCGAATTCGCTTAGGTATTGCGGTCTTTTTAGCTGCTTTTCTTTCGGCTTTTTCCTCGCGTTTTATCTTTTTTATATCTTCTCTCGATTGTACTTCTGCTTGGCTGATTTCTTTAGCCATATGGTAAACTCCTTTGCTCCCAAATGGCGCAGCCTTTTCCGCCTATTAAAACTGGGAGTATGAATAAATGTTTCTTTATCATATCACATTTTATCAAAATTGGTTGCGTTTTTTAACGAATTCCGTTCACAAGCCCCATCATTTGGTCTGATACGGTAATGGCTCGTGATTGAAATTGCAGGGCGCGCTGAACGTTCATCATATCCGTTAGTTCTTTGCTTAAATCGACATTAGACGCCTCTAAGGCTTGATGCTGCATTGCAATCGTATTTCGTTCAGGACCTGTTAAGTCTGTATAGACTATTGCAGGATTTACTGTATTGTTATCAGGTAATCCAATTAGCGAATCACCTTTTTGTTCCATATATTGCGGTTTATTCAAAGCAATGACTCCAAGATTAATATTGGCTTGTCCTTGTTCGCCGCTCGCTTGAAACGTTCCTTGATTTGTTATCGTAAAACGGTTAAATTGATCTGAAAAAATAACCGGATTATTATTTTGGTCTAAGACCGCATGCCCATCCTGTGTAACGAGCATAAGTTGATTATTTCCTGAAGGCGTTACATAAAGAGCACCGTTTCGTGTAAATCTCATATGAGTTCCACTGTCATCTTGAACACGCACTTTTAAAAACTGATGTTCAGATGTAAAAGCAAAATCTAAGGATCTGCCAGTATTTTGAAGAGGACCTTGATTCAAAACGATTGTTGATTTTGAAATCTTGGCACCAACTCCTTGGCGAATTCCATGGGGCGACAGCCTTCCGATTTCATTTTCTCGAGAAGGTTGATTATTAATCTCCTGAAACACCATATCTGCAAAAGAAACATCTCTTCTTTTAAAACCATTTGTCCCCGAGTTTGCGATGTTATTGCTTATCATATCAAATTGCTTTTGCAGCTGGCTCAATGTGTTGGTTGCCGTCGTCATTGATCTGTTCATCACTCAGTCTCCTTGGATAATACCACTTTACCCATTTACTCTTCCAATCTCGTTCACTGCTTTTTCCATACTCCTGTCATACGCTTGAAGAATTTTTTGATTCGCTTCAAACGCTCTATATGCTGTGAGCATGTCAGCCATCGCACGAGTTGGGTCGACGTTGGATGCTTCTATAAAGCCTTGTGATATTGAAAAGATACCATCAGCATTTGGAAGTTGTCCATTGTTTTCTGTACGATAAAGGCCGTTTCCTTCCTTGATGAGTGCTTCAGGATTTTCCGCAGCTGCGATTCCAAGACGTGCAACCTGAGCACCATTTTCCTCGATTATTCCATTGCTCGTTACATTAAAACGATCACTGTTTAATCGAATCCGATTGCCATTTACATCAAGAACAGGAAAACCTTCTGCCGTTGTCAGCAACCCTTCCGCATCCAAAGTAAAGCGTCCGTTCCGCGTATATTTAGTTTGGCCGTTTTCTTCCACTGTAAAAAATACAGGTGTCCCTTCTAAATCAGTTAACGCAAGATCCGTACCTATACCTGTTTGCCGAAGATCACCTTGAATGAAGCGCGGCAACGTTTCCTGCATGTAAACTCCCGTATTTACTGGGCCCACCGTTTCAGACTTTGCTTTTCCTGCCTCAATCCGCTGCAGAAGCATTTCCGGAAATGCCCGTATAGTAGATGTATCTTCCTTAAAGCCAGGTGTATTTATATTCGCCATATTATTCGTCAATAAATCCGTTTTTCGTTGCTGTGCATACATCCCGGATGCCGCTGTATAAAAACCACGTAACATCGAATCACCTCAGTCAAATAAATCTGGGTTCCATTTTTAAACGAAGCTGCGACGTAAAATTCTGTCCATGTTTTCAAGCATGATTCCTGTTCCAGTGGCTACAGCGTCCATAGGATCTTCTGCAATCAGAACTGGAACTTTTAACTCTTCTGCTAAGAGCTGGTCAATTCCGTGGAGAAGTGCCCCACCACCTGTTAAAATTACACCGCGATCAATAATATCTGCTGATAATTCAGGTGGAGTTTTTTCAAGTACATTTTTCGCAGCTTGAACGATTACATCGACAGATTCGCGAAGGGCTTCTTCGATTTCTTTAGAATTCACCGTGATCGTTCGTGGAAGACCCGTCACCATGTCACGTCCACGAATCTCCATTTCTTCATAACGCCCTCCTGGGAAAACTGTCCCGATATTAATCTTAATGTTCTCGGATGTTCTTTCCCCAATGAGAAGCTTATACTCTCTTTTCACATAGTTCAAAATTTCATTATCAAAATTATCTCCGGCCATTTTAATGGATGCAGATGTTACGATGTCTCCCATCGATAATACAGCGACATCTGTTGTACCGCCACCGATATCAATTACCATATTACCGCTCGGTTGGAATATATCCATTCCCGCTCCAATTGCAGCCACTTTCGGTTCTTCTTCTAGGTAGATTTTCTTGCCGCCGCTTTTTTCAGCTGCTTCTCTGATTGCTTTTTGCTCGACACTTGTAATATTTGTTGGGCAGCAGATCAGAATACGAGGCTTTGATAAGAAGCCTTTTACATTTAATTTATTGATGAAATGCTTGAGCATAGCTTCCGTCACATCAAAATCTGCAATGACGCCATCTTTTAACGGACGAATGGCCACAATGTTTCCTGGTGTCCTTCCGACCATTCTTCTTGCTTCTTCCCCAACTGCCAGTACCCTGTTTGTATTGCGGTCAATAGCAACGACTGATGGCTCGTTTAAAACTATCCCTTGCCCTTTTACATGAATCAAAACATTTGCTGTCCCCAAATCAATACCAATATCTTTCGCTAACATACAATATCCCTTCTTTCGACATTTTTATCTATTATTTTTTATGTACGCTATTTTTCATTTGGATCATTATTTCCTAAGAAAAAAAGCAACTAAGATAGGCATTTTCATTTTATTTCCCTAATTGTTTATTTTACCATATTCAATTTACAATTTGGTATTAATTGAAAAAATAATTGTAATTTCGACATGAAAATGTCATAAATAAAAAGGAAGCCTGCGCTCCCTTATTTCAATAAACCACTTTTAAGTTCTTCCTTTTTATATTTTTGCTTTGTCGCTTCTCCACCACGTAAATGTCTAATCGATTTATGGTAATCCAAAATTAATTTTACTTCATTTGCTAAATCTGAATTAATCTCTGGTAAGCGCTCTGTTAAATCTTTATGGACAGTACTTTTGGATACTCCAAACTCCTTCGCAATTACACGAACCGTTTTTCTTGTCTCCACGATATACCTTCCAATCTTGATTGTCCTCTCTTTGATGTAATCGTGCACACCGCTCGCCCTCCTCGAATTGGATGTGAGGAGTGTGAAATGAGACTCGTCAGTTTTCAAAAAATATACTCCATCTGCTCAAGCTGGCTAGTTATTGTTTAAAGCCTTCCGAAGCTTGCGACTGTGTAGTGAAATCTCTATTTGAAATCCATCTCTCTTTCTGGATATAAAACAAATCTATAACTGAATGTGGACTCTATGCAACGATTGCTCACCTCAAACACTCTCTTTTTTTGTACAGTTTGTATATACTTATTGTGCTTGGGGTTGATATATGCGTAAAATGAGACAATATTCTAAGACGCCTTGGTCCAGTTGGATTTGTAATTGATTTCTTATTAATTGAAAAGTAGTTATGTGTTGAACGAAGTTGAAATATTTCCCGGGTAATGTCGTAAAAAGCGGAAGGGGAATATGCTAATGAATAGTAATTAGAAATACAAAAAAACCTGTTTAAAAAATAAACAGGTTAGTGAAAATAGTTTTGTAGACCTTGGACAATTGAGTTTGCCACTTGTTCCTGATATTGATTGCTTTGAATGGCACTTAAGTCGTTCGCGTTTGTAATAAATCCCAACTCTAACAAAATAGATTGGGGATGGTTGTTCCTTAATACATAGTAATCTCCTAATTGGACACCATTATTTTTCAATGGAGTTTGTTTGTTTAATTGTTCCTGAATGGCAATCGTTAGATTTTTATCAGCAGGATAATAATAATAGGCGTTGATTCCTCTTGCTCCAGAATTCTTATGGGCGTTATGATGGATACTGATAAAGACACTAGAAGGAAAATCTCGGCTGGTATTTACGCGATTATGTAATCCGACATACCGATCATCTGGTCTAGTCATAATGACCTTTGCACCTGCTTGTACTAATTTCCTTTTGATCACCTCGGCAGTGCGATAATTAATATCTTTCTCCAATAATCCTCCTATTCCAATAGCTCCAGGGTCCAGCCCTCCATGACCCGCATCTAATATAATTGTTTTTCCGCGAAGAGTTCCTGGATTTATTGCATTTGTATGATCCTGATTAGAGGAAACAAGCCATCCGGCAATCCATGCAGTTTGTCCATTGTTCAAACGAATATTCTTCCAATCTCCTTTTGTCTCAATCACTGAAAACGTGTCACCATACCTAGCAAAACCAGAGATTGGATAATTTGTTCCTGGTCCACTTCTTAAACGAACACTATCTGCAGTGACGCTAACAAAAGAGTTTACCTTGTTTGTTGATTTATATAAAAAATATGATGCAATCCAGCCCGTTTTACCGTTATAATTTATTTTTGCCCAATCAAATTGAATATCTAGCACATTAACAATAGTACCTTCAGGCAATGCGCCAATGACTTCAGACTTTTTAGATGGTTCCGACCTGACATTCAAAGAGTTTGTCCCTACTTTGTACCCACCTTCAGCATTTACATTCATTCCGATTCCAAAGAAAAGAAAAAAAACGATAGATATGAAGCCGATCTTTTTTAATTGTCTCATGCCTTCCTCCTCACGTTTTCCTCTTATTATCTTGTTATTTAGCTAAGAAAACTAGAAGGCGTTTTTCCTATTTTTTACACATATTTCTTGGCTTTGTTACAAGAAATGGTTACATTTTTCATGCTTTCTTAATATATCTTTGCAATTTTTTGGAAAAATTTATGCTGATTCAAGCAAAATATCTATCTAAATTCCCTTTATATTTCATTTTTCTTTCTTTTATTACAAAACAAATAGTTTTTTTCAAATGCAATAAAAATAGACGGACCATTTTCGGCCCGCCTCCAAATATTTCCTTATTCTTCGGTTTGAGTTTGGTCAGATTGAGAGTTATCTCTTTCCTCTGTATCCTCAGAATCCTTTACATCTTCTGTGCCTTCTTTGGATTCTGCTTCTTGTCCAGAGATTTTGGAATCATTCACATCTGCTTCAGTTAATGCAGTAAGTGATTGTCCAAAATAAGTCAGTGGGTTTAGTGCTTTATTATCTTTTCTAATTTCAAAATGAACATGATTTTTTGCAGCCATATTTAATTGGCTTGTACTAGATGTGGCGAGTAAGTCACCTTGTTTTACTTGATCGCCTGCTTTTACTTTTATATCTTTAACAGACTGATAAATAGTAGTGACTCCTTTTTCATGTTCCACTTCAATCACATTTCCTAGCAATGCATCTTGACGAACGTCAGCAACTTTTCCGCTAAGGGCAGCAACTACTTCAAATTCTGAGCCATCGTTTTTGCCAATATCGATTCCCATATTCGGACGATATTTATTACCATCTACTATGATTGCTTCTTCTTGTTTGTCTGCGGAGGCATTTGCATCAAAAAATTTTGTTACAATTCTTGCCTCATCTTCATTCTTAACTGGCATCACGATATTTTCAAAAGACTGGTTGACTTCAATAACGGGTTCTTCACTTTTGTTACCAGAAATATTTTTGCCATTCTCTGTGACCTTTGGATCTTTTGCAGAATTATTACTGCTTGCTTGATACCAAACGATCGTAGAAATTAGCAATGCTGCTGCTACAAGATAAACTGCTGGAAATACCCACCGCTTTTTGAAAAAAGTTTTCCATTGAGAAGATCGATTCTTTTCTTCCTCTCTCATTTTCATCACCTCTGTCACCATTCTGAACAGAAAGCGAGAATAATATACTTCGAAAATTGAATTTATCCACTTATTTTTTCGACAAATGTAAAATAATATACATTTTTATTTAAAAAATGCGTAAATGCCTTGCTCATCGACGGACTGGGCCGGGTCTGTCGATTTTTCATAGGAAGAAGGACAGTTTTTAATCATATTTTCATCATCAACAAAAAATGCTGAATCCGCATGAAGTGGATCCAGCAATACTTTTTATTTTGAAGCTAATTTTTGGTCACCTATTTGATCAACATTTGATATTGCAATACCTTGATAATAATGGCTGACAATTTCATTGTATTTTTTCCCCTCTTGGGCCATCCCATTTGCACCATATTGACTCATTCCTACTCCGTGGCCAAATCCTTTTGTTGAAATTACGATTGAATCTCCTTTTCTAGCCCAAGTGAAATCTGTGGATCTAAGATCTAACTTTTCTCTTATTTCTCTGCCCGTAAAATCCTTGCCGTTGATGTTAACAGTAGCAACCTTTTTTCCTGACGTTCTCCCGGTAATCGTTCCGATATCATTGCCGATTTTGACACCCAACTTTTTTTCAAATTCAGAAATGGTCAATACTTTTTGACTATTAAACTTTGGAGATTTAGTATCCCAAGGACTTTCAACGCTTTTTAAGTATGGAATTTGATTTTTCCAATAGTCTTCTGCATTTTCAGTGAAGCCATTGCTTGTTGAAAAAAAAGAAGCGGTAATGGGCTTTTGATTGTATGTTAAAATTTCGCCTCCAGTTGCTTTTACAGCCTCTGATACTTTTTTATATTTCCATTCATAATCTTTTCCCCATTGTTTTTTTAACTCTGCTTTATTTTTATAGACTTGGTGATTTACCGTATCTATAATATTTGCTCCTTCAGGAATGGTTTCATCGTTAGCTGAGTTCATGACTTGGTTCACGATATAGGTCCTTGCCGCAAGGGCTTGCGCTTTTAGAGCTTCCATTTCAAAATCGGCTGGCATTTCTGATGCCACTACTCCAATGACGTATTCTTCAAGAGGCAGTTTTTCGATTTTTTTTGTGCTGGATCGGAAAACCGCTACCTCCATCGAGGATTCTTTCGTTGTTTTGTTCTGTTTAACTTCCTTCAGTTCCTTCAGCTCCCCCTCTTTCTTATCATTTGTAGATTGAACTAGGATAGCTGGGATGGTGAACGATAGCGCTAGTAAAATAGCTGCGAAGATGAATGCTGGTTTTAATTGCTTCATGCCTATTCCCCCAATACAAAATTAAGGCAACGAAATCCATCACCTGTTTCTAAATATATGGGCATGGACAAGCATTTATGACAAAAAAACGATGGGGACGGGTTCAATGGGGACTGTCCCTAATGAACCCGTCCCCATTGAACCCGTCCCTCCTTAAAAATAAAAAATCCGCCATACCTATAACCGGGGCGGATTTTTTAGATTTCACTTATGAATTTGCTTCTATAACTGCTGTTTCCACGGATGGTGTATCGCTTAGATCCTTCACGCGTTCGATGTCTGCTCCAAGGGAACGGAGTTTAAGGTGGAAGTCTAAATATCCGCGGTCAAGGTGTTTCAATTCTGTAACACGTGTGTAGCCGTCTGCTTTTAGGCCAGCAATAATGAGCGCAGCTGCAGCACGCAAGTCTGTGGCAGCTACTTCTGCACCTTGAAGCTGGCTCGGTCCATTAATGATAACAGAGCGGCCTTCAATTTTAATATCAGAGTTCATTCTGCGAAATTCCTCTGCATGCATATAGCGATTTTCAAAAACAGTTTCAGTAATGATGCTTGTTCCTTCAGCGCAAACGAGCAAAGCCATCATTTGTGATTGCATATCTGTCGGAAAGCCAGGATGGGGCATTGTCTTTATATCTGCAGCCTTTAATTTGTCAGGCCCGATGACACGAATTCCATCTGATTCTTCTATAATCGTTACGTTCATTTCTTCCAGCTTCGCAATGACAGACGACAAATGTTCAGGAACGGCTCCCTGGACAAGTACGTTGCCTCCTGTAATTGCAGCTGCAACCATGAATGTACCTGCTTCGATTCTGTCTGGAATAATCGTATGGTCGGCTCCATACAATTTTTCTACTCCCTCAATACGAATTGTACCTGTTCCGGCTCCTCTAACAAATGCACCCATACTATTTAAATAGTTGGCGAGGTCAACAATTTCTGGCTCTTTCGCACAGTTTTCAATTACAGTTGATCCTTCAGCAAGAACTGCCGCCATCATAATATTTTGGGTTGCACCGACACTTGGGAAGTCTAAATAAATCTTTGCTCCTACCAACTTGTCGACTGTTGCTTCAATGAAGCCATTCTCTACTTTAACTTTTGCCCCCATTGCTTCAAAGCCTTTTAAATGAAGGTCGATGGGACGAGAACCAATTGCGCAGCCACCTGGTAAAGCAACACGCGCTCTGCCTTGTCTAGCTAGCAAAGAGCCCATTACGAGAACAGAAGCCCTCATTTTTCGAACGTAATCAAACGGTGCTTCTATGTTTAGATCCTCTGATGCATCCACAATAATGGTTTTATCCACAAATTCAACGCTGGCATTTAGATGACGCAGCACTTCACCTATTGTATATACATCGGAGAGAGTCGGAACATCTCGTATGATGCTCTTTCCTTCACTCGCTAATAATGATGCAGCGATCACAGGCAATACGGCATTTTTTGCTCCTTCAACTTTAACAGTGCCGCTTAGCCTTTTTCCGCCGCGGACGATGATTTTTTCCAAGAGAATTCCCCTCCGCGTCCATATTCTTTATATTAATATTCAATCGTCAAGATGGGTGTGCCGACCACAAAGGTCGTTCCCGTACCCATTTCATTTTTCCTAAGTCCAATTTGCATATTCATTTGTTTGTTTGTAAAAGATAAGGTTTGGGCAAAAAGAGAGGAAAATGCTGATATGGAGTAAAATTCCTTTTCTTTAACGGATTCAACTTCTGATGCATGCAATGAGTGCAATAATCCATCCAAAGAATGATCAACAAATTCATTTAGTTCCTCACTGAATTCGCCTTTTATACAAGAGAATAATTTGGGATTTCCTTTAAAAAGGTGCATAACTGTTTTGCCAGTTAACTCAGCAAATGTTGGATCCCAGTTTTCGCCTTTAGCTTCGTACATTAAGTACGAAGTTGATCGTCTACTATTGCTGGCAGAAAGAATTTGTATCGTTTCTCTAAACGGTCCATGATCAATAAAACCATTTATGGAATATGTACCATTTCCTTTGGACAGCTTCCACTTCATATTCGGAAATTGATCTTCTAGTTCTTGCTTTTTCGCCAACCATTTTTCTTCAGTGAGAAGATAGACGGATTCTCTTGCATATAAAGACCATCCAGTAACCGTGCCATGATACTTATCAACTATTTTCGCCAAGTTTTGAATATCAGTTGATACTGGTGCTGCAATGGTGTTATTCCCAATAAAAATAAATATGAAACCACACGCAATAATAACCTGAGATAAAATGGAAAATCTAATTGTTTTCATGATCCTTCCCCCTTAGTTACATTGTTTCCACTATGGGGAAAGTAATACTTGAAGAAAAACGTCAACTACAGACGAAAATAGACTTTTTTCATCGACAAATTTCGTCTTACCACTTCAAATAATATACAAAAGCAGACACAATGAAAACAGGAAGAAAGTCCCATTATGCATTAAGAATGTATTACATTTGTCTTAGTTCTCTTAAAAATGTTAAATTGAGGTTTTACAATGAAGTTATATTAATAATTTGGGGAAACTCCCTATAGGAATGCCTGCAAATTAAAATAGAAGTTGTAATTGCCTAGACCAATATAAATAGTCTAAAAAAAAGTTGCTTACGGCGGAACCAATGACGATCGTCAATAAAATATAAAGCAATCGTGCTTGAAAAACTTTATTTGCTCTAAGGAGTTTTTCAAAATTTAACGCTTGTAGAGCAAAAAAAGTAATGCCGATGAAAAATAAATGGGAGATTAAATTGATCAAGGCTTGCTGACCGAGATTCTCGAGCATTTTTAATCACCTCTCCCCTATGTCTAAATGATACAGGTGAACACCTTCTGATTTTTCAACAGATCAGAAGGTGTTCGGTTTTTAAAACTTAGTGGTGTTTGTATACGTCTATCCGATTCATGGCCCTTTTTAGTGCCAGTTCGGCGCGTCTAAAATCGATGTCATCTTGACTTCCTTGAAGTCGTTTTTCGGCACGTTTTCTTGCTTCTTCCGCCCGAGCAATGTCGATGTGGTCTGCTGTTTCTGCGGTTTGGGCAAGAATGGTTACCTTATCAGGACGAACTTCCAAAAAGCCGCCACTAACTGCAACATATGTTGTTTCTGTTCCGTTATTTAAACGGACAGCCCCAATTTGAAGTGGTGCTACTAATGGGATATGTCCCGGTAAAATACCAAGTTCTCCCGATTCTGCTTTCGTGCTTACCATTTCAACGTCGGAGTCAAAGACGGGACCGTCGGGAGTGACAATACTAACTTGCAATGTCTTCATTTTATACCCTCCTGGTCTCTGATTATGCTTCTACGCCCATAGCTTGAGCTTTTTTAATTACATCTTCAATTGGACCTACAAGACGGAAAGCATCCTCTGGAAGATGGTCATATTTTCCTTCAAGAATTTCTTTAAAGCCTTTAACGGTTTCGGCAACTGGCACGTAAGATCCTGGTTGGCCTGTAAATTGCTCGGCAACGTGGAAGTTTTGCGATAGGAAGAATTGGATACGGCGTGCACGTGCTACGACCAACTTATCTTCATCGGAAAGTTCATCCATACCAAGGATTGCAATAATATCTTGCAATTCGCGGTAGCGTTGCAATGTTTGCTGTACAGAACGTGCAACTTCATAATGCTCTTCTCCTACGATTTCTGGAGAAAGAGCTCGTGATGTAGAAGCTAGTGGATCCACCGCAGGGTAGATACCCATTTCTGATAGCTTACGCTCAAGGTTTGTCGTTGCGTCAAGGTGAGCGAACGTAGTTGCTGGCGCAGGGTCTGTATAGTCATCCGCAGGAACGTAAATCGCCTGGATGGAAGTTACAGAACCAACGTTTGTTGATGTAATACGTTCTTGAAGCTGACCCATTTCCGTAGCAAGTGTTGGCTGGTAACCAACCGCTGAAGGCATACGTCCAAGAAGGGCGGATACTTCAGAACCTGCTTGTGTAAAGCGGAAAATGTTGTCGATGAAGAAAAGAACGTCCTGTCCTTGTTCATCACGGAAGTATTCAGCCATTGTAAGACCAGTCAATGCTACACGCATACGTGCACCTGGCGGCTCATTCATTTGTCCGAATACCATTGCTGTTTTATTAATAACACCTGAGTCTTTCATTTCGTAGTAAAGGTCATTTCCTTCACGTGTACGCTCTCCAACACCAGCGAATACGGAAATACCCCCGTGTTCTTGAGCGATGTTGTTGATCAATTCTTGGATTAGAACAGTTTTACCTACACCCGCTCCACCGAAAAGACCAATCTTACCACCTTTGATGTAAGGAGCAAGTAGGTCAACAACTTTAATACCTGTTTCTAAAATCTCAACCTCTGTGGAAAGCTGTTCAAATTTAGGTGCTTCGCGGTGAATGGAGTCACGGCGTACATCATCAGAAAGCTTTTCATCAAGGTCAATATTTTCACCTAATACGTTAAATACACGACCAAGTGTAACATCTCCAACAGGAACGGAAATTGGTGCTCCTGTGTCAAGTACGTCCATTCCACGTTGAACTCCATCTGTAGAAGCCATTGCGATTGTACGGACAGTATCATCACCAAGGTGAAGAGCAACTTCCAATGTCAAGTCGATGTTAACTTCTGATTCGTTTTGCGCTACATACGTAACTTTAAGGGCATTATAAATTTCAGGGAGTTGGCCATTGGCGAATTTCACGTCAACAACCGGTCCCATTACTTGTAGAACCTGTCCTTTGTTCATCATTTCCCCTCCTACCTGGGTTAATTGGATGTACAAAAAGTTCATTATCCACCTTTTTGCACACCATTATATGAAAAAATATTATTCTAGAGCTGCTGCTCCACCGACAATTTCGGTAATTTCTTGCGTGATGCTTGCTTGACGTGCACGGTTGAATTGAAGTGTCAAGCTGTCAATGAGTTCACCCGCATTATCAGTTGCACTCTTCATCGCGGTCATTCCCGCTGCGTGTTCAGCAGCTTTTGCATCTAAAAGTGCTCCATAAATCAAACTTTCCGCATATTGCGGCAGCAGCACTTCAAGAACTGATTCTGCAGATGGCTCATACTCATAAGACATAAGCTTCGTTGTTGGTGCGATATCAGTAAGTGGCAATACTTTCTTCACTGTCACTTCTTGACTGATGGCACTAACATAGTGGTTATAGTACATATATAGTTCGTCATACGTTTCGTCTGTGAACATTCCTACCGCTTTGCTTGTGATTTCCATAATATCCACGAAAGATGGCTGATCTGGAAGTCCGTTGATTTCAAGTACGACATTCATATTTCTTTTTAGGAAAAAGTCGCGTCCCATGCGTCCAATCGCAATAATCGCATATTCATCATCAGATTTGTGACGTTCCTGAATTGTGTTGTGGACTGCACGTAAAACGTTAGTATTATATGCCCCTTTTAATCCACGGTCCGCTGTTATGACAATATATCCAGTGCGTTTAACGGGACGAGTGGCAAGCATCGGATGTTTTACATCCTTGCTACCCATAGCGATACTTGCTGCAACTTCCTGAATCTTTTCCATATAAGGAACGAATGCTTTAGCATTCATTTCTGCACGACTTAGTTTCGCCGCAGAAACCATTTGCATGGCTTTCGTGATTTGTCTAGTTTTCTTCGTCGAGTTGATGCGAGATTGGATTTCCCTTAAGGATGCCACTGATTCTCACCACCCTTTTTTCAAAGTAGAGCAGAAACGGTTTGCACCGCTCTGCTAATTAAAGTGTATTTCTTTGTCTAGCTCCAGCGCCTATCGACTAGCAAACTTCTTGCCCCTCTCCCTACGATAAGGAGGCCAGACTCGTTCCTCGTCGTGTTTCCTTTATCTCAGTCGATGGTCTAAGAAGGAACGTCGACTAAAACCCGCCACGTCCTGTGGCGACGTCGACGGACCCACATCCTGTGGGCCTGTACGTCGATGAGCAAGGCGCTTACGCTTTTCATATTATTCGCTCTTAGCGAAAGTTCTTTTAAACGTATTGATTGCATCCACCATTTCTTCGTCTGCTGGTAGAGCACCTGTTGTACGGATTTTTTCAAGGAGTTCTGCGCGATTATGATCAAGCCAAGAATAGAATTCTTCTTCGAAGCGAAGAATGTCATGAACTTCAATGTCATCAAGGTGACCTTGTGTCAATGAATATAAGATCATAACTTGCTTTTCAACTTTAATTGGCTTGTTCAGGTCTTGTTTCAGTACTTCAACGGTACGTGCACCACGAGAAAGTTTTGCTTGTGTTGCTTTATCAAGATCAGAACCGAACTGAGCAAATGATTCAAGTTCACGGAATGAGGCAAGGTCAAGACGCAATGTACCGGCAACTTTTCTCATTGCTTTAATTTGTGCGGAACCACCAACACGCGATACAGATAATCCTGCGTTAATTGCTGGACGTACACCTGAGAAGAACAAATCAGACTGTAAGAAGATTTGTCCGTCTGTAATTGAAATTACGTTCGTTGGAATATATGCGGAGATGTCCCCAGCTTGAGTTTCAACGAATGGAAGTGCTGTTAGGGAACCTCCACCTTTAGCGTCACTAAGTTTTGCAGCGCGCTCTAAAAGGCGGGAGTGCAAGTAGAATACATCCCCTGGATATGCTTCACGGCCTGGAGGGCGGCGAAGTAGCAAGGAAAGCTCACGGTATGCCGAAGCTTGTTTTGTTAAGTCATCATATACAACAAGTACGTGTTTACCGTTGTACATAAATTCTTCACCCATCGTTACTCCCGCATAGGCTGCAAGGAATAATAATGGTGCAGGTTGTGATGCGGATGCACTTACAACGATTGTGTAGTCAAGAGCACCGTGTCTGCGAAGCGTTTCAACCGCTCCACGTACAGTCGATTCTTTTTGACCAATTGCCACATATACACAAATCATGTTTTGGTCGGCTTGGTTCAAAATTGTATCGATCGCAACGGTTGTTTTACCCGTTTGACGGTCACCGATGATTAATTCACGCTGACCACGTCCGATTGGAACAAGAGCGTCAATCGCTTTAATCCCTGTTTGTAGAGGCTCGTGAACAGATTTACGATCCATTACACCTGGTGCAGGGCTTTCGATTGGACGAGTTTTCGTTGTATTGATTGGACCTAAACCGTCGATTGGTTGTCCAAGTGGATTTACTACACGACCAATCAGTTCTTCACCTACAGGAACTTCCATGATACGTCCTGTACGGCGAACTTGGTCTCCTTCACGAATTTCTGTGTATGGACCAAGGATGATGATACCTACGTTGCTTTCTTCAAGGTTTTGAGCCATACCCATAACACCGTTGGAGAATTCAACAAGTTCTCCTGACATAACATTGTCCAGTCCGTAAGCGCGGGCGATTCCGTCCCCAACTTGGATAACTGTACCCACATCATTTACTTCCATATCAGACTGATAGTTTTCAATTTGCTGTTTTATCAGCGCACTGATTTCTTCAGCTTTGATGCTCATGAAATTCACCCCTCATTTTTCAGCAGAATAAAAAGTCAATGGGTTAACTTTTTCACATTACTAAAAAGTTAACTGATTAATGTACGTTCAAGACGGTCAAGTTTTCCACGAAGACTTCCGTCATAAATGCGATTTTCAATTTGGATTTTTAAGCCACCGAGAAGATCTGTATCCACGATATTCTCGATGTTCAGTGAACGCCTACCAACTTTTGGAGCAAATGAAGCCGAAATGCTTTCAACTTCAACTGCAGTCAGTGGTCGTGTTGAGTATACAGTCGCTTCTGCCACTCCGTTTTCTTCATTGGCTAAATCGATAAAAGCCTCAGCTACGTCTACAATGTCACTTTGACGGTGACGGTCAATCAGCAGCTGCAATGTATGTGAAACAAATGGAGAAACATTCGAAAAAACATTCTGCACTACATTCTTTTTTTCATGTAATGATAAATTTGGAGAAGTGAGCAATGTGATAAAGCTTGAGTTTTCACTGACAGACTTTTTCACAACGCGCAGTTCCTCTTCTATTTGCTGAACGAGATTATGTTCTTTGGCCAATTGGAAAAGAGCTAAAGCATAGCGTTCTGCGACAACATTTTGACTCATCGCTATTCTCCTGCCCTCTGAATATAATCATTGATCAATTTTTGTTGATCTTCCTCGTTAAGTTCCTTCTCAATAACTTTAGACGCAATTAATACAGATAAAGTTGCAACTTGTTCGCGTAAAGCAGTAACTGCTTGCTCTTTTTGTTGTTCGATTTCAAGACGTGCAGATTCTTTCAAGCGCTCTGCTTCTTCGCGAGCAGTCTTGATAATGTCTTCACGTTGAATTTCTCCGTGTTTCTTAGAGTTTTCAATCATTGCTTGTGCTTCTAAGCGGGCTTCTTTTAATAATTCTTTTTGTTCCTCGAGCAATTTATTTGATTCGACACGGCTTTTTTCAGCTGCTTCGATTTCATTTGCGATATGCTCTTCACGTTGAATCATGACTCCCATTAACGGGCCCCATGCAACCTTTTTCAAAATAAACATCAACACCGCGAAAGCTGCAACGGTAAAAAGGATATCTCCACCGTTAAATGTTCCGGTAGCAGCTCCAAGTGTGAGACTTTTCGTAAGCACGTTTGCTTCACTCCCTTCAAAAATGAAGGCGCAACTGGAATCATCGCGCCGAATAGATGTTTGAAGATACTGATTCTAGCTTTGACAGCATTTTACAATTCCAGACTAAACAAATGGCGAAGATTCCCAGCAAGAGAGCTTCGCCATTTTAACTTTTTATAAAAGAGTATAACGAATTAAACTCTTCCTTGAAGCATGAACGCAATAACCGCACCCATGATCGGAATCGCCTCAACGATACCTACACCGATGAACATTGTTGTTTGAAGCATACCACGAGCTTCTGGTTGACGCGCCATACCTTCAACTGTTTTTGAAACGATCATTCCGTTACCTAGACCTGCTCCTAGAGCTGATAAACCAATTGCGATTGCTGCTGCTAATGCATACATTAAGAAATTCCTCCTTGTTTTATAAAAAATATATATGGGTCTGTCCTATTATGAACAGGTTTATATTAATGGTCTGAACTCACTTTGTGTGAGATATAAACCATTGTTAACATTGTGAATATAAAAGCTTGTAATGCTCCAACAAAAATACTAAATCCTTGCCAAACCATAAGCGGAATAAATCCACCAATCCATCCTACAACACCAGTCGCTGCCATTGATGCTAGCAAACTTATCAAAACTTCACCGGCATATATGTTTCCATATAAACGGAGACCTAAGCTGATGGTGTTTGCAAATTCTTCAATAATTTTAAACGGGAACATAAATCCTACAGGCCTAAAATAATCGCGACCATATTCTTTTGCACCCTTCATTTTGACTCCGTAGTAATGTGATAAGCCAATGACCATTGCTGATAATGTTAATGTAATGACTGGATCGGCAGTTGGTGATTTCCACCAAAGATCATTTCCAACTAGAAAGAAAAACGGTAAGCCTAGCATATTGGAAACAAATATGAACATTATTAGTGTGATTCCAAGTAGATGGAAGTTCCCACCGTTTTTCCAGTCCATATTGCTTTTGATGATCCCTTTTACAAAGTCCATGATCCATTCCATAAAGTTTTGCATGCCGGTTGGTTTTACTTTTAAGTTTCTAGTAGAAAGGACCGCTATAATAATGACGATGATGCATGCAACTGTAATCATTAACATATTTGACTTGTTAAACCACAGTCCGGCTATTTTTACTAATGGTGCTTCGTGACCCAATCGTGTTCACCTCACTTATTACTAGGTTTTATTATTTTTTGATAGAAAAAATCTATTATAATGACTGCATAGGCGGTCATCACACCTAAAATCACGCTTACAAGGTGAAAATATTGCGGAAATTTCCCTGCAATATAAACAGCTAAAATAACGATTGCCATTCTAAAAAGTGTTCCGATAGAATAAATCCTTTTTCCGGATGTGACTGCTTCACCAAGCTGATTGGTTTTCCTCGCTAAGTACCAATGATTGAAAAGACTTACAGATGTGCCAAGAATTAACCCCATGAAAATTGATTTGTATTCAGTGAATCCCCATCCCAATACATAAATCGACAATAAGTATAATATGTATTTACAATGTCTGTAGAATAATTGTTGAAGTTCCGGCATTCTTTTTTATCCCCCTTGAAAAGAAATGTCGAACTTGGAGGATCCGCTAAATTTCGAGGCTTAGCTTCGTGGAAGTTCGATGATCTAAAGTAAAGCTAACTTTATCCATAAGCATGTGCGCACCCATGCCGGAATCGTTATAATATAAAGGGAAAATCGTTTAAACCCATACCCTTGTAAGCATACAATAGCCCTAATCATTAGTCAACGAGTTTTCAATTAATTTTGCATAAACAATGTCAAGCTTGTTCACAAAATAATCACTTTAAAAATTTCTTCCAATTACGACTTGTTATGACATTTTTATGAGAAATATTATTAAGTTATTTGCGATTAAATTGACATAGCCGAACATATGTAAAAATGTAAAAAGACGGAAAGTTAATTTCCCGTCTATTTCACTTTCATCCCTGAAAAGGCTCGGGTTTTTGCTTTCTTTTTCCAAAGTGGTAGAGGATGGCATCACAAATTCTTGTGGATGCTTTACCGTCTCCGTATGGATTGGCGGCTTGGGCCATTTTTTCATATTCGTTTGTATTCGTAAGTAATTCTGTCGCCAACTGATATATGGTTTCCTCATCCGTCCCAGCTAATTTAAGAGTTCCAGCTTCTATTCCTTCAGGACGCTCTGTCGTATCACGGAGGACGAGGACCGGAACACCTAATGAAGGAGCTTCTTCTTGTACACCACCTGAATCGGATAAAATAATATGAGCGTATTTCGCAAAGTTATGGAAATCAATTACGTCCAGTGGTTCAATTAAATGAATTCGGTCGTCATTCCCGAGGATTTCCTCTGCCGTTTCTCTTACAACAGGATTCAAATGAACGGGATAAACAACTTGAACATCCGGTTGTTCATCGACAATTCGCTTAATCGCCCGAAACATATTCCTCATCGGTTCTCCTAGGTTTTCTCTGCGATGAGCCGTCATTAATAGGAGTCTGTCATTTCCGAGCTTTTCTAGTACTTCATGGTGATAATCTTCTTTTACCGTCGTTTTCAACGCGTCAATTGCTGTATTGCCGGTAATAAAAATTGCTTCCTCTTTTTTGTTTTCTATTAACAGGTTTTGGGCTGACTTTTCTGTTGGCGAAAAGTGCAGATCAGCAATCACCCCAGTTAATTGACGGTTCATTTCTTCAGGAAATGGAGAGTATTTGTTCCATGTGCGCAAACCTGCTTCGACATGACCAACCACTATTTGATTGTAAAAGGCAGCAAGACTGGCGATAAAAGTTGTAGATGTGTCACCGTGGACGAGAACAATATCTGGCTTTGCTTCCTTCATCACTCGGTCGAGGCCTTCCAATCCCCGTGTCGTTACATCAATGAGGGTTTGGCGGTCTTTCATAATATTTAAATCATAGTCTGGTTTTATGTTAAAAATATCGAGTACTTGATCTAGCATTTGTCGATGTTGAGCCGTTACTGTAACAATTGCTTCAAATTCTTCGGAACGTTTTTGTAATTCTAAAACAAGTGGAGCCATTTTAACCGCTTCGGGTCTAGTCCCGAAGATGGCCATTACTTTTACACGTTTCCCCAAATCTGCACCCCATTTTCCGTTACGAAATTATTTTGTCCCAAACAAGCGGTCTCCCGCATCGCCAAGACCAGGAACGATATAGCCTTTTTCATTCAGTTTTTCATCCAACCCTGCGATATAGATATCTACGTCTGGATGAGCCTGTTGCATCGCTTCTACCCCTTCAGGAGCTGCAATGAGACACATAAATTTAATGCTTTTTGCACCGCGGCTTTTTAAAGAATCGATAGCAGCAACAGCAGAACCGCCAGTCGCAAGCATTGGATCGACGAGGATAAAATCGCGTTCTTCAACGTCGCTAGGGAGCTTAACGTAATATTCAACCGGCTTTAATGTTTTAGGATCTCGGTATAATCCGATATGTCCAACTCTAGCAGCAGGAAGTAAATTTAAGATTCCATCTACCATTCCAATTCCCGCACGTAGGATAGGAACGATCCCTAACTTTTTCCCAGATAAAATTTTTGATTTCGCTTTTGCAACGGGTGTTTCGACTTCTACTTCCTCAAGTGCCATATCCCTAGTAATCTCAAACATCATTAAAGTCGCCACTTCATCTACGAGTTCGCGAAATTCCTTTGTACCAGTGTTTTTGTCACGGATATATGTAATTTTGTGTTGAATGAGAGGATGATCGAATACATATACTTTGGCCATGATTTCTCTCCTTTTTTATTCGACTTCATGTCTGAAATCATCGGATTTTGTTTTTTAACCTTTCATTATTTTACAGAATTGAATTGGCTTGGGCAAGGGAAATGGAGTATAAAAAAATAACCGCCTCAATTAATAAGAGCGGTCAATTTTATTTTATTCGTATAATGGGAATTTCGCAGTCAATGCCTCTACTCGATTGCGTGCTTCATCAAGTTTTGATTCGTCTTCATGATTTTTCAATACGAAACCGATTAAGGATGCGATCTCATCCATTTCTTCAAGGCCAAATCCTCTTGACGTTACAGCAGGTGTACCGATTCGGATACCACTCGTTGTAAACGGACCTTCTGGATCGTATGGAATCGTATTTTTGTTGACGGTAATCCCTACGTCATCCAATACTTTTTCAGCTACTTTTCCTGTAAGGCCAATGGGACGAAGGTCGAGCAGCAATAAATGATTGTCTGTTCCATCTGAAACGATGTCGAATCCTTCTTTCTTCAATGACTCGCCAAGACGTTTCGCATTATCAATAACATTTTGAATATATGTTTTATATTCATCGCTTTGAGCTTCTCCGAATGCTACCGCTTTTGCAGCAATGACATGCATTAAAGGTCCACCTTGGAGACCAGGGAATACGGCTTTGTCGATTTTTTTTGCAAATTCCTCTTTACAAAGCACCATTCCTCCACGAGGTCCGCGCAATGTTTTATGTGTAGTCGTTGTTACGAAATCGGCGTAAGATACTGGATTTGGGTGGAGACCTACAGCGACAAGACCAGCGATGTGAGCCATATCAACCATTAAATAGGCTCCGACTTCATCGGCGATTTCACGGAATTTTTTAAAGTCAATGACTCTAGGATAAGCGCTGGCACCCGCTACGATGAGCTTTGGCTTATGTTCAAGCGCTTTTTGGCGAACGTCATCGTAATTAATGCGATGATCCTTTTCATCTACGCCATATTCTACAAAATTGTATTGAATTCCACTAAAATTAACTGGACTTCCATGTGTTAAATGTCCACCGTGGGATAAATTCATTCCTAGGACGGTGTCTCCATGCTCAAGAATAGTGAAATAAACGGCCATATTTGCTTGGGCTCCGGAATGAGGCTGCACGTTAGCATGCTCTGCTCCAAAAATTTCTTTCGCGCGGTCGCGGGCTATGTCTTCAGCGACATCTACATATTCACAGCCCCCATAGTAGCGACGTCCAGGATAACCTTCCGCATATTTATTCGTTAATACAGATCCTTGGGCTTCCATTACTGCAGAGCTCACAAAGTTTTCAGATGCAATCAACTCAATTTTTGTCCGCTGGCGTTTTAATTCATTTTGAATTGCTTTATACACTTGCGGATCTTGTTGTGCAATTGTGCTCATTTCGCTCCCCCTTGTCTCTTTAAAAAGTTAATTGTTTTTTAGATTCTGTTCCATTTTACCATGTAAAAGTGTTCGTGCCAAACGAATTTTCAATTTTCTCGGGCATTTCCTGAACATTTTTCATGATATCAGCATTGAATGTTCAGTTTTTGCGGTTCGTAAATCGCTCTCGCCCCGCCGATTAATTTTGGACGAGTAGTCGCAATCGTCACGTGTGCTTTTCCTAATTGTTTTTGATTGATGCGAATGGGTACCGCGACATGTTTTAAATGCATGCCGATAAAAGTATCGCCAATGTCGATTCCTGCGTCCGCTTTTATGAACTCAACCACGACTGGTTCCTTAAACTGGGTATAGGCATACGTCGCCATTGAGCCTCCCGCTTGTGGGGCAGGAATGACGGAAACCTGTTCGAACCCCTTTTCAATTGCTGTTCGCTTTTCGACGACTAGTGCTCGATTTAAATGTTCGCAGCACTGGAATGCTAAATGGAACCCTTGGTCATCCGCATATTTTTTTAGCTCCGAAAAAATTACTTCAGCCGCTTCCATCGTTCCAGATGTGCCGATGTGTTTTCCTACTACTTCTGAAGTGGAACAGCCAATGACTACTATTTTTTCAGGATTAAGCTGTAGCGCATCGCGACTTTCCTGAATAATTGACCTCATTTCTTTTCTCCATTGGTCTAGAGGCAACGTCAATTCTCTCACCCTCCTCGTTAATCGTTATTTGAGAAAATCCGGAGCGCGAAAGACACGGTCCGGATTTTATACTAGTTTGTATTTATCTTCCCTCATACTCTGCAATTTTACCAATACGAGTTTGGTGACGGCCACCTTCAAACTCAGTTTGCAACCACATTTGAGCAATTTCTCGCGCTAATCCAGCGCCGATGACACGCTCTCCCATCGCTAAAATATTACTGTCATTATGAAGGCGAGTCATTCTTGCACTAAAAACGTCGTGAACGAGTGCACAGCGGATTCCTTTTACCTTATTCGCGGAAATGCTCATGCCGATCCCCGTACCGCAAATTAATATCCCGCGGTCAAATTCACCCTTCGCCACCTTCTCGGCTACAGGCACCGCATAATCCGGATAATCCACCGAATCCGCACAATCACAACCAAAATCCTCATACTCTATTTTTAACTCTTCTAGCAACATCCTAATCTCTTCCCGAATATGAATGCCCCCGTGATCAGAAGCCAACGCTACCTTCATTTTAAATAACCTCCCTATTCATAATGGGGACGGGTTCAATGGGGACTGTCCCCATTGAACCCGTCCCCTTTTGACCTGTCCCCTTTTGACCTGTCCCGTTTTGACCTGTCCCCTTTTGACCTGTCCCCTTTTGACCCGTCCCCTTTTGACCTGTCCCCTTTGAACCTGTCCCCCCAATTATAATGTAAAACGGGAGATTGTGTCTTTTAATTTGTTAGCTTGGACTCTTAGTTGTTCTGCCAGTTGATCGATTTCTTCCATATCTTCTGCTTGTTTCTTTGATTGTTTGGCCACTTCTTCGGCACCAGCCGATGTTTCTTCTGCAATTGCTGCTACTTCTTGAGCCTGGGCAGATGTAACGCTCACACTTTCCATTTGGCGGTCTACAAGGTCGGAAATGTTTGTAACACTAGTTGCAGATTCATGAATTGTTTTTGTCATCGCTGTTATGGCTGAATTCGTTTGTGTACCTTTTTTCACTTCTTCATTAACAGAAGCAACTTGGGCAGTAATTTCCTTCACGACGCTTGCAACCTCGATTTGAATATTTTGGATCAGTTCTGATATTCCATGAACAGCTGTTGCACTTTCATCAGCGAGTTTCCTTACTTCCTCAGCAACAACCGCAAATCCTTTTCCATGTTCGCCAGCACGTGCCGCTTCGATTGAAGCATTCAAAGCAAGCAAATTTGTTTGGTTGGCAATATCCCCGACAAGCTGGATGATTTGTTCCACTTTCGTTGCATTATCTTCAAGCCTATGTACAGCTTCCAGCGATTTATTATTTCCAATCGCCAAATTTTCAATCCCAGTGACGAGTGACTCGACGACTTGTTGGCTTTTTTGTAATTCATCCAGCATTGTTTTCGTAATGCTCTCTGATTCACGGGCCATCGTTTGAACCTTATGAGCAATTTGTGTAATATCTTCTACCGATTCAGCTGTTGCCTGGATTGCAGCTGCCGAACCTTCCGCACCCGCTGAAATTTCAGATATCGTTTGCGCAGCATTTTCTGCTTCTTCCGCCGCTTTCACTGACTTTTGAGAAATAGCGATTACATTTTCATTCGTTTTATTAAAGTTTTCTTCAATCTGATAAACCATTTCCCTGAAATTATGAACCATTCCGTTAAAGGCTTTTCCAAGTGAAGTAATTTCATCGTCTTTTCCGACTATTTTTACGTCTGTACTGATGTCGCCTTCTCCTACTTTAACAGCCGCTTGTTCAAGTTTTTGCAGCGGTCTTGTGATAAAAAATGCGCCAAAATAGGTTAAAATTCCAGACCAAATAATCCCGAGCAATAATGTACCTAGTGTGAACATCACTTCACTCATATAGTCTTCCACAAAAGGGTAGATAAAATAAAGAAAAAAAGCACTTGTTGAAAAAGTGATCGTTGCTACTGATGTAATAAAGACGACTAGTTTCTTCTGCAATCCAAATTTATACTTTCGTTTTTTCCCCATGTCCATTCTCCTGTCCAATTCTCATTATATGTTTAGAGCTTTATTCAAAAATACGATCAATTAATTCTTTCAGTTCCATAAAAGTTGAGCGATAAATATGTATATCCCCTCCGTACGGATCGAGTACATCAGAATCAATCCCGTGACCATTTACGTACTCTTTCAATGTATATATTTTATCGGCAGCTTCGGGATAAATGTTAAGCAGCATATTTTTATGCGATGCCGTCATTGTGAGTATTAGATACGCCCATTTTACATCTTCTTCCGTAAGTTGCTTTGATTGATGGTCCATATCAATTCCATTTTCTTTTAATACTTGAATCGCATTATGTGCAGCATGATCTCCCTCTGAAGCAAACATGCCGACTGACTTAGCTTCACCTTTCCCGGACCACTTGGTATTAAAAATGGCTTCTGCCATAGGGCTCCTGCAAGTATTTCCTGTGCATACAAAAAGAACGTTCACGCTACGACCACCTTTTCCCTTACATAATTTTTGGCTTTAATGGGTCTAAAGGACGACTGGAATATTTAGAGAAAATTATGGCATAGTTTCATAAAAAAAGACAGCCCTCTAAAAATAGAAAAGCCGCCTTTCTTGCCATATTTTTAATTATATTGAAAAGAGAAGTTTTAAACCAAAGGCGATTAAAATGATTCCACCAAGGATTTCGCCATACACCCCAAGCAGATTTTGGACTTTCCGCCCGATTAGCAGCCCGCTCCAAGTTAGGAAAACAGCAACAACTCCAAAGCAGAAAGATGCAATCGCTGCCCTAACAC
Organism: Bacillus sp. IITD106; assembly: GCF_019459225.1. GTDB lineage: Bacteria > Bacillota > Bacilli > Bacillales > Bacillaceae_C > Lederbergia. The sequence goes on from NZ_JAIAZY010000018.1 coordinate 29,060, forward strand.
CAAACATCCCTAAGCTAAGTCCTGCTGAAAAACTATCGACACTTACAAGCAGCGAGAAGAGTACAATTCCCCAGCCAACCGGCAATATAAAGGATTGGCGATTGCTTCTGAAACAAAAAATCATCATTTGCAGTCCGAGGATTATGAGAAGAATTCCTCCTACATATCCTGTTATTTTTCCGAACGTTTCTGATAATAAATGACCGGCCATAACGCCAAACAGTGGCATTATTACATGAAAAATACCGACTGTAATCCCAATAATAAAAATTTGCTTCAATCTCAGCTCGTATATTCCCATGCCGAGGGAGACAGAAAATGCGTCCATCCCAACTGCAAATGCCATGATTAAAAGTGTGATGATTTCTGGAAGCAATGTCTATCTTCCCCTTTCCCATTGGACGTGCCTATAGGAACATATGCCAATATAAAAGGGAATAGACTATTTTTTTTGATGTATCCAATTATGACCTGCTGCTTTGTCTAAGCGATTCATGATGGCTGCCCCTACACCCGTTTCTGGAAAAACTTCCGAAAAAAGGATATCGAGGTCGGTTTCGTCGAGAGCACGCAGTGAATCATATAGTGAATGCGCCACTTCACTTAAGTTTCTTCTGCTCCCCAAATCAAGAATTTTGTCTGCATCGTAAAAAGAAGCCGTTTCTGAAGAAGCCATTACACCCACCTTTAAACCTTGATTTCTTTTATCGTTTATCAAGGACTGAACCCAAGCCGGTTCGCCATCTGCCAAAAATAAAGGTGCTGCTGGTGCATAATGTTTATATTTCATTCCGGGGGATTTCGGCTTTTCCTCTTTGTCTTTTAAACTCGCATCCATTTCGACATGATCAATAAGCGACTCAATTTCTTCCTTAGAAACACCGCCCGGCCTTAAAATGATCGGCGTCGTTCCGGTGCAATCAATTACTGTTGACTCAACACCGACACCTGTCGCCCCCCCATCTACGATGCCAGCAATTTTTCCATCCAAATCTTTTGCTACATGATCAGCGGTTGTTGGGCTTGGCTTTCCAGATCGATTAGCACTCGGGGCCGCTATAGGCAAACCTGATGCTGAAATAACTGCAAGCGCAACAGGATGGTCCGGCATTCGAACTGCAATCGTATCAAGCCCCGCTGTCACGATTTCCGAAACAGCCCCTTGTTTTTTTTGAAAAATAAGTGTCAATGGCCCTGGCCAAAGTGCATTCATCAGTTTCATAGATTTCTCTGGAATTTCGGCAACAAGGTCTTGAAGCTGGTTTGTGGATGATATGTGGACAATTAATGGGTTATCGGCAGGTCTTCCCTTGGCAGCATAAATTTTAGCTACTGCTTCATCCGATTTGGCGTTAGCTCCTAATCCATATACGGTTTCCGTCGGGAAAGCCACTACTTCATTGTTGATTAAAAAAGCAGCCGCTTCATCAATCTGTGGATAACCTTTCAAATTATCAACATTTTTATCCACAGACCATCTAACTGTTTTCATGTATATTGCCTCATTCCTATTTCGTGTATTTTACGAGATTTTCAGTAAAATAAGGAGCAAGTTATACACATATTGTGGATAAACAATATTATCCAGTGGATAACTACTGTGAGTTATGTGTATAACTTGCATTTATAGAAACTCTTTAAAGAGATTAAAATAATTTATTAAATAATTCAACTACGAAAAATTTAACTTCCACTTTATTTTCTTCCTCTTTTATAAAAGTTGGTGCTTGTTTGTCCAATTCTTGCAGCTCTTTATCCACAGACTTATCCCCAACGTCTTTTGATTTGGCTTCTGGGATTTTCTCTTCACTTGGAAGAATTTTTTCCTCACGTGAAGCTTCCGATTGATTTTCATCGTTATCTTCTTCTTCAAAGCCAGGGCTTACAGCCAAACTATTGGAAAAATCCAAGAAGCAAAGCGGTGGAAAGAGAACACACCACCAATTGGCTCCTTTTCCTTCACCGAGTGTAATTAAGATCGCTTCGTATGTTCCTGCTGGATAAAGGTATTGACCATATAATTTTGTAGGAAATTGAACATTACCGAATTCTACTTTTACTGAATAATCAAGATTTCGTGCCGCCAATTCTTTTTTCGCGATTTCTTCTACATAATCGAGCCGTGATGTAATCGTCGTTCTTGCTGCATCAATCGATGTTAAATCTTGCACCCAATTTGTGATTTCCGCATTCACTGCATCACGAATGGCACGCTTCACTTCTTGATCCTTTTCTCCGTCACTATTAGCCAATATTCTAAGACGAATCGCCTCACCCGGAATGACTAATGGATCGGAAGCCTTTGCCATTTCCTGTTGAGGAATAATTAAACTCGCCACAGTTGCGAAAACAAGAATAATCAAATACATCCAAGCCATATTTTTTTGATAGAATTTATGTTTCATATTATCATGCATCATATCCATCTGCCCCCTCTAGCAGGCATTATGGACAAGATAATAGAATCCTATACATCGAACCTGTCCCTTTGGGGACAGTCCCCAAAGGGACAGGTTCAGATCAGGTTCGAATCAGCACAATTCGGTCTTTTCCATTTATGTCAAGGATGATCTCTGTTTTACCGTGTGGGAATGCTTTTTTCATCATGGATGCGACTGCTTCTCCTTGTCCGGCACCAATTTCAAAAGCGATGAGTGCTTTTTCGTTCATGTAGTGCGGCAAGTCGTTAGCGAATCTTCGGTAGTAGTCAAGTCCATCGCTGCCACCGAATAAGGCGTTGTGCGGCTCGTGTTCGCTGACGATCTCGGATAACTTTTCTTCCTTTGGAATATATGGTGGATTCGAGAGAATGAGATCCCATTTTTCGTTTGAAAATGGTTCGAGTAAATCCCCGAGCCGAAAATCAATTTCCGCTCCGAGCGCTTCCGCGTTTTTCTGAGCGATTTTTAATGCCGCTTCTGAAATATCCGATGCGGAAACCTCAAGCTCTGGTCGTTCCAATTTCATCGTAACCGCAATCGCTCCACTGCCCGTCCCAATATCAGCGCATTTTAGTATTGAAGATGAGGCAAAATGCATATCCAACCTTTCTAGTACAGCGACAATTAATTCTTCCGTTTCCGGCCTAGGGATGAGCACATGCTCATTTACGATAAACTTTCTCCCATAAAATTCCTCATATCCGATAATGTGCTGAATCGGACGTCCTGTGACATGCTCCTTAACAGCATCTTTGAATTGTTCATATTCACGCTCAGGCAATTCCATTCGTAATTCAGATAATAGCCGAGCTCTGTTCCAATCTAATATCCACATTAATAATAGCTCGCCTGCATTTTCATCGCGGCCATGTTCTTTTAAAAAAGAAGAAGCCCAATTGAGGGCTTCATACACTTTTTTGTGCATCATTATTCTTCCACGCTCTCAAGTTTTTTAGATTGATCTTCGATGACTAAAGCATCAATCACTTCGTCGAGCTTTCCTTCTAAAATTTGATCAAGCTTTTGAATCGTTAACCCAATTCGGTGATCGGTTACACGGTTTTGCGGGAAATTGTACGTGCGAATTCGTTCGGAACGATCTCCTGTTCCAACAGCAGACTTACGATTTGCATCATATTCAGCCTGCGCTTCCTGTTGAAACATATCGTATACACGAGCACGCAATACTTTCATCGCTTTTTCTTTATTCTTAATTTGAGATTTTTCATCCTGACAGCTTACCACAACGCCAGTCGGGATATGTGTTAAGCGCACAGCAGACATCGTTGTGTTAACGCTTTGTCCACCAGGACCGCTTGAAGCAAACGTATCAACACGGATATCTTTTTCATGAATATCTACTTCTACTTCTTCAGCTTCTGGAAGAACAGCAACCGTTGCGGTTGATGTATGAATCCTTCCGCCTGATTCTGTCTCAGGCACACGCTGAACGCGATGGGCTCCATTCTCATATTTCAACTTAGAGTAGGCACCATTTCCATTGATCATGAAAATGATTTCCTTGTAGCCCCCAAGTCCTGTTGAATGAGCTTCGATCACATCAATTTTCCAGTTTTGGTTTTCCGCATAACGGCTATACATACGATATAAATCGCCGGCAAATAAAGCAGCTTCATCGCCGCCAGCAGCACCACGAATTTCTATAATGACGTTTTTATCATCATTCGGGTCTTTTGGTACGAGTAGAATTTTTAGCCGTGCTTCTAATTCTTCAAGCTGATCCTCTAGCTCTCCGATTTCCTCTTTTACCATTTCGCGCATATCTGCATCAAGCTTGTCTTCCAACATTTCTTTTGCTTCTTTATATTGATTTTGAGCATTTTTATATTCACGATACACTTCAACGGTTTCCGCAATCGCCGATTGTTCCTTTGAATAATCCCTTAACTTCGTAGAATCGCTGACAACAGCCGGGTCGCTTAAAAGTTCATTCAGCCTTTCGTAGCGCTCCTCTACAGCTTGTAATTTATCAAACATCTTTTTCACCTCATACTGTTTGCATAAGTGCACTATTATAGTATAACGTTCACTTTATGCAAAGCAAATATTTCTTGTGAAAAAAATATTCTTATTTAATTCTAATTTTTTCAGAGCCTGTGATCCAGGATGGATAGGATGAAAGTTCAAGGGAGATTGGACCTTTAGCGGATTGTAAATCTTCGATATTGATTCCATGTTCATACAGTTGGTCTTCTTCACCTTCGCCATATCTAGAAAAGGCAGAAGGAGATATTAATTCATTTCCATTACGATCCTTTGGTGTAATTGCATTAAAATGGAAAAACTCTTCTTTATCCTGCATTTTAAAAATCAGGTCATTTCCGGAAACCTCTACTTGAATATCAACTTGATCTCCATTCGGTCGTTTGATGATTTTTTCATTCTCTATATCCACCACAATATTTGATTCATCCTTATCTACTGCTTGAATTTTATTTAGTGCTATATAAAGTTCCTTAGGCTCTTTGAAATAGTTACTCTGCAAATAGACAACGGCTTCATCATCAGAAATACGAGTGCCTGTTACGCCATTGGTGATCATACTCCAGGTCTCTCCTTTTTCGTCAACAAGATGTAAATCATCGAAATTCAACAGTTTTTTTGTATTGTTAGGATCCATTTTTATATGGATACCTACCCTTAGTGGATAGATTTCTGCATTGACGAAAGTTATTTTTTGACCTTGAATCGTCACATCTTTGTTGATAGCGAAATGTTTAGCCGTTTTTAATTCTTTTATGTTAAAAGCCATATTGAAGTCCTCGGAATAACCGTTTGCTTTTACCCTTATATCTAACTGATATTTTCCTTTTTCAATAGGCTCTTGATAGAAATATTTTATCATTCCTGGATAGGTAGAGTTTTGCTCAGTAATAAGCGTTTCGTAACTAGAGGACCCCTCATTTAACTCTTTACCATCAACCCTTTTTATTTCTACTTGACCGATATTCATCGATTCGTATTTTTTTTCAGGATCTAACGAATAAAACAAAACAATTCCTTTTTCATCCGCAATCACCCCATCTATTGTAAGCTTGACTCCATTTTTCTCTTCCGAAACACCTATTTCTTGGTAATATTCATTCGAGACTGCTGCAAGCATTCCTTTATCATGAACAATCATCTCGACGATCCTTTCCATTCCGGGAATGGCTGCGATGTAGGAAGCAAATGCCGGAGAAATTCGAATGGTTGTAAAAAATCCACTTAGAAAAATGACAGCTGCTGCACAAGAAAACATCCATTTTATTATTTTTGTTTTCCTTTTCTGTTTTGCTTTCTGGAATCCCGACATAATGGCCGCATCCAATGCTTCCATCGGAATGGTTGCATCGTCATATTTATTTTTGAAATCAGCCAATTTCTTCTCTTCTTTTTCAAACATTCGAACCCGCTCCTTTCTCTTCCAATATGTCTCGAAGCTGTTTCAAGGCCTTATGCAGCCACGTTTTGATTGTGCCTTCTGGACATTGCATCGCATCGGCAATTTCTTTTATTTTCATATCATTGAAGTATTTTAGCGTTAATAATTCACGAGACCGTTCATCAAGTTTTAACATGGCATCCTTCAATTCAAGTTCATTGAACGTTTCCGATACTGCTATGGTTTGGATGACTCCATCATCAATGATGTGCCGCTTTTTATTTTTCAGTTGGTCATTGCAATAATTAATCATAATTCGAAATAGCCATGTTTTGATATATTGGGCGTTTCGTAATTTCCGTATATTTTTATATGCGCGGAACGTCACTTCCTGTACGGCCTCCAATGCCTCGCCTTCATTTTTCAAAAAAGCGAGAGCCGTTCTATATAAATCTACTTTATATTCATTCATGATTTCTAAAAAGGCTTCATCATTTCCTCTGATTGCCTTTTCAACAAGTTTCTCATCAATCACCGAAATCCCCCTTTCCCTATATTAGACACTGTTATGGGGAAAAAGTTTTACAAAAAATAAAAAAGTCCTTGAGGAAGTTCAAGGACTGACGATATGTATGTTCTATTGGCCATTTTCAATAGGTTGTCGAAAGCTTGCATTCGTTCCAGCAGGTACTTCGTGATGATGCCTGCATCTTGCTTCGTACGCTTCGGAAGCTCCGACTAAAATAATCGGGTCGTCGTAGCATGCTGGTTCTCCATTAATGAGACGTTGGGTTCTGCTTGCAGGCGATCCGCAAACGGCACAAACTGCTTGAAGCTTCGTTACGTTTTCCGCAATCGCCATTAAATTTGGCATTGGTCCAAATGGTTCCCCACGAAAATCTTGATCCAGCCCCGCAATGATTACGCGGTGCCCACTATCCGCTAATTGTTGAGCTACAGCGATGAGACCCTCATCAAAAAATTGAGCTTCATCAATGGCAACAACATCGATATCAGCATGCACAGCCTTTAATATGTCTGCTGAATGTTGCACGGGTTGCGCGTTCACAGCTGTTCCATTATGCGATACAACTTCATCTATACTATAGCGGTCATCTAATTGAGGCTTAAAAACCATAATGCTCTGCTTTGCGAATTGCGTTCTTCTGACTCGGCGAATCAATTCCTCCGACTTTCCAGAGAACATGCTTCCACAAATAACTTCAATCCATCCAGTATGTTTGATCATATCCATGAGATGACTGCTCCTTTCAGGTTTTTCTAAGTGTGTGTTCCTTATGTGAGAGTATGTAAAAACGTTATAAGAAAGTCTTATACAGCACTACACAATGCGAAAAAAGTGCTCATCGCATAGCTTTCCCCTATTTCAGACAATAAAAAAACAGGCAAGCAATTCTTGCCCGTTTTTTCGGCATTAACATTCTTATTGTCTAGCTACTGGCGCCAGCCCCTCGAGGTCAAATAACCTGAGGCAATAAAAGTCAGAGAACGACTTTTTTGCCTCAGAACATTTGCTTGTCGGGGCTGATCAGGCGCCTTTCGCTTTTCTACTTAAGACCGTATTTTTTATTGAAGCGGTCAACGCGTCCGTCTGCAGATGCGAATTTTTGACGACCTGTGTAGAATGGGTGGCATTCTGAGCAAATTTCCACACGAATGTTTTCTTTAACAGATCCGCCTTCAAATTCATTTCCACATGCACATTTAACCATTACTTTTTTATATTCTGGATGAATTCCTGCTTTCATTACTTTCATCTCCTTATGCCCTGAATCATTTGCTGAAACAGAGTTATCTATCATGATGCTTTTAGCATTTTTTACTTCAAAAACACATTTTTCATTATAACAAGGGCTTCTTTAAAATGCAATATTTCTGCATGAAAAAATTAAGCCTTATAGAACCGTTCTTCCATTCGTGTTTCCTCTTGCTTCCGCAGCTGCGAGCATATTAAAAAATTCTTCATTCGTTTTTGACTGACGCAGTTTTCGTAAAAATTTCTCTGCAAAGTCTGGGGAATCCGACATAACTTTACGAAGCTTCCAAAGTTTTTCAAGCTGTTCTTTCGGGATGAGCAATTCTTCTTTTCTCGTACCGGAACGGCGAATATCGATTGCCGGGAAAATTCTTCTTTCCGCGAGTGAGCGGTCAAGGTGAAGTTCCAAGTTTCCAGTTCCTTTAAACTCTTCATAAATGACATCGTCCATACGAGAACCTGTATCGACAAGGGCAGTCGCTAAAATTGTTAAGCTGCCGCCTTCTTCAATATTTCTTGCTGCTCCGAAAAATCGTTTCGGACGGTGAAACGCAGCTGGATCGATACCGCCTGACAATGTTCGTCCACTCGGAGGAATCACTAGGTTATAAGCGCGCGCAAGTCTCGTAATACTATCCATCAAAATGACGACATCGCGTTTATGCTCTACTAAACGCATCGCCCGTTCTAAAACAAGCTCGGCTACTTTTATATGATTTTCAGGAACTTCGTCAAATGTGGAGCTGACTACCTCCGCATTGACAGAACGTTCAATGTCCGTAACTTCCTCTGGACGCTCATCTATCAATAATACAATCAATTCAGCTTCAGGGTTATTCGTAGTAATCGCATTTGCAATCGATTTTAAAAGCATCGTTTTCCCTGCTTTTGGAGGAGCAACGATTAATCCACGTTGTCCAAAACCGACCGGCGATATTAAATCCATGATTCTAGTTGATAGATTCGTTGGAGTCGTTTCCAGTTTAATTTGGCGATCAGGATAGAGTGGCGTTAAAGCTGGAAAATGCACACGCTCTTTTGCGCTTTCTGGATCATCGCCATTGACAGCTTCGACATGTAACAAGCCGAAATAGCGTTCGTTTTCTTTAGGGGGCCTTACTTTTCCTGACACTTTATCCCCGTTTCTTAAATCAAAACGGCGGATCTGCGATGCGGAAATATAAATATCCTCTGAGCTTGCAGAATAGTTGATTGGTCTTAAAAATCCAAACCCCTCGGATTGAATGATTTCCAGAACGCCCTCCATGAAGAAAAATCCTTCTCGTTCTGCGCGTACTTTTAGGATTGCAAAAATCAATTCTTTTTTCGTTAGTTTACTGTAATACGAAACCTTATATTCACGGGCCAGTTCATATAATTCTTTAAGTTTCATATCTTCTAATAATGAAATTGTTAACTCAGCCATTTCGACACCACTCTTTTTTAGTTTGGTCTTAATAAAGGAAAAACTGGCATACGTCTCCCCTGTTTTAAGATAAGAAATAATAAAAATAAATAAAATCGTTATTCACCGGAAAAAGGAATCTATTAATGCCATAGGTAGAAAAAACTCTCGATGAAAAAACATTGATAAGAGGAATTAAATATAAAAACCATAGTAACACTTTAGAAGAGTATGAAGAGGTTGAGGAATAAGGCCTCACCATATGCCTATTTTACATGGAAATGATAATAGTTGCAAAGGAGAGTCTGCATTTTTTTAGACTCTCCAAAAAATGTTTTCGTTTTCTCTCTTAATCAGGAACTTTTTAATTGCTCCATTTCTTCCTCAGTCATTTTTTCTCGCCAGATGGTTGCTCCAAGTCCATTTAACTTCTCAACTAAATCACTGTATCCTCGATCAATATGCTCAAGACCGGCTACTTCTGTTATGCCTTCCGCGAGCAAACCTGCAATGACGAGTGCAGCTCCCGCTCGCAAATCAGAAGCTTTTACTTTCGCCCCTTGTAAATTAGATGGTCCATTCACAATTGCTGAACTGCCCTCTACTTTAATGTTTGCGTTCATTCTTCGCAATTCATCTATATGTTTAAAACGCGCAGAGTAAATTGTGTCCGTTACAATAGAAGCCCCTTCTGCCTTTGTCAACAGAACGGTAAAAGGCTGCTGTAAATCAGTGGGAAACCCAGGATAAACGAGTGTTTTAATATCTATCGGTTTATATTCATTACTTTTTCCAATAAAAATTTGATCGTCTCCTGTTTCTACAGGCACTCCCATTTCACGAAGTTTTGCAGTTAGCGATTCAAGGTGATGCGGAATGACATTATCAATTAGTATTCCTTCCCCAACAGCAGCACCAAGAATCATAAATGTTCCGGCTTCAATTCGATCGGGAATGATGGTGTGACGACACCCATCCAGGCGGTCAACTCCATCAATCCGAATCACATCTGTGCCGGCACCTTTGATTTTTGCTCCCATATTCGTCAACAGTGTAGCAACGTCAATAATTTCAGGCTCTTTAGCAGCATTTTCAATAATTGTACGGCCTTTTGCCTTTACGGCAGCAAGCATAATATTAATCGTTGCACCAACACTGACAACATCCAAATATATTCTAGAGCCTCGAAGTTCATCCGCACGCAAATAAATGGCACCTTGCTCGTTTGTCACTTTTGCCCCTAACGCTTCAAAGCCTTTTATATGCTGGTCAATTGGACGTGGTCCTAAATGGCATCCACCAGGAAGACCAATCACTGCTTTTTTAAAACGGCCAAGCATCGCTCCCATTAAATAATACGAAGCTCGCAGCTTTTTCACCTTTCCGTTCGGAAGCGGCATGGAAATCATTGAACTCGGATCAACGGTCATTTCTCCATCTTGAAAAGTGACATTTCCGCCTATTTCTTCAAGGAGTCCTTGTAGTGTATGGACATCTGAAATATCAGGAAGGCCTTCAATCGATACAGGTGATTCAGCTAATATCGTAGCAGGGATAAGCGCAACGGCACTATTCTTTGCACCACTCACTTTTATTGTCCCTTTTAACGGATATCCACCTGCTATTTTTAGCTTTTCCATTTTTGTCTCCCTTTCCAACTCTATTGGGTAAATATTCCAATGGCGTTTTTACAACGAACGATAGTTTACATGTATTATATACGAATTTATCTTAAACATGTAGAAATAAAGTAAATTATTAACAATAATATCGAATAATAAGGGTTTACTGCAAGTGCGGAAATAATTTTAGGGGATTCATAATTACATCGATGCTATCACACCGGATTGCAACTGTATAGAAACCGCCCATGCAAGATGGACGGTTTCGGTTTATTATGCTTTTTGAGATGAGCCAAATTCACGCATTTTGCCTTTTACTGTTTCTTTAATCGCATCACGGGCAGGTCCCAAATATTTACGTGGATCATACATATTTGGATCAGCTGCCAATACTTCACGGACACGTGCAGCAGATGAAATTTGGTTTTCTGTGTTTACATTGATTTTAGCTGTTCCGAGTGAAATCGCACGTTGGATGTCTTTTGTCGGAATGCCTGTACCGCCATGAAGAACAAGTGGGACACCTGTTAAATTCATGACTTCTTCCATGCGATCAAATCCAAGATTTGGTTCACCCTTATACGGTCCATGGACGGAGCCAAGAGCTGGAGCGAAGCAATCTACTCCTGTCTCGCGTACAAGTTGATCGCATTCTTCTGGAATAGCATATGCTGCATCAGCATCATCAACTGTTAAGTCATCCTCTTGCCCGCCAATTCGGCCTAGTTCCGCTTCAACGGAAACGCCAAACATATGCGCGAGCTCGACAACTTTCTTCGTCAACGCAATGTTCTCTTCAAGTGGATAATGTGAGCCATCAATCATAACAGATGTGAAACCTGCATAAATTGCTTTTGCACATGCTTCAAAACTAGAGCCGTGGTCCAAATGAATGGCAACAGGTACGGTTGTACCATATTCCTCCATTAGGGTTTCAACCATTTTTACTACAAACTTGAAGCCGCCCATATAGCGTGCCGCACCTTCTGATACACCAAGGATAACAGGAGATTTTTCTTCTTCTGCCGCTTGTAGAATTGCTTGAGTAAACTCAAGGTTATTCAAGTTAAATTGACCGACAGCATATTTTCCTTCTTTTGCTTTATTAAGCATTTCGGTCATGGAAACTAAAGGCATTCTTTTTCCTCCTCTGAGTTAAACTGCGCACTGATGTGCATGATTGATCCTGCCCCAGACTAATGTCAAGCTTTAGCGCCTATCGACTAGCAAACTTCCTGTCCTTCTCCCTACGATAAGGAAGCCAGATTCGCCTTACAGGCTTGTCGTGTTTCCTTTATCTCAGTCGAAAACCAAAAGAAGGAACGTCGACTAAAAGCCGCCACGTCCTGTGGCGACATCGACGGACCCACATCCTGTGGGCCTGTACGTCGATGAGCAAGGCGCTTCCGCTTTTCTTATAGGACAGGGACATTTTTCATTTTCATCATATCAAATTCATCAATTGTTTACCAACTATGAAAATGTTTTTTGTCGGAGGAAATTGAAATATACAAAATCTTTTAACTATGTATCTAATTTTATCGGTATGTACGTTCTAATCGTTTGACGAAGCTCGACAATATCGAAAGGCTTTGTAAAATGTGCCAGAGCTCCTAGTTTTTTTGCCGCTTCAATCTTTTCAAGTTCACCGTAGGCAGTCATAATAATTACGCGAATATCGGGGCGTATTTTTTTCATTTGCTGAAGAATTTCTAATCCATCCATCCCAGGTATTTTCATATCGAGTAATACAAGATCAAGGGTATGTTTTTTTGTAATAGCTAATGCTTGTAAACCATTTGCCGCTTGGAAAACTTGATAGCCTTCTTTTTGCAAAATTTCATTCAATAATATGCGTATACCAAACTGATCATCGACAATCAAAATTTTCTCCTTCATTATATCCCCCTCTTTGTTTCATTATAACGAACATCAATAAAAATTAATAGGGTATTAAGATGGATTTCACGAATATTATTTGCTTTTTTCTTGAAGGCCGCCTTCCTTTCCAAATTCAATATTTGATGCATTCCACTTACTTTTTCTCCATGATCAGCTCTTTGTCCTTCTAAAAAAAAGCGACCATATTTGACATAAACTGTTTATGCCATTATGTTATAATATTATATTTTAATAAGTGTCTTGCTTTATTAAAGGAGAGTATACTATGCAGAAAATGTTTACGACCCAGTTAGCTGGATTATTTAAAAGAATTCTCGAAAAAGAAGAATTCAATATAGAAGATGGTGCTCGGGTTTTAGCACAGGCGCCTGTTGGGGAAGGTAACATTTATATAAAAGGATTCAAAGAAATGGAAGGAGTCGTAATAGAAGCACTTGAGGGTGCCGAACCACTAAAAGATGCCTTTCGACTAGAGTCCGCCGAAAAATTATCAACCGCGGACAGGGTATTGCTAATCTCCCGTTTTGCCGGCGATGATGAAGCAATGGTGTTCGGAAAGAATCTTGTCGAAAAAAATATTCCTTTCGTTGTCATTGCAGGTGAGAACAACTCCGATGGCGAAAGTTTAGCTGACATTGCTGATGTGTTTATTCAAACGTATGTAGTCAAACCTATGCTTCCAACAGAAGATGGAAATCGAGTTGGCTTCCCATCCTTAATGGCAGCACTTTATATTTATTTTTCATTAAAGTTCACAATAGAGGATATTTTAGAAGAATATGAATGAGAAAAGGACCGGTTTTTGGATTCCGGTCCTTTTCTTTGTCTAGCTAAGCATGGCGCTTGTGCTTTTCTTTTTCTCGTATCTGGCGCCAGCTCCTCGGGGGGTAACCTGTAGTTAACATTCAAAATCGCACAGCAAGTGTGATAAACCCTCGTGTTCTTGTACGATTCCAGGCAAATCGAACAGCAATTGTGGCAAACCCACGTATTCTTGTGCGATTCGGACTCTATCATGGTTGCCCATGTAAATAAGTCTTTTTTGACTCAGAACATGATAATCCGATTAGGAAGTGACAGGTTGTTGTTCCCTCAATAATTAATTAATTATAATACAGATTCTCTGTCGGGTATACCGGGTCATTGGTGATATCGATGCCAAGTTTTTTCAGGGTCTGTTCGTTTTCTCTGTTCAAAATGACCGTAGAATGAGCTTGTGCGGCTTTTAAATGCGGTAGTTGCTGATAAGCGAGCTGAGCAGTAGGATTGGTGACGGCACTGATTGCCAATGCAATCAACAATTCGTTTGCACTTAATGTCGGTACTCTACTGTTTAGATGATCGGTTTTTAAACGCTGGATGGTTTGCAAAATCATCGGTGTTAAAAGATCAATTTCATCCGCTACATTAGCCAAAATCTTCAACCCATTCAGAATCGCCGCAGCCGAAGCATCCATTAGTTTTGTGGTTCGACCAGTAATGATCTCGCCGTTTGGCAGTTCGATCGCAATCACTGCCTGAAGATTCGTGCTGCCGATCCTATCCTGCACCGTTATTGCATAGTCGCGTGCTGGCAATACGGGTACCCGATCTTCTTTTTTCAAGTCGCTTTCTTCCAAAATCACTTGCATACGCCGAAGAGTATCTTCATCTGCCAATCCTTTTTTATAGTCGTTTTCTACAGCAAAACTGCGCCGAATGATTTCTTGCTTTGCAGCTTCCCGTACGACTTGATCATCTATGATACCCGACTTAAGGCGATTGACACCCATATCAGTCGGCGATTGATAAACAGATTCTTTACCCGTGATTTTTTCAATAATCCGTTTGATGACTGGGAACGTTTCGATATCGCGATTGTAATTGACCGCCACTTCTCCATAAGCTTCATAATGGTAGTTGTCGATCATATTCACGTCTTTCAAATCCACAGTAGCGGCTTCATAAGCAATATTCACAGGATGCTTCAATGGTAAGTTCCAAACGGGAAAAGTTTCAAACTTTGCGTAGCCTATTTTGTTTCCTAGTTCATGTTCATGGTACATTTGGTTTAAACAAGTCGCGAGTTTTCCGCTTGCTGGACCTGGCCCTGTTACCACTATGATCGGCTTTGACGTTTCAATATAGGGGTTCTTTGCAAATCCTTCCTCGCCGACGATCGCTTCCACATTCGTCGGGTAACCTTCAATAGCGCGATGAGTATAAACGTTGATACCACTCCGTTCCAGCTTCGCCATAAATACTTTGGCATTTGGCTGCTCTTGGTAACGTGTAATCAAGACACTGTTAACAGATATGCCGTATCCGCGATATTCATCGATCAAGCGCAAAACATCTTGGTCATAAGTAATACCATAATCTTCGCGTATTTTTTTCCGTTCAATATCACTTGCATACACACAGATAATGATCTCCGCTTTTTCCTTCAGTGTTGCCAACAACTTCATCTTTGCATCTTCATCAAATCCCGGCAAAACACGCTTGGCATGTTTGTCGCCGATCAATTTGCCGCCGAACTCCAAGTAAAGCTTATCATAGTGTTGTACCCGTTCAAGGATATAGGAAGATTGTTCTTTCAAGTATTTCTCTGAATCAAATCCAACTTTTTTCATCTAACTTCCGCTCGCTTTCGAATGTGAATAACAAATTCCCCATCTAATGTATGATACACTATAGTTCCCTCTTTGCACGAAAGAACTCTTTATTAGTATCTTTATCGGAACTCATTTTCCTCTTTGCTAACATTACATCTATATTGGCTATCAAAGCCACATTTCACCTCAGATAGTCAAATCATTTTGGATTGAATTTTTAATAAAAACGCATCTACCTTTGAACGAAAAACCATTGTATAATCGCACCCCCGTATAATTATTATACGGATTATTTTGCCATTACATATGATTCCTCAACTTGCTTCTTCCTAACAAAAAAATAAAAACGCCCCCATGTAAGGGAGCGTGAAATAATATTTTCAGCAGTCCTTTTTCAAGGAGCCCAAATAAAATTCTACATACTCACTGTTTGTAAGTCAAGAGGATTATTCTTCTTCCTCTTCTTCCTCTTCTAAATCAAGCTCCTCGTCTTCATCATCAAGATCTAGGTCCTCTTCGTCTTCTTCGATTTCATAATCATCTTCAATTAATTCATCGTCTTCAAATTCTTCCTCTTCTTCTTCACGAAGAGCTTCAAGGCTTTCGTCTTCTTCCTCGTCCAAATCATCCGTATCATCGAAATCTTCGTCTTCATCGAGGTCAAAGTCAAGATCTTCATCTTCTAGTTCTAAATCGTCATCTTCCAATGCCAATTTGGCCTTTTTCTTCTTCTTCGGTTTTACAGGCGTGATAATTTCCTCATCGATTTGATCAATCGGATACCACTCGCGTAATCCCCAGCGATTTTCACCAAGTGATAAAAAGCGGCCATCCACATTCAGATCTGTATAAAATTGCAGCATACGAGTCGTTTTTTCTTGTTCAGACAATTCAAGATAGTTTGCAATTTCATCTACGAGATCCTTAAATGAAATAGCTTCTTTTTTCTCTTCAAAAATATGTTGGGCAATTTCAATAAAAGACATTTCTTTTCGTTCTTCCTTGGACAATTGCAATATGTTCAATAAATGCACATCCCTTCACTCTTATAAACCAAAAATCCATACTCACCATTATAAACAAATTGTTTTCAATTATGCCACTGTTTTCGCCAATTATTAAAAGTTTTTTCCATTTATCCTATTGAGCATTTTAAAAGGGAATGATTTCATCCAAGATTTACGTGTTTGCATTGATGTCAAATCGAATTGCAAAATCTTCATAATCGCACTTATCCTTACTTTATTGACCGATTTTCTATTTTACATATTGCGGCGGTATTGTCCGCCTACTTCATATAGAGCATTCGTGATTTGACCAAGGCTTGCCACTTTCGTCGTTTCCATTAACTCTGCAAAAATATTTCCCCCCGTTATGGCCGTCTCTTTTAATTTGGCGAGTGCATGGTCAACTTTGTCTTGATGCTGTTGTTGAAAAGATTTTAAGTTTTGAATTTGTGTTTCTTTTTCTTCTTTTGATGCCCGCGCGAGTTCGATATTATTCAATTCTTCTTCAGAAGGCGGGTTTGGATTTACATACGTATTGACCCCAATAATCGGCAGCTGCCCCGAATGTTTCAACATTTCATAGTACATGGATTCTTCCTGGATTTTTCCGCGCTGATACTGTGTTTCCATCGCACCGAGTACGCCGCCGCGATCATTAAGGCGCTCAAATTCTTGTAAAACGGCTTCTTCAACTAAATCGGTTAGTTCTTCGATAATAAAAGATCCTTGAAGTGGATTTTCATTTTTCGATAATCCATGCTCTTTCGTAATAATCATTTGAATTGCCATCGCACGGCGGACCGATTCTTCCGTTGGAGTCGTAATCGCTTCATCATACGCATTTGTATGCAATGAATTGCAATTATCCTGTAGGGCCATCAATGCTTGCAATGTCGTGCGGATGTCGTTAAAATCAATTTCCTGGGCATGAAGGGAACGCCCGGATGTTTGAATATGATATTTCAGCTTTTGACTGCGCTCATCCGCTCCATATTTATCTCGCATCACTGTTGCCCATATTCTGCGAGCAACTCTACCAATAACCGTGTATTCAGGATCAAGACCGTTCGAAAAAAAGAACGACAGATTCGGAGCAAAATCGTTAATATTCATTCCACGGCTCAAATAATACTCCACATAAGTGAATCCGTTGGCGAGTGTAAAGGCGAGCTGGGAAATGGGGTTTGCCCCCGCTTCCGCAATATGGTAGCCAGAAATCGAAACGGAATAGTAATTCCGGATTTTATGATCAATAAAATATTGCTGGATATCCCCCATCATCCGTAAGGCGAATTCCGTTGAAAAGATGCACGTATTTTGTCCTTGATCTTCTTTTAAAATATCTGCTTGCACCGTGCCTCTTACGGTTGCTAAAGTTCGCGCTCTTACTTCGGTATATTCTTCTTCTGTAAGAGGCCTGCCTAGCTCATTTGCTTTCTTTTCGACTTGTTGGGCAATTGCCGTATTTAAAAACATCGCTAAAATAATCGGAGCTGGTCCGTTGATCGTCATCGATACGGATGTAGATGGGGAGCAGAGATCAAAGCCAGCATACAGTTTTTTCATATCATCCAGTGTACAAATGCTGACGCCGCTTTCCCCTACCTTCCCGTAAATATCTGGGCGGTAATCAGGGTCTTCTCCGTATAATGTGACAGAGTCGAATGCTGTGCTTAGCCGCTTCGCCTCATCATCCTTCGATAAATAATGAAAACGGCGATTCGTTCGTTCAGGAGTTCCTTCACCAGCAAATTGACGTTTCGGATCCTCCCCTTGACGTTTAAAAGGAAAAACCCCAGCTGTATATGGGAATGCGCCTGGAACATTTTCTTTATACACCCAGTTTAGAATTTCCCCGTAATCCTTGTATTTTGGCAGGGCTACCTTTGGAATCGAAAGCCCGGATAGTGTGCGCACTTTTAACTCCGTAGTAATTTCTCGATTACGGATAATCGTTGTAAATTGATCGGATGCGTATTTTTCCTTAATTGCTTCCCATTCATCCAAAATTTTGATGGAAGCAGAGGTTAGTTGAGACTTTACTTTTTCACGAAGTTTTTCGAGTTCTTCTATTACATTCGGAATTGATCCCCCATCTTTAGCAGCTGCCATTGCACCTTCAAGCTGAAAAAGTTGGCGTGCCAATTTTACTTGTTCCTTGGTTTGTTTATGGTAAGTGCGGACGGTTTCGACAATTTCGCGTAAATAATACTGGCGATTAACCGGAATGATCACATCTCTTTTTTCACTTATTTCTATCGGTTTCGGGGAAAAATTCCATTCGTTATCCGTTATTTCATTTATCTTTTGAACCAATGCTGCAAACAGCGTATTCGTTCCAGGATCATTAAATTGGCTAGCGATTGTCCCATATACTGGCATCGTTTCGAGCTGTTGTTCAAATAACAGATGGCTGCGTTGGTATTGCTTCCTCACCTGATTTCTAGCATCTTCAGACCCTTTTCGTTCAAACTTATTGATGACAATGAAATCGGCATAGTCAATCATGTCGATTTTTTCAAGCTGTGAAGGGGCACCGAACTCACTCGTCATCACATACATCGAAATATCACTAATCGTACTAATTTCCGCATCCCCTTGCCCAATTCCACTCGTTTCCACTACGACAAGATCGACTCCGGCTGCTTTTACGATTTGGATGGCATCCTGTATAGCATGCGAAACCTCACTTCTCGAACCTCGCGTTGCTAAACTTCTCATGTACACATTTGGAGAAAAGATAGCGTTCATTCTGATTCTATCCCCTAAAAGCGCTCCACCTGTTTTTTGCTTTGTTGGGTCAACGGATAAAATCGCTACTTTTTTATCTGGGAATTCATTTATAAATCTACGAATAAGTTCATCTGTAAGTGAGCTTTTACCTGCACCACCCGTTCCGGTTATTCCAAGGACAGGGGCATTTCCTGTATCCACTTTCATTTTTTCAAAAAAATTAGCGAGCGATTCTTTGTTATTTTCAGCAACTGTAATCAGTCTAGCAGCCGCCTGAAAATGACCTTCTCGCAGTTTTTTAACTTCACTTTCTAGTGACTGGATCGGAATCTCCCTATCACATTCCTTGAGCATAATATTGATCATGCCTTGCAGGCCGTGGGTACGTCCGTCTTCCGGAGAAAAAATCCTTGCGATTCCATAGTCATGAAGTTCTTTGATTTCGCGTGGAATGATGACCCCGCCGCCTCCGCCGTAAATTCGGATATGCGACGCATCTTTTTCCATAAGTAAATCATACATATATTTAAAATACTCGACATGACCACCTTGATAAGACGAAATGGCGATGCCTTGTACATCCTCTTGAATCGCTGCATTCACCACTTCTTCGACAGAGCGATTATGGCCTAGATGTATGACCTCAGCGCCACTAGCCTGCAAAATTCTCCTCATAATGTTGATGGAGGCATCGTGGCCGTCAAATAAGCTGGATGCCGTAATGAATCGGACATGATTTTTCGGTTTGTACACTTCAGTCATCACGTTACCCCTCCTCGGTTCGTTTCGTAGCCTTGGATCCCAGTAAAAAGCAAGTCGATTTGGAGTGTTATATAGTCTTCGATGGAATAGATCTTTTTTAAAGCCCAACGCCGGAATCCCCACATTTGCCCTTGAACAAAGATGTTATGTGCTAATAAATGCTGGTGTTCCTTGCCAATATCCAATTCTCCGTTCTCCACACAACGATTGATTAGTCGTTCAAACATCGAAACCATTTCGAGTTCTTTTTTTAAAACGTAAGGAAGTGCTTCTTCTGATAGGGCTTTTGCCTCTTGGTACATGACGAGTACTTCATCTTGCATATCATCGATTAATTTAAAATAATGTTTGATTCCGAGCTTAAGGCTTTCAAGTGTTCCTTGACCGAGGTTGATGCTGCTTAATCGTTCGCTCACCTCATCGTAAATACTGTCGCATACAAGATAGAGAACATCTTCTTTCGTTCTGATATATTCATATAATGTTCCGATGCTGAATCCGGATGCTTTGGCGATTTCTCTCGTCGTCGTTCGATGGAAGCCCTTTTCTTTAAAAAGAGAAACCGCTCCGTGAATCATTTGGTTACGCCGCTTTTCAATGAGGCTTTCATCTTTTACCGATGCATGAACCTCACGTTTTTCCTCCACTTCCTTTCACCGCCTTCTAGTAACTTATTTCGTTAGCATTCGAGAAATAACGAGACGCTGGATTTCTTGTGTACCTTCATAAATTTGTGTGATTTTTGCATCTCTCATATAGCGCTCTACTGGATAATCTTTCGTATATCCATATCCTCCGAAAATTTGGACGGCTTCTGTCGTTACTTTCATCGCCGTATCCCCTGCCATTAGCTTCGACATGGCAGATTCTTTTCCATATGGAAGACCAGAGGATTCCAGCCATGCTGCTTGGTAAGT
This sequence comes from Bacillus sp. IITD106, assembly GCF_019459225.1. Classification (GTDB taxonomy): domain Bacteria; phylum Bacillota; class Bacilli; order Bacillales; family Bacillaceae_C; genus Lederbergia. The sequence goes on from NZ_JAIAZY010000018.1 coordinate 49,605, forward strand.
GAGGAGGCGAGATGCCTCAATAGAGGTTGCCATATCAGCAAGCTTGAATGAAATCCCTTGGTTTTCGACAATCGGTTTACCAAATTGCTTACGTTCTTTTGCATAGGCAATTGCTGCATCCAGCGCTCCTTGAGCAATTCCCACCGCTTGAGCGGCAATTCCATTGCGTCCGCCATCAAGTGTCATCATCGCAATTTTGAAGCCTTGCCCCACTTCGCCGAGAATATTTTCAGCAGGAACCTTGCAGTCCTCAAAAATAATTTCGGTTGTAGGTGATGAACGAATCCCTAGCTTTTTCTCCTTCTTTCCAACAGAGAAGCCTTCAAAATCTTTTTCGATAATGAATGCAGTCGTACTTCGTTTATCGTTCGGGTTCGTTAGAGCAAAAACGATATAAAAGTCCGCGATGCCACCATTTGTAATGAAAATTTTAGATCCGTTCAATATATAATTGTCTCCGTCGTGACGAGCGGTCGTTTTCATTCCGCCTGCGTCCGATCCAGAGCCGGGTTCTGTAAGTCCATATGCACCTATCTTTGAACCTTCAGCCATTGGCCGCAAATATTTTTGCTTCTGTTCTTCCGTTCCAAATTTAAATAATGGCCAGCAAGCAAGCGATGTGTGTGCAGAAAGAGTCACCCCGGTAGACGCACACACTCGTGAAAGCTCCTCCACCGCAATACAGTACGCCAAATAATCGCTCCCAATCCCACCATATTCCTCAGGCCACGGAATCCCCGTCAACCCGAGACCAGCCATCTTCTCAAAAATCCCCATATCAAACCGCTCTTCCTCATCCCTCTCCGCCGCGGTCGGCCCAACCTCATTCACAGCAAAATCCCGAACCATCTTCCTAATCATCTCATGCTCTTCACTAAGTCGAAAATTCATCCTATATTCCTCCTAACCTGTCCCTTTGGGGACTGTCCCCTTTGGACCTGTCCCCAAGGGGACGGGTCCGAAAGGGACAGGTTTATTATTTTAGTAGATGTTTTGCGATGACGATGCGCTGGATTTCGCTTGTGCCTTCGTATATTTCGGTGATTTTGGCGTCGCGAAAATAGCGTTCGACTGGATATTTCTTTGTGTAGCCGTAGCCGCCAAAAACTTGGAGAGCTTCTGTTGCGACTTCAACAGCTGTTTTTGAAGCGAATAATTTCGCCATTGAAGCTTCTTTAGCGCAAGGGATTCCTCTTTGCCATAAATCGGCAGCTTGATACACTAAGAGACGTGAACTTTCTACAGCTGTGGCCATATCGGAAAGCTTGAAGGCGATGCCTTGTTGTTCAGCAATCGGTTTCCCGAATTGTTTACGTTCACCTGCATATTTTACCGCTGCTTCAAAAGCCGCTTCCGCAATCCCAAGTGCTTGCGCGGCAATGCCAATTCGACCAATATTTAAATTGGAAAGGGCAATTTTGAACCCTTCCCCTTCTTCTCCAAGCCTGTTTTCGGCTGGTACTAACGCATCTTCAAATGTTATTTGAACCGTTCTTGAACCGTGGAGCCCCATTTTTTTCTCGTCTTTACCAATGACTAGACCCGGAGTATCTTTCTCTACGATAAAAGCAGTTACTCCTCTATTGCCCGCACCCGGAGCTGTTACGGCAAACATGATATAAAGGTCGGCTTCCCCTCCGTTCGAAACAAAAGCTTTTGTGCCATTTAGCTTATAGTGGTTATCCACTCGTGTTGCACGAGTTTGAATATTGGCAGCATCTGAGCCTGCGTTTGGTTCGGTAAGGGAAAAAGCCCCTAAATACTCTCCAGTCGCAAGTTTTGTTACATATTTTTGTTTCTGTTCCTCCGTTCCGAAGTAAACAATCGGATTCGTGCCTACAGATGTATGGACGGATAAAATAACTCCTAACGTCGCACTCATCTTTGATATTTCGTTAATGGCAATAATATAGGAGATAAAATCCATTTCCGAACCGCCATATTTTTCAGGTACGGTAATCCCCATTAAACCGAGCGGACCCATTTTTTGTAAAACCTTACGTGGAAATTCGCCAGCTTCCATTTTATCAACGTAAGGTGCAATTTCTTTTTCAGCAAAATCACGAACCATATTCCTCATCATCAACTGTTCTTCAGTAAATTGAAATTTCATCGTAGACCTCCCGGAATCAAGGAATTAGTCGTACATGTAAAAACCTCGCCCTGTCTTTTTACCAAGCCAGCCTGCCTTCACGTACTTTCGTAAAAGTGGACACGGACGGTATTTATCATCGCCAAAGCCTTCATGCAATGTCTCCATAATATAGAGACAAGTATCCAAGCCGATAAAATCTGCTAATGTCAGTGGTCCCATCGGATGGTTCATCCCGAGCTTCATCACTTCATCAATCGCTTCCTTCGTCGCAACGCCTTCGTAAAGGGTGTAGATGGCTTCATTAATCATCGGCATGAGGACACGATTTGATACGAATCCTGGAAAATCATTCACCTCTACGGGGACTTTTCCTAGTGTTTTCGCCATTTCCTCAACCGTTTCGTACACGTCATCCGCCGTTGCCAGTCCGCGAATAATTTCGACGAGTTTCATAACTGGGACAGGATTCATAAAATGCATGCCGATAACTTTTTCCGGTCGAGTTGTTGCGGCAGCGATTTCAGTAATCGGGAGTGAGGATGTGTTGGATGCGAGAATCACATGCTCCGCCGCGATTGTATCCAACTTAGCAAAAATCTCCTTTTTCACTTCCATGTTTTCGGTAGCTGCCTCAATGACAATATCTACTGTTTCCGCATCGCTTAAATCAGTAGATTCTTTTAAATTTTCTACCACATTCGCTTTCTCTATTTCTGTCATTCTTCCCTTTGCTACTTGTCTGCTCAAATTTTTCTCGATTGTACTGAGCCCTTTTCCCACAAGTTCGCCAGTCAGGTCATTCAAGTACACTTTGTACCCAGCCATTGCACATACTTGCGCAATTCCTGACCCCATTTGCCCTGCCCCGACGACCATCACTGTTTTGATTTCCATCTTATGACTGCACCGCCTTTGGAACTTCGATTAAAACCGCATCACCTTGGCCACCGCCCGAACAAATTGACGCAATTCCAAGTCCGCCTCCACGTCGTCTTAACTCGTACGCCAATGTCAAAATAATTCTTGCCCCACTAGCGCCAATTGGATGTCCCAGTGCAATCGCGCCGCCGTTCACATTCACTTTTTCAGAAGGCAAATTAGCAATTTTATTACTTGCGAGAGCCACCGCTGCAAACGCTTCGTTGATTTCAAAAAGGTCGATATCCTCTATTTTTCTTCCTGTCTTTTTTAAAAGTTCATTAATAACAAGTCCAGGGGTTTGCGGGAAGTCCTTCGCTTCCACCGCCACTTCCGCAGTCCCGAGAATATAGGCTAGCGGTTGTTTCCCTTCCTTCATGGCACGTTCCTCACTCATCAACACGAGCGCCGCTGCCCCGTCATTCACTCCAGGAGCGTTACCTGCCGTAATCGTTCCATCTTTATCAAAGACAGACTTAAGCTTTGCCAATTTTTCTAGAGTTGTATCTTTGCGTGGTGCCTCGTCATTCTTTATGACTAAGGGTTCACCTTTTCGTTGCGGCACGTGCACCTCGACGATTTCCTCTGCTAGCTTCCCAGATTCCATCGCTTTAATCGCTTTATCATGGCTTCTAAATGCCCATTTATCTTGCTCTTCCCTCGTAATCTCGAATTCCCTTGCCGTCTGATTTCCGTACGTTCCCATATGAACACCCGTAAACGAACAAGTCAGACCATCATGAGTAAGTAAATCAACTAATACGGCATCGTCCATTTTGTATCCCCATCTTGCGTTCGGCAACATATAGGGAGCATTCGACATCGACTCCATTCCGCCGGCAACGATCACTTCCTCGTCTCCTAATCGAATAATTTGATCTGCAAGTGTGACAGCCCTCATCCCAGATGCGCATACTTTATTGACCGTTTCTGTTTTTACGTTCCAAGGAATGTCTGCTTCTCGCGCAGCCTGTCTTGAAGGCAATTGTCCCTGCCCACCTTGCAACACTGTTCCTAATATGACTTCCTGCACTTCATCAGGTGTGACATTCGCCCTTGCCAGCGCCTCTTTAACCGCAATACCCCCTAGCTTTGACGCCGCCAATGAATGAAGAGCTCCACCAAATTTTCCAAAAGGGGTACGTGCACCCGCAACAATGACCGTTTTCGCCATGAGTCACTCTCTCCTTTTATAAAAATAGTAAACGCTTACAGTAATTCGACTGAACGCTCGCTCAATTTCTTTTTCTAGACAAGCGCTTCAACTCCAATTGAAGCGCTTATGTTCTATGAAACTAGTTCTTTCTCTTCTCCAAATACCGCTTTTTCCAATAACTCTGCTACGTCATACGTTTTGACTTTGTCTTCTACTTCCTTCGCCTTCGTTCCATCTGAAAGCATCGTTAAGCAATATGGACAGCCTGAGCTGATGATGGACGGATTGACGGCAAGTGCCTGTTCAGTTCTCGCGACATTTACGCGCTGACCCGTATCCTCTTCCATCCACATCAATCCTCCACCTGCTCCACAGCACATCGCATTTTCACGGTGACGCTTAATTTCCACGAGTTCTACACCCGGAATCGATTTTAGGATTTCCCTCGGTGGATCATAAACTTCGTTATAACGTCCTAGATAACAAGAGTCATGGAATGTGATTTTTTCATTGACAGCATGGCGCGGCTGCAGACGTCCTTCTTTAACGAGTTCGTCAAGAAGCTCTGTATGATGGTATACCTCCGCTTTGAAGCCAAAATCAGGGTATTCATTTTTAAAAATATTGTATGCGTGCGGATCAATCGTTACGATTTTCTTCACACCGATTTTTTCAAACTCGGCAATATTAGCGGTCGCCAGTTCTTGGAATAAAAATTCATTACCAAGACGGCGCGGCGTATCACCCGAGTTTTTTTCCTTATTTCCGAGGATGGCAAAAGAAATGCCAGCTTCATTTAATAACCTTGCAAAGGAGAGGGCAATTTTTTGACTACGATTGTCAAAAGCTCCCATCGATCCAACCCAGAATAAATATTCGAAGTCTTCTCCTATCTTTTTCAATTCTTTGACTGTTGGAACATATACATCGTCACGAGCATCACGCCAGTTTTCTTTTTCCTTGCGGTTCAGACCCCATGGATTTCCTTGTCGCTCAATGTTTTGCATCGCTCGCTGTGCATCTGGATTCATTTTCCCCTCCGTTAACACGAGATAACGGCGCATATCGATAATGTGGCTGACATGCTTATTCATTACTGGGCATTGGTCTTCACAGTTGCGACATGTTGTACAAGCCCATAATTCTTCTTCTGTAATAATTTCACCGATCATGCTAGGTTCATAGTTTAGAGCAGCTGCTGCTTCCTCGGCTCCCTTGCCTTTAGCAGCTTTGGCAAGTTGGTTTCCGACCGTTCCCGCAAATGCGAATGCAGGAACCCAAGGTTGTTTTTGCGTGACTGCCGCACCATAGTTCGTTAAATGGTCGCGAAGTTTTGTCATTATATCCATCGGGGAAAGCATTTTTCCAGTGCCTGAAGCCGGGCACATATTCGTACAGCGTCCACATTCGACACAGGCATATAGATCGACAAGCTGAAGATCGGTAAATTCAGTAATTTTCCCGACACCAAAGCTTTCCTGGGATTCATCTTCAAAATCAATTGGCGCAAGTTTCTTCCCGCCATCAATAGGTTCGAGATATACATTGGCTGGCCCAGCAATCAAATGAGCATGTTTCGACTGTGGTACATACACAAGAAATGCAAGTAATAGAAGTAAATGGACCCACCAAGAAACATAAAATACGACAGCAGCAGCCATCGGACTCATCCAACTAAAAAGTGTGGCAATACTTGCGGCGACCGGCTCTGTCCATGTAAGAGCTTGCTCATGCCATAAGAGAGACATAGCGTTTCCGAGCAAGACTGAAAGCATCAGTCCACCGATAAAAATTAAAACGAGACTTGGGTAAAATCCCCGTTTTAATCTTGGTAATTTTTCAATATACCGTCTGTAAAAAGCCCATACGACCGCTACTAAAATCATTAAAGTGACAATTTCTTGGAAAAATTTAAAACCTGGGTAAAGAGGACCGAGAGGAAGGTGAGAACTTGGTGCAAGACCTTTCCAAATAAAGTCAATCGCACCGAATTGCACAAGAATAAAGCCATAGAAAAACATAACATGAATGAGACCGCTTTTTTTATCTTTCAGCAGTTTCTTTTGACCGAATACATTCGTCCAAATATTGTTCAAGCGTGTCTTAACATCATGATCAAACTCTGCTTTTTTTCCTAGTTTAATATACGCAATTCGCGTTCTGACAACATACACGAACAAGGAAATGGCGTAAGCGGTTACAATTAAAAATGCAAGCCAATTTATCCAAAATAAAATGTCCATAATCGGAACTCCTTTCCGGCGTCATCCGAACTTTTGTATACATCCATTATATAATGAATGAGCATTCAGTCAAGACCGAATATTCTCTTTTAAAGTACATGAAAAAAGTTCCGAGTTTTATCCCGGAACTTTTTTGGAAGCTGCCGTCGAGGAGGATGGCGCTTGCGCTTTCGATATTACAATTTAAATTGGCTAACCTGGCTATTGAGTTGTTCCGCAAGAGCTGAGAGATCCTCCGCACCCTTTGCGATTTCCTCCATTGAACTGCTCGATTGTTGAGCAGATGCAGCGGCTTGTTCAACGCCAGCTGCAGACTCTTCGGCAACGGCAGCTACTTCTTCAATTGATTTATTCATTTCACTGCTGTTTTCAGTTAATTCTTTTAGATTGGCTGAAATGTGTTGCGCCTTCCCAACCATATTCATAACTATTTCATTAATGTGTCCAAACGTTTGTCCTGTTACTTTTATTTGATTTGTTCCATTTTCCACTTCCATGTAGCTGGACTGTAAGGAAACAACCGCTTCATCTGAACCGTGAATAATTCGGTCTACTATATTCGTAATCTCACTTACAGAATCAGATACTTGCTCTGCTAATTTTCTTACTTCAGAAGCGACAACAGCAAAGCCTTTCCCTTGTTCGCCTGCTCTTGCAGCTTCAATTGCAGCATTTAATGATAAAAGATTCGTTTGCGCTGCGATTTCTTGAATGACTTGAACAAGTTGCGAAATTTCTTTCGTTTGGGCATTCAACCCTTGTACATTTTCAACTGCTGTCGTTACTTTTTGATGAATATTTTCCATTTGCTTAGCTGACTGGTCCATTAAGACCCGTCCTTCTTCTGTCATTGCCAATACTTCATCTGACGTTGTTACAATATCTTCTCCGTTCTTATTAGCTTCAACAATTTTAAAATTAAAATTCTCCATCATTTCCGTAAGTTCTGTTGCACTATGTGCTTGGGACTCGGCACCTGAAGACAATTCCTGCATGGTTGAAGCAATTTGTTCTCCACCTTCCCTTACTTCATTGGCGGATTGAGTAAATTCTTCACTTTGACTTGTAATGGTTTCAGACGCATTAGCCACATTTTGGATCATTTCTTTTAGACTGGCCTGCAAGTTGTTCATGGCATTTGCAAGACGACCCACTTCATCTTTAGATTTGATCTGTAATGGAGCCTGTGAAAGATAACCGTTAGCTAGATTATCCATATGATCAGATACTTTATTGATTGGCCCCGCAATTTTCGTTGCAAAGAACCAGATGATCAAAGTACCAATTACTAAGGCAGCTCCTATTATAAGTAAAACGACACTAAGAATTTCATTTGCAGGTTTATTAAAGTCACTCATGTATGTACCTGCTACGATGACCCATCCCCAACTAGAATCAATCTTTGAATAAGCTACCTTAGATGCTATTTTATCCGGGTCATTAGGAAGCGGCCAATCAAAATTAGTGAATCCACCTCCATCGCTTCCCCGTTTAATGATTTCTTGAGTAGACTTTACTCCATTAGGGTCTACTGAGTCCCAGCTGTTTTGTCCTTCTAAATTTGGATGTGCAACCTGATTTCCATTTTGGTCTAAGACGAACATATAACCATTTTCTCCTAAATCTAGATTAGGATTTATCGGTCGCGTCCCGTCTCCATTTTTTTCACCTAAAATGGCAACTTTTACTTTCTCTTGAGCCATCTCTAAAGAAATATTGCCCTTCTCCACTTCCTTATTCAGGGCTTCAATCATAGAGATGGTCATTTCTACACTATTTTTTAAATTCGTTGCGCCAAGTTTATCTAAGCTTGATGAGCTTTTTTGATAAGCTATGACACCCGTAAAAACGAGCGGAATCGCTAATAGTAAAAACGATATTATAATTAATTTTGACTTTATAGAAGTGAATAGTTTCAACTTGGCACCTTCTTGATGAATTTTTTAAAGTAAATGAGTGGTTTCTGCCATTTTATAAATTAGTCCATTAAGCGATAAATCAATATGTACGTGATGGTTAATCTGTTTGTGATTTCTTAAATATTTTTGGAAAAGTTTCACATCCTTAATCGCCTGAATAAAAGAAATGTCACTAAATTGATTCGTACGATGATATTCCAAATACTGAATTAAATTTTCTTCCCTTATAAACCCGAGATAATAAATATTCGTATGCTCATATAAAAAGTTAAAAATTCTTTCAAACGATTTTACGTTAGTAATATTAAACTCCTTATCTAAGGTAAACTGTGAAAGCAATAACTTGTATCTTGAGCACTCCCGTACATCTAACATCTAAATCCACAACTCCTCTTTCTCTCTTTGATTCTTTTTAAACGTTTCAATAATAAGCAAAGGAAGTTTTTGTGTCATTAATTAAAGTCAATGGAATATACTCTTTTACTCACAAAAAAGGCTACTCTATAATATAGAATAACCAAAAAATACCATTTCATTTTTTGAAATAGTTAACCATTTTGGCAGCCAGGCGATCATAGTTGCACAATAAACTTTAGACCCTTTGCTTTGCGTCCTACCCTTTCAGATAGTTTGCCTTTATCTAGGAAATATAAACCATTACATTCGGATTATAAAACAAATTTCAACAATATTCAACAAATACCTTTTATACCAGATGACATCTTGTAAAGATGGGTACTTTTTCCTATCATAGGTTTAAGCCGATTTTTGTCAAAAATATAGAAAGGAAGTGGAAAATGTTTCTCAAACCACTACTCGAATCGATGGAATTGTTAGTGTATAGGTTTTTAAATAGCCGTATGAATCTGGCATCTAACGAAAGGCACTTCACACCAAAATCATGATTCTTTTAATAGAACACCTGCTATCTCCCGCACGCCTTTTCGAATATGCTCGGCCAACACATTCCCGTCAACAGCATCACCTTTCTGAACGGAGGCAATGACGATTCCGCCTCCACTGCTTCTGCCTGCGACAAGTGCTCGCTCTTCGCTAGCCGCTACGATTCCTTGAAGGAACGTTTCGTCGGAAATGATTCCATTTACAAAAATGCAAAGATTGATATCGTTATTCTTTTGCGCGGTAGATGCTATGATAAAAATGTCTTCATATGTTCCGAACTGTACCATCTCCGAACTTTTTGCGGGTATTGCGATTGCATCTTTCATTTCAAAAGGCTCATCGGAAAAATACATGATAAATCTTTCACACCACCCAATCCCAGCACCAACTGTGGATGAAGCCATTACTTTTAACGGCATAGGAGAACTCAACTCTGCATAATCTTCGGTTATCTTAAAAAATGACTCATCGATTTTAAGAGGGCTCACCTTGTCCTCGTCCGGGAGCAAAATCATTTGCGGTTTCGGGACTTTTGGATGCGACTGAATTTCAATATTTGTTTTGTACACTTCCCTAATGCGTTCACCTTGCAAAACATCGCCAGTGGTTCCGATTGCACTAATTTGACCCTCATTTAGAAGCAGGAGTCGATCACAATAAAGACTGGCAAGATTCAAATCATGAAATATAGACACAACTGTCAAATCTTGTTCCCGTGTCCATTTTTTCAATAAATCCAATAAATCCTTCTGAAAAGATAAATCCAAATGATTTGTCGGTTCGTCCAACAGAAGAATTTTCGGCTGCTGAGCCAGTGCTTGCGCAAGAAAGACACGTTGACGTTCTCCACCAGAAAGCTCATGCAACAGCTTTTCTTGAAAAATCTCGACTCCCGTTAATGCCATGGCTTCATCAATTATTTTTTCATCTTGAGCATCCATACGCCCGAGCCAGCCTCTTTGATGCGCATAACGACCTAGCGAAACGGTTTCTCGAACCGTATAGGCAAAAACTTCAGATGCCACCTGAGGCAAAACGGCCGTTATTTTTGCTAATTCCTTAGCTGAATAGTTTCCAAGATCCTGCCCCTGAATAAAAATTTTTCCGTGATTAGGCGTAAGCAAACCACTAATCATTTTCAGTAAAGTTGTTTTTCCGCTCCCATTCGGGCCTAAAATACCGAATAGTTCTCCAGTCTCCACAGAAAACGACAAATCTTTTAATACACTAAAACCGGGATAGCCTCCGTATAATCTGCTAACCTGAAGCATCATCTATCCCCTTCTTTCCATTCGTCTTTTTACTAATATCGATGCAAAAGCAGGCGCTCCAATTAAGGCGGTGATGACTCCGATTGGGAGTTCTGCGGGTTGGATGATCGTACGCGCCACCAAATCGGCCAAAATTAAAAATCCCGCTCCGACCAACATCGATAATGGCAGCAAATGTTTATGGTCAGGACCAGAGAGCAGCCTCACGAAATGCGGAATGACGAGTCCGACAAAGCCGATTGTTCCTGAAACTGCAACAGCCGCACCAGTAAGTAAAGAGCCAGCTAATAATATCGCAAGCTTCCTTCTTTCTACATTGACGCCAAGATGTTTCGCGCGCTCCTCGCCAAACGTCATCGCATTCAGTTCCCTAACATTCATCATGAGAATGAAGCCCCCAATAACAAAAAATGGCAAAATAAGCCGGACGTAACTCCAGCCGCGCATTGAGACACTTCCAAGCAGCCAGCCAATAATTTGTCTTAATTCTTCTCCGGAAAGGGCAATCATTAAAGACAAAACAGCTCCTAAAAATGAGCTAAAGATGATACCCGTTAAAATAATTGTCTCCACTTTCATTGAAGGCTCTATGGTTCTAGCAAAAAATAAAACGAGGAAAATAGTGATGAAGGAAGCGGCTATGCTTATTAACGGCAGAGTAAATAAACCTGCAAATGGCAGTGAGATTTGAAAAAATAACACTACGACCGCACCGACAGAAGCTCCAGATGAAACACCTAAAGTATAGGGGTCTGCGAGTGGATTTCGGAGCAGTCCTTGGAAAGCCGCTCCCGCAATAGCAAGAGAAGCTCCCACTAGACCTGCCAGCACAACACGAGGAAGGCGGATATTCATGACAATATTCGCCATGAGATCCGCCTCATTATTTTGATGTAATTGAAAAATAATCGTCACAATGTTTTTAAACGGCACTTGCACCGCTCCAATGGCAATTCCTAAAAAAATGGCCAACACTAGAAATGCACAGGCACTTACATATGAAACTAATTTTTTACTTCCCGAAAACGTCCGGGTAAATGGCTTTTGCAAGCTCCTCTACTCCTTCAACAATGCGCGGACCTGAACGACTTACGAGGTCCTCATTTACTAAATAAACTTGATTATCTTTTACTGCCGTAATATCTTTCCATGCTGTACGTGCTTTAATCTCCTCAGCAGCATTTTCAACATAGCCGACAGTTGTAATAATCGTATCCGGATTCATTTCAACTACTGCTTCTTCATTAATTGGAATCCAACCTTCTTGATCACTCACTGCGTTTTTAGCGTTAATGGCTTCAAGCATTTCGTTCATAAACGTATTTTTACCCGTAGTATAAATCTCTGGTGCTGGCGAAACTTCTACAAATACTGTTTTTTGTTCTGAAATGGATTCGGCCTGCTTTTTAATATCATCCAAATTTGCTTTCATATCTTGAATTAGTTTTTCTGCTTCAGCTGTTTTTCCTGTTGCTTTTCCGACCATTTCGATGGATGCATATACCGCATCAAAACTTTGAGCATCATTCACGACAAGCACTGTAACTCCACTGTCTTTCAGCTGCTTTAGGCCCGCTTCCCAAAAAGCTACGACTGATCCATGGGCAAGAACAAGGTCAGGCTTTAACGAGATAATTTTTTCTACATTTAGATCCATGCCTGCTACTTTTTCTTTTGCAGCTGTCTCTTCCGGATAATTATCATTTTCCGAAACGCCGACTACTGCATCCCCTTCGCCTAAAGCATAGACTATCTCCGTATTACTTGGAATCAAAGAAACAATCTTTTCTGGTTTTTTCTCTATGACGACATCAGTATCAGTTGCGTCTTTTATTGTTACTGGAAAGGCTTCTTCCTTTTGATTCGTATTATCATCCGTCTGTTCCGAGACAGGCTGTTTGTTATTATCTTCATTTTTATTATTTCCTTCATTTCCACAAGCTGCTAAAAGTCCAAAAACAAGTAAAAATGCAGCAAATAAACCATATAACTTTTTCATTTTTATGTTCCCCCTGAAAGTTTTACTAAGCTAATTAAATATGTAAATTGTCAAGTAAAATAAAAAAACATCCCCAGAACATGGAGATGTGCGTCAACAATTAATAAACTTGCTTCTTCTCCACCTCCCTATCCTCGTAGGTTTATTGGTGCTATGGTATCGGCAGGTCTCCTGGCTTTTGATCATCGCATACTGCTCCTTCCCATGCCCAAGGCACAGTGGTTTACGCAGCAAGCTCCCAATTACAGTGGCGGGACCGCGTTGGATTTTAACCAACTTCCCTTTTCAGCTTCCCTATAAAGAAAGCACCGATATCCAAGCTATGTAGTTTTAAGATTCCCCATTGATTATACATCTTTTTTACTAATCCTACATCTTTTTTATTCAGTTCTGGTCATAATAATGAAGTATATGACTTGTGATTTTAATTTTGGAGGTTTGAAAATGGGATGGTTCATAGGCATCTTACTCGTTATAGTCGTAGTCATTATATGGTGCTATTCCGATTTTCACCTCGGTTCTTATTTGCATAAAAAGCGCTGGAAAAAACGTTCTTATCCACTGAGAAAAGGTCATCTTCAATTAATAACAAATGGACCAGATTTATTTGAGACATACTTTAAAGACTTGCGAGGAGCTAAATCTAGCATACATATTTTATTTTATATCGTAAAAAACGACCGTTTTAGCCAAATATTTTGGGACGTATTAATAGAAAAAGCACAGGAAGGAGTAAAAGTTCGCTTGCTCCTTGACTGGTTAGGCAGCCGCCAGGTTCGAAAAGAATGGATCGAAAAAGCGCGAAGCTGCGGTATGGAAATTAGTTTTTGCCATATTCCTCGTTTGCCATTTCTAATCTTTACATTGCAGCAAAGAAACCACCGAAAAATTACGATTATCGATAATCGTATCGGTTATTTAGGTGGATACAATATTGGCAAGGAATATATTGATTTGGAGCCGAAGCTATCGCCTTGGCGAGATTATCATATTCGGTTGAGGGGTGAAGGAATTTCAGATCTACAGAATGAATTCTTGGTCGATTGGGTGCGAGCTACCAAAAAGGAAGTTCCGGAATTTGAGGATAACTTTGTTGATAATGAGGATTTCCAGATGCTGCATCGATTTTATCCATCAGAAGGAATTGGTGTGGAACATCATCTTCTCAAACTGATTGGTGGAGCGAAAAATTCTCTTATGATTGGAACCCCATATTTTATCCCCACTGATGCAATCATGGACTCAATCGAAGCCGCATTAAAAAGAGGCATTTCCCTTACAGTTCTAGTGCCAGAAACGGCTGATCATCCAATTGTGAAGGAAGCTTCATTTCCTTCTTTGCGTAGGTTGCTTGTGGGAGGTGGACAAGTCTACCAATTTGAAAAAGGTTTTTTCCACGCGAAAGTGATCATTGTAGATGGAGAAATTTGTGATATTGGAACTGCCAATTTTGACCGAAGAAGCATTTTATTAAATCATGAAATGAATTGCTATGTATACGATAAAAATTTTATTACAGATGTTGAACATGCCTTAAAAGAGGATATTAGCCATTCTCGCCAGCTTACGTTGGAAACATTGAATAATGTTAGCTTCGGCATCAAGTTGAAGGAAATTCTGGGGTGGATGATTAAGGGGTTGTTGTAGAAAGGCGCCTCTTTTTATAAGAGACACCTTTCTACACTTACATTTTCTCCGGTGCGGATACCCCAACTAATGCGAGAGCATTTTTCAACGTAATTTGCACTGATTTTACTAAAGCTAATCTTGCTTTTGTTTCTTCCGGGTTTTCTTCATTCAATACTTTTTCAGCATTGTAAAAACTATGGAAGAATGATGCTAGTTCAAAAATATAATGAGTAATTCGATGTGGAATCCGTTTCTCTGCGGCATCTGCAACGATTTGCGGGAACTCGCCAATTTTTTTCAATAAGTCCACGGATTTTTCGCTCGTCAAGACGGAAAGGTCTGCTTCTCCGTCAACGGAAAATCCTTTTTCCTCTGCGGAACGAAGGATGCTCCAAATTCGCGCATGGGCGTATTGAGCGTAGTACACAGGGTTCTCGTTCGATTCGGAAACGGCTAAGTCCAAGTCAAAGTCCATATGAGTATCTGAGCTTCTCATCGCAAAGAAATAGCGTACGGCATCCAGGCCAACTTCTTCAATCAATTCACGCATCGTGACTGCCTTTCCAGTCCGCTTGCTCATCTTCATTTTCTCGCCATCTTTATATAGATGAACGAGTTGGATGATTTCAACTTCAAGTCGCTCACGTTCGTAGCCTAACGCCTCGATAGCAGCTTTCATACGTGGAATATAACCGTGATGATCGGCACCCCAAATGTTAATGAGCTTATCAAAACCGCGAGCCAGTTTATCTAAGTGATACGCAATATCCGGCGTTAAGTATGTGTACGTTCCATCATTTTTAATGAGGACACGATCTTTGTCATCGCCAAACGTTGTCGATCTAAACCAAGTCGCTCCGTCCTGCTCATATATATGACCTCTTTCACGAAGCTGTTCAAGGGCTGGCTGGATTTTATTGTTTTCATATAATGATGTTTCTGAATACCATACGTCGAAATGCACTCGGAAGTTTTCTAGATCCTTTTTTAACTTTTCTAATTCATATTCCAACCCGTATTTACGGAAAAAATCAAAGCGAGTTTTTTCATCAACATTGACGTATTTATCTCCGAATTCTTCAGCAAGTTTTTGACCAATGCCAATAATATCTTGTCCATGATAGCCATCTTCCGGCATCTTTTTATCAAGTCCTAATGCTTGAAAATAACGAGCTTCAACAGATAAAGCTAAATTATGAATTTGATTTCCGGCATCGTTTATATAAAATTCACGTGATACGTCATATCCTGCTTTATCAAGAATATTGCATAACGAATCACCGACTGCCGCCCCTCGAGCATGTCCAAGGTGAAGGTCACCAGTAGGATTCGCAGATACGAACTCAACTTGGATTTTTTCACCGTTCCCAGCATTTGAACGACCGTACTCAGAACCTTGTTCAAGAACAGTATAAATAATATCCGTTAAATAGCTATTATCCATGTAAAAATTAATAAAGCCCGGTCCAGCGATTTCTATTTTTTCGATTGAAGCCTTTGAACGATCAAAATGTGCCTGAATTTGCTCAGCTATCGCACGTGGTGCTTTTTTTGCAACACGAGCAAGCTGCATCGCCATATTGGTAGAATAATCACCATGTGCTTTATCCTTCGGTGTTTCGAGGATCACTTCAGGAAGCTGAGCTTCAGTCGCAAGCTCTGCTTTTAAGACAGCGGCTTTAATTTCCTGCTTTAATTTTTCTTGAATTTGTTCAACAATATTCATAGCTTGTCCTCCTCATATTCAAGGTCCATTTCGTAATAGCCAGCGAGCGTACCTTGCATCGTTAAATCATAAGCTAAACTTAATTTTCCATTTTCATGACTCATCTTTTTCGTGTCTGTCATTAAGAAAATCGTTCCCAATGTACTTTCATGTGTGCCATGTTTTTGCTCTGACAGACTGAAGCTCAACCGCATTTTAAGTAGACCACTTCGTAAAATAGTCGCTTCATCTTGCAAAATTTTAACAACCGTATGGATGGTGCCTTCTTCTTGAATCTCATCATATTTTAAATAAATTGTCTTCCCCTTCTGATAACGAGTACCAAAAACGGTCAATTCATATGTCTCAATCTCATCATCGATCCTCACTCTTGTCGTGAGTTGGATTTTGACTGGGGTTTGTGTATCCACGGTCAAAAAACCACCTTTATCTATAGTTAACCTTTATATTATAGGAAACTTTTATGCGGAAGTCTATTTTGGTTCTATAAAAATAAAGGATTTCCTTTATTAATGAATGGCGAAGGGATATAATGGAAACGACAAAATTCGATCATAGGGGATTCATATGTTTTTAGGAATGGCAATTAATTTTTGTATTTTGTTTACATTTAGCTTTCTCTCTTACTGGCCCTTTCAAAATAGGGCCCGTTTTCATATACCTTTTCCAGCCTTACATCCGTATTTAATTGGGTTAATTGGTGGTGTGACTGGGCTCATATTAATGGAAACTGCCGTTTCTATTACAGATAAAGTTATGGTGGACGCTCGTCTAGTTGTTATCGTTCTTTCAGGTATATTTGGAGGACCTATTGCACCTTTGGTTAGTGGCTTGATTATTGGTGGAGCACGTATTTTTATAACAGGAGTCACTTCGTCATCCATTATTGCTGGAACAGGGACCATCATTGGAGGCTTAGTTATTTCTGTTTTTACAATGAAAAAACGAATGACGTTTCGAAATGCTCGGTTTTATTTTTATTACTTTTTAATCCAGACGGTCATTATACTCGCTTATTTAATGGACTTTTCCTGGACAGTTGCCGCTCAAATCTTTTATTTTATTGCTTTTTCATTTCTATCATTCTTTACTGTTCTATTTATTTTAAGAGAATTAAAAATTCACTTTACAAAAGTAAGTTTAGCGGAAAAATTAGCTGAAACTGACTTTTTAACAGGGCTTTATAATAATAGGATGTTTCAGAAAGTGACAGAATCTATTACGAAAAATACTGATGCTCCTTTTTCACTCCTTCTACTGGATATTGATCACTTTAAAAGAGTGAATGATACATATGGACATCCGATTGGTGATGAAGTGCTTCGCGAGCTGGCTTCAAGGTTGAGAAGAGCTTCACACAGCTATGAGGGGATTGTCTCACGGAATGGGGGAGAAGAATTTTCAGTGATTCTTCCTAACGCCGCAAAAGAAACGGGAATGGAAGTGGCTGAAATCATTCGTTCTGCGGTGGATAGCGTTCCGTTTAAAACTTCGAATGGGTTAGATCTTAGCATAACCATTTCGATTGGAGTAAGTACTTTCCCTGACAATGGCGATGAAATACAAAAGCTATTTAATCAGTCTGACATTGCCTTATATCATGCAAAAAATACTGGCCGGAATAAAGTGGTACATATTGATGAAACGGAAAAGACTGCCCGAGAATCAGTTTAAAGCTGATCTCGGGTAGTCTTTTTTGTCGGTTCAAGTTGCCTTATGCTTTTCATTATCCAGCTTCAGGCGCCTTATGCTTTTCTTACTACTTACACCAGCCAAGCAACATTTCCCTAATGAGCTTGCTTGCTGTGTTTGTTGTTTGTTCAGAATGGTCGTAAACAGGAGCCACTTCTACAAGATCGCAGCCGACAACTTGAACGTCCGAATTGGCGATTTCATGGATGGATGCTAAAAGTTCTTTTGAAGTAATGCCACCTGCATCTACTGTTCCCGTTCCAGGGGCATGAGCAGGGTCAAGAACATCGATATCAATCGTTACATAAACAGGGCGGCCAGACAGAGTCGGCAGAACCTTCTTCAACGGTTCAAGCACTTCAAATTTGGCGATTTTCATCCCGTTTTCCTTAGCCCATTCAAATTCTTCTTTCATTCCGGAACGAATTCCAAATGAATAAATATTTTCCGCTCCAATTAGATCTGCTGCCTTTCGAATTGGCGTTGAATGGGAAAGCGGCTCCCCTTCATATTCAGTACGCAAATCCGTATGGGCATCCATATGAATGACGGCGAGATTTGGGTATTTTTTATACATTGCTTTAATAACGGGCCAAGAAACAAGATGTTCCCCACCCATCCCAAGCGGAAACTTTCCTGCCTCTAATAACTTCCCGACATACTCTTCAATCATATCAAGACTTTTCTGCGCATTGCCAAATGGAAGCGGTATATCTCCCGCATCGTAATATTTTACTTCTGACATTTCTCGATCGAGATACGGACTATATTCCTCAAGCCCAATGGACACCTTGCGAATATGCCCCGGTCCAAAACGAGACCCCGGACGATAACTTACCGTCCAATCCATCGGCATTCCATAAATCACAACTTCACTCTCTTCAAAACTCGGGTGACTACCAATAAACACATTCCCCGAATAAGCTTCATCAAAACGCATCAAAATCCTCCTCTATTAACCTGTCCCTTTGGGGTCAGTCCCCATTGGGCCCGTCCCCTTTTAACCTGTCCCCATCAGCCCCGTCCCCAATCAAATCAGAAACGAATTTTGGGAGGACGAAGGCGGCTTTGTGCAGGTCTTTTGTGTAGTATTTTGTTTCGATTGGGTGGAAGCGGCTATCTGCTATTTCAAGCGGATCGTAGCGCTTGGATCCTAATGTGAAGGTCCACATTCCACTTGGATAGGTTGGGATGTTTGCGATATAGAGCTTTGTGATTGGGAAAATTTCATTCACATCACGCTGTACTTCACGAATAAGGTCTGCTTTAAACCAAGGATTATCTGTTTGAGCCACAAAAATCCCATCTTCCTTTAATGCCTTCGAAATCCCTGCATAAAAACCCTTTGTAAATAAATTTACAGCTGGACCTACCGGCTCTGTCGAATCGACCAAGATGACATCGTACTCGTTTTCGCTTTCCGCAATTTCCATAAACCCGTCGCCAACTTTTACTTCAACACGTTCATTATCCAACTCGTGTGCAATAGATGGCAAATATTTCTTTGAGTATTCGATTACTTTGCCATCAATGTCAACAAGCACTGCTTTTTTTACACTAGGATGCTTCATAATTTCACGTATAACTCCGCCATCACCGCCGCCCACCACTAAAACACGCTCAGGCTTTGGGTGTGTAAATAACGGAACATGAGCGACCATTTCATGATAGACAAATTCGTCTTTTTCCGAAGTCATGACCATTCCATCAAGAAGAAGCATATTCCCCCATTCGTCTGTTTCCACCATCTCCAACAATTGAAAATCTGTCTGCTCTGTATGTAAAGTACGCTTTACTTTCATTGTGATGCCGAAATGATCAGTCTGCTTTTCAGTAAACCATAAACCTGCCATTTTTCAGCCATCCTTCCCTTTTTATCTTACTAGTTTTCCACTATCGTACATTTACAAACACACTAATGATAGAAAAAACAAAGAAAGAAGTAAAGATGCATTTAAAAATTTCCTATGAAAACGATGAATAAAATAACGCTTTTTCTTTCATACTGTTGATAAAAGATTACTAGATTGAGGTGAGAAAAGAATGGAAACAGAAACAAGAGCCCATAGAAAAAAATGGCGAACAATTCGATTGCTGACTTTTACTAGTATTTTAGCGATTGGAGCATTGGCTGCTCTTATTTTTTCGTTTTTTATTTATATCAAAATATTAGGCCCACCGCCGCTTTCCATCCCTCAATCTACTTTATATTATGCAAATGATGGGTCGGTTATCGGAGAAAGCAATAGTGGTGAAAAGCGTTATTGGGTAACACTTAATGAGATTTCGCCATCCCTTATAGATGCAGCCATCGCGATTGAAGATCGAACTTTTTACAATCATTATGGTTTCGATGTCAAAAGAATCTTCGGGGCTATTGCAGCAAATGTTAAATCAATGAAAAAGGTGCAAGGCGCTAGTACGATTACCCAGCAATATGCACGAAATTTATTTTTGACGATGGATAAAACATGGAAACGGAAGATTTCTGAAGCAATTTACACGATTCGTCTAGAAGGAAATTATTCCAAAGATGAGATATTGGAAGGATATTTAAATACGATTAATTTTGGGCACGGTGCATACGGAATTGAGGCTGCTAGTCAATTTTACTTCGGAAAAAATGCGAAGGATTTAACCGTTGCAGAAGGAGCGATGCTTATCGGTATTCCGAAAGGTCCAGGTATCTACTCCCCGCTCATTAATTATGAAAAAGCGAAAAAAAGGCAGCTGCTTATATTAAAATCAATGCAAGAAATGAATATGATTACTAGAGAAACTGCAAAAGAAGCAACTAAAGAAAAATTGATCATAACCGGAAAACATCCACATCATCGCGCTGACTTTGCCCCTTATTTTTACGATGCCGTAAAAAAAGAATTGTTAACGACAGTTGGTTTAGATGAAAAAGTGTTGGCCCATGGTGGTTTAAAAGTTTTTACAACGCTTGATCCACGGCAGCAGGACATTGCAGAGAAGGTAATGAATGAAACCATTTCTAAAGACTCCGATATTCAAGTTGGATTTGCAGCGATGGATCCTAAGACAGGCTTCGTCACTGCGCTTATCGGGGGAAGAGATTATGATGATAGTCCATTTAACCGAGCAACACAAGCCGTTCGGCAACCTGGTTCTACCATTAAGCCGCTTCTTTATTACGCTGCACTTGAGCACGGCTTTACACCGTCAACATTGATACGTAGTGAACCAACGACATTTAAACTTGATGGAGCATCCGAGTATAAACCACATAATTTTAATAACCAGTATGCGAATGGCGAGGTAACGATGGCACAAGCCTTAGCCGTTTCTGACAATGTGTACGCTGTGAAAACCCATCTATTTCTTGGAGAGAGAGTGTTAGTCGATACGGTTAAAAAATTTGGGATAGAGTCAAAAATGACAGCCGTTCCCTCCCTTGCACTCGGAACTTCCGGAGTAAAAGTGGTGGAATTGTTAAATGCTTATAGTATGTTGGCTAATGGCGGGAAAAGTATAGAGCCTATCTTTATTCAAAAGGTAGTCGATTATCGCGGTAAAGTTATTTATGAGGTCGAACAACAGGAAGAGCAAGTTTTAAAGCCAGAACTCGCTTTTATTATGAGTCAAATGATGACAGGGATGTTTGATCCGAAGTTGAACGGTTATGCGACCGTAACGGGTGCGTCAATTGCAAACCAAATGAGTAGAGTGTATGCAGGGAAATCTGGATCGACAAAATCGGATAGCTGGATGGCTGGCTTTACGCCAGGGCTCGCAGCAGTCGTTTGGACAGGCTATGACCAAGGAGATGAAATCACGTTAACCGCAGATAAGGTTTATGCCAAAAATATGTGGATTCGTTTCATGGAACAATCGATTGAAGGACAGTCGGAAAAGCTGCATACGTTCGGACCGCCAGCTGGTGTAACAGCCGTTCCTATTGATCCATCGAATGGAAAATTGGCTACGAACTTATGCCCAGTTTTCAGAATCATGTATTTTGAAAAAGGAACAGAACCAGATGAAGCCTGTACAGATCACCTATTAACAGGTCCAAATTAATGTACATTTATTAAGGTCTAAATTAAATTATTTAGGCCTTTTTTTGCTTATCCATAAAAAAAAACGAAGTTGGTCATAATGGGCACTGTTAAAATCAAAAAAGAGTGATAAGGGATTGAAATAGCATTGGATATCGCATAAGAATCGGCAGATTTATATTTGGGGAGCATATCATAAGATTTCTGAACACTTGTTATTCAAGCACGATATAACTTTGCTATCCTTCCCTCAGTCCTAAATATCGAATTTCTTTATTATCTACTATTACTAAATAAATATCCCCTTTTTCAACAGGTTTGTAGATTTTAGTTCCAACTTCCAATTTAGAAGCTGTATAATTCTCAAATTTCCCACCATTGTTTGTTCGTTTTTTTATCTCTCCGACTTCCTCGCCCAATGTTAATTTCACTTCATTAACCCATTCAATATCTTCTCCATTAGTATATACAATCCCATCTAACACAAAAATATCAGCATCTTTATTTTCTAACAAAATTTGTTTGGCTGTTGGATTACCAATATGACCACTATTATTACAAGCTGCCAGTACAATTGATAAAAATAGAAATAAAAATAACTTTGCTTTGATCATTCTCACCCCCTGTATAGGGATAGACGAAATAGATAAATTTAAGTTTCACGCAAAGTCGAACTCGGATTTGCAATTCATCTCCAACTTATTATATATAATAGAAAAAGCAGTCAAATCATTTGGAATAGACTGCTCATTTGTATGCTAATGATTATTTTATCAATAGAACGGCCAATCCCTACCCGACTACTCCGTCCCCGTCACGATAATTCCACTTTTATTATCACCTGATATTTCATAGTTGCTAGTAACCGCTATTTCTTTAGAAGCTTCGCCTTTTAAATCATAATAGGAAATAAAATATTTTTTTCCTTCATAATGAACCGAAATCGATTTCTTCTTTTTAACATAATCTAAGTATTGTTCAAGCGTGAAATTTTTTTTATACATAATGGCACTATGAGGTAGTCCCACATACCGAAAATGCCACGGCTCGTACTGGATTCCTGTAATGGCCGTCTTATCTTTCGGATAACGTAAAATAAATCCATATTTCCAAGAATTTTTCTCGAGCCATTTCCCTTCTTCCGCCTCATCCATTTTATGTAGCGTGGAGCCTACATCAAGTCCCAACCCCAAATTATGTTCGCTAAATCCTGCTGGCAAAGCATATGCAGCTCCCATTTCTTCGTACAGCTGATTTTGTTCTTCAAAACTACGAAAACCACTATTAATCATAAAATGGTCGACATGATCTTTTTTTGCCGCATTTATCATCACTGAAAAACGCTCTGCTACTTGCTCCGATATTTTTATATTATGATCAAGCAGTTGATACCCTTGCATATGATTCTGATGTTCAATCAAGTCGATAATATCCCGCTTCACACCAATATCCTGGACAGGGTAATCTTGATTCACGAGTAATAGATTTCCGTAATATATTTGGTCATTCTCAATCGTAATATTTGTGGTATTCCCACTTTTTTCTTCCGAAATGTTGATCTTCGGACTCAGATCATTGAATTTATAACCGAATAATAGTACCAATATTCCTAACAATAACATCCACATTATCTTTTTCATCGTATCTTCCCTCCATCTTCATGATAGGGAAGACTTTTAAAGAAAAAAGGAAGAAAAGATAAAGTTTTTATTAAGTTTTTAAAGGTAGCCGAACTTCAAATCTTGTTTGAATAGGATTACTGTATGCCATAATCGTTCCTTCATGCTGTTCGATAATATTTTTAGCAATGAATAATCCTAGGCCAGTACTGTCATGATGTAAGGAGCGTGAGCGGTCGCCAGTATAAAATACGTCGAAAATATGGGCCAGTTCTTCTTCCGGAATATAGCTTCCATAGTTTACAATGTCTACAATTACCTCATTTCCATCAAGGTAACCTTTTATATCAATATATTTTCCTTCAGAACCGTAGCGAATGGCATTTGATATTAAATTCTCAAAAACCCTTGCCAGCATCTCTCCGTCTCCCAAAATATGTAGGTTCTGAACCATGTCCACTCTCGCAATTAAATTGTATTTTTCTAAGCTCGGATAAAATTCTTCTTTCAGTTGTAAAAGTAGTTCCCCGATATTAATAGAATCCTTTTCCATTTTAAGCATTCCGTAATTAAGGCGCGAGATTTCAAATAATTCATCGATCAGTTTTTCCAATCGCAATGATTTAGTATGCGCAATTGTTAAAAAATGCTTCATTTGGTCTTCTGTTATATGTTGATCCTTCATAAGCAATTCCAAATATCCTAAAACGGAGGTGAGTGGAGTCCGTAAATCATGGGCTAAGTTGACAATAAGCTGCTCTTTGCTGCTTACGGCAAGACTTTCTCTTTGTAAAGACTCCTGTAATTCCTGCGCGGCTTTATTTATATCTTCTGCAATCAATCGAAATTCATCATTCGTCGAAATATGTACACGGCTCTGAAAGTCTCCATTTGCAAGCTGATGAATACCGGTTGAAATTTTTTCAAAATGTGACGCATAAGATTTTGTAAGTAAAAAGAAAAATAAAATCGCAAGTGGAATGAAAATAATTAAGAAAACATTAATATCTCCAATTCTAGCTATCATACTTCGATAAATAGCTAATGGTTCCCCCATTTGCACGTTAGAGGTTTTATAAACATATTGGAGAATTTTATAGACACCGAATGTAATAGCACCTGCCAATAACATGCTGATACATAAACGGATGATCATCTGAGTTCGAAAGCTGCGCAACATTTTACCCATTGAATGAATACCCTACTCCCCAAACGGTTTTAATAAATTTATGTTTATGCTGATCTTCTTTTAATTTTTTTCTCAAGCCTCGGATATGTACCATAACCGTATTGCTGCCTTCATAATAATCCTCGCCCCACACGTGTTCGAAAATGTTCTCTACACTATAAACCTTTTTCGGATAACTGGCTAACAAATATAAAATATCAAACTCTTTTGGAGTAAGCTCTATTGTTTCACCATACAGCTTAACGGTGCGTTCATCAGCATTTATAACTAGTCCTGCAGCTTCCAGTTCATGACTTTTCCCGTTTGCTTGCTGTAAAAGCTTCGAACGGCGCAGCTGAGCATTGACTCTCGCCACCAATTCCATCGGGTTGAACGGCTTGGACATATAATCATCAGCCCCCATTACAAGGCCGGTAATTTTGTCTAAATCTGACGTTTTAGCACTTAAAAAAATGACGGGCAAAGCATGCTGCTCTCGAACTTGGCGAATGACTTCATAACCATCCATCTTAGGCATCATAATATCTAATATCGCTAAATCGATGTTTCGAGTATGAATTACCTGAAGCGCTTCCATTCCATCATGAACTTTGATGATCTGATAACCTTCTTTCTCCAAATGAAACCCTACCAAATCAGCAATCTCTTTTTCATCATCCGCTATAAGTATTGTTATCATTCTTTCACCACCTACGAAATCGATAAAAAAACCTGAGGTGTGCGGCCTCAGGTTTCGTGTCCAGCTATAGGCATCCCGCCTAGCTGAATCATTGTCCAGCTACAGCACCTATCGCCTAGCAAACTTCTTGTCCTCCTCCCTCCGATAAGGAAGCCAGATTCGCCTTGCAGGCTCATCGTGTTTCCTTTATCTCAGTCGAAGTCCCTGAAGTTTGTACGGCGATGAACAGGCGCTTCCGCTTTTCTTTGTCCAGCTGCAGGCGCCAGCCCCTCGAGGTCAAATAACCTGAGTCAATAAAAGTCAAAGAACGACTTTTTTTGCCTCAGAACATTTGCTTGTCGGGGCTGAGAAGGCGCCTTCCGCTTTTCTTTGTCCTAGTTCGCAATATAGTGCAAACTATATGTAAGTTTACTTTTTTTCCATACAATCGGCAAGCGCGCACTATAATAATTAGCAAATGTCATAGATTGTTCATAATTTAAATTTGCTCATGAAAGTTCTTCCTTCAGCTTTTCACTCGAACGATCCCACATTTCTGGGTCATGTTCCTTTAAAAAGATTCCGAGTTTTTTCCTTGATTCTTCATCCATATTATGAACGATAATTTGTCCTTTCATCGCCTTATCCATGTGATTTACATGCTCCGGCATCGATTTATAGCCTCTGCGTGCAGGACGATTAATATATAATTCACAAGCAGTGACCCCAGCATAATAAGGCCCTTCCGGTTTACGATCGACTGCTACCCAAATGATCCAATATTTCTTTGTATCTTCCTTCGGATAACTAGTCAAAAGCTCATCTAGGGTTTTTAAGTACCGTACCCCTCGTTCTGTTTTGCTCCTCGCATGCATCGCCTGCAGTTCTATCCACACTTCGCCTTCTTCTACATCTATCATAATCGGGGTCACATTTTCTAAACTAAGTGACCCAATTCCATAACCTTTATGCCCATCTGTTGGATCATTTTTAATAATATTAAATTCTAGTTTTTTCTTACCTTGCTCCACAAAAATACCTCCTCACACCTAAGCATTTCCTTATAAAAACATCGTAAACACATTTTGAAGACTTTCAATAAAAAATGGCACTACCGTACGAATAATCGGATAAATCGTGTATCCCCCTAACGGAGTTATGACTAGAACGATAAAAATCAATGAACCAAATTGTTCATACTGAGTCATTTTAGCTCTTACCGATGGCGGTAAAAGGTCTTCTACTATTCTGTATCCATCTAATGGCGGAAGCGGCAGTAGGTTAAAAACAAATAACAACACATTAAAATACACAAATAAATCAAAGAACTTCATGACTAGCGCCGGTAAAGATGCGGCCACTCCAGTGACAATAAGTAAATATAGAACTCCCATCCCAATGAAAGCAAGCAAAAAATTACTGACTGGTCCCATTAACGACACTAAAATTCCACCGAGACGCGGATTTTTAAAATGATATCTATTCACCGGAACTGGGCGTGCCCAACCAAAACCAGCGATAAAGATGAGCAATGTTCCAATCGGATCCAAATGGTGGATTGGATTTAACGTCAATCTTCCTTGATTTTTCGCAGTTGAGTCACCTAATTTATATGCTGTATAAGCATGTGCAAATTCATGCACAGTAAAAGCGATTAATAATACTGCTGCGATTAATGGAATTTGTTCCAAAGGGAATCTAAGAAAACGCTCCACATATTCAACTCCTTATGAGGATGTTCAAAAAGTCCGGTAAAAATGACACTTCGAATTTCTTCGTTGACTTGTTTCTCCGCTACTCATGTATCAGGAAAAGGATCTTCTGCTAAAATCGCCCACGTCCTGTGGGCAACGCAGAAGTCAGCACACACGAGCAAGTCCGTTGCTCGAAACTACGCCGCCTTGAAATTCCGACGCACAGGACGTGCTAGTGTCGGCGTTGCTGACATGACGTCAGCGCTTTTAGCCGACTTGGTCCTTTTTATCCTCCTTTTTGAACACTTATTTTTATGAACTCTATTAAAAACATTATAACAAATGAATACATATTGATTCGTTTATTAAAAAAGCATACACTTTTCCTTGAGTACATATTGAGTAGGAGGAATTTTAACATGCCTTACGTAACTGTCAAAATGCTAGAAGGACGAACGGAAGAACAGAAAAAAGCATTAGTGGAAAAAGTAACGGCTGCCGTAGTTGAAACAACTGGAGCCTCAACAGACAAGGTTGTTGTTTTCATTGAAGAAATGAGCAAACATCATTATGCTGTTGGCGGAAAGAGATTAAGCGACGAATAGAAAAGCGGAAGCGCATTGCCTGTTATGTGTGCGCTGACCAGTAGAAACTTCAGGGCATCGGCACAATCATATTAAGCCGATGCCCCGTCTAATACGTTATCCCGCAACCGTCATTTTTTTCAATTCCTCAATATATGCATATGCTTCTTCAATTTCTTCCTTAGTATAAGATTGTTCACTTTTTAATATATGAATTTTTTCTTCCACTTCAGGTTTTTCCAATGAATCAAAGTATAAAACCGTTGACACGAGTTCAAGAAAGCGAGCATTTTTCTCATTCATTTTTTCCAAGCATTCCTTCAAATTCGGCAAATCCATTTCATATGCCTCTAAAAATTCCTGTCCCGCTTCTGTCATCCTATATTTATAATGAACATATCCGCTCTTCTCTTCCTTCACTTCATTAATAAAACCAAAATTACATAATTCTTCGACACGTAATGTCAATTCCTCAGAATATGGACCGTAAAAATGAAATTCAAACTTTTCTTGAAAAGGAAAATGTAACTTCTTCGCAATATACACGATCTTTTGCAGCTTTTTACGACCGATTATTTCTCCTGACACAGCAAATATATTCATTAATCGTAGATGGTCATTCAGCATGACAAACGTTCAACTCCTGGTTTATTTTTCAGTAATGATTCATCCATGTTTCTTTAAGAGGTAGTTCAAAAAGTCCGGTAAAAACGACACTTCGAATTTCTTCGTTGGCTTGTTTCTCCACTGCTCATGTATTAAAATCATACATTCCGCTGCTCGAAACTGCACCGCCTCGAACTTCTTGGCCCTTTTTATCCTCCTTTTTGAACACTCACTTTAAAATGGATAATATTTGCTGTTTGATTTTTCCATGTTTCGACTGGTCTAAGAGGAAATCCTCCGGGTAATACAATTTATGATCTGTCCGTCTTTTTCCGGAAATCGCTTGAACAATTGTTGATTCCCTAGATAATTCGCGCAGTTCACCATTCGGCATTAATAAATGAATCGGCAAACGTTCTTCCTCTTCGCCAGGGCGGTAAAAATCATAAGGCAGATCCGAAGAAGAATCGACAGCCAAATAATAGTCAGGATCAATCTCTGCTTCCCGAAACAGCATATCCAACTTACCTAATAATTTATATTCTTTAGCGGGATCAAACTCTACATATTTTAGTAGGTTGCGATTCATAAATCGATTGCATAAATCGCTGAGAATACAGTCCTCTTCGTCTTCCCACATTTGAAAATAATATAAAATAACAGCTTCGTCTAATTTTAAATAATCTGCTAATGTCACTTTTTCCTCAAATAAGGATATAAAATGAGTCGGCTCATACTTAAACGTATACGAGTTTTCGTATAATGCTTTGGCGCGTTGCAAAATTTTTGTCAGGATGACTTCCGCACTCCTCGTTACTGGATGAAAATATACCTGCCAATACATTTGATAGCGACTCATAATATAATCTTCTACTGCATGCATCCCCGTCGACTTAAAGACGACTTGATCTTCAAGTGGCCTCATCACGCGTAAAATCCGCTCCATATCAAAATGACCATAGCTCACGCCAGTAAAATACGCATCACGCTGCAGGTAATCCATTCGGTCTGCATCCATTTGACTTGATATTAAACTGACAACGAGTTTATCTTCATACGTCTTGCCAACGACATCCGCCACCTTTTGGGGGAAGTCCGGGCCGACACGCCGAAGAACTGCATTCACTTCAGTATCCCCAAGAATGATTTGTCTTGTAAAAAACTCGTGATCTGTGTGATACACTTTTTCAAATGAATGTGAAAACGGACCGTGTCCTAGATCGTGTAAGAGAGCAGCACAAAGAGAGAGGAGTCTTTCATCTTCATTCCATTCAGGTCTCCCCTTAAAAACATCATCGACAATTCGCCTGACGATTTCGTAAACACCGAGCGAATGATTAAAACGGCTATGCTCTGCACCGTGAAACGTCAAATATGTAGTTCCAAGCTGTTTGATTCTCCGAAGTCGTTGAAATTCCTTCGTCCCGATTAAATCCCAAATGATTTTATCTCGGACATGGGCATAACGATGAACAGGGTCTTTGAAAACTTTTTCCTCGCTTAATTTTACATTGGAATGCTGCATCTATAAACCCTCTTCCTATCTATCATGTTTATATTATATCGGTTTTGGATTTTTTAATAAAGCGCATAAGTTTCTATTAATTTATTGACATTTTGGTATATAAATTGGCTTTGTTGTCCATCCTATAATTACCGGAATTAAAAGATAATTAATGGGAGTTGAAATGAATGAAAACACGTCAAGATGCGTGGACAGAAGAAAATGATTTGCTTTTGGCTGAAACAGTGCTCAGACATGTGCGTGAAGGCAGTACACAGCTAAATGCGTTTGAAGAAGTCGGTGATAAACTGAATCGCACGTCAGCCGCATGTGGTTTTAGATGGAATGCCGTTGTACGCCATCAATATGAAAAAGCGCTCGATCTAGCTAAAAAACAACGAAAACAACGTCAAAGAATGCTTGGAAAAGAACAAGGCGGCAAGAAGAAACTACTTTACCAACCGCCGATCACTCTTCTTAACGAGAACCAATTAGAAAGCTCATTAGGACAAGTGAATTCAGTAGAAATGTTCAATGAAGAAGTGGGAGAAGAAAATACGATTTCCGAACTGACTCCATTAACTAATTTATTGCCAGCGCCTGCAACGGTACAATCTGGTGAAATGAACATGGAAAAAGTAATTTCATATCTACAGACGTTCCAAAGTTCCGAGATTCATTTAGATATTTTAAGAAGCGAGAATCAGAGATTAAAAAGGGAACTTTCAGAATTACGCAAAGAAAATGATTCATTGAAAAAGCAAGTATCCAAGCTAGAGGACAATTCCGAGACGATGCAAGAAGACTACGAAACCCTGATGAAAATCTTAAACCGTGCTCGCAAGCTCGTTTTATTTGATGAGGAAAGTCCTGCTACTTCTTTTAAAATGGATAGAAACGGGAATCTTGAAAAGCTAGCTGAATAACACAGAAAAGCTGAAGCGCCTTCCCATCGACGTATGGATTTGTATTCCCTGACTAGATAAAGGAAACACGATGAGTCCGATAGGGAGAATCAATGTTTACTTAATGTTTACTTATCGTAGAAATCCAATAGTCGATAGGCGCTGGAGCAAAATAAAGCCGTGAGTCTGAACTCATGGCTTTATTTTTGCATTCCTCTCAATCATTCGCTCGTAGTATGATTGAAACCATTCAAGCTCTTGGCCTTGTAACGCGCTAGAATACAATTTTCCAGCTAACGCTTGCAGCGCCTGAAGAAATCGAAGCATGACAGCTTGAATCGATAAATCCACTTTCAATAACTCCGACAAGGATGCCATTACTTCGGGACGAACATCTGGAAAATAGTATTTTGATGGTTCATTGAATTTTGCATATGTATAAAAATCTCGGACTAATTCGGCTCGTGCCTGTCCACTTCCTGTTATACAAAGATAAATTTGAACGGCTACCCCTTTGCGGATGCGCCGCTGAGAAATACCTGCAAATTTTTTCCCTCCAATGCTTAAATCATAGCTTCCCGGACAATAAGAGCCGACGATTTCGTAGGCTTCGATTGTTTGCGGAAAGTCTTTGAACATTAGGCGAATGAGATCATACATAGAATCATAGCCACGATTGATGTCAATGCCCTTTTCAGTATCTGGAAAAATAAGAGTAAGGTTCAGGACCCCTTCATCAAGAACAACAGCAAGTCCGCCTGAATTACGGACAATGCCCTCATACTTCTTAGATGCTAGAAAATCCAGCCCTTCTTGCAAAGCAGGAAGCTTCGTATCTTGTATTCCTAATACTAGAGTGTTAGTGTGAACCCACGCTCGCGCCGTCGGTGGAGAATATCCACTTCCAACCGACATGCAAAGGGTGTCGTCAATCGCAAAAGATTGCATCACGTGAAAATGTGGATTCACACTTGATTGATCGATGATTCTCCATTCTTTTTGCTGTAAAAGTTGGTTGCTTCCTGCCATGTACGTAAAACTCCTTCAAACTCGTACGATTAATTTTTTTCAAGAGATTGCACTGCAGTAACGAGTGCTAGATTGTACACATCATCTTCACTGCATCCGCGCGAAAGGTCATTTACAGGTGAATTCAACCCTTGTAAAATTGGTCCTATCGCTTCGAATCCACCAAGCCGTTGTGCGATTTTATATCCAATATTTCCCGCTTCCAAACTTGGAAAAATAAAGACATTGGCATCCCCTTGAATCGGAGAATTCGGTGCCTTTTTCTTCGCAACAGCTGGAACGATTGCGGCATCGAATTGAAACTCTCCATCAATGATTAATTCAGGGTTCATTTCACGTGCTAATTGCAGCGCTGTTTCGACCTTCTTTGTTTCGTCTGACACAGCGGACCCTTTTGTAGAAAAACTAAGCATTGCAACACGTGGCTCAATATCAAACATAGTTGCCGTTTTTGCACTTTCGACTGCTATTTCAGCTAAATCTTGGGCTTCAGGTGCAATATTGATGGCACAATCAGCAAATACATACCGCTCATCGCCTTTTACCATAATAAACACGCCAGAAGTTTTACCAAGCCCCGGCTTCATTTTTATGATTTGCAAGGCTGGGCGAACGGTATCTGCAGTAGAATGGACGGCTCCACTAACTAATCCATGCGCTTTATTCATAAACACTAGCATGGTTCCAAAGTAATTTTCGTTCAGCAGTAATTCTTGGGCTTCCGATTCAGTTACCTTTCCTTTTCGCCTTTCAACAAAAGATGCTACCATTTCATCAACTGCAACATATTTAGCTGGATCATAAATTTCCATTCGGTCTAGTGAAACATTCATTTCATCTGCTTTTTCCTGTATTTTTTCCATATTTCCAATTAATACAGGTGTCAATACTTCCTCTGCTGCAAGTCTCCCTGCAGCGGCAAGTACTCTTGGATCCAACGCCTCTGGAAAAACAATTTTCCGGTCCCATCCTCGTGCTTTTTCTTTTAAAATGTCAAATAAGTCATTACTCAAGTCAGCCATGGAATGTTCCTCCTGATAAAGTAATAGTCTCTCGGCATTCACCGAGTCAGATAGTACAAGGTTTTCCTGTACTA
>NZ_JAIAZY010000019.1 GCF_019459225.1 Bacillus sp. IITD106
CCAAAAAGTATAATAATGAAAAAAAAGTATCTTTATTTGGGAGAGTGTAATATGAATCCATTCGTATTTTCATGTATTTGCCCGCATGGGGGAGAAATTATACCGGAATTACAGGGAGCCAATCCGAAAAGAATGGAGGTGACTCGTGAAAGTTTAACGATGCTAGGAAAAGAAATGGAGGAGGCAAAACCAGATGCGCTGATTGTGTTAACTCCGCATGGTACTCGAATTAACGGGCAGTTTTCAGTTTCAGGCTCGGAAAGAATGGTTGGAACGGTGGATGAAAACGAAGCATCTTTTAATATGGAAAAAGTGGTAGACCGTGAACTGTCTCAAAGTATTGCTGAACATGCCAAAGTTGCTGGGATTCCAGTTGGTGTGATTAATTACGGAACTTCATCTGGACCAATTTCCTGCTTGCCTCTTGACTGGGGAGCAATTGTTCCGCTTCGCTTCATGCCTGATGTGCCAATCGTTGTGATTACTCCATCGAGAGATCTTTCATTCGAAAAACATTTGGAATTTGGCGAAGCGCTAAGGGAAGCAGTAAAAAAATCCGAAAAGAGAATAGGACTTATCGCAAGCTGCGACTGGTCACACGCCCATGATAAAATGGGTCCATACGGATATGATCCTGCAGCCAAACAGTTAGATGAAGAAGTGGTGGGATTGATCAAAAATAACCAACTTGAAAAAATGGCAGACTTTGATGAAGATTTTATTGATGCGGCTAAACCAGATGGGATTTGGCAGACCCTTATTCTGGCGGGTGCTATCCGTGAGGAAGAACGAAAAGTGGAGTTTTTATCTTATGAGGCTCCAACGTACTTTGGATTGATTTGCGCTGTCATTCGCTAGGCATTGATCGAATGAATTTGAAATAAACTAGGAACTACGGTATACTATCGCTAACTACATAAAATGTCCGTCCGGGTGCTTGAGTGAATCAGGCTGAGATAGCAGCTATTGTCCGCTGTTGACCGTTAATCTGATCTGGGTAATGCCAGCGTAGAGAATATTGATCCATTGTGATCTTTTTAGGGCCCTTCTCGACCGTCTGCGCATTCAGACGGCTTTTTTGTATAAAAAAGAGAAAAGGGGTTAATAAAAATGAAATTGAAATTTACAGATATTCTGATTACAGTCATGATTGGAATTGTTTTTGGCATCATTATGAAATTTTGGGATGATTTATATACGTTCGTGAAACCAATGCTTCCGGTTGCACGGCAATTAATTTATGGAATGTGGTTTATGGTCGGCCCATTTGCCTTTTTGCTTATTCGCAAGCCAGGGGTTGCTTTATTATCAAGCGTGTCTGCAGCTGGGCTTTCGGCATTTATTGGCCACGGGATTGAAGTCCTCATTTACGGATTTGTCCAAGGGCTGGGAGCTGAGCTATTATTCGCTGGGTTCCGATATAAGAAATTCGGGATTGTCGTGGCAGGATTAGCGGGTATTGCGTCTTGTTTTGCCGGCTTCTTCTTAGATTGGTTCTATGGCTATGCGAAATTAGAAGCATGGGCGTTATTTACGAAGTACGGAATACGTGTCATTAGTGCATTCTTATTTACAGGGGTATTTGCCTACTATATCGTTCGTGCCTTAGAGGAGACGGGTGTAACAAATCTGATTAGACCTGTCTCTAAGGAAGAATATTCAATGCTAGATAAATAGTTTTATATTGGTTGGGAAGGGCCTTTGAAACTCTTATTATTTCGAAAAGCTGGTGATTTCATTGAATAAAAAACAACAGGATACGATAATGGGAGTTTCGAATTTACGATTAAAATTTCCAGGAGAGCCATCTTTGATTTTCAAAGATCTCTCCTTTACCGTTTTAAAAGGAGAAAAGGTATTACTACTAGGGCCAAGCGGCTGTGGAAAATCAACCTTGCTCCAAGTATTAAGCGGGCTTGTTCCGAATTCGATTGAAGTTCCCCTCAAATATGATGCAATCGAACTTCCAAAATCATGGGGATTTGTTTTTCAAGATCCCGATACACAATTTTGTATGCCTTACGTGGACGAAGAACTAGCATTTGTGTTGGAAAACTTGAATATACCACGGGAACAAATGGATGAAATGATCAAAGAGGCACTTGTACGAGTAGGCTTAGGCGCATTAGACGTGCATACGCCGATACAGGATCTTTCACAAGGAATGAAGCAGCGTTTGGCTCTAGCTTCGGTCTTATTGCTTCAGCCGGATGTGCTTTTTCTTGATGAGCCGTCTGCTTTATTAGATCCAGAAGGAACCGTTCAAATCTGGGATTCGGTGAAGGAAGTAGCAGGAGATAAAACGGTTGTCATCGTTGAGCATAAAATTGCTCAAATTGCTGATTGGGTTGATCGGGTTGTACTGTTCAATCATGTAGGAGAAATGATTGCCGACGGGCTTCCTTCTGTCATTTTTGAAAAATATCGTGAAGAACTGATCCAATATGGGATTTGGTATCCAGAAGTGTGGCAGGATTACCTTGTATCGGAGAATTTTAAAAGTATCGAAGAAAATAGAAAGCAAGAAAGTCTTTCAACCTCGCCAATCATTAAGCTTCAAGATTTTAAAGGATACCGAGGAAAAACGGAAAAATTAACGATCCAAGAGGCAGAGGTTAGACAAGGTAGTTGGGTAGCGATTATAGGTGAGAACGGAGCTGGAAAAAGTACATTCCTGCTCTCATTAATGCAATTACTCCGCACAACAGGCGTATACGAAGTAAATGGAAAGCAGATTGACATAGATAAAAAGAAAAAAACTCCACCAAAAGGGCTTTCACTCGTTTTTCAAAATCCCGAGCTTCAATTTGTGACGAATTCCGTATTTGATGAAATTGCCTTCTCATATACAATATCGGGATTACCTGATACGGAAATCCGTGAGAAAGTATTGGATTTATTAAATATTTTCCAAATCCACGTCAACGAAGAACGTCATCCTTTTCAATTATCAATCGGACAAAAGCGCAGGCTTAGCGTAGCCACTGCTTTTGCCCAAGGTTCTGAAGTTCTATTATTGGATGAACCTACGTTTGGCCAGGATGCCCGAAACACTTTTATTATGTTAGAACAACTGGAAGAATTGCGCAAAAATGGAACGACCATCATCATGGTCACTCACGATATGATGATCGCTGAACAGTTTGCGACGGAAGTTTGGACGATTGATAAAGGTAAAATGATTCAGCAGGAGCAAAAACGAAAGGAGAATGCATATGCAGGAATGGTTTACACCCGTTAGAGAGACATGGCTTTATCGTGTTAACCCTGCACTGAAATTCGCTTTGTTTTTTGCTTTACTTTTGGTCGTCTTATTCAATCAAAATATTGCCTTCACCTTCAATCAAATGATTTTATATGGAATCCTGTTATATGGTTTTAGCGGCTATTCGTGGAGGAAATTAGTACTCTTGTCCCTGCCTATTATCCTTTCATTTTTCTCATCAGCGCTGACGATGATGTTATTTGGAAAAGGGGAGACGGTTTGGTGGTCTTGGGGCCTCATTAAAATATCTGAGGAAAGCTTTAACTACGGATTATTATTAGGATACAAAACGGCTTGTTTTGGCTTTTTAGGCCTGGCCTTCGTATTGACTTCTCGGCCAATTCTCTTTTTCTATGCGCTTATGCAACAGTTTCGTCTCCCATCTAAATATGCATATAGTTTCATTGCTTCGATTCGCATGATTCCTGTAATTGTCGATGAATTGCAAACGAGGACTAATGCGCTTAAAGTACGGGGCGTTCAATTTTCTAAAGGAATAAAAGGCTATTTTGAAAGATTAAGAATGTACACCGTACCGCTATTTGCACAAAGTATACGCAGAGCCCAAAGGGTAGCAGTCGCTATGGAGGCAAAACGTTATCAAATGGGGGCAAAGAGAACGTATTTTTATCCAACAACGTATTCGAAAATGGATATCGTGTTTGTAGTAATTATGACGATTTCCTTTGTTTCTGCCTATTTGTTGGCTTAATATGATACGATGGGCATTAGTGGAAATAATGGAATACTGGAGGAAATGCAATAATGTCTAATTTACCAAATTGCCCTAAGTGCAATTCAGAATATACGTATGAGGATGGAAGTCTTCTCGTTTGCCCGGAGTGTGCCTATGAGTGGAGTTTGCAAGAAGGTGGAAGCTCGGACGACGAAAAGGTTGTAAAAGACGCTCATGGAAATGTACTAAACGATGGCGACGCTGTCACGATTATAAAGGATCTAAAAGTAAAAGGGAGTTCTTCCGTTTTAAAGCTTGGTACGAAAGTAAAAAGTATTCGTTTAATCGATGGCGATCATAACATTGACTGCAAAATTGATGGCTTTGGAGCAATGAAGTTAAAATCCGAGTTTGTAAAGAAGGCGTAACAGCTAAATAGTAATTTTACGAGTCAGGCATTTTTGCTTGGCTTTTTTTCTCTTCTTAGACCAATTTTCCACAATAAAAATGCACCACTCACGCAAGAAATTTTCGGTTCAAGGAAGCTTTTATCGTGTACACTCTATACTAAGAGATACGAAAAAATATAAAAATGAGCGGTGATTAAATGGAAGAATCAAGTCGATTTAATTGGCTATTTGACACAATAACGACTCATACACTCGATATCATTGCAATTGTTGATCAAAATCGGAGAGTGCGATTCACGACCCCCATGTTTTTTGAGATTTTTGGGTCTAGTCTTGAAGGAAATCCAGATTTAGATATTTTTGATGTCGTACATCCGGAAGACCGGGAATGGTTAATGGGAAGGCATAAAAATGTCATCGCAACGCAGCAGAAATCATCAACAGAGTATAGAGTAATTGATAAGTATGGAGAGATTAGACATTTCGAGTGCAAGACTACTCCTATTCCAGATACAGAAGATAATTTGACAGTCGTAGCAATAAGAGACATAACAGAAAGAAAATTAATGGAGAGTGAGCTTCAACGCAGGAAAAACCGCTATGAAGTTTTACAAAAAAGTTTAAGAGATTATTCGCAAGATTTGTCCGCCGTGATGAAGGTTACTGATTTAGAGGATCGATTATTGAAAGAGGTCCGCTTTATCTTACCTATGTCTGAACCTAAAATTCTTGAACATGATAATAAAGAAAATTTGGATGAAGTGGATTTCTTTCTACAGCAAATCGTAATAGGAAAATTGGAAAGAATAAAGGACCAGTATTTTATTAAAATAGGAGATAAAAAGAACTGTTCCTACATCCTTTCGTTACAAACGTCTTCTATCCAAGATTCTATGGAATCCATTTGGCTGGAAACGTTGGTTTATTATACGGTAATGGTGTTTGAGAATTTAAATGTCATAGAAAATTTAATGAATCAATTGGAAACAGCTTTGCAAAGAAATGAGACTCCGCAGTGGGTATTAAGGTTGTTATTTAATCTCCAGGAGCAGCAACGATTAAATTTATCCAGTGATTTGCATGACACGGTACTCCAAGATCAAATAGATTTGTATAGAAGATTGGAAGCGCTTTTGAATCGATATGAAATAGAAGCTGAGATCAAAACCCAGCTTAAAGCGATTGAACAAGGCTTACTTGATACGATCCATCAAATAAGAATGACATGCAATGAATTGCGTCCGCCGCTACTTAGAGAATTAGGGTTAGAAAGAGCATTAGAAAACCTATTTGACCATACCCAAGTTTCATCGACCTTTAAAATTAATTTTCAAACGGAGAATACAACGGACCTTATATTAAGTGAAGAATTAACGATAGGAATCTATCGAATTGTACAAGAATTATTAAATAACGCGGCAAAGCACTCCAATGCCACTAGTTTGAATTTTTGCTTGATTAAAGATGGCCCATTAAAAATCATATACTCTGATAATGGTGAAGGATTTGATACGAGCAAGCTAAATCCTTCTTTTAACAATATGGGACTAACGAGTATGAGGCAAAGAGTTCAAAGCCTTAACGGTTGTATTGAATTTCATTCACAATTAAATCAGGGGTTAAAAGTGTTAATAGAATTTCCAAACTTTAGAGATGGAGCATGATATATAAGGAGAAGTGATACAAATGATTAACATACTGATAGTGGATGACCATTTATCCATTATTGAGGGGACGAAAATGCTTTTAGAGCAAGAGCCAGATTTTAGAATCAAGATTGAAAATAGCTCATTAAGAGTTATGGATGAAATCAAACTGAATCAATATGATGTTTTACTCTTTGACTTATACATGCCCCACGTCAACGGATTGGAACTTACTAAAAAAGCATTATCGTATAATCCGGATTTAACCATACTCATCTATACAGGATTTGATATTAAACCCCATTTTAATTTATTGGTAGAAGCAGGTGTCTCGGGATTTTTATCAAAAACGTCTTCACGCGAAGAACTTGTGACTGGCATTCGATGCGCCTTAAGGCAACAGGTTGTGTTGCCGCTATCATTAGTAAGAGAATTGCGAAGACCAGGAATCATAGCAAGTGGTAGTAATTCACAAGAAAAAGTCGTTCTTAGTTCGTTGGAGGAAGAAATTCTCTCTGAGCTTGCGAAAGGAAAAAGTACTAGGGAAATTTCTGCAAAATTAGCGATGAGTCAAAGATCGTTAGAGTATAATTTAACATCCCTTTATCAAAAATTTGGTGTTAGAACGAGAGTAGACACTGTACAAAAAGCAAAGGATCTTGGATTAATTCCTGAAGAAGAATTGAAATAAATTAATAAAAGACTATTACAAGTGGTTGGAAAACATCCATTTGTAATAGTCTTTTTATTTTATATGGCAACGTTGCAAAACATATTCGGAGGCACCCCAAATTTCTGCGGTGTCTGTTCATATTGTCTGCGGTTTGTATTGAATGGAATCGCCGTACAATGTAATCAACTTAGAGAGTTTCCCGAATATTACGTTAAAAAATGAAAAATGGAGGGTGTTTTTATGATTTCGATTCAAAATGTGTCAAAGGTTTATTCTTTAGAGTCCGGTGATTTTTTTGCATTAAAACAGAACAATGTCCGCATCAAAAATGGTGAGTTCGTAGCCATTATGGGTCCTAGTGGATCTGGGAAAAGTACACTGCTGCAATTAATGGGTGGGTTGGACTTGCCGACGTCAGGAGAATTGATTGTTGATGGTGTTCATTTAAACAAGTTGAATGAAAAAGAACGAACGCTTTTCCGTCGAACAAAGGTAGGGTTTGTCTTTCAAAATTATCAACTGTTGCCTATGATGACTGTTGCTGAAAATATCGCACTCTCCCTATCAGCTAATAAAACTTCTAAAGATGAGATTTTACATCGAGTTAAGCAGCTGATGAAGGATGTAAACCTGGAAGGGAAGGAATCACAGTTTCCGTCCCAGCTAAGTGGAGGTCAGCAACAACGGGTAGCCATTGCGAGAGCACTTGCTATGAAGCCTCAATTAATTTTGACAGATGAGCCTACAGGAAATCTAGATCAAAAAAATGGAAGCGATGTTTTGCAATTACTTTCCAAGTTGAATAAGGAAGAAAAAATTACGATTGTGATGGTGACCCACGATGAGCAGGCTGCTGCTGTTGCAGATCGCATCATCTTAATAAGGGATGGAGAAATTGTACAGGATCGCAGAAAGGGAGTGGCTGGGAATGAATCATTGGCTAGTAGCATGGCGTAACTTAATGCGAAGAAAGCTTCGAAGCTTTCTAATGATTGTGTCGATTGTCATTGGGGTGGCATCTACATTTGCCGTCGTCGCTGCGGTTGACTCTGCTGAAAAAGCTTTCCCGATTTTCTTAAAAAATGCTTTTGGGAAAGCGGATTTTAATATTAACGGGACAGAGGCGTATTTTTCAGAAGAGGTTCATCAGGATATAAAGAAATTGGAAAGTATGTCATCCGTTGCGGTGTTAAAAGAAAATACGAGTATTGAAATCGAAGGGGCGAACAAATCTCCCATTCAAAGAAGAGTTGTTCTCAGTGGATATAGCGATTTAGATACTCCTGTTACGGCTTTTAAAGTCGTAAAAGGCAGTTTGAATACAGGTGGAGCAGTAATTACGGATCGAACTGCTAGAGTATGGAAGGTCAATGTAGGAGATACGATTTCCTTCAAATCAGATTCCGGAATACAAAGCATTAAAGTATCAGCCATCGTCAAATATACGGTTGAACTTATGGGACCATCAAGCTGGTCGATGGCAAACTATCACCCATGGTCGGTAGCTGTTCCGTTAAACGTTGTTCAGGATTGGTATCGTCTTCCAGGAAAAATTGACAATATCCAAGTGAAAGTAAAAGACATATCTACGTTGAAAACAGTGGAGAGTCAAATAGAACAATTCGTTAAAAATTATGATGGAATCTATATGCAACCTGTCGTAATCGACTTTGAATCAACCTTCAAAACGCTTGATTCGTTCTTTCTAGCTCTTTATATTGCCGGATTCCTAGGTATCGCCCTTAGTGCTTTTATCATTTTCCATTCTTTCTATGTAAGTATGAAAGAACGCAAAAATGAATTTGCTGTATTAAAAACAGTAGGGTATACACCTTCCGACATACGAGCAATGGTTTTAACTGAAGTCATACTGATTTCCATTTTGGGAACAACGCTTGGGTTATTGCTCGGATACGCGTTTGGGCTTGGATTAAAATCCCTTATCTTCTTAATATATAGCGTCTATGAAGGCGGAATGATACTGAAAAAAGGGTTGATACTTTCTGCTCTTGCCGGCTTGCTTGTTCCCATTCTTGCTGCATTGTATCCGATGCGCCAGGCAGTTAACGTAAGCGTCATTGAGGTAGTAAAAGAAAATCGCGCTGCAGCTTTTAAGCCGAGTAAGTGGCTGGCCTTCATCGGAATACTGCTGATTACATCCGGGTTTTTTATTAAACATTTACTTTTAATCGTACCGTTGATGATTGGAATCATTTTCGTTTTTCCATATTTGTTTAAGCTATTTGAATTTTTCCTTAAGAAAGTCGTTTATAAACCATTATTCCGTTTCTCTGGTGAAATGGCTGCACGTAATTTAAACCGGAATTTAGGCCGTACTTCGATGACTTCAGTCATTCTTAGTTTAGGAATTACGATGATTATACTAATGAGTTCGTTGAATTCTGCTCTTTTACAAACATATGAAAAAGTCATCTATTCATCGTATGGAGGAAATTTAGATATCATGTTCCACCACGTTGAAAAAGAGGATTTAGAAACCTTAAAGAATATTGAGGGTGTTGACGGGGCCATCACTTATTCTATGCAATCCGTTATTTGGAACCTTGAAGAACAAAAACGTAAACTGCCTGTTTATGGGGTTGGCGAGGAATGGATTGATCGTTTCTCCTTATTTACTTCTCCAGATATGAGCAACAGTGAGCGAATAAAGCAATTACAGTCAGATGAAATTCTTTTAGATAAAATTTCCTACGATGTGTGGGGAGGTACGATCGGAGAAAGCATTCTGCTCGATACACTTCAAGGATTAAAAGCGTATAAGGTTGTTGGCATTGTCGATTCGATGAAAAACAGCGGCTACGGGGCTTTTATGAAAGAAGAAGTCTTTAAAGAGAGCTTTGGGCTTAAATATGAAAGAAATGCCCTTGTCATAAAAGATGAGGATACAAGTCCGTTGCAATTGAGGGAAAGAATTTTTGATCAGTTTGGAGATAGAATTGAAGAAATGTTTGGACCGGAAGATTGGGTCGCCGTTATAAGTGCGACTTTTACAGGATCATTCACGATTATAAACGGACTTGTCGTCTTAGCCATCATAGTTTCAGGGATTGGAATCACCAATACATTATTGATTAGTGTAATGGAACGGATTCGTGAAATTGGGATGATGCGGGCAGTTGGTGTGTCACGGAGGCAAATAGTTGGAATGATTCTACTGGAAGGCTTTGGTATTGGGCTAGCGGCGACAGTTATCGGCTCCATGTTTGGAATTCTTTTAATCTATATTACTTCTACGTTTTTGGAGGTAAGTTCACTCACTTTTGATTTTGGAATCTCATGGGGCATCATCATTGCAACGACTTTGTTTGGACTTTCTATTAGCTTGATTTCTAGTCTTGCTCCAGCCTCTAGAGCAGCTAAAACAAAATTGAGTGAAGCATTAAGATACGAATAATGAAGAAATTTGCGGGCGGAAAGATATTTCCGCCCAGCATGAAGGAGAGTGAATAAAGTGCATAATCTGTATGTTGAAGAAAAATTAATGAAGCTTGAAGAACGCGAACGCCAACGAAAGGCTGATCAAGCATGGATGTGGTCAAATAAAGGTGAGGGTGTATCTCTTAAAAAAACATTCTTTTTTAAAAATAGACTGCATTTGAAAGGCTTTAGAAAGATTTATGTGAATATAAAATGTTTAATATTTTCCTGTGATTGAAAAAAATGAAATAAATTTTGAACAGCTTCTAATACAGAGTTCAGGCACTCATTCCGATATTAAGGATTGGGTGACTTGAATAGTAGGAGTGAGTTTATGGTATATGATGTTGTGGTTATTGGTGGTGGCCAGGCGGGGTTGGCCATGGGTTATTACTTAAGGAAAACGCCTTTATCTTATATCATTCTTGATAACAATAAATCAGTTGGTGAGGCTTGGCGAAAAAGGTATGACTCTCTAGTCTTATTTACCCCGCGGTCATATAGTTCATTACCCGGCTTGGTGTTGGAGGGTGATCCTTTAGGCTTCCCAACGAAAAACGAAATTGCTGATTACCTTGAAAGATATGTTAAAACGTTTGATTTGCCTATTCAGTTAAAATGTGAAGTAACAAAGGTTCGGAAAGAAAATGATGAATATCATATTGTCGCAGATGACACTATATTAAAGTCTAAAAAAGTCATCATCGCAACAGGTCCTTTTCATACTCCTAGAATCCCATCTTTTGCAAAAGACCTTCCTAATAATGTTATTCAGCTTCATTCTTCTGAATATAAAAATCCATCACAATTAAATCGAGGCTCTGTCTTAGTCGTTGGAGGCGGAAATTCTGGTGCACAAATTGCTGTTGAACTATCAGATTCGCACGAAACATACTTATCCATTGGCCATAAGATTCGCTTTCTCCCTTTATCGATTGGTAAAAAGAGCTTCTTTTGGTGGTGTGAGAAAATAGGGCTATTAATGGCGAGCGGAGACTCCTTTATCGGAAAAAAATTTAAAGACAAACCAGATCCCAT
Organism: Bacillus sp. IITD106; assembly: GCF_019459225.1. Taxonomy (GTDB): domain Bacteria; phylum Bacillota; class Bacilli; order Bacillales; family Bacillaceae_C; genus Lederbergia. Next base: position 11,147 of record NZ_JAIAZY010000019.1, read on the forward strand.
ATTTGGCTTTGAGTTAAAAGAGAAAATCAAAAATTATGAAGTTCAATTAAAAACTAGAACAAAATCTATTAAGGAAAATGTCATCCAGTTTGAAGACTTATCAACATTAAAAGTAAAAAATGTTATTTGGGCAACTGGCTTTAATAAAGATTACTCGTGGATAGAAATCCATAACCTTTTTGATGGGAATGGCAATATAAGACATACAAGAGGAATTACGGATTACGCTGGCTTATACTTTCTAGGCCTTCCTTGGCAGCATCGCAGAGGATCCGCTCTATTATTAGGGGTAGGAGACGATGCAGAATTTTTAGCGCAACATATAGAATCACATTAGTAGAAGTTTTATAAAAATCTACCTTTTTGGGTAGATTTTTTTTCAGCTCTTCCCACAAAATCTTGCGGTATGATTCAAAAATCATGCGGGGAAAATTCAACAATATTGCGGTTAGGAAGGACTGAAATCGCCGTACAATGACAACAATCATAGAGATTGAAAGGGGTACGGACGATGAATAACTATCAATTATTTATGCCATATGTGAAACAGGTTAGCAAATTGTATCTTATGGGATTTGTTGGAAGTATTTTTCGATTTTTAATTCCACTTTTTGTTCCATTAATTTTGAAATATATATTTGATCAATTGCTGCAAAATGAAGCGTTGAGCCGGACGGAAATGCTCGAACAACTTTTATACATTTCAGCAGGAATGATTATTGTGTTTCTTTTCCTTCGCACCCCGATGGAATATATACGGCAGTTTTGTATTCATAAGGCAAACAATAATATTATTAAACAGCTTCGGAAGGATGCTTTTCAAAAAGTTCATTCTTTAGATGCAAAGTATTTTGTAGATAATAAAAGTGGAGAAATTGGAACTCGCTTTTTCGATGATATTGAAAAGGTAAGAGGCTTTTTGACTGCAATGTTTGGGAACATCTGGATTGAAATGATTGTTCTGTTTTTTGTCATCACCGTGATGGTAACACTCAATCTGAAGCTAGCCGTTTTATCAGTACTATTAGTCGGTTTTCAATTTGTTTTAGCTCATCTTTTATCTAAAAAGTTTAAAAGATCGACTCGAAACATGATGAAGTATCGATCGGTAATGAGCGGGTTTATTTTTGAAAAAATACAGGGTGCCTTTCTATCTAAATTATTTGCAGCGGAAAAACGTGACAAGGAAGAATTGGATGAACATTTAACTCATTTCGATCGTTTAACCGATAAGCATGCTCGGTTAAATGCCGTCATGCTGGCTTCTGTTAATGTTCTAAGTGATATGACACCGTTTATCGTAGCGATCGTCGCAAGTCTATATGTGATAGATGGCAGTATAACAATTGGTAGTTTGATTGCATTTTTCGCGTATGTGGATAAAATGAGAAGTCCTGTTGCAGCCTTGGTGAATGCCTATCCAGCAATTGTAGAAGGAAACGTTGCGCTTAAAAGGATTTTCGACTTTTTCCTTACTCCGTCAACGATAATAGAAAGTGAAAAGCCAATAAAATTAAAGCAATTTCATCAATCCATTCAATTAAATCAAGTTTCTTTTTCCTATGACGGAAAAAATGAAATCATTAAAAACATGTCATTGACATTAGAAAAGGGAAAAACATATGCATTTGTCGGCGAAAGTGGCGGCGGAAAGAGCACCATTCTTCAACTGTTGCTTAGAATGTATGATGCGACTAAGGGTGAAGTGTTAATAGATGGAGTGAATATTAAAGATTACTCGATTGCCAGTCTTAGAGAGCATATGGGGATTGTGACACAGGATAATTTCTTATACAGCACCTCGATTAAAGATAATATTAAATTGGCAAAATTGGATGCGACGGATGAAGAAATCATTACTGCTGCCCAAAAAGCATTCGCTCATGATTTTATTTCAGAATTACCACAACAATACGATACAGAAATTGGCGAAAGAGGAATCAAGCTATCTGGCGGTCAGAAACAGCGAATTGCCCTAGCACGTGTATTCTTAAAAGATCCTTCTCTCATTATTTTAGATGAAGCAACGAGCGCACTTGATAATGAAAGTGAAAAGCTTGTTCAAGAATCAATCAGCCAATTCGAGAAAGATAAAACAATTATCATGATTGCCCATAGACTTTCAACGATTGTAAACGCTGATAAGATATTTGTAGTGAAAAAAGGAGGAATCGTAGAAAGTGGTAACCATCAAAACTTGCTTAGACGTAGTGGCTATTACAAAGAACTTTACTCGAAGCAGAATATGGTGAATGAAGAGGCACTAACTGCGGTAGGATGATGATAAGAATATTAACTGTATAACCCACTCCTTGGGATGTCGTGGGTTTTTGTAATGAAATTAGAGGCAAATCTGGTCATCTCTGAATTTATCCTTCTCTTATATTATTTACTAATGTGATTGGATGTTTTATTGTAAAAATAGGAAAGAAGATATTAAGTTAAAAGGGATTTTGGGGGAATAAAAAGTGACATTAACATCTACAGAAACACAGAATTTTATCGACATTATTTCAGACTTTGCACCAAAGCTAGTAGGAGAAATGGGTAAAGCTTATGTGCAGCCGGACATACCAGAGAAGAAGCTGCAAAATGCGCTTCAATCTTATGGAGAAGGAATCAATGCAACGAATGTCGTTGCTCTTTATGATGGTACCACTTTTGGCAGTGCGAAGGATGGTTTCCTTATTACAAAAGCGGGATTTTATTATAAAGAAATTTTGGTAAAACCTACCTATATTAATTTTAATACGATCACGAAAGTAGAAAAAGAAGAGGTTGCCGTTCCGAGAAAGAACAAGCCTGACAAAATTAACTATACGTTACATATTGAAGCAGGCGAAGAAAGAATCACTTTTCCTGTAAATAATCTATACGTAGATGGTGAGCAATTATATTTATTTTTACAAAAGGTAATTGAATCGAAGGATCAAGACTTAATTGATGAAACAGATAAAATCATGATTTTAGAAGATATGCATGAAGATGTAAAACTGAATTACGTCAAAGCAATCGTCCAATTTGTCATGAAGGAAAATGAAGAAATAGACCCGAAGTCGCTTTCTGAAATACAGACGCTTATGGCGCAATTGAATTTTGATGCAGAGTTACGTCACAAAATTCGATCTTATGTGGCGGAGCCATCCTTAACAATCAATGAACTATTAGAAAAAATGATTGTTAACATTCCACGTGGAAGCGAAACTGCATTGGAAATCTCATTAGTTAAAGATATGATTCGTGTCCATCGTGCAAAAGGAGCTGATACTCCTGCATTAGAAGTAGAGTCTATTGTTAATCTAGCAAAACGATATGCTATTGATGAAAATCAGATTACCGTCATTGAGCAAGGGATTAAAAATGATGAAAAAATAATGCGCGGTGAAGTAAAAGACGATCAAATCATTAAAAATGCAAAGGAATTGTCAGCAAGAGCGGCTTCGGTAGGTGTGCCAATTGCGGCAATTTATATGAGTGGAAGTGTTGTCGGCTTGAGTGCGGCAGGACTTACATCTGGGTTGGCGGCTCTTGGTCTTGGAGGAGTGCTAGGATTATCTTCGATGGTAACGGGAATTGGGGTTGTCGTCATTGCGGGAGTCGGCGTATACAAAGGCATTCAATGGTTGACAGGTGGCAGTGAACGTTCGAAAACTCAGAAACGTGAATTTTTCATTCAAGAGATCATTAAAAACAATCAAAAAACGATTAATAACTTAGCGGAAGATGTGAACTTTTTTGCTGAAAAGGTTGTAGAAATTGCTCTTGAACAGGAAGTTAATAAACAAAGACTTGAGAAACTGGGGAAAGAGTTGACTATATTTACGAAGGCATTAAAGACGCTTCAAGAAAAAGGCATAGATTTACAAACTGTTTTGGAGCAAAAGGATTAATCTATGAAAAAGTTTGAGAAAGCATTACTTGTCCAAGATGACCAAATAAAAAGAATATCAAAAACCTTAGGCGATGTACAAACTGTTGGGAGTGAATTGAGAGAGGAGAATGCAGTCCAAAAAACGAAGCTGGATGAGGCGGATGAGCAAATGAATCAGCTCTTCGCCTCACTTGGAATCAATCGAATGAATTTGGAACTAGAAGGTGTGGAAACATCTGACTCTATTCAATTACCAAGCGATGAAATGACTAACATAAAACTTCAAACCTTTGAGCCACTTCCAATTGTTGACGGTGCAAATTGGGATGATTATGAGAAAAATATAGACTCCTATATGGATAAATATGCTTTAGATTTGAACATTGATCCAATTAAGCAACTATTGTCAGCCCAAAAAATTAAAGAGATAGAGAATAAGTTCCATCAAGAATTTGGAGACACTCGTTGGACTAAATGGGATTATACGATTGTTGGACTAGCCGCTTTAGTCAGTTTTTTAGTAGATTTGCTTGTAGTCAAAATGCCAGCGGGCGCAGCGGATAAATATGTACCGCAGTCTCAAAAGAGTGCTGCAGGAAAATGGGTTAACAAAATGATGGATTCTTATTTGAATCCGGAAAATAATGCAGCGATTAGAAAATTAGAAAGCTGGGCGAAAACCCCGTACGACGCGGTAAATGTAAAATCCTTTGATCGAATCATAAGTGAAGAAGGACCAATCAAAATGAACGCCAATCTCCATAGGTTGAAAACACCTGGGCATGATCCTGTGCTGCAACTCATTTTCGGTGTTTTGGATTGTATGAATGGGACGATTTCGGTATTTGATCAGAGCGGAAAATTGGCAGTATTAGATAATCCTAATTTTGGAGGGACGAATCTATTTTTATCGATTACAAAAACATTAGCTCACTTCATTACGGATATCGGTACTCCAAAAGGAGTCGTACCGCCATTTTTTTCACTAACACAAGCTATCACTTTAGAAACACCTTTCGAGATAAAAGACCGAGGTACGATGAGAAAAATGAAACTTAATGAACTGGCAGAGCGCATGTATTCCGTTGGAGGATATAACTTCAATCATTTTCTCGTCATGTCCTTAACACCACTCTCGGTAGAAATGATCATCAGAAGCTATCGTTGGATGACGAAACCTGAAACAAATGTTGATTTCAAAAGAGATTACAAGCTTAATAGTATGCTAACGTTAGCCCACTCTTTAACGATGTCTACTAATATTATGAAAATGTGGTTAAATGGTTGGAACCCACTTGCTTTCAACTATGCAGAGCTATTGATGCTAATAAAGTCATTTTATTCTTTTGCAAGAGCAAAATCGGAAAGAGATAAAAAGATTGAAAGTACGCTCTTACATAATTGGGAAGAAATATATCGAGTACAAGTATAAGAATAGAACCCGTCGGATTTTCGGCGGGTTCTATGCTATAAAACGTGGATGGAGGGTGCTTCTGGATCTTCTTTATTTTCGTGTAGCTTCTATACATCTTTCAATTGTCTCAATAATAGCAGCTTTCACGTCGTCTTTTTCATATTTTAATATTGGCATCGTATCGTTAGGATCAATATAAGCGTCACGGTTTTGTATTTCAGCTGTAGTGGCAAGGTGTATGCCATGTTCTTTTCCTGATAACGCTGTTTGTTCGTCAAGCTGTGCCATGATAGGTTTCATTTGTTCAATTGGTACAACTTGTATCACAGTATCTTTTTGGCCAAGGAGATCAGCAATCATTTGGAAAAATTCTGCGTGTTTCATATTCGTATCAGAGATAGCATATTTTTCACCATGTTTTCCGTTTTCCAAAGCGCCTACCGTTGCTTGTGCAACTTGTTTTACCGTAACCATCGCGGTTCCACCGCCAAGGACGGGAACGGAATCCTTTCCTTGGATTTGCGGCAAGAACATGGTCCATAGAGGAGTACGGCCAGGCATTGTACCAAAAATATATGGAAGTCTAAGTGACATGACATCCATAGCACCTTCTCCTTCAAGGATAGCGACTTGCTCCTGCAATAATCTTGTTCGTGGATAGGCTTCTGATTTAAGATCAATATCGGTCCATTTTTCCGCAAAGTGGGCAAAATAAGAACCGTACACTACAAATTTCTTGATTCCCGCATTTCTCGCTAACCTTGCCAATCTTTGTGTAGGTACTACGTTCGCTTTATAAAAATAGTGAGCAGCAGGTGCTTCGGGTACTACTCTTTCATCATCACCAGCAGCATATACAAACATGTCTTTTCCTTTAAGTAGCTCTAACACCTGTTCATCCGTCATGTCGTGGATATTTCCAAGATGGCATTCCACCTCAGCAGGTAATAATTCAGCTGTTGGCATCGGTGGTAATGAAACCGTAGACACATTATATCCACGTTTAAGTAGCTCTTTCGTAGTGTGATAACCTAATAGACCTGTTCCACCAAGAATAAATACATTTTTCATCATAAAGCCCTCCCAGATTGTGAAGTTATTAACAAACTATCCTTGCATAAAGTATACCATCTTTGGGATAAATAATTTAAGAATAATTTGTGAACTATTGAACAAACCTTTCCTGCCGTTTTGGTATAAATTAAGCATCCCTTAACAATCTATTTCTTAAGGGATGCTATTTTATTAGGAGATTATTTATTTTTTTAAAAGCAAATACATAAAATAAGGTGCGCCGATTAGTGCTACCATTATACCGGCTGGAATTCCTTCTGGTTCAACTACATTTCGTCCAATCGTATCAGCGAATAATAATAACCATCCTCCAATCAAAATGGCGATTGGAATAAATAATTGATGTCTAGGTCCAACTAAAGATTTGGCGATATGGGGTGCCATTAATCCGATAAATGCAATCCCACCCGTTACAGAGACAGAGGCAGCCGCTAGCGCTACAGCAGTTAACAACAGAGTTATGCGCTCCTTTTCAATCGATACACCGACTCCAATTGCAATCGGTTCACTAAAACCGAGAAGATTTAATCGATTTGCCTTATATAAGGTATATGGAATCAATACGATTATCCAAGGCAATATGGCCCATATAAAAGGCCAATCCGAGCCCCATATATTACCTGCTAACCATTTAGCGATAAAATCTACCTTTGCCCGTTCCGCTGAAGAAATGAGTATAATCATCAATCCTGATAGTGCCATGGAAAATCCAATACCAATTAGAACAAGGCGTACAGGTTGAAGGCCAGTATTTCGGTTGTAGGAAAAAATATAGATTAAGCACGCGGTAATTAAAGCACCAAAAAATGCGACAAGTGGCAGTAAATAAACAAATGCCCCCGCTTTTATAGGGAAAAATAAAAAGAAGCATGCAATCGCTACACCCGCACCAGAGTTGATCCCAATAATACCTGGGTCTGCTAAATCATTGCGGGTAATCCCTTGTAAGATAGCACCTGATAATGCAAGCCCTATCCCCGCCAACAGTGTAATTATGATACGTGGTAACCGTATCGAAAATAAGACAAATTCTTCTTTGAACGTTCCTTGCCCAAGAAAGGTAGGTAGTAGTCTGTCATAAGATAAAGATGAATGCCCAGTCCCTAAGCCAATCGCTATAGTCAATAATATAAGTGCAGAAAAAATAAATAACATAATTCTTTGTTTTTTTATTAAAGCTCGTTGAATCATAAGAAAGCCCTGCCTCCTTTACGGACGATGATTAGGAAGAAAGGGAGACCCATCATAGCAACGATAGCAGCAACAGGCGTCTCGTATGGAGAATTAATAGTACGTCCTAGTGTATCGGCAAATAACATAAAGGAAGCTCCAAAGATAGCAGACATAGGGATGATGAAACGATAGTCAGTCCCGACAATACTACGAACTACGTGCGGGACCATTAATCCGATAAATGCCATATTTCCGACAAGCGCAACTGAGGCCCCAGTCAGTAAAATGATAACAAAAAAAAGAATGACTTTGATTTGTGTTGTTTTTTGTCCCAATCCAACTGCCACTTCTTCACTTAAACTCAGTATAGTGAGTTGTCTTGAGAGGAAAAGAGAAATCATGATACCAATCAAGATAAAGGGAAGAATGGCTTGAAGTTGAGACCAAGAAGTTCCGATCAATCCACCAGCTGTCCACATGGAAACATCTTTTGAAATTTTAAAATAGAGACCAATTCCATCTGCAATGGCGAATAAAAAGGCAGAGACAGCCGCTCCTGCAAGGACAATTCGAAAAGGAGAAAACCCTCCTTTTTTCATGGAGCCAATTCCCAATACCAAAATGGCACCAACAGATGCACCAATAAAACAAGCAATCATGATCCCGAAGTAGTTGGCTGAAGGAATCAATGCAATCGTAACTGCAAGTGCAGCATTGGCTCCCGAGGTTAATCCGAGTAAGCCTGGATCTGCGAGTGGATTTCTTGTTATACCCTGCATAATCGCACCGGAAACAGCGAGGGATGCTCCAACTAACACTCCCGCGACCTCACGTGGTAAGCGGATTTCACGTAGGATAGAAATTTTTTCACCCGCTGCATTAGAAGTAAGTGCCAACCAAACATCTTTAATGGTCGTCTCAGCGGCTCCAAAAACCATAGCGACTAAAAACATAAATAGAAGCACCAAAATTCCGGCGATCAGTTTATAAAAAAATGGAATTGTACGTTTTTCATTTATCATAGCGCTCTCATCTTTTCTTTTTATATATAGGAAGAGGAATTCTTAATACAAGAATCCCTCAATTGTTGTATTACTTCCCTAGAAAGCTTTTTATAAAGAAATCTAGCTGCAAGTCTAACGTCAACGGGTCATTGAAGTAAAATTCTTTCCCATTTACCTCAAAGACTCGGTTATTCTTAACAGCCGGAATGTTTTTATACGTCTCTGTTTCTTGGAATGCGTTATCGGTCTCACTGAATTTGCTTAAGATGACATAGTCGCCGGCAAACTCGGGAAGAACTTCTAGTGAAAGTGCATAATATCCCTCTTTTAAAGCTGTTTCTTTTACCTTTTCTGGCATAGCTAAGTGCATTTCTTGATACAAAATCTCTGTTCCTCGTCCCCAGTTATCGCCATAGACGTAAAGCTGTTTGTCATAGTTTTCAATCACAGAGACGGTTGCATCTTCTCCTATTTTTGCTTTAATCTCTTCACCAGCAGCTTGTGCACGCTTTTTAAAGTCATCAACCCATTCTCGTGCTTCTTTTTCCTTGTTTAATAGTTTCCCAATTTCTATATGTTGCGTTAAATAGTCTACTTTGCCATATGTAAATGTGACTGTTGGGGCAATTTCGTTTAATTTATCCACATTGTTAATATTTGATAATCCGATAATTAAATCTGGATCTAATTCAATGATTTTTTCCAAGCTTTCATCGGTAACTTCTTGAACATTTTTTAATTTGTCATCAAAACGGGGGTTCATTTTAGACCATGAATCGACGCCGACAAGATTGACTCCTAATGACATAACGTTTCCAGCAAAAGAAGAGAGGACAACGACACGCTTAGGGTCAGCAGGAACTTCGATTGGTCCGTTTTCAGATTCGTATGTGATGGTATCTGTTTGGCTTTCTTCTTTATTTTTATTATCATTTTGCACAGCCTTGTTGCCGCATCCACTAATGATTAGCAGCAACAAGAGGCACGGTATGAACAATTTCTTCATTTTCTTCTTCCCCTCTTAATAAATTGTATGTGATACACATCGGTTTATTTGTTCTTGGATCGCGCCCGATTTCCGCATCAATCTGAAAAACTTTTTTCAGTACTTCATGACTGATTACTTCTTCACAAGATCCGGCTTTCACGACTTCACCATCTTTTAAGGCAATGATGTAATCGGCGAAACGAGCTGCTTGATTTAGATCGTGGAGGACCATGATGATTGTACGATCCTGTTCCACATTGAGTTTTTGCAAAAGCTCTAAAACCTCAAGTTGATGCGCCATATCTAAATAGGTTGTCGGTTCATCAAGGAAGATGATATCCGTCTCTTGTGCAAGAGCCATTGCAATCCAAACGCGTTGCCGTTGACCGCCAGAAAGGGCATCGACAGGGCGAAATTTAAAGTCAATGGTTCCTGTCACATCAAGTGCCCAATCAATAACTTCATAATCATGCTTCGTTAAACGTCCGAAGCCATTTTGATATGGAAACCTACCGTAAGATACTAATTCTCCTACGGTTAAACCTCCGGCACTTTCCGGAGATTGAGGAAGAATTGCCATTTTTTTAGCAAGTGTTTTTGTATTTTCTTTAGAGATATTTTTCCCATCTAAAACGATTGTTCCTGACTGGTGTGAAATGATGCGAGTAATAGCCTTTAATAGGGTGGACTTACCACATCCGTTTGCACCGATGATCGTCGTAATTTGTTTATCCGGAATTTCTAAGCTGATACCTTTCACGATTAGCCGTTCTCCGTAGCCAATATTTAAGCCGTTTGTATAAAGACGAACCAAAATGTCACCTCCACAATTGATAAAAAATTAATTGAGAATGATTATCATTATCGTTATAATGATAACTATAATAGTGGGTTATTCTCTTGTCAACAATTATATTGAGAATGATTATCAATTATGCAAAATTGTAAGGGAGTGAATGGGAATGGGACAATACGACTTATTTGATGTAACTGTCATAGGTGGGGGACCAGCAGGGCTATACTCCACTTTTTATAGCGGTTTGCGAGAAATGAAAACAAAGCTAATCGAATATCAACCACAATTAGGTGGGAAAATTCACGTTTATCCTGAAAAAATGATTTGGGATGTAGGAGGGCTCACTCCTATTCCGGGCGCAAAGCTGATTGAACAGCTTGTGGAGCAAGGTCTCACATTTAATCCTGAAGTAGTGTTGAATGAGAAAGTAGAGTCGATATCACGTAATGAGAAAGATTTTTTTGTTTTACATACTTCATCCGGGGAGAAGCATTATTCCAAAACAGTTATTGTCGCTGTAGGAAGTGGGATATTAAAACCGCAAAAATTGAATATTGAAGGTGCTGAAAGATTTGAAGTGTCTAATCTCCATTACACAGTAAAGTCTTTAAAACACTTTAAAAATAAAACGGTCATCATTTCGGGCGGGGGAAATTCTGCCATTGATTGGGCTAATGAACTCGAGCCAATCGCGAAAAAAGTATATGTAACATATAGAAAAGACGAATTAACAGGTCATGAAGCTCAAGCTACTCAGTTAAAAAATAGTTCTGCAGTTTGTTTCTTTAATACTTCTATTACAAAATTAGTAGCCTGCACAAACCATGAAGCAATCGAGCGTGTTGAACTAACCAATCATGAAACGGGAGAGGTTTCGTATGTTTTTATTGATGAAGTTGTAATCAATCATGGCTATGAACAAGATGCGTCTTTACTGGAAAATAGCGATCTTAAAATTGATAGAATCGATGACTTCTATATATCAGGAACTTCTACTAGTGAAACTACAATCGATGGTCTTTACGCTGCGGGAGATATTCTTATGCATGAAGGAAAACTGCAATTAATCGCTGGAGCTTTTCAAGATGCGGCGAATGCTGTAAATAAAGCTAAAACCTTTATCCAGCCAGATGCTGAAAAAGTTGCTATGGTCTCTTCACATAATGAGAGATTTACAGATCGCAACAAGGAATTAGTGAAAAAGATGATAACCATTAATGAATGAAAAATAATAGATTTTTAGTTGAGTTTGCAGAAAAAAATAATTGTTTGCTCCGATTCCAATAGGGTATCAGAAAAATAAGCTGTGTTTTATTTAATACCTATTGGGAGGTCTATCATGAGCGAAAATAGGAAAACAAATGAAAACAAGAAGCAGAAGCAATTGGAACAGTTTCGCGCTAATGACGAAGGAAAAGAGATGACAACTAATCAAGGGCTAAAATTATCGGAAGATGAATTTTCTTTAAAAGCAGGTGAACGTGGTCCTACTTTAATGGAGGATTTTCATTTTCGAGAAAAAATAACACATTTTGACCACGAAAGAATTCCTGAGCGAGTGGTCCACGCGCGTGGTTTTGCTGCTCATGGCGAGTTTGAATTATACGAATCTATGGAGGATTACACTAGTGCGAAATTTTTACAAGATCCTTCAGTAAAAACGCCAGTATTTGTTCGTTTTTCAACTGTTGCAGGTTCACGCGGTTCAGCAGAAACAGTCAGAGATGTTCGAGGATTTGCTACAAAATTTTATACGGAAGAAGGAAATTTCGATCTAGTCGGTAATAATATTCCGGTCTTTTTTATTCAGGATGCAATCAAGTTTCCTGATTTAATCCATGCTGTGAAACCTGAGCCTCATAATGAAATGCCTCAGGCTGCATCTGCACATGATACGTTTTGGGATTTTGTCGCAAATAATCAAGAATCAGCTCATATGGTCATGTGGCATATGTCAGATCGTGCCATCCCAAGAAGTTTTCGAATGATGGAAGGCTTTGGTGTCCACACGTTTCGATTTGTAAATGATCAAGGAAAAGCCCACTTTGTAAAATTCCATTGGAAGCCTGTATTAGGAGTTCATTCTCTCGTTTGGGATGAAGCACAGAAAATATCGGGTAAGGATCCTGATTTTCATCGTCGTGACTTATGGGAAGCGATAGAAATGGGTCAATATGTGGAATATGAATTGGGTGTGCAGCTCATCGATGAGGAAGAGGAATTTTCATTCGATTTTGATATACTAGACCCTACAAAAATATGGCCAGAAGAAGACATACCTGTGAGAATCATCGGAAAAATGACCTTAAATCGCAACGTAGATAATGTGTTTGCGGAAACCGAACAAGTGGCATTCCACCCTGGTCACATTGTACCAGGTATTGATTTCACAAACGATCCTTTGTTGCAAGGTCGATTATTTTCTTATACTGATACACAATTAATTCGCCTTGGCGGTCCTAACTTTCATGAACTGCCCATCAATCGTCCCGTCTGTCCATTTCATAATAATCAACGAGATGGATATGGACGCCAAACGATCAATAAAGGGCAAGTCAGTTATCATAATAATTCATTGGCAAACAATACACCTATGCCAGTAAGTGGTGAAAAAGGTGGTTTTGTACATTATCAGGAAAAAATGGAAGGGCATAAAGTGCGGAGAAGAAGTGATAGCTTTAAGGATCATTTCTCTCAAGCGACAATGTTTTGGAATAGTATGAGTCAGCCAGAGAAGATGCATATTATTGATGCATTCTCATTCGAGTTAGGGAAAGTAAGAAGCATGTCTGTTCGCCAACAAGTAGTCAATATGTTTTCCAATGTTAACTCTGAAATGGCTGCAGCGGTTGCCGATGCGATTGGTGTAACACCTCCAGGAGCTGGAAAATCGAATATAACAAAGTCATCACCTGCCTTAAGCCAATTAAATACAAAGAAAACACCTTATACGCGTAAAGTGGGTGTAATCGTTGGGAAAGATTTTAGCGGGACTGACACAATGGCTGTATTGGAAGTTTTAAAAGAAGCAGGAATTCAAATCGAGATTATAAGTGAAAAGTTCGGAACTTTGAAAGCCGCCGATGGGACAGACTTGATGGTTAATCAAACCTTTTTAACTACTGATCCAGTTCTTTTGGATGCATTATATATCGTCGGAGGATATGGAGAAAACGTAAAGTTTAATCAGGATGTTTCCTATTTTATTGAAGAAGCGTTTAAACATTATAAGCCGATAGGTGCGACACATGAAGGAGCAAAATTCCTTAAAGAAAAAATGCTGAACAGCCCAGGAGTAGTAACAAACGATAATATTCACCAGTTTGCTCGTGAGTTGGTTGAAGCAATTACGATGCATCGCCACTGGAACCGACAAATCGTTTAGACATCGAGGCAAAAATCCTTTCCACGTTGGGGAAAGGATTTTTTTCAGCTTACTTCAATTTGTTTTTGAATGTCTTTCAAAATGCTCTCTAAAGAATAGACAATCCCCTTATCATCTTTATACATAATATTTTTAGGGGAAAAGTGGACAGGTGAGTCTAATCCTGCAGCTGCAGAAATCCGGAATAATCCTTTTCGTAATGTGATTAAATAATTTGCAACACGATATTTTTTTTCATCTATAACAAGCGCCTTTTGTAAATCAGGGTCTGTCGTAGCGACTCCAACAGGACATGTATTCGATTGGCATTTTAATGTTTGAATACAGCCGACAGAAATCATGAATCCGCGAGCGATATTAATTAGATCAGCACCCATCGCTAGAGCAACCGCTATTCGGTCAGGCGTAAAAAGTTTTCCTGAAGCGATAATTTTCACGCGATCTCGAACTCCGTATTTGTTCAGGGTACATACTAGGATGGAAAGGGCAGACTTAAGAGGTAATCCCACACTATCAATTAGCTCTTGATACGAAGCACCCGTTCCTCCTTCACCACCATCGACTGTAATAAAATCAGGTCCTTTTCCAGTTTCTTCCATATACCTTGCAAGCTCTTCAGCACTATCGTTACTGCCAACAACAATCTTGATCCCAACCGGTTTTCCTGTGTGAGAACGTATCTTTTCTATAAAGTCACACATTGCGGGCACATTATCAAACTGATGAAAGCGGTTCGGGCTATCAACGGATTTGTATGGCACGACTTTTCGAATATCAGCAATTTCCGGATTGACCTTTTCAGCATCGATATGACCGCCACGTGTTTTTGCTCCTTGCGCCAATTTCAATTCAAACGCTTTTATTTGCGGAATTTCGCTTTTTCTTTTTAATTCGTCCCAGTCTAGATCGCCATTTCCATCTCTAATTCCAAATAAAGCTGGTCCAATTTGCATAATAATATCTACCTCTCCCTCCAAATGGTAGGGAGATAAACCGCCTTCACCCGTGTTCATCCATGTTCCTTTCGCAATGGCTAACCCTTTTGATAAAGCTGTTATGGCATTTTTCCCAAGTGCCCCATAACTCATCGCAGACATTCCAATCAGTCCTTTTAGTACAAAGGGGTGCTCGGTATCAGGACCAATGACAATCGCATCATCATCATGCAGTAAATAAGCAGATGATTCATTTTCTTCCCATTTTTCCTCTCTTTGAGAAAAGAGAGGATCTTTAAGTAAAATATATCTTTTTGTTAACGTAAGAGTATTTTCGTCCATCTTCATTTCTTCGTTAAGCTTTGGGAACATGTCATTTCTAACATAATAGCCTTCTTCTTCAAAATTACGTTTTGAACCGAATCCGACTACATCACGCTTATACTTCGCGCTTTTAACGATATGTTCATAATCATCCCTGGAAAAAGGTCTTCCTTCTGTATCGCTATTAAACCAATATTGGCGAAATTCCGGACCTATTTTTTCTAAAAAATAACGAACCCTACCAAGAAAAGGATAATTTCTTAATATAGAATGCATTTTCTGATTTCGGTCGAACACTAGTAAAAATAAAATGGAGACAATGAGTCCGATCAGAACAATCACAATAACGAAAAAGCCTATAATAATTAATACACTTGCGAAAAAATTCATGTTCTCCACCTCAATGGTTGAAATTACCTATGTTTAATATCATCGTACTTAAATGGATTTATACAGTTATTACACATATTCTTGCTTTTTGGAAATTATATAGATGAAGGGGAAAGGAAGGAATTTCATAAACTTCTCTAGAATAAAAAATATGTTAGGTGAATTAGAAATGTTACTCTTATAAGAGCTACGGAAACGAGGAGGAATTGTAGGTGGGTAAGTATGCTTTGTTTGGAAAGTTAATAGCAAAAGATGGCGAACGTGAGGCATTAGTCAAAATATTACTAACAGTTGCAGAGTCAATGCAAGATTTAGATGACTGTGAAATATATCTTGTGAATATTTCCCCTGAAGAACCTAATTCCGTGTTTGTTTATGAAGTTTGGAGTGATGAAAGTGCACATCAGGCATCTTTATCATTAGAAGCAACTCAAACATTAATTCAAAAAGCAAAACCAATCATTGCCGGAATGGAGAGAATCGCTACACTTTCACCAAGAGGAGGAAAAGGTAATTAAAGGTCAATAATTAAAGCATAGTGGAATCCAGTGATTGTTCCAGCATACTTATTTATCTAAGAGAAAGGGTAATTTCCGAAAGGGGAGTAATATTAATGGCAACAAAGCAAACTGGCCCACAGCAAGTAGCGGATTTTTTGTTAAATCTTGAGCACCCATTAAAAAAGGAAATAGAGGAAGTTAGAAAAATTATTTTAAGTGCAAACGAACAAATTACTGAACATATAAAATGGAATGCCCCTAGTTTCCAATATAAGAATGAGGATAGGGTGACTTTTAATCTTCATGGTAAAGGATTTTTTAGATTGATTTTTCATTTCGGTGCAAAAGTACAGGAAAACAACGTGAAAGAATCTTTGTTAGACGATGCAAAAGGGATATTGGAGTGGGTTTCCCATGATAGAGCGATCGTAAAATTTACGGATATGAATGATGTGAAAGAAAAGGAAGACAAACTTGTAGAAGTCATAAATAAGTGGTTAGAACTAACGTCTTAGATTTAAAGGTGATAAAAGATGACGAAAACAATCGTAGAAAAGCTAAACTTAAAAAAGTATGAACATGTAGCGGTATTGAATTTACCCGAAGGTGCGGATTATTTAGCAGAGCTGGATCGTTACGATACAGAACTTAAGGAAAGTAAATATGATCTTATTTTTGCATTTGTACTCGACATGGAATCTTTTAAAGAGCTCATATACAAAGTGATTGAAAAGAATTATTTAAACAAAAAGGGATATCTCTTTTTGGCCTATCCTAAAAAGGGAAACAAAGTATATCCAACCTTCATTCATCGAGACGAAATATTTCCAAGTATTGGTGTAGACGAAAATGGTTATGTTGGTAAAAGTAATATAAAATTTGCACGAATGGTCGGTTTGGATGAAGTGTTTACGGTTGTAGGCTTAAAAGAAGAGTCCCGTGACCCAAAACAAACCTCCTCAAAAGCTAGCCAACGGGTTGACGATTATATTGAAATGATTCCAGCCATAGAAAAAGATTTAGAGGATACTCCTGATTTACTTTCTTTTTATCAGTCACTCACACCGGGGTATCAAAAAGACTGGGCACGTCATGTGTATAGTGCAAAACAAGAATCCACGAGAAATAAACGACGAGAGGAAATGGAAAAGATTCTTGCAGCGGGTTACAAGAGTTTGGAGATGTATCGAAGGGATCAATAATTCTCTAATAAAAAAGAAAAGCCATTGGGTGTTTAAACAGTCCAATGGCTTTATATTTATAAGAAATTCTAACTTCCGGATAACGGAAAAGGTTTTGGATTTACACTTTCGATTCGGAATACACTTTAAGCAATTCCTCTACACTAATCCCATTGATTTTCATTCCTTTTATATTGCACATGTTAATCTCAACATTTTCTAAATTGCAATCCGTAATCGTGCTGTCATTCAAGTTGCAGTTCTCAAACCTGAGAGGTCTTTGTTTAGCGTTAGGATCATAATTCGGGTGACCTTCAGGAGGAAGGCCGATATTATGAATAAAAGCTCCCCCAAGCTGGGCTCCATCAATTTCTACATCGCTTAAGTTAGCATCATTAATGACTAATCTACTTAAATTAGCATTTACTATTTTGGTCTCAGATAGATCCACATTTTCAAAGTAGAGTTTATGTCCGAGTACGCAAGTAAACTTTGATGTAGATATGTCTGCCATATTCAATTCTTGTTTTTGATTTTTTAGATTCATTAAGATCAGTCCTTTTTAATAATTTTTTATACATCACATTCAACATTAAACATGTTTCCGTCTGGATCATAGAAGTCCAAAAACTTATACCCTCCTTCTTCATCATGAACAATTTCCTCGACTCGTGTGCCGTGCTTTTTCAAATGCTCGTACAGTTGTTCAATATTTTTAGCTTGAAAGCCAACAACACTTCGAGCCGCACCATCTTTTGTGAAATTTGCGTTTGTGTCATCGTCCGTTTCGGATAAAAAAATCATTTGTCCGGACGGCAAGCTTACTTGTGCAAGCTTTTCTTCTTCGCTATGCCAGATGAACTTAAAACCTAAAATTTCGGTATACCACTTAATGGATGCTGGTATATCTTTCACAGGAACAGTATTATATAAAATCTTTTCAATCAATTTTTATTCTCCTTCTTCTCAATTTCCACACTTACGATTGTTTTACATTTTTCTGGTGGATAACAGTCCATGGCAGGAAGTAAATAGATTTCTCGATGGGCTCCTTTTATTTTGTACCCTTGTGCATCTATATCCTCTTTTAATATTTGGAGTGTTTCCTTAGTATCCTTGTAATGGCCGACATGAAGTCTTTGTGCACATAGTGTAGGGCCATTTATCTTAAAAGTAATAGTAGGAAGATCCTTTACTCGTAAACTTTTTATCACTCGTTTTTTCGCTCTATCAAACATTTCTTCTGTAACACAATCCGCCACAAGGATCATCTGATCGACGACCCATTTATCATGATCAGCCTTTTCGTGCCATATGATTTCCTCTGGCATTCTTTTAAATTTGTATTCTAGTTCCTTTTTCGTTATCTGCTTGATTTGGTTAACAACCTTCCAAGCAAGCCATTTTTCATCTTTCGGCTCAGGTCTTCCATCCCATTCCATATCATAGGAAGTGACCATGCTTTGTGATACATACTTTAATTCTGGTAATAATTGAATAACCGTTTTTTGAGGCTTTAGTTGATATATCTCTCGGTAGATTTTTCTGTGGTCATGTGTTTTAAGAGTTTTGGATTCAAGTTTTTGCAAGTAAATAACCCCCATAGTAAAATTTTTGTAATCAAGCTGATTATAAAAGTGGTAAAATAGTTATAGATGAGGCTATAATGGCTAGGTGTTTTTTTATCTATAATTCTCTTCTTTACTGCAACTCGAAAGTCCTTTATTTTTTAAAAATTTCCGCTTTTTTTATAATATTTTCGCTATGAAATAGCAATGTCTGTAAACGAATGTGGATTGAGGTTGGAATGGATGGTGTCCAGTGAAACTTAAAATATCAATGTTTTACTTATTTTTATATCTTGGCATGGGAAGTATTACGCCGTTTATGAGTTTGTTTTTAACGGAAAGAGGTTTTGACGCTTCGACAATCGGAGTGATTCTTGGAGCGGGCTCGTTGACGGGGATTATTGCACAGCCGGTATTCGGTCTTATTAACGACGCAGCAAAAGATTATCGGACACTATTAAAGGTTTCCACCTTTTTGTCAGCCATAGCGGCATTTGGTTATATTTTTAGTGAATCGTTTATACCTATGATTATTACCGCAATTGTCTTTTCTTTTATCAATACACCTGCTGGAACGATTGTTGATGCTATTGCAGTTGAAAAAGGCCCATCATTTGGATTCACATATGGGCAGGTCCGGTTATGGGGAGCACTCGGATTTGCGTTCGTGACGGTTATTGCAGGCTATGTTTACAATACAATCGGCTATCAATACAGTTTTGTAGCATTCGCGATTTTTGCCGTTATCATGTTTTTGCTCATGTTTACTTTTCCAAAAATGGAGCGGGCGAAGAGGGCGGAAGTACTAGGAAAAGAAGGGGTAGGTGCCTTATTTCGTAATCGAAATTTTATTTTTTTCTTAGTTATTACGATGGTGATTTCAGGAACCGTTACGATGAACTTCAGTTATTTGCCTATTTATTTTCAAAAATTGAATTATCCAATCGATCTCGTCGGCTGGAATTTTACAATCGCTGCAGTCGTAGAAATCCCATTATTCTGGTTATCTGCAAAGCTCATTCGGCGCATTGGCTTGTTTCCTATGCTTATTCTTGGAACGATTGCGTACGCAATTAAGTACATTGTTATGGGATTTACCCCTCCAGTTGGTGTCGTTTTATCTTTGCAAGCCCTTGATGGAATCGCTTTTGCCTTTTACTTCAGTTCAGTCGTCGAGATTGTCAATTTAATGGCGCCAAGAGATGCGAAGGCAACCGCCCAAACGATGTTCGCGGCTGCCGGGGGACTCGCGGGAATTGCAGGAAATGTGATTGGAGGTCTAGTAGTAGATTTTCAAGGTCCTCAATTTCTGTTCTGGATGATGGGATGTATTATTTCTGTAGGGACTATGTTTTTCTTTTTATTTCCTAAGAAAGGGAGCTATCGATTACCGACAAGTAGTGCTGAGAATAGCGCTTAAGCAAAAATTTTACGTTTAATGGAGTCGTCGAACAAGCACCAGGACAATGTTTACTTAATACACAGCCTGCGCATTTTTCCATTTTGCTTTTAACCGACATTAAGAAATTTAAAAGTAGGTGTTCATTAATGGCATACGAACTAAATAGTATAATGCTATCTGCAAAGGAAATAAAACAAAGAGTGAAGGAAATTGGTGAAGATATTGAAAGGGACTTTCAGAATGAACCCATTTTCATCATTGTTGTTTTGAAAGGATCATTTGTATTTGCAGCAGATTTGATCCGTGAAATGAAAGGGGATATAAAAGTCGATTTTATCTCCGTTTCTAGTTATAACGATCAAACAGAAACAACGGGGAAAGTGAGGCTTTTGAAAGATTTAGATGCAAATATTACAGATCAGAATGTAGTTATAGTCGAGGATATCATTGATAGCGGACTGACACTTCATTTCTTACGTGATCATTTGATGATGCATAAACCGAAACAGATTAAAATTTGCACCTTATTAGATAAGCCAGAAAGAAGGAAGATTGACTTGCCAGTCGACTATGTTGGATTCGTCATTCCCGATGAATTCATCGTGGGCTACGGAATAGATTTTGCTGAGAAATATAGGAATTTACCTTATATTGCAACGGTAAAAGAAGTGTAAGCTAATTTTTTCGATTTGACTTTTGGTGTTATAAGAAATTCTTATGTATTTTTATAAATATTATCGATTTTACTTATGGGTAAGTCCGTACTATTCTTAAGGTAATTAAGGAGGTGCGGAGTATGGAGTTTGTCATTCTTTTTATGATCGGAGTTTGTGCTACAACCGTTGGAACATTAGCAGGCGGGGGAGGATTCATTAACTTTCCGGCTATGCTGATTTTAGGGATGCCTGTCCATTCTGCTATTGGCGCCAACAAAGTATCCAACACGATAAGTTCATTCTCTAGTTTTTTTCATTTATATAAAAAGAAAGAAATCTCATTAAAAGAGTCGTTTTGGATCATTCCAGTAAGTCTTTCTGGTGGATTGAGCGGGGGATATATTGCATCAAAAATATCTGGAGAGCATATGTACATCATCGCTATCATCCTATTAATATTTGCTTTTGTCACTTCTTTTAAAGGAAAGGGCAGTTTTACAGGAGAAAATCCTTTAAAGATGAATCGATTTAGTGTCCCGGGTCTTTATGGTATCGGAATATATGATGGACTTTTTGGCCCAGGGCAAGGGACGCTAATGTTTTACTTATTTGATTACTTAAAAGTTTCCTATATCCAAGCTGTAGGGCTTGTCCGCCTCGCGACGTTTTCCAGTTGTTTCGGAGCAGCCGTTTCATATATTGCCGCTGGAAAAATCATTTGGCCGCTTACGATTGCACTTCTTTTAGGCTCGCTTACAGGTGCTCAAATCGGTGTTCGAGTTGCTGAAAAGCTGAAACCACAATATGTTAAGCCGGTTTTACGTGCTGTGACTGTACTGCTTATTATTCATATTGTGGTGGATCAATTATAAAAAAATCTATGTTTATAAAGAGATAATTTTTGAATAAAAATACATTTCTCAAAAGCTAAGGAAAACAGCCTGTTTCCTTAGCCTTATTTATTGTAAAATTAATTTGAATATTCAGCATCCTGTGAGTATATCATATCTATAATTACTGGTAGAGAAATAGATTAAATGGAGGCGCTAGTATGAAAAAAAGTCTTGTTAACTCCCCAATGATGTACGCATTTGGGATGCTCGCTATGATGATTCCTAGTCAAGCTTTTAGCTCTTTTTATAGTTACTATTACGTTGAGAAGTTGGGATTGAGTATTGGATTAGCAACATTAGCTCGTACTATTTTTATGATTTGGGATGCGGTGAACCAGCCGTTATTTGGGTATTGGTCAGATCGGACGAAGACAAAGTATGGTCGGAGGAGACCGTGGATTTTTGGGGCAATTCCTCTTTTTATGTTAACTTTCATTATGATATTCTCACCGCCAAAAGATATATCGGAGATGGGACTATTCACTTGGTTTTTGATTGCTTTAATTTTATACGAAGCGGTAGCGACAGTTATTTGGGTCAACTACGGTGCGCTATTTCCTGAACTATTCAGAGGGGATAGAATTCGTGCGAAGGCTTCTGCCATCCAACAAGGTTTTCAAATAGTTGCTCTCCTCATTGGCACAGCTTTAACTCCTATTTTGTTTACGGCGATGGGATTTAGCAAAATGTCGATTGTGTATGCAGTTGTGTTTGCTATTTTTATGCTCCTATTTTTAATGTATGTTAAGGAAAATGAACACGTCGCCAATACTCCTAAACTTAGCTTGAAAGAATCATTTGGTGAAACATTAAAAAATAAACCGTTCTGGCTAGTAAATATGGCGAATTCATTCGCCCAAACGGTTAATGGTCTACTTAGTTCGATGATTCCCTTTTATGCAAAGTATGTATTGAAAATCCCAGAAGTTCAAAATACTATTCTATTAGCTTCCGTGTTTATTTCTATTATCCCTCTTGTTGCTGTTTGGTTTTGGCTCATTCGTAAAATGGATCCGGTTAAAGGGTGGAGATTGTCCATGATTGCCTATGCCATTTCTGTCCTTCCGCTTTGGTTCGGATCCGATCTAATAAGCGGAATTATTGCGGGAGTATTAGTAGGCTTCGGAATGGCGGGCTTTCTCGTTACACCTCCAATCGTTAACAGTTTGATCATCGATATGGATTTTGAAAAAACGGGTCAAAGACGAGAAGGGGTTTATACGGCGGTAAGTGGCTTCATCACTCGTTCAAGCGGGTTAATTTCTGCTCTGGCTTTTCTGATTGTAGGTATAATTTTTGGCTATGAAAGTGGAGAAAATCCAGGACCTGACCCTGAGTCAACCTTCCGTTATTTAATTAGCATTGTTCCATTCGGGTTACTGTTAGTATCAATATTTATCACATTATTTGTAAAAATAGAAAGGAAGCAAGTAGACTAGAATATTGACAATCAATTTTTAAATATGTTATTTAATTAATCATTAGCACTCTGCTCCGTGGAGTGCTAAAATGAAGTTGTCTATTAAATACATATGGTGGAAAGGAGACTTTTTCATGGAAACAAAACAATTCCAAGCAGAATCGAAAAGGCTATTGGAGATGATGATTAATTCCATTTATTCTCAAAAGGAAATTTTCCTCAGAGAATTGATTTCGAATTCCAGTGATGCCATCGATAAAATTTATTACAAGGCTCTTACGGATGATTCGTTAAGCTTTGATAAAGACAGTTACTACATAAAGGTAACCCCGAATAAAGATAAACGAACTTTGACAGTAACCGATACTGGTATCGGAATGACGAAGGAAGAATTAGAAACGAATCTCGGAATTATTGCTAAGAGTGGTTCTTTAGCATTTAAAACTGAAAACGAATTAAAAGATGGTCATGATATTATTGGTCAATTTGGTGTTGGATTTTATTCCGCTTTTATGGTGGCTGATGAGGTTACAGTCATTAGTAAAGCGTTGGGGAGCGATGAGGCGTACAAATGGTATTCAGCAGGTGCGGATGGATATACGATTGAGCCATTTGAAAAAGAAACGGTTGGTACTGAGATCACATTAAAAATCAAAGAAAATACCGAAGAAGAGCAGTACGATGAATTTTTAGAAGAGTATAGCTTAAAATCTATCATCAAGAAATACTCAGACTTCATCCGCTATCCAATAAAAATGGATGTTACGGAAAGCAAGTTAAAAGAAGGTACTGAAAATGAATACGAAGAGGTTAAGGAAGAGCAAATCATCAACAGCATGGTGCCGATTTGGAGAAAAAATAAAAGTGAACTTACAGATGAAGATTATGAGAATTTTTACGCGGAGAAACATTATGGCTATGACAAGCCTTTAGCTCATATTCATACTAGTGTTGACGGGGCTATTCGTTACAATGCGATTTTATATATTCCTGAAAAAACGCCTTTTGACTATTATTCTAAGGAGTATGAAAAGGGCTTAGAGTTATATTCAAATGGCGTATTGATCATGAATAAATGCGCTGACCTTCTACCAGATCACTTTAGCTTTGTAAAAGGAATGGTCGATTCACCGGACCTTTCATTAAACATTTCAAGGGAAATCTTGCAGCACGACCGTCAATTAAAGCGCATCGCCAATAATATTAATAAAAAGATTAAAAGCGAATTACAAAATCTATTGAAAAATGATCGGGACAAGTATGTGAAGTTTTATGAATCATTCGGAAGACAGCTTAAGTATGGCGTGTATAGTGACTTCGGAATGAATAAAGAAACATTGCAGGATTTATTGTTATTCTATTCTTCCAAAGAGAAAAAGCTCGTCACATTGGATGAGTACGTGTCAAGAATGCCTGAGGATCAAAAATATATTTATTATGCTTCTGGTGAATCTAATGAAAGAATTGAAAAGCTCCCGCAAACGGAATTAGTAGCGGATAAAGGTTATGAAATTCTGTATTTCACAGAGGATATCGATGAGTTCGCGATTAAAATGTTGATGAACTACAAAGAAAAAGAATTCAAATCAGTCTCAAGCAGTGATTTAGGAATTGACGCTGCAGATAATGAAGAGAAATCGGAAACGGAAGAAAAAGCCGACAAGGATCTTTTCAATGAAATGAAAACAATTTTGGCAGATAAAGTGAAGGACGTCAGGGCATCTAAAAGATTGAGATCCCATCCTGTATGTTTTTCCACTGATGGTGAAGTTACAATCGAAATGGAAAAAATCTTGAATTCTATGCCTGATAACCAAAACATTCAAGCTGAAAAGGTATTGGAAATCAATACACAACATGAAGTTTTCCAATCCTTAAAAGACGCGTTTGAAAAAGATAAAGAAAAATTATCACTATATACAAATTTACTGTACAATCAAGCCCTGCTAATTGAAGGCTTGCCAATCAACGACCCGGTTGAGTTTACGAATGATATTTGTAAAGTGATGGTTTGATTACGAATAGGCTGTCTAAAAAGTCAGTGAAAACTGAGCTTTTTGACAGCCTTTTTATTTTTCTCCAAAAAAGGTAAAGGAGTCCGATATCCATAATATTTTTAGAAAAGCAGCTCCATTATTAAAGGAGTTGCTTTTTTATTTAACAATCCAAAGATTATTCAATATTTAATTAGAATCCTCCCTAAACACATGACCCATTCCGAAATATATAAGACTTCCATCTTCACTATTAGTTGTTATTTGAGGGCTTTACATTCATTCTTGCTAAGTCTCTGGTCGGAGGTAATTTTACATATACAGCCTGAGGATAGGGAAGGGAGGAAAACCTATAATGAAAAAGATATCGTGCAAAAAGGGAAGGATAAAAAATATTAACGAAGGAGAAAAGTGATGCAGTCATGGATTAAATTTTCATTAAAGAACGCAGGGGTTATTTTTATCGCCATGATAATGGTGATTGTGGGTGGTATTTATTCCGTCAAAACAATGAAGATGGAGTCGATGCCGAATGTCGACATACCGTATATTATCGTCCAGGTTCCATATGTTGGAGCTACCCCAGAACAAGGATTAGAGGATATAGGAAAACCGTTGGAAACGACGCTGTCAGGAATCAAGAAACTGGATAATCTCTATATTGAAGCACACAGCAATGTAGTTGTTGGGATTCTTGAGTTTAATATGAGCAAGGATATGGATGAAGCCGAAAAGGATGTGACAACAGCTGTCGCTTCGATCAAGCTGCCGGAAGGTGCCGATAAACCTCAAATTCTTAAGGACGGACCTTCTGCGATGCCGGTTTTTCAGTTTGCTCTTTCGTCTGAAACAGCCAATCAATCTGACCTGACACAATATATCAATGAACACATCAAGCCGTCCTTAGCCAGAATAGACGGGGCAGGGACCATTGATATAAATGGTGAGACTGAAAAAGAAGTGGCCGTCAAACTGGATCCGGAAAAGATGAAAAAGTATGGGATTTCATATGAGACTGTCAAGCAAACATTTTTAGCACATCATTTCTCGTTTCCTGCTGGGCAGGTCAATGTTGATGATAAAACCTTGAATGTGCAGGCTGATTTTAAGCTGGAATCTATAAAAGCCGTTGAGGATGTTCAAATATTGGCCCAAGGTCCTGCTGGATTAGTGAATGTGAAATTATCGGAGATCGCCGACGTTTCATATAGTAATAGAAAGGAACAAGTCTATACTCGATTGAATGAAAAGCCAGCTGTTTTAGTAGAAATGAAGGCGCAGGCAGGATCCAATACAGTTGAAGTGGTTGGTAAGGCGAAGGAAGTGTTGGATAAATTAGATCTTCCAGAGGGCTATACGTTAACCAAATTATATGACACTTCCAAGGAAGTAAAAACATCGGTTGATGGGATGCTTCGCGAAGTATTGCTTGGTACGTTGTTTGCGGTTATTGTAACGTTTTTGTTTTTGCGGAATATAAGAGCAACCATTGTTGCCGTGCTTTCGATTCCATTATCGATTTTGGCCTCGATGGTGACGATGAAGTTTTTGGACTATAGTTTAAACATGATGACCCTTGCTGGGATTGCCGTTGCGGTCGGCCGGGTGATTGATGACTCAATTGTTGTCATTGAAAATGTTTATCGCAGGACCCTGATTAGCCCTAAACGGGATGAGCGGATGGTATTGACGGCTGCTAAAGAAGTGGGTGGAGCGATTACCTCTTCCACGCTGACAACGATTGCCGTGTTTGGACCGCTTTCGTTTGTACCAGGAATTATTGGCGGATTCTTTGCGCCATTTGGCATAACAGTCATCGTTGCACTGGCGTTTTCATTGATCGTAGCTTTAACGGTCGTGCCATTATTGGCGAAGTTATTTTTACTAAGGATCAAGCATAAAGAAGTGAAGGAAACTTGGTTTGAAAAAGCCTATAAGAATACTTTGTCTTGGGTCCTAAATCGCCGTGCTGTGACGATTGTGCTGGCGGTGGTGATGTTTGCCGGGTCGCTCGCCTTGGTTCCGATGATTCCGCAGAACTTTTTACCGCAGGAAAAAGCCGTTTCTTACCGGTTAACAGGGGAATTGCCGGATGGCACTTCGTTGGAAAAGGCAAATGGGCTGGCAATGAAAATAGAAAAGATTTTAGCTGAAGAAAAGCATATTAAAAATGTTCAAACGATTGCGAGCGGGAACTTTATTATTTTTTCCATCGATTTAAAAGATGCTGTAACGAAGGAACAAACGAATGACTTTGAAAAAAGTGTCAGATCTAAAGTTGAAAAATTGGATAATCAAATGCAGGTGGCACTTGCTCCTGTCGGGATTGTTGGAACAAGCGGTCTGGCGCTGATTGTTGAGGGCGGCAATGTTCAAAATTTAGAGGACGCCGGGAAGTTGATTGTTGATAAAATAAAAGATATTGATGGATTGGAAAATGTTCAAACGAACCTTTCTGGAGTGAAGGAACAGCTTCAGTTGTCGATTGACGATCAGAAAGCAGCTGAAAAAGGATTGAACCCGATTATGGTGGCCGGTTTCGCTAGGGAGCTGATTGCAGGCAATCGTGTTGGTGATATTCAAGTTGAAGGGAAAACGACAAGTGTGAATTTGTTGTTGAATAGTGATTCGGGAGACTCCATTCATGATATTTTAAGTCAAAAAATCATGAGTCCGATTGGGCAGGAAGTAACGCTTTCCGAAGTAGCAACACTTTCAAAAGAGCCTAGCCCTTCGGCGTTGTACCGGTTAAATCAGCAGCAATATGTCCAAGTTACGGGACGGATTACGACCGATAATTCTTCAGGTGTGCAGGCAGAGGTCGAAAAGCGGCTGAAAACCTTAGAATTGCCGGATGGGATCACCTATTATTCTGTAGGCCAGGCGCAAGCAATGAATGAAGGATTTACAAATATGACTATTGCGATGGCTGTTGCGGTAGTGCTTGTGTTTATCGTGATGCTGGTGGCGTTTGGAAATATGGTCATGCCGATTGCGATTCTTTCCTCTTTGCCATTCTTATTCTCGGGTGGATTGCTTGGATTGTATCTGACACGGCAGGCTCTCGGAATGCCGGCACTGGTTGGATTCTTGATGTTA
Organism: Bacillus sp. IITD106; assembly: GCF_019459225.1. Classification (GTDB taxonomy): domain Bacteria; phylum Bacillota; class Bacilli; order Bacillales; family Bacillaceae_C; genus Lederbergia. The sequence continues at coordinate 39,214 of NZ_JAIAZY010000019.1, forward strand.
ATTGGAATCGTTGTTACAAATGCGATTGTGTTAATGGAACGGGTAAAGCAAAATGAGAAGAAGGGCATGGAGGTCACAGCAGCTTTACTTGAGGCAGGTAAGACACGTCTTCGCCCCATCTTGATGACGGCGCTGGCAACAATCGGCGCGCTATTGCCTTTAGCTCTGTCCAGTGATGCAGGCTTGATTTCGAGATCTTTGGCGATTGTCGTTATTTCTGGGCTGTTGGCATCGACTCTGTTAACCCTTGTTATTGTTCCGACGACCTATCATATTTTGAGCTCTATAAGGGCGAGATTTAGCAGGAAGAGTGAAACAACAGTGTCTGTCACAACTAGAAGTGCGGCGAATATGACGGGACTTTTGAAATGATTAGGAAGGAGAAGTGTATAATCAGCACTTCTCTTTTTTGTATAATTCATCAAATCTTCTTCGTTATTGGTCTTTCTTTTTTTCCACTTCTGAATATTTAAATCTATCTAACTCGGGTATATCAATAATACGTTTGTATATTAGGTGCATTGGGAGATGAGATTACATGCGGTGGGAAGGCAGAAGAGGAAGCACTAGTATAGAAGATAGAAGAGGACGGGGCGGCACAATGATCGCTGGAGGTGGAATTGGTGGTCTTATTCTCCTACTCGTCTTTACGTTTCTCGGAGGGGATCCAGGCACCTTGTTGCAGGGTGTAGAAACTCAAGGATATGACAATCCACCACCCTATGAGGAAACGGCAAAAGAGAAGCAACTATCAGAATTTGTCTCTGTCGTTTTAGCAGATACAGAGGATGTATGGAGTGAGATTTTTAAAGAGGAAGGGCTAGTTTATAAAAATCCGATATTGGTACTTTATAACGGTAGCGTCCAATCCGCTTGTGGAGCGGCAAGTTCAGCAGTCGGTCCTTTCTACTGTCCAGGAGATGAGAAGCTTTATATTGATTTAAGCTTTTATGATGAGCTCCAGCAAAAATTCAATGCTCCAGGAGATTTTGCGATGGCCTATGTCATTGCGCACGAGGTGGGTCATCATGTACAGAAACTGTTGGGGACGAGTGACAAAGTGGCAGCACTTAGACAAAGGCTCAGCGACAAGGAATACAATAAATACTCTGTAAGACTTGAATTACAGGCAGATTACTATGCCGGCGTATGGGCAAATCATGCCGAAAGTTTGAATCTGTTAGACGATGGTGATATTGAAGAGGCAATCCACGCGGCAAGTGCGGTCGGTGATGACACACTTCAAAAAAGGGCACAAGGATACGTCGTACCTGAGAGCTTTACTCATGGAACATCGGAACAAAGAATGCGCTGGTTTAAAAAAGGTTATCAATCAGGTAATTTAGAGGAAGGAGATACTTTTAATATTTCGGAATTGTAAAGGAGGAGTTACGTTGAAAATGAATGTTAATAGCTTTATGTTTCGAGACGATGGAGAGATTCCTAACAACCCTGATCTTCCCGTCATAGTGTATGAACAAGTTTTTAAGGATAATCCAAATGATATTGAGGCTGCCTTTAATCGCCATGGCTGGACGGGTAGCTGGACAGGGGGAGTATTTGATTATCATCATTATCATAGCAATACTCATGAAGTGCTTGCTGTAAAAAGGGGTAATGCCACAATCCTTGTAGGGGGAGAGGAGGGCGAACGCCTCCGTGTAGAGACGGGCGATGTGATCGTTCTTCCAGCTGGAACAGGGCATAAAAAACTAGATAGCAGTGATGACTTTGAGGTTGTAGGTGCATACCCTGGTGGGATGACTCCTAATCTAAGAAGGAGAGATACAAAGTCACGCAATCAAGACTTATCTGAAATCAAACATGTACCGATTCCAGAAACAGACCCAGTGTTCGGAGATAAAGGACTATTGTTAGAAAAATGGATAAAGTAGGAGGATTGGACTGTGGGTCTAATCCTCCTTTTCTAAAAGTTTGGCATCGAGAGTAAATAAGTCTGTCGCATTTCAAAATGTAAAATGGATGACTATCATTTTCATAGGTGTATAATGAAAAAGATATTGAAAGTAACAGGAGACGAACATCTTGGAAAAGCAAAATAGTAAATATAGATGGATAGTATTTGTAACAGTATTATTTACATACTTTGTGATTGTAAGTCAAAGAACAGCACCAGGATTAATCTCAGATCAACTGATGCATGATTTCAAAGTAACAGCAGGTACCATTGGATTATTGACGAGCATACAATTTTTTGCCTATGCAAGCTTGCAAATTCCTGTTGGGGTTTTATCGGATCGATTTGGTCCAAACTTTTTCTTGATTATTGGTGCTTTGCTTAATGGCATAGGAACCTTGTTATATAGCATTGCTCCCAATGAATTCATCCTTCTTATGGCACGACTATTGGTGGGGATTGGCGACGCAGCCATTTGGGTTAATTTAGTATTGATCCTGAGCCAATGGTTCAAAGTGAAAGAGTTTATCGGGCTGCTTGGCATAGCTGGAATGTCAGGAAGCTTAGGGGTATTAATGGCGACCGTTCCTTTTTCCGCTTGGATAAGCTTATCGGGATGGAGGCCAGTCTTTTTTACAGTGGGAATTATTTTATGTCTTTGTGCATGTCTTCTTTATTATGTTCTTGAGAAGAAGCCGAGACATATCATTAAGGATTATAAATTTTCTAGTCAGACTGAGGCTAAACGGGAAAAAACAGGTTTGTTGTTACCTAGAATATTTTCCGATCGTCAAGCATGGGCAACCTTCTTTTGTCATTTCGGACTTGTCGGAACGTATATTGGATTCATTGGTTCTTGGGCGGTACCGTACGGAATCCATGTGTACGGAATGTCACGTTCAAGTGCGAGTCAGCTTGTCATGATTGGTTTGATCGGCGCGCTCATCGGTTCCCCTTTGACAACTTGGATTGCAAGTCGTTTAGGAACAATCAAACGTCCTTATATGTTCGTTCATTTTATCATTTTTTTATGTTGGCTTGCGTTATTTGTAGTCGGTGGAAAGCCACCATATGCAGTACTCGTTATTCTTTTCTTAATCATTGGTTTCGGAAATGGTGCAAGCTCTCTAACATTTGCTGTAGTCCGGCAATCTTTTGATATAAAAGTGGTTGGGGTCGTATCTGGTTTCGCTAATACGGGTGGTTTTTTAAGTGCTGTTCTATTACCAGGTATTTTTGGAAAAATACTCGATCATTTTCACACCTCACCGAGTGTAGTAGGTTATCATTACGGCTTTATCATTCCGGTTGTATTCTCATTAATAGGATTAATCGGAGGAATGTTGATTAAGGAGCATCGGCAAGAAATAAGACAAACAGTAGGGTGATACCCAATAAAAAAAGGAAAATCCTATCATTTCTGGATTTTCCTTTTTAAATATCAATCAATTCTTTCGCCCACGTGAAAGCTTCATAATAGATGTTATGAGCAATACTATCTTCAATATTCAGCTTCCCACAACAGAGGTTAAACCCTTCCCAATCTCCTCTTTCAATGGAAATAATCAAATCAAGCGCATCCTTCATCTCGTTAGAGCGTCCTTTTAAAGCTTCACATATGTCTTCTTGGAGCGGCATAGAAAGTAATAATTCCTCCATGCTCTGACCTAATAATACATCCATAAGAGAGAACATTCCGGATGAACCTCCCTCCACTTAAAACATGCTGTTTTTGAAGTGGGGGTTTCCAAACAAATCGATAAAAGAATCCAACAAGGAATGAGGGTGGCCCATTCCTTTTATGACAAGTCACAGGAATTCTTCCTATCAACTAGATTTGGCAACAGTCATTTCATTGACTGGGTCGGAACAGACCATCTACTACTTCCCGCCTTAGGCGATCCGTAGATACTTTGTATGGTTCAGGCTAAAATCGAGTTCCCTGATTTCGCCGTAAAAGGTTTTGGCGAAGAAATTCGCGGCTCCGTGGATGTCTCGATGCCGACGATATCCGCATGAACAAGTATAGATTCTAGAAGTCACTTTTCGTGTCTTCTTGCAACAAGGACATTGTTGCGTGGTATGATGTTCATCGTGTTTTGCTATCTGAATACCTTCTGCTTCCAATTTGTAAGCCAAATACTTATACACTTTTCCAAAGGACCAATTCGATAATTTTTGATTGGTTCTTCTGTTTCGAACCCTTTTCTTTTTTCGACGAGAAGTGTTTCGTTGAACACCGTCTACATCGCCAAAAGTCACTTCTTTCACCTCATTCGTCAAACACCATTCCACAAACTGTTTCGTCGTCTTATGGACTGCATCTTTTAATTGTTTGTCGCTTTTCGATAGGACGTACATTTTAGCACGTTGGTACTTTCTCCATTGCTTCGATCCTTTCTTGCACCGACTCATCTTTCGCTGAAGTTCTGCAAGTTTTTTGTTGCGCAGACGGTGAATGGAGCGCATTTTCCTGCCCGTAATGATAATGTTCTCACCATTCTCCGCCACTGCCGCAATCGTATGGATTTCTCCCACGTCAATAGCTGAACGATTGGTGGAATTATTCTCTTTGATTTCTTTTCCATCGTCATACGCAATGGAAATCATCAATTGCCGGTCAAAGAGCAATTCCATTTCTTTGATGGTCCCTTTTGGCAATTCCTTGATCCAGATCGTTAAGGGCTTTTGTCTTTTGCCTTCAAAATCTCCCATCTTTAACTCGATTTTCCCATTCTCATGCACCGTGAAGCCGTTATTTGCCCATTTGGTGTTGAAATGTTTCTTCTGTTTATACGGATATTTGGTCGGATGGCCCCTTTTCCTTGCTTTTCTTGCCGCATCACGGGCAAACACGTATGTATGGCAAACCGCCTGCACGGACTGGGAATGGATGGGATACTTCCTCTTCGTTGCTTTCTAGAGCTCACTTTTGGTGATCCATTTGCCGGTTTTCGTATGAGTCTCTTTGGCGAGTACGAGGCAGTGATTCCATATTTCAGCCGAAATGCGATTGCATTCGAACAAACGATTGATCGTCTCTGGGGTTGCCCGAAACGAGGTCTTCATACACCGTATCATCCTTACACCTCCAAACATATGTTCCTATTTCTTAGTATAGCATATAGAGAAAATGTTTCAAGGGTAGAAAAATAAAGGGCAAGCATTCATCTCCCACCTAAATCTCGGGTTTTGAGGAAGGAGACTTCTGCCCCAAGCTGTTAAAAATGACGAGGAATCGATGATGATTCAAAATGGTTAAAAACGAGACATTCATATCGATGTTAGAAGATAAGAAGCTATTCCTAATTTGCAAAGGGGTAGCTTTATTTATTATTTGGAACACCTAAACAATATAGTACACAATGAATATCTTATTTGTAGGGAGGTGGGAGATTTGAAACGGAGGGAGAGGAGGTTCCGCTATTGTGTATTCCCAGGCTACAAGTGGTGTGGACCGGGTTGCAGTGGACCAGGAGCTCCAGTCAACGAGGTTGATGCAGCATGCAAGAGACATGATGAATGTTACCGCTATAGTCGAAACTATTGTGAGTGTGACTACGAATTTCTACGAAGACTTCGCCCGCTCATAAATCCTTCTACTAGAACGGGAAGGCATGCAAGTCTTTTATATAATTATATGAGATTCCAAATTCTCATGAATTGTGGACTTTATAGAAAATGACGAGTATACACTACGATTTTTGAACATACTCGTTTTTATATTATTTAAATAATGAATTATATGATTGACGTAATTAAAAGAGAGAATAGGCAGTCTAGAAATTCAAGTTGTGAGTTTTCAAGACTGCCTTTCATTTTCAATCCTTATAGAACACATTCCACCATTTTATCCAACAGCTCTTCCGCGGTCATTGTCCGCTCTCCGCCACCTTGGACGAAATCGTCTTTTCCGCCGCCTTTTCCATTAATTACTGAGCGGGCTGTGTCAGAAATTTGCTTCATGCTCATACTTACATTCGATCCTTTTGCTGCCACATATTGCAAACGATTTTCATTTTCCAATACTAGCAAGGCGATTACATTGTCATCTAAACCGACAATCATTCGTGCTAGAGATTGTATTTCTTGCATCGTTCGCCCAGTAAATACTTGCTTCACAATTTTATTGTCTTTTTTGGTCAATAAATCTTTTGCTTCGTATTTAAGTAGAGACTCCTGTGATTCTTTAAATGTTTTTTCTAATAAGCGATTTGTGGCAAGTAGTTTTTCCACAGCATCATTTACTCTATCTTCAGGAGCACTTAATTGTCTAGTGGCTTCGGATAAAATAGCGTTCTTTCTATGCAATTGCTGTAGAATACGGCCACCGCAAACAAAATGGACTCGAACTTTGCGCTTTTGTTTTTCAGTAAATAGTATTTTAATACCACTTATTTGGCCTGTCGAGCTTGGGTGGGTACCGCCGCAACCATTATAATCAAAGTCCGGTATGATGACTAAACGGATTTCGTCTGTAACCGCTAATTCTTTTCGCAAGGAATATTGTTCTAACTCATCCTCTGTGACCCATTTCGTTTCGATCGGAAGGTTTTCCAAAATTATATCATTTGCAAGTTTTTCGGCAGCTTCTAAGTGCTCGGCATTTACATTTTCGGCAGCCAAATCAATGGTGCAAAGCTCTTTTCCTAAATGAAAGCTTTCCGTTTGGAAGCCAAATAATTCTACAAATGCAGCAGTTAAAATATGTTGGCCAGTATGCTGCTGCATATGATCAAAACGCCTGCTCCAATCAATAATACCTTCAACATCTCCGGTTATATTCAATTTTTCGTCTAATGTATGACGAATTTCTCCATCTACTTCCTCTACATTGAGAACGTCAATTCCGTTTATTGTTCCTGTATCATGTGGCTGACCGCCTCCGGTAGGGTAAAATGCAGTATTTTCTAACACGACATACCAATTGCCATCCGAATCCTGCGATTCTTTAATAATTTGGGTAGTAAATTTTTTAATATAAGCATCTTGATAATATAAACGATCTTTTAACATTTATAAAATTCCTCTCTATGACTTCAAGGTAAGTGCCTTCAATATAACCCTTTCTAGTCTTCATTAAAAAAATAATACCATATATTGCAAAAATAGAGTGAACGGGCAAATGAAAAACCCGAATGCTGGGCATCCGGGTTACGAATTATTGATAGACTTTAATATTTACAGTACGAACTCCCCATTGAAGAGCCTTTGCCTTAGTAGGTAAGTGTATATCAATCTTATTTCCTTTCATAGCACCACCAGTGTCCCCAGCAATTGCCTCTCCATAGCCTTCAACCCAAACCTTTGTTCCAAGTGGAATCACCTTTGGATCAACGGAAATGACTTTGGCGTTCTGGTTTTTCTTTAAATTAATGCCAGTGGCAGTAATACCACTGCAGCCTTTACAACTTGCCGTATAGGCAGTTGCTTTAACTGTCATAGCTTTGTAGGCTGGGCTGGAAGCAGTTTTTTTGGCAGCAGCTTTTTTCGGTGCTGTTACTGGTTTTGCTATTTTTAATACTTGATTTGGTTTGATTAAATCTGTTTTAAGTCCATTCCAACTTTTTAATTGGTTGACAGAAATTTTATATTTAGTAGCAATCTTCCATAAAGAATCACCTTTTTGAACCTTATATGTACTAGCCGCGGCTGAGGAAATACCAGAAAAACTAAATAATAGAAAACAAGCAGTAATCGTCGAAATAACTATTTTTTTCAATGTAATAGTCTCCTAACATTTTTGAATCTAGCATCAGTATAGCAGGGGAATATGACAGGAATATTACACTAGAGTGGGAATTGTGTTACATTTCGATTTCTAAATACGCGAAAAATGAAAAAACCACCCTGGTGGTTTTTTCATTTTTCTTTAGGACTCAATCCATGCAAGATTACTTGAATGGTCCGCTCGGTTTCAAGTTCATCATCCCATTCGTTATGAGGGAAGAGGATGTAACGGGAAATTAAGTAGCCAAAAATATTCGTAAGCATAAGCCTTGCTACACTATTCGGAGGAATGTCTATCAATTGTCCTTTTTCTTGATAGATTTTGATTTTGTTAACGAACAATCCAAATATTTTTTCACCAAATTGTTCAATAATATATTCCTTTAATTCTGCTTGAAAAGGGATTTCTTGGAGGACAATTTTAATAACGGGCAATAGTTTTATTAAAACCGCTCTTCTATTTTCAATCGTTGCTCTTAAAAAATCCTCAATATGATCATATGGGTGATCCAATACCTTATTGAAGTCATTAACGACAATTGGTCCAACAAATTTCGCAATGAGAGGCATTACGATGGACATGAGCAGCTCCTTCTTTGTATTGTAATGCCGGAAAATTGTACCTTCTGCAACGCCGGCCTTTTTGGCTATTTCACTAGTTGAAGTAGAAGCATAACCCTTTTCGGAAAATAATTCGATTGCGGCTTCAAGGATTTTTTTTTGTTTTTCGGTAAAATTTTCATTATCAGAAATTTGTTCAATTATAAAATCATTATTAGACATTGTTTTCTCCTTTTATATTTTTCGATACTTTTTTAAAGCGAAAATATTTAACACGATGAAGATAAAGGCAAAGCCAAGTAAGACGAATAGATTGTTTCTAATTTCGCTTAATCCCAAACCTTTATACATGACATCGACCAAAGCATTGCCACCATAGTACATGGGCATGAACTTGGCGATAATCTGCAGCCAGTTGGCCATTCCTTCTACGGGAAGAATGCCAGCGAAAAAGATTTGCGGTACGATGGCAACTGGGATAAATTGCATCATTTGAAATTCAGAATTCGCAAAGGATGATAATAGAATTCCTAGCGACAGGGCAACTAACGCTAATGTCAAATTAATGAGAATGACATTCCATAAAGAACCTACTAGCATCATATTCAATACTTTTACTGCATAAAAAACGACGATTAACGTTTGGATAATAGCAAAAAAGCCGTAACCAAACACATATCCAAAAACAATATTCCATCTCCTAATAGGTGTTGCCATTAATCGATCCAATGTACCTGTCGTGCGTTCCCTCAATAAAGCAATTCCAGAAATGAGAAAGACAAAGAAGAAAACAAAAAATCCAACTAATATTGGGCTTAATTGATCAAAGAAGGTGGTATCTTTATCTCCATAAATAAAGTTAGTATGGATAGTTGGCGCTTTTGCTTGTTCTATAGGCAAAGGTTTTTCTTGGAGCTTAATCTGGATATCTTTAATGAACTTCTCCATATTTTCAGCTTGTTTTTTGCATTTATGGCTGCAATGGTTTGTTGAACTTTCATTTGTAAAGCCTTTGCCGAAGATGTTTCGTCATTTAAAAGAGTTAATGTGATCGATTCATTTTGAACCTCCAGAACTCCGTCTAAATTATGTTTCTCTATGAATGACTTCGTTTGTTTAAGCTTATCATAATGGATAACTTCAAGATCGTTTTCTTTTAACAAATCAACGAGCTCGTCATTTTTGGATAAATTTACTCCGAGCCTAGGAGTAGCTGTTTCTGCTGAAAGTAAATAATGTAGAAGGGTTAGAATAAGTAATGGTGCAACCATCATTAGTGCAAGAGCCCGTTTATCCCGCACCATTTGCTGGATGATCCGCTTGACTAAAGCTAATATTCTCATTCACTTTTCCCTCCAGCCTTTAAAAATATCTCTTCTAAACTCGTAATTCCAAATTTCTCTCTAAGTTCACTCGGCGTGCCACTTGTTATGATTTCTCCATCTCTTACCATTGCGAGCTGATCGCATTTTTCTGCCTCGTCCATCACGTGGGTAGTGATTAAAATCGTTTTCCCTTTTTCTTTCAAATAGCGGAGTTCAGCCCAAATGGCTTGCCTTAATTCTGGGTCAATCCCAACAGTCGGTTCATCCAAAATGAGCACTTGAGGATCTTGAATAAGAGCGACTGCAAGAGATAATCTCCGTTTCATACCGCCTGAATAATCTCGAACTTTCTTTTTGAGATCGGATGTTAGATTGACGAGTTCGGCAGCGTATGCAATTCGCTTTTTCTTCATGCTCTTTTTTAACTTAAATAATGAAGCGAAGAACGCAAGATTTTCTTCACCTGTTAGATCGCTATATAAGGCATCAGCTTGTGCCATATAGCCCATTTCCTGCAATAAATTTAAATTTGGAACAGCTGTATCAAGTACGTGAACATCTCCTTCAGTAGGACGATCCATCCCAACGATAATTTTAACTAAGGTTGTTTTCCCTGATCCAGAAGGGCCGATTAAACCGTATATTTGTCCAGGCTCAACGGTTAAATCAATCTTATTTAAGACCACTTTTTTACCAAAGCTTTTGCTTACGGAATGAACAATAATCGTTGATGGCATGTAAAAACCTCCCTTTGTGAGTGATTACTCACTTTTATTATAAAGGTTTATTTTGTATTTTTCAATTGTTGGAGTGAATATTATTTATGGGAGAAAATAAGTTTTTTAAAATAATATTTGACGATTTTGAAAATGCTTCCAAAACGCAGCTGAAATATGTTATAATTTTTGACTAAGATGCAAGAAGGTATTGGCGTCAAGGAGCTTTATATTATTTAGTGAAGTTAAGTTTGTGATATGTCGAACAAAGTAATGTTTTGATGATATAAAGAATGGGTGTGGATAATATGAGTGTTATAACGATAGAAAGATTAGTAAAAAAATTTTCATTAAAAGTATTGGCTGGAGAAAATGAACTGCAGCGAACTGTTACGAAGCCAAAGGCACATCGTCCAGGTTTGGAGTTTGTTGGCTATTTTGATTTTTTTCCAATGGAACGAGTACAAATTCTCGGCAGAACAGAAATAACATACCTACATACTCTTAATAAAAGTGAAAGGAAATTTCGGATTGGCAATATTGTCAAATATCATCCACCTTGCTTTATCGTGACTGCAGGTCAGGAAGGGTTGGAGTATTTAACAAGATATTGCTCGGAGGAAGGAATTCCGTTGCTGCATACACATGAGCGGACGTCCGAATTTATTGCAAAGCTTGACGCTTTTATGATAAAAGAATTAGCGCAAGAAATGTCCATTCATGGTGTTTGTATCAATGTGTCGGGAATGGGTATATTACTGCGTGGGAAATCAGGTGTTGGGAAAAGTGAAACGGCCCATACTTTGATCCGCCGCGGTCATCGTCTAATTGCCGATGATATTGTAGTACTGAAAAAACTTAGCCCACAAACTCTTCTTGGAACACATAATGAAAGTAATAAAGAATTTCTTGCCCTTCGCAGCATAGGTTTGCTAAATGTCGTCCGTCTATATGGAAGAAGGGCATTCCAAGAGGAAACTCGGATTGCATTGGATATAGAATTAACAAAATGGCGGGAGAATTCTTTGTATAATGAACTGGAAGTAGAACCGAAATTTACCGAATATATGGGAGTCCGCATTCCTCATATTGAAATTCAGCTTCAACCAGGACGGGATGTCGCTGGACTAATAGAAGCAGCGGCTAATAATTGGTATTTAAGGCAACAAGGGTATAGTCCGATGGAAGAGTTTATGAGCCGATTGGAACCGGATTCGAATTAATTATCTAAAAAAATGTAAGCAGGTGAAGAAACGACAGTATGTTTCTCACCTGCTTTTTAACGTGAATAAAGGAGTTCGATCAAATAGTGTTGAAATTTAAATAAAACGAAGAAGAGGAGAGAGAAAGGTGGAAAAGAAGAAACTCGTTCGTATATTTGATAAACAGGCAACAAGGTACGAAAAAAATAGAGAATCGGTGAAACAACAAAGAATGCGAAGAAGTCTTATTAAGTAAGGCGGAAGGAGAGGTGCTTGAGTTAGCAGTTGGAGCAGGGGCTAATTTTCCATACTATCCAGCCGGAGTAAAAGTGACAGCTGCTGATTTTAGTAAGGCGATGTTGGAGAGGGCTAAGAACGCGGCTGTAATCAATCATGTAAGCGCGGAATTCATCTGTTCAGATATAGAAGAACTTCAATTTGAGGATCATTCCTTTGATACGATTGTTTCAACTCTATCATTTTGCAGCTATGAAAACCCGCTGCTCATAATGAAAAAAATCCAACAATGGTGCAAGCCTGGTGGGAAGATTCTACTTATGGAGCACGGAATTAGCACGAATCGATTCGTGGCATCCATTCAAAAAATACTTAACCCAATTTTATATCGAACCATTGGTTGTCATCATACGAGAAATATTTTAGAAATGACTAGGGAATCGGGTTTATCCGTGGATCGGATTGAAAGTAATTATTTTAATATGATCCGTGTTTTATGGGCTAAGCCTGGTAGAGAGTACCTTTTCTTGAAGTGATTGTGCTTTTTCTAATGAATATCGGGACGGAAAAAAATCTCGTCCCGATATTCATTAATTTGCAGTTTATTTAATAATCGGATTTTTTCCCCTTAACCTTAATAACTTGTAAGTACTCCTCTGTCGGGGCGCGGCTTCCTCCTTTCGGTTCCACACTTACGATAATATATTCCACTTGTTCCAGAGGCTCACTTTTTCGATATAATTGACCTCTTTCGCCAAGCAACTGTAAGATTCCCGCATCATATAATCCGCTATATGTTTTCACCCATGCCTGATAATCTTTATTTTCAAGAGGCGGCAGTCCATCCACAAACAAATAAATTTCTTTCGTACGGTTGTTTATCCATGCATAGCCTTTTGTAGGCTGGCTCACTTGAGGTTGCAACTCATAAACATCTGTATCATCATTCATCACAAACATTGAATGATCTGTAATCGGCTCCGTGCTTTGCTTAGGAAATACATCAAATAAAATAACAAATAATAATGCCATTCCTACGACGGCAATACTTGATGCTTTCCAGACGAGAGATTGGGGAAAACGCGATTTCCTTTTCTTCGTTCTAAATTTGTAGCTGTTCATTACACGCTTCTTCAAAAGTTTAGAAGGCTCCAACAATTCTTCATGAGGAAGAGCATCCTTCCATACCAAATAATTGTCATGGCATCCTTCACAATCCGCTATTGATTTCTTGATCGCTGCACTATGTTTTTCACTTACCTTGCCGAGGATAAAATCAATCATTTGTTCGTCGGTCCAATGATGGCAACTCATGATTTATCATCTCCTTTCAAGGAGCTGGACAGAAATTGTTTGCGCAGATTTTTAATACCATACCGAATAAGGGACTTAACTGTTCCAAGTGGTACCTTTAAGTACGACGAAAGTTCCTTTTGTGTGTACTGATGAAAGTAATTCCCATAGATAGCGTTTCTCTGAGAGACTGGTAAACTATTCATTGCATCTGCAATTAGCTGTCTATCTAAATTTCGCATGACTATTTCTTCGACGGAAAGATAGTTTTCATAAGATGCCTTTTCTTTTTTCGCTTCGACCTCATCCGATAGGACTTCCCTTTTTTTTCTAATAAGATCTACGCAGCGGCTCCGCGTCCTAATGGCGAGCCATGCCTCGACACTTCCCTTTGAAGGGTCATATGTGTGTGCTTTATGGCTTATTTCGATAAAAATATCATGGCACATGTCCTCTGCTTCCAGTTTATCCTGTAAAACTTTATACGCAATTGAATATACAAAGGCGTAGTACCGATCGTAGAATAATTCGAACGCGCTAGCTGAGCCATTTGCAATGCCTTCTAGCAAATTACGGCTTTCCACTGATACATTACTCACAATGTCACCGCCATTCCAAAATATCCTTACCATATATGTAACAAATTTTTTCTAATCTGAGAAGTTATTAAAATTGTAAAAAAGTAAATCCAAAATCGAGAGTTATACGTACCGAAAATAAAAAGCTATTTAAGGGGGCATAACCATGTTAAAAAAGTTTCTTTCTATTTTGGCTTTGGTGTTATTGCTAGTACCTTTTTCTCTTCCGACGAAAACGGCTAATGCGGCGGAAGGAATTGAATTGTACACTCCTTATACAGGGATCTCGGTGACACCAGGTGAATCCATTTCCTATGCTTTTGACGTGACCAATCATACATCTTCCATTCAGCAAGTGAAGGTAAACTTGGAGGACATTTCAAAAGATTGGAAGTATACCGTTACATCAGAAGGATGGGATCTTAAGGAATTATCCGTTAAGCCCGGTGAAACAAAACCATTAACGATTGAATTATCTGTTCCTTTAAAGGTAGAAAAGGGAGATTATAAATTTAACGCTGTGGCTACATCATCCAGTGGTACAAAGTCTAAACTACCTATGTTAGTGACAGTAAGCGAGCAAGGTACATTTACGACGGAATTTACGACTGAACAGCCGAATTTACAAGGACATTCTGATACGAAATTTGACTATACAGCACAGTTAAAAAACCGTACCGCCAATGAGCAAAACTATGCGTTAGTTGCAAAAGCTCCTAAAGGATGGGCAGTCGATTTTAAAGCAGATGGAGATAGTGTTTCATCCGTTAAAGTCGAATCAAATGCAACGAAAAGTATTACCATTAGCCTTACTCCTCCAGAAGGAGTTAAAGCGGATACGTATAAAATTCCTATAGCAGCCATTAATGATTCAACTTCAGCAGATATGGAGCTCGAAGCCGTTATTACGGGAACGTATGGAATTGAATTAACTACACCTTCGGGTAAGCTTAGTGAAAATATTACGGCTGGCCGAGAAAAAACCATCAGCGTTGTTGTAAAAAACACAGGAAGTGCACCGTTAAGTGATGTAACACTTTCGGCAAATACGCCACAAGGCTGGGATGTAAGCTTTTCGCCAACTAAAATTTCATCAATAGAACCGGGAAAAACAGAGACAGTTAAAGCGACTATTGAATCTAGTGATAAAGCGATTGCTGGAGACTATGTCGTCGAAATGACTGCTTCGGCAGCAGAAAAAAGCTCCGATGCCCAGTTTCGTATTTCCGTAAAAACGTCGCTCGTTTGGGGATGGGTTGGTATTTTAATTATTGTTGGAGTAATCGGAGGCATTTTTTATCTAATCCGTAAATATGGGAGGAGATAAAAATGAATGAGATTATTTCCATTCAAGGATTAACGAAGAAATATGGAGAGAAGACAGCGGTAAATAAACTTGATTTAACGATTCATAAAGGGGAAGTTTTTGGACTTCTTGGCCCAAATGGAGCGGGAAAATCCACTACGATTTTAATGATTTTAGGACTTGCGGAACCTACTGAGGGGAAAGTTCTCGTTTGCGGGCATAACTCAACAAATGAGCCACTACTTGTAAAAAGAAAGGTAGGATATCTTCCAGACCAAGTTGGTTTTTACGAAAATCGAACGGGATTGGAAAATTTAATGTTTACGGCTTCATTAAATGGAAAGTCACGAAAAGAAGGACGTGAAAAAGCATTATCTCTTCTTGAACAAGTTGGATTATCGTATGCAGCCAATCAAAAGGCAGGAACGTATTCAAGAGGGATGAAGCAAAGGCTAGGACTAGCGGATGTATTAATAAAAGATCCAGAAGTGATTATTTTGGATGAGCCAACACTTGGAATTGACCCTAAAGGTGTGCAGGAATTACTGGATCTCATTAGAACATTGAGCAAGGAGCATGGGATAACTGTCATGTTATCATCTCACCAGCTTCATCAAGTACAGCAAATTTGTGATCGGGTTGGCTTATTTGTAAATGGAAATCTTCTTGCTGAAGGAACGGTTGATTCATTGGCGAATCAACTGTTTGGTGAAGAAGGTCATCAAATCAAAATAAAGGCAACACCTCTGAACCAGTCAATCATAGAGGAAATTAGACAAGTGGATGGAATTCAAAGAGTGAACTTTGATCATGATGAACTAAGAATTTGGAGCGAAAAGGAAAGCCCATTACAATATATTTTAGAGATAATCATGGCAAAAGGCTGCAGGCTAACTTCTGTTTCGCAGGAGCAGGTTGGATTAGATGAAATTTATCAGCGCTATTTTGAGGGGGCTGGTGAAAAGTGAAAATAATGGAATCATTTAAAAAAGGATTAGAACGGCCTCATACGAATGCCGGAAAATCCCATCCTCATTCTTTTTGGGTGCTCGTTCAAAAGGAAGTTTCCGATCATATTTTGAGCTGGCGTGTCAATATTTTGGTCGTATTACTGGCATTGACATGCTTTGGCTCACTGTATACGGCACTTTCTGGAATTCGCGATGCTGCAGAGAAAATTGATGCAAACGATACATTTTTGTTTTTGAAGTTATTTACAATCTCAGACGGCTCATTACCACCTTTTCTCGTTTTTGTCAGTTTTATCGGACCTTTACTCGGAATCGCACTTGGTTTTGATGCAGTCAATTCCGAGTATAGTAAAGGGACGTTAAGCAGGGTAGTGTCGCAGCCAATCCCGCGTGATTACATCATCAATGCAAAATTCGTTGCGGCCATTTTGGTGATAAGTGCTTTATTATTTTCCTTAGGATTTTTAGTCATTGCCTTAGGCGTCTTGATGATTGGAATTCCACCAACGCCGGATGAATTTTTACGGATTATCAGTTTTCTTGTATTAAGTATTTGTTATATCGCGTTTTGGGTGAATTTAGCCATTCTTTTCTCGATACGCTTTAAGCAAGCAGCTACATCTGCACTAAGCAGCATTGCAGTTTGGTTATTCTTTTCTATTTTTTATTCCATGATCGTGGGTCTTATATCGAAAGGTCAAGATGCTGCGGACCCATCAACGTCAGCGCTTATCCAAAATTTAATGCGGATATCTCCGAGTCAATTATTTAGTGAGGCAACGACGATATTGTTGACTCCTTCTATTAGAACACTTGGACCGATGACGATGGAGCAAGTGGTGGGAGCCATTCCAGGTGCACTTCCACTAAGTCAAAGTTTACTGTTGATCACACCACAACTCATCGCGTTAATTGCGGCAACACTGATTTGCTTCGGAATATCGTACGCGCTATTTATGAGGAAAGAAATACGAAATTAGAAAAAGCAGGCCCTTGTATGCGGCGAGGGTCTGCTTTCATATCTTAATCTTCAGGGAAATCGACATTGTGGTAGACTTGGCTAACATCGTCCAGGTTTTCTAACGCGTCGATCATTTTTTCAAATTGTGCTTGTGCATCTTCCGGTAACGTTATATGGTTTTGAGCTAGCATCGTCAGCTCTGCCACTGCAAATTCAGTGATGCCTGCTTCTTTTAAAGCTTCCTGAACGGCATGGAATTGATCAGGCTCGGCATATACAATGACCGTTTCATCCTCTTCTGTAATATCTCTAACGTCAATATCTGCTTCCATTAATAGTTCAAGTACTTCATCCGCCGTTTTTCCTTCTACCCCAATGACTGCAGTAGCGTCAAACATATAAGCAACAGATCCACTGACACCCATATTGCCTCCGTTTTTTCCAAAAGCAGCGCGGACTTCAGACGCTGTACGATTTACATTATTCGTGAGCGCATCCACAATGACCATTGATCCGTTAGGTCCAAACCCTTCATAACGAAGCTCATCATAATTTTCCTCTGATCCACCTTTAGCTTTTTCAATCGCTCGATCGATAATCGCTCTCGGAACATTATATGTTTTTGCCCGTTCCAACACGACTTTTAAGGCTTGGTTCGATTCCGGATCAGGTTCCCCTTGCTTGGCAGCTACATATATTTCACGCCCAAATTTCGCATAAATACGACTCGTATTCGCATCCTTTGACGCTTTCTTTTCTTTAATATTGTTCCATTTACGACCCATTATGAACACTCACTTTCAATAAAATCAATAGGATTTTCAAAGATTGATCTAATTCAGTTAAATAAAAAGAGTACTTATTAATATATTATACCTCAAATATGTTGTTAATTTAAAATGAGACTGAATGTTTTTGCAAAGTTAATAGTGCAGCTACAAACTATAATATAGGGCAATAAAACTGGGTATAAAGAATGAATTTAGTATATAGACTGGGAAGTTAAGCACGACTATTGGAACACAAAAGAACTCGTTTCGAGTAAGAAAGAATGAACTTTGAGAATCTTTGCATAAATAATTGTGCATTGCAAATAAATTAATATATATTCCTTTTTAAGAAAATAATCTCTCCAAACTTCTTTACATAGCATAGTAAGTATTATCTTTTATTTGTAGGGTGTTATCAAAAATGAGGGCTAAATGGAAAAATATTGCTTTACAATTAATGTGATCATTGTTAGTATGGAGGTATATTCCATAATTATTTAAAAAAATGGAGGATAAATCCACCAATACACCACGATAAACGCGAAAATTTTTTTAGGGTTTGTGAAACCGCTTGCAAATCATTAAAGAGATAGCGGTTAAATGGATGGAGGCGATGCATGAGAGGTAAACCTTGTAGGCGGAAATAAGCAGATATTATAGGAACAATCAAATTATATAGGGAGACTAAAGATATGAAGAAAAGATTAATAATTTCTACTATTCTCTTATTTGCCTCATTACTATTGACTATCGCTGGATGTTCGAAAGAAGAAGGTAAACCTGTAAGTGGAGATGGCAAAAAAGTAACTTTAGAGTTCTGGTATGGTTGGACTGGCCCCGAAGGTGAGGCAATGGAGAAATTAATTAAAAAGTTTAATGATAGTCAGGATCGTATCTTCGTAAAAGGCCTTAGTCAAAGTGATTATCAAAAGCAATTAACTGCGATTACTGGAGGAAATCCACCCGATATCGCATCACAATTTGGAAACAGCGTTGTCCCTTGGGGTACAAAAGGCGCAATGATTCAGCTCGACGAATATATATCAAAAAGTAAAATGGATATGGATGACTTTATTCCTGCAGCTCTTGATACAGTTCAATATGAAGGCAAAACATACGCAATTCCACTTGCGATGCATGTATTAATGTTGTTTTATAACAAGGATATATTAGCCGAAGCGGGCTTTGATGGACCTCCAGAGACTATGTCGGAATTAAAAGATTATATTAATAAATTGAGTATCGTAAAAGATGATGGCAGATTGGAAAGATTAGGCCTGTGGCCAGGGGTAGATCCTTATACGATTACATATTCGTATGGAGGAAAATATTGGGACGACGAAAAGAAAGAAATCACCCCTGACAACCCGGGCTTTATCTCCGCTTTACAGTTTTCTAAAGATATATGGGATGAATATGGATCAGAAAATTTAGATCGTTTTGCATCTGGCCTGGGTCAAGGTTTGACGGCACAAGATCCATTCTTTACTGGAAAATATGCTATGGCGTTAAATGGTGAATGGTTACCTACCTTTATTGAACGATATGCTCCAAATTTAAACTACGGAATTGCACCAGTGCCATATGAAGACGGGCATCCGGAATATGCCAATCCTGGATCAGCGGATACAAGTGTACTTTATATACCAAAAGGAGCAAAACATCCTGAAGAATCTTGGGAGTTTTTAAGCTGGTTTACTGCCAAAGAACAGATGGTTGAGTTTACTGCAGCATTAGGAAACCTTCCTACTTTGAAGAGCGCCTTAGAAGATCCGGCTTATGATAATATCCCAGGTTTTAAAGAGTTCTTAGATTATTTAAATACTAGCAACAATATACATTCATTTCCTGCCCTACCATTTATGAATGAATATAGAGATAAGATTTCAAAAGAATATGATGCAATCCTAAGAGGGAAAACATCCATAGATGATGCAATAGAGAGTATTAAAGCCGAAATAGAACCTCTAGTAAATAAGGAAGAATAACATACACATAATGGGCCACGAAGAAGATTAAGATTTTTAATTTGTTCGTCTTTATAAGGTTTGGATAAGTTTAAACTCTTAGTCTACATACTTTGTGGTCCCCCTTCTAAATTATATTCGAAAATAATATTCAAGATTAACTTGTGAATAATTTTTCATTGAAAAAGGAATGAATTTGATGAATTTAGCTCCTAATCTATCAAATCAAAAACAAAGAGTTTTTTTATCAAAGCAACGTAAAACTACTTTAATAGGATTGGCTTTTGCTTTTCCTTGGATAATCGGGTTTATCGCTTTTACTGCATATCCGTTTTTCATTTCTCTTTATTATAGTCTGACTAACTATGACTTAATAAATTCACCTACTTGGATTGGAATAGAGAATTACGAAAAAATATTTAAAGATGCAAACTTTTATAAGGCTATAAAAAACACATTTTTTATGGCGTTTATTGCTGTTCCAATAGGTCTTGTTTCTTCATTGCTAATTGCTCTCCTATTAAATATTAAAGTCAAAGGGATAGCATTTTATAGAACACTTTACTATTTACCCGCAGTTATTCCTTCAGTAGCAGGTGCAATGCTTTGGAGTTGGATGCTTAACCCAGAGCATGGATTAATCAATATGGGTTTAAGATCAGTCGGACTTCCAGATCCAGCTTGGTTGGCTGATCCATTATATACAAAACCATCCCTAATCTTAATGGGGTTGTGGGGATCAGGTGCAGGAGCATTAATATACTTAGCAGCTTTGCAAGGAATTCCTAAACATTATTATGAAGCAGCATCTCTCGATGGTGCAAACTGGTTCCACAAGTTTCGCTATATTACTCTCCCTGCTTTATCACCAGTTACCCTTTTCCAATTAATCATGGGACTAATTGGTGCCTTCCAGATTTTCACAGAGTCATTCATATTAATGGGGGGAGCAAGTGGAGGCCCTGACCAATCAATGCTATTCTATGCTGTTTATCTTTACCAACAAGCATTTGAATATTTAAAAATGGGATATGCAAGTGCATTGGCATGGGTTCTATTTATCATTGTTATTTTGATTACAGTAGTGGTATTCAAGTCTTCAATTCGCTGGGTATATTATGGAGGTGAGTAACGTTGGCTACCGTACGGCAAAGTAAGCGTTCTAATCATATGCTTCTACTTAGGAAAAAATATTTGCCTCATCTTTTCTTACTAGCGATTGGATGTATATTCTTGTTTCCATTCTTATGGTTATTGTCAACATCTTTAAAGACACCAGAGGAAATCTTTAAAATACCGCCTAATATTTTACCTGAGGTTTTTCAATGGCAAAACTATAAAAATGCTACGCAAGCTATTCCTTTCTTTCGCTATTTTTTAAATACTTTCTTACTTTGTTTTATAACGATTGGTGGACAATTGTTTTCTGCACCCATGGTTGCGTACTCATTAGCAAAAGTTCAATGGAAAGGAAGGAATATAATATTCGGAATAGTTGTTGCAACTATGATTTTACCTGCACAAGTAACAATGATCCCGGTATATATTATTTTTTCAAAATTAGGCTGGGTTAATACTTACTTACCACTTACTATCGGTAGTTTTTTTGGTGCACCATTCTTTATATTTTTACTACGTCAATTTTTTATGGGTATACCGAATGAATTATTGGACGCGGCTCGAATTGATGGAGCATCTGAATTTAGAATTTATTGGCAAATTATGTTGCCATTAGTGAAGCCTGCACTAGCAACTGTAGTATTATTTCAATTTGTTTGGACTTGGACTGACTTTTTAGGTCCACTAATTTACTTGAATGATCCAATAAAATGGACGATTACGGTCGGGTTGCAAGGCTTTTTACAGGACCATAATGCACAATGGGAATTACTGATGGCAGCGGCAGCTATATTTACGGTTCCTATGATTCTCTTATATTTCTTTGGGCAAAAATACTTTATGAGAGCTGGATCAGCGATGACAGGACTTAAATAAAAACCGATGCTTTACATTTATTCGTATACTAAAAATCTTATAGACGAGAATGAGAAATTAGATTAATAGTGTTAAATTGCCCTGTAATTGATGTATAGCTCAAATTCACTATATGCTATACATTATTCAGGGCAATTGGAAGGTAATTTATTAAGAATAGAGGTAGATTGTATTGAAAACCAGTGTCAGTATGTACAGTTTGCATGACTATGTAGTTAAAGGAATGAACATTTTAGAATTTATTGAATATGCTTCAAAAATTGGAGTAGACGGCGTGGAACTTTTGAATATTTATTGGAAAGACGAAGAGGCAGAACTTCCGGGTGTATTGGAATACTTAAAGAAATATAACCTCCAGGTAAGCGCATATGATGCAACAAACAATTTTGTAAAACCTACTAAGGAAGAACGACATCATGAAATAGAACATGTGAAGCGAGCAATCGATACAGCTAAAAGGCTAAATACTAACGTGGTAAGAATTTTTAGTGGAGATATTTCTAATAGCGTTAGTTTAAGTCAAGGCATGGAATGGATTTTAGAGTGTATGAAGGAATGTGCAAAATACGCAGAAAAACAGGGGATTGTTTTAGGAATTGAGAACCACGGTTTATTTGCAGGTAAAAGTGAACAGGTCATTAATCTTATTAAAAAGGTAGGATCTGACTATATTAGAAGTACCATAGATACAGGAAACTTTCTTCTAGTAGATGAAAATCCGAGTAATGCAGTTGCAAATTTAAAGGATTATGCAGTTCATGTCCATATAAAAGATTTTGAAAAAATAAGTGAAAAAAAAGATAAAGGTCCAATATTTCAATCAATAGCCGGACATTTGTATATAGGCAAAATAGCTGGGGAAGGTAATGTCGATTTAAAATGGATATTAAAGGAACTTGAAAGCGCTAATTATCCAGGATGGATTTCGGTGGAGTTCGAGGGAACTGAAGAACCTAAATATGGAACAGAAAAGTCACTTCAAAATCTTAAAGAGCTATTAAAATCTTAAGTATGCGAAAAAATAAATTTAGAAAAACGGATAGGGGGGCGAGTTAGCTAATTCCTTTCATAATAATTAACCAAAATATGAACTTACTGCCCAGGATGTGAAAATAAATGAATACCCAGGATTTTTTAGAAAGTATTAAGGGCCAACTTATAGTTTCTTGCCAGGCTCTTTCAAACGAACCACTATATGGACCCCAATATATGGCTAAAATGGCATTAGCTGCTAAAGAAGGAGGAGCAATAGCAATTAGAGCAAATGGTATAGAAGATATAACAGCCATAAAAAAGGAAACTAATATGCCAATCATCGGCTTAATAAAACAGCATTATTCAAATAGCCCCGTGTATATCACACCAAGTATAAAGGAGATTCAGTCATTAATTGATACGGGGGTAGAGGTAATTGCGCTAGATGCTACTTATCAAGAAAGACCTTTTGGGGAAAGTTTTGAAGATTTGGTCCATTATATTAGGAAAAAAAGTACATGCTTAATTATGGGGGACATATCCACTTTCGAAGAAGGAATGACTGCATGCGAGGTGGGGGTTGATTTAGTTTCAACCACGCTTTCCGGTTACACCCCATATACTAAACATCGTCAGAAACCAGATTTTCTTCTAATCGAGGAATTATCAAAGCACTCTTCCGTTCCTGTGATAGCTGAAGGAAATATCTGTACACCTGAAAAGGCAGCAAAGGCATTGAGATTAGGGGCATATGCTGTTGTTGTAGGAACGGCTATTTCTAGACCCCAGATTATAACAAAACAATTTTATGATGAAATAAGCAAAACTACGGAAGAACTTAAGTATACTAAAAACTATGATTAGTTTATATGTATGTTTGTAATTAAAAAAGAATAAAGTTTTAAAAGAAAGGAAATACGCATGAGGAAAGTTAGTCCTAAAGTAAGTCCCCACGTTATGATATCAAGCATTTACAATACACTGACTAAATCTGAACAAAAAGTAGCTGAGGTTGTAAAAGAACATTTAAAGGATGTTGTTTATTGGTCAGTATCCGATCTTGCGGAGCATGCAGAGGTTGGTGAAACTACAGTTCTTCGTTTTTGTAGAAAGTTGGGCTATAGGGGATATCAAGACTTTAAATTATCTATAGCCCAAAATGCTGTAGATTTAAATAAGAAAGAATATGGGGTAGTACAGGAAACAGATAGTGTGGAAGTTTTAGCTCAAAAGGTGACAGCCGAAAATAGTAAAACCCTGCAAAATACATTAAGTCTCCTAGAACCACTTAATATTGAGAGAGCTACTGAAAAAATTAGTAATGCTAACAAAGTTTACATATTTGGAGTTGGAGCATCCGGGATAATGGCACAGCAAGCTCAATACAGATTTATGAGACTTGGATTTAATGCCCAATGCGCAACTGATTCGCATATTATTGCAATGAATTGTGCAGTAGCAAGAAAAGAAGATGTTGTTATCGGCATTTCGACATCAGGCAGCACAAAAGATCTTGTAGATGCAATTGAAATTGCTAAAAAAAATGATGCATTTATTATTTGCATTACAAATCATATAAAATCACCAATTACAAAGTTTGGCGATTTAGTACTTCTAACATCGGCAAAGGAAAGCCCATTACATGGAGGGGCTTTATCGTCCCTTATGTCTCAAATGCATGTTTTAGATATTTTAACAAGATATATAGAATTTCAACAAAGGGAGCTTACATTGACTGCATTACAAAGGACCGCAAAAGCCGTATCAGATAAATTATACTAACAGGATAATTAGTATAAATTGGCCAGAAAGTGATAGTTGCTTGGATTTGAATTGTACATAGTAAATGGAATTTAAAGTGTTGGCCGTAAGTATAGCGTTTAGCTCCAAATAAACTAAACACGTATTGGATGGAGGTCTAAATCAATGAATAGGGTTGTATATATTCCATTGGATGAGCGTCCTTGTAATTATAGATATCCGAAATTATTAGCCGATATGACAGACATGGAAATGCTCGTTCCTAGTAAGGAAATATTAGGAGATATGAAAATTCCAGCTAATGTACCTCGAATAATAGAATGGTTGGAGTCTGAGATACTGAACTCGGATTATTTAATTGTTTCTATCGATATGCTTATTTATGGGGGCATTGTCCCATCTCGTTTACATGAGTTACCATTAGAAGAATGCTTACGAAGGTTAGATGTATTGAAATCCTTAAAGGAAAAAAATCCACAGCTTCAAATTTATGCATATAATTTAATTATGAGGGTTCCAGCTTATAGCAGTAGCGAGGAAGAGCCTGATTATTATGAACAATACGGGGAAAAAATTTTCCGAATGGGTTGGCTGCTTGATAAAAAGGAACAAAATCTTCTAGAGGTAGAAGAATTGAAAGAACTCGAAAAGATACTTAATGAGATTCCTAATCCAATAAAGGAAAATTATTTTAATAGAAGGAAAACGAATATTACTGTTACAACTCAAGTTTTAGATATGGCGAACAATGGATTTATTGATTATTTGATTATTCCTTTAGATGATAATTCTCCATTTGGCTTTACCGCTAAAGAACAAAGACAATTAATGCATCAAGTAGAACATTTAAATATAATGGATAAGGTAAATATTTATCCGGGTGCAGACGAAATTGCTTGTACTCTATTCGCAAGGGTTTTTTGCGAATCCCATAAGTATATACCTGAAATCTTTATCCGGTATTCATCAACTAACGGACCCTTCATAATACCTAGATACGAGGATAGAATCCTATCAGAAAGCATTAAATCACATATAACTTCAGCTGGTGGCGTAATAGTACATAATGAAAGAGAAAATGATATCATCTTGATGGTACATTCACCAGCTGTTGGACAGAATAATATGTCCGAATCAAGTTTCGCTATAGAAACAAGACATAGAACGTATTTTTCCGAAGTAAATATTAGAGAATTTGTACAAGCAATCAAATATTATACCTTAAAGGGAAAAAATGTGGCTTTGGCGGATGTAGCAGTAGGGAATGGCGCAGATCATTCCCTTATGCAACTTCTTGAGAAACAAGGTTTATTAGAAACTTTAATGGCCTATGCAGGATGGAATACAAATGGTAACACTATGGGAACAGTAGTGTCCCATGCTATTATTTCATCATATTATAGACAAGAACAACCGAATTATTTAGAAAAACAGCATCTAAATCTCTCGGTTGATAGAGGACTGGGGCTATCAGTCAATAGTACGCAATAATATATCTTTAACAGTCCTTCCAGAACTAGGAATAACACCAAGATATTTAGGAGATCAATTACCGAATGTTACAAAAAGAGTTGAACAATTGTTAAATAGATTTATAGAAAAGCATTTATCTACTATTCAAGAAGGTAAAATTAAAATAGATGATGTATATTTGCCTTGGAAGAGAATGTTTGAAGTAGGTTTCAATCTTCAACTAGATGAAACCAAAGTTAAACAATAAAATATTAAACTGTCAGTAGGTGCATCACATCTGTTATTCAAGTGGTGCACTTTCTACTTTTCTATAGTTAAATAAAATAAATTTAAGTTGAAAATCTTTTCCTTTTTGTATCATTATGAACAATTTAGTTATTTAGAAAACTGAGGTTTTTCATATAAAAATTTCCAATACTATTACTAAACATAAAAATGAAACGATATTCACGAACATTACTCTTTTACTAAATAAAAACATTCGTCTTTTCTATTGACCATTCTAGGACTTTTATGCTATTAATAGAGTTGTAGAAAACAATTAAATAAAAGTTCATTCAATGTATATGCTTGAGAATATGGCTCAAGTGTCTCTACCAGGTAACCGTAAAATACCGGACTACATGAAGAACTATGAAAATGATATGTTTGGCTTTGTCATTATTTTTCTCATTTATTTTCGTCATTTTCTTCGTTCAACAACGTAGATCGGAACCTGGGTAGACATTTGCCCAGGTTTTTTGTGTCTAGCTATAGCGCCTATCGACTAGCAAACTTCTTGTCCATCTCCCTACGATAAGTCAACATCGACTCGCCTTTTTGGCTCGTCGTGTTTCCTTTATCTCAGTCGATAGCCGAAGAAGGAACGTCGACTAAAAGCCGTCACGTCCTTATGTCTTCGTCGACGGACCCACATCCTGTGGGCCTGTACGTCGATGAGCAAGGCGCTTGCGCTTTTCTTAGCATTTTACATTGGAACTTAGGAGGAAAATCATGGATCGTTATTTTAATTTTAAGGAATTAAACACGAGCTACCGTCAAGAATCGGTTGCAGGTCTTACAACATTTCTTGCGATGGCATACATTCTGTTCGTTAATCCATCCATATTAAGTGCAACAGGAATGGATCAAGGTGCCGTTTTCGTAGCGACAGGTCTTGCTTCAGCTCTTGCGTGCTTAATTATGGGTCTTTGGGCGAAATATCCGGTGGCACTAGCGCCAGGAATGGGAATCAATGCTTTCTTTGCGTTTACTGTCGTTTTAGGTATGGGTATTCCTTGGCAAACAGCTTTAGCAGGAACATTTATTTCAGGTCTTATTTTCTTCATATTAACATTAACTAAAATACGTGAAACGATCATCAATGCCATTCCTGAACAATTAAAGCTTGCAGTTGCATCTGGTATCGGTTTGTTTATTGCTTTCATCGGTTTTCAAAATGCAGGTATTGTAAAAGAAGCAGAACCTGGGACAACGATTGTTGCACTTGGAGATATTACAGCTCCAACAACTTTACTTGCTATCTTTGGATTGATTGTTACTGCATTTTTTATGATTAGACGCTATCGCGGCGGTATCTTTTACGGTATGATCGTCACTTCCGTTGCAGGCATCATTTTTGGTCTTATTGATTTACCATCCGGATTAATTGCGCCAATTCCTAGCCTTGAGCCTACTTTTGGCGCTATGTTTGGTCATATAGGTGATATATTCACACCTCATATGCTTGTTGTTATTTTTACATTATTGTTTGTTGATTTCTTTGATACTGCAGGTACGTTATTAGCTGTTACTCGCCAGGCCGGGTTATTAGTAGATGGAAAATTACCTAGAGTAGGCCGTGCTTTGTCAGCTGACTCTATCGCAACGATGCTTGGTGCAGTTTTAGGAACATCCACAACTACTTCTTATGTTGAATCAACTTCTGGGGTTGCAGCTGGAGGTCGTACAGGATTTACATCGATCGTTACTGCAGGATTATTTATTTTAGCACTATTCTTTTCACCACTACTAAGTGTTGTTACGCCACAAGTAACGGCTCCTGCCTTAATTGTGGTAGGAATATTGATGTCATCCGCTTTAGCCGATATCAAGTGGACTGAATTTGAATTTGCGATACCAGCATTCTTGACTGTCGTTACGATGCCATTAACTTATAGTATTTCAACAGGTATTGCCTTAGGATTCATTCTTTATCCATTAACAATGGTATTCAGAGGGAAATTCAAAGAAGTTCATCCAATTATGTATGCATTGTTCGTCGTGTTCATCGCATATTTAGGGTGGGCCGCATAATCAAAGAAAGTTGTTTCGATTTTTTGGGAATGCCATCATTAATGGGCATTCCCTACTTTACTAATATTGATAGGAGAGTAGACATCTATGAAGAGCAATAGAAAAAAACTTTATGAAGTCAGTCAGCAGCTTTCCAAGGTTGCTAGAGGAATCGAAAAAGCGGACTTAGTTATTAAAAATGGTACGTTAGTGAATGTATTCTCTGGTGAATTACTTGAAAACATGGATGTCGCAGTCTCTCAAGGAAGAATTGCTTATATAGGGAATGCAGATCATACGATTGGTGAAAAAACAAAAGTGGTTGCCGCTAATCAAAAATACCTCGCTCCCGGCTTATTGGACGGTCATATGCATGTGGAAAGTACGATGCTATCTGTAACAGAATTTGCAAAAGCCGCGTTGCCTAAAGGAACGACGGGGATTTTCATGGATCCACATGAAATTGCCAATGTTTTTGGTGTTGAAGGTGTTCGTTTAATGCATGAGGAAGGGCAACAGCTTCCTTTAAAAGTGTTCACTACGTTTCCGTCATGTGTCCCAGCGACAACAGATTTTGAAGATGCAGGTGCATCACTAGGTGTAGAAGATATAAAAGCTGGTTTACAATGGGAAAATGTTGCTGGGCTTGGCGAAGTAATGAACTTCCCAGGAGTCGTCTTCGGAGATCCGCTTATGTGTGGAGAAATTGAGGAAACGATTAAAGCAAATAAAACGGTAACAGGGCATTTTCCAGCCGAGGACCCACACATGCTTCAAGCGTATGTTGCTGCAGGAGTCACTTCTGATCATGAGACGGTCACGAGAGAACAAGGGCTTGAGAAAGTCAGAATGGGTATGCATCTTATGATTCGTGAAGGTTCTGCTTGGCATGATGTCAAAGAAGTGATTAAAGTCGTCACAGAAGATAAAGTGAACACAGACAATATCAGCTTAGTAACGGATGATGTTTATCCGCAAACCCTTATTGAAAAAGGTCATTTAAACCATGTCGTTCGTCGAGCGATTGAAGAAGGGGTCGACCCTGTAACGGCAATTCAAATGGCAACAATCAATGTGGCACGTTATTTTAATTTAGATCAAGATCTTGGAGCGATTGCACCTGGAAAATATGCTGATATTTTAATCATCGAAAATCTTCATAAAGTCGAGCCAGTGACAGTCATTACGGACGGGGAAGTCGTATTTGATAACGGAAGACTTGTCAAACAATTTCCTACGTTTACTTATCCAGAACATGTGCGTAATTCAATCAATCTGAAATCAGAACTTACTCCTAATAACTTTTTGCTAAAAAGTAAAACAGAAGGAACAACAGAGGTTAATGTTATAAAAATCATTGAAAATAGTGCTCGTACGGAAAAAACAACATCAAGTTTGCAAGTAGTGGATGGTGTAATCCAACCAGATGTCGAAAAAGATATTTTACAGCTTGCTTGCATTGAGCGTCACCATGCTACCGGGCAAATTTCACTCGGATTTGCACATGGCTTCAAGTTGAAAAAAGGTGCCGTTGCTTCTACTGTTGCCCACGATAGCCATAACTTGCTTGTGATGGGGACGAACGCTGAAGATATGGCATTTGCTGCGAATGAACTTGCTAAAATGGGCGGAGGCATGATTGTAGTAGAAAATCAAAAAGTCCTTGCAAAAGTAAGCATGCGAATTGCAGGTCTTATGTCCGACCAGCCTCTGGAAACGGTTGTTAAAGAGGTTCAAGAGCTCGAACAAGCATGGAAAGAAATTGGTTGCCCAATCCATGCGCCTTTTATGACATTCTCACTAATTGCACTTCCGGTCATACCAGAAATTCGTATCTCTAATAGAGGAATTGTGGATGTTACGGAATTTACATTAATGGAAACGGAGATTTTAAAATAAAACTTGTCCATATATAATATTTTTAGTTACCGGTTTATGAGTTGCTATAACTTTTTGGCAACTCTTTTTTGTATAAATTAAATAACATCATAAATATTTTAATCAAAATGAACGATTGCCATAAATCCAACGTCATATGATTAGAAGCAAACGGAGAGGGGGTTCGTCTTTCGTTGGAGCAGATAGAAGAGAGAAAGCTAATCGCATCAGCGAAAAAGGGGAATGATGAAGCTTTTACATCACTTTTTCAAAATCACTATACGTTTTTATATAAATATTTAATAAAGCTGAGTCTTGATCCTGGTCTAACGGAAGATTTAACCCAGGAAACAATGTTGAAAGCTTATATCCATCTTCAACAATTTAAAGGTGATTCAAAGTTTTCAACGTGGCTTATATCTATTGCTTCACGAGTTTATATCGATCATCAACGAAAAATAAAACGTGAACGGAAACGTATTGAAAAGGCAAAAGATGACGTTATGCGTAAGATCAAGTGGGATGTTGGCACGAGTGGCCATGAATGGACAGAATATATGAGTCAGTTTGCTGAATTGGATCCGGATATTCGGGCTCCCATATTGCTAAGACATTATTATGGGTTTACCTATCCTGAAATTGCTACAATGCTCAATATTAAAGAAGGTACAGTTAAGACAAGGGTGCATAACGGAATAAAACGAATTCGAAAGGAGTGGTCGTGATGAAGAATCATAATGAAGATGAATGGCTGAACCGTTTTAAAAAGGATATGGAAAAGCTGGAAGATGTATTTGAACCGGCAGTTCCAGAGCGGTATCAACTGTTAAATACTTTAAATGAATTTAAAGCTCAACGAAAAAGGGCATTTATTCGCGAGTTGATGGTATTTTTAGCCACAGCCTTTGTCATCTTAACCTCCTATATCGTATTTACTTTTAAAATGCCGCCTGTTTTTTTGTGGGTTCAGGGGTTCGCGTTTGTTTTTATTCCAATTATGCTCATTGCTGAAAGCAAACGTAAAAGTAAAAGGAACGGAGTTGAGAACAATGGAATCTGATAAATTGATTTCTATTCTAATTGTAGCTCCGATTTTACTAACGCAAAGTATTCTCTTGTTTATAGATGCCAAGAAAAAAGGGGCGTTAGCTTGGCTATGGGGACTTTGGGGATTAATACAATGTCCGTTACCACTCATTTTTTACTATTTCATTGTGATCCGACCTTATCGAAAAAAATTAATAATGGAGGAAGAGTAAAATGCCATTTTCATGGGAAGTTATTGCGCCATTGGTAGTTTTACAATTAATTTTAATGGCCTTTGCACTTACTAGTTGTATCAAGGAAGAGGAAACAAACGGTCCTAAATGGTTATGGATTTTAATTATTGTTGTCGTAAATATTGTGGGACCGGTTCTTTATTTTATTATCGGAAAGAAAAAATATTGATCGGAGAATCGAAATGCTATTATCAGTGGAAAAATTATCGAAGAAATATAAGAATCATTTGGCAGTCAATGAATTGACTTTAAACATTGAGGACAATCAGTGTATTGCACTTTTGGGCCCAAACGGATCGGGAAAGACAACAACGCTGAGCATGCTATCAGGATTGTTAACCCCAACTTCTGGAAAAATTGTTTTCCAAGGAAGAACGAGCATTAATCGGCAAGAAATTGGCTTTTTGCCTCAGTATCCTGCATTTTTCTCTTGGATGACTGCAGCTGAATATTTACATTTTGCGGGAAAACTTTCTCATTTAACAAAAAGAGAATTACAGAAAAAAATTGACGAAATGCTTTCTTTCGTTGGATTAGAAGATGCGAAGAATAAGAAAATTGGTGGTTTTTCTGGAGGGATGAAACAAAGGCTCGGACTCGCTCAAGCAATGCTCCATGATCCGAAGCTGCTTATTTTGGATGAACCAGTTTCAGCTCTTGATCCATCAGGAAGACGTGATGTCCTTAATATGATGATGGAACTCAAAAACAGGATGGCGATTCTTTTTTCTACGCATGTTTTACATGATGCAGAACAAGTTTGTGATCACATCGTTATGCTGAAAGACAGTACTGTGAAGTGGGCTGGAACTTTAGATGCGTTAAGGAAGAGGAAAACCGAGGAAACCTTTATCCTATCAACGGAAGAGAAATTGGAGGATTGGATAAAGTCGAAAGAGTATATAAAGGAATTTATTCTCACCTCCGAAACGTCGGCCGAAATAAAAATAATGGATGCAAGCCGAAATCACTTGCTTGAAGATTGTATCAAAAACAACATGACTATCAACCGTTTTGAAGTGAAGAATCATACATTGGAAGACGCTTATATGGAGGTGGTAAATCAATGAGTACATTTCTTACGCTATTAAATAAAGAGTTGTTAGAAGCATGGAGAGATAGAAAGTTAATCTGGCTGCCTATTGTACTCAGCGTACTATGTATTTCTCAACCAATCACCTCATATTATATGCCGCAAATTTTGGAGAAGGCGGGTAATCTTCCAAAAGGAGCCGTGATAAAGATCCCTGTTCCAACTGGAGCTGAAGTGTTGGCGGGTACTTTATCACAATTAGGAATGATTGGTACTGCAATCTTTGTTTTGAGTGTAATGGGAAGTATTGTTCAAGAAAGAAATAGCGGAGCACTTTCTTTGGTCATGGCGCGTCCTGTTCAAGCGTATCAATATATTGCGAGTAAATGGGTCGCCAATGCCATCATTCTTTTAGTCTCTTTTATCGTTGGCTACGGATTGTCCTATTATTATACAAATCTGTTATTCGATAAAGTAGAAATAAGTCGTTTCTTCGCTAGTGTAGGGGTGTACAGTATATGGATTTTATTTACATTAACGATTACACTCCTCGGCGGAACATTATTTAAAAAAATTGGTGGTGTAGCAGGAGCTAGCCTTCTGACCGTAGCGACCATCTCATTAAGTGGTTCACTTTTTCCTAAATTTATGGGGTGGAGTCCTTCCAATGCATTGGGTCATGCAAGCTCTTATTTAGCATCGGGAACATGGGGAGATTCGTTTGGGAGTATGTTGTTTTCTAGCATGGCTCTTATATTGTGTATTTTTGCAATAACCGTATATTTGTTTAAACGATATGAAAGCTATTAACTAATCAGCTAATATAAGTATGAAACGGCTAATAGAATCTTAAAACGGCTAATAGGATGGGCGAATCAGCTAATAGAATCTTAAAACGGCTAATAGGATGGGCGAATCAGCTAATAGAATCTCAAAACGGCTAATAGGATGGGCGAATCAGCTAATAGAATCTCAAAACGGCTAATAGGACGCCCGAATCAGCTAATAGAATCTCAAAACGGCTAATAGGACGCCCGAATCATCTAATAGAATCTCAAAACATCTAATAGGATGCCCGAATCATCTAATAGAATCCTAAAACATCTAATAGAATGCAAAACCATCTAATAGATTCAGTCGAAAGTCTAAATGATTCAGGAAATGGCTATCAAATTCGTCAAACCGTGGAACCATACCAGCAAATGAATACCAACATCATTAAAAAAAGAGTCCGTTTCTGAGTAATCAACTCCAAACGGACTCTTTTCGTGTAAGTATAAAATTTAAGGAACTATATTTCCAGCTGCTTTGTAAATCTCATACCATTCTTCCCTTGTAAGTGGAATCTCGGAACCTTTACAAGCATCACTTAATCGACCTGCATTTGTCGTTCCAAGCACTACTTGAATATTCGCAGGATGGCGTGTGATCCATGCAGTTGCGATCGCGGTGTTAGTCACTTCGTATTTTTCAGCAATTTTATCAATCACTTCATTTAACTCAGGGAAGTTCTCCGTATCGCCTAAGAATGGCCCTTTAAAGAATCCTGTTTGGTAAGGGGACCACGCTTGAATCGTGATATCATGAAGACGGCAATATTCCAATATGCTGCTGTCGCGGTTGATCGATTGATCGACGTTCATATTCAACGCGATTCCAGAATCGATCATTGGTGTGTGTGCAATACTGAGTTGTAGTTGGTTCACAACCAATTTATGGGAAACGTATTTTTGAAGTAGATCAATCTGAGCAGGGTTATGGTTTGAAACCCCAAAATAACGAACTTTTCCGCTGTTATGCAATTCATCAAAAGCTTCCGCCACTTCTTCAGGCTCCATTAGCGGATCAGGACGATGCAGCAGTAAAATATCGAGATAATCCGTTTTTAAGCGCTTTAAGATACCATCAACAGAAGTAATGATATGTTCTTTTGAAAAGTCGAAGTACCCTTGCCGAATTCCACATTTGCTTTGTAAAATCATCTTTTCACGAATGCTAGGATTCATTTGAATCGCATCAGCAAACAATTCCTCACAACTTCCTCCACCATAAATATCCGCATGGTCGAAGAAATTGATTCCCTCATCCATCGCAGTACGGATTAAATTTTCAATTTCGGAATGTGAAAGCTGTGTTATACGCATATTCCCCATGATGATGTTGGAAACATTTAAATTAGTGTTCTTAATTGGAAAGTACTTCACGGAAAATCCCCCTTTTACATGTTCTTACTATTACAATAAGCCACAAGCCAGACACTAGGTCAATTAATATGTACTGAAAATGGAAAAATTCACAATCGTCTTTAACTTTAAAATGATATAATAAAAGACATGAGATTATAAAGAAGGTGCTTGTTTGGATACCATTTTAATTTTCTTCATCATCATCCTAGTAGCTTCTGTTTTACAAACTAGCACAGGTTTTGGTTTTTCCATTTTGGCTACACCATTTCTTCTAATGATTTTTGAAGCTAGGGAAGCTATTCAAATCAATCTTATCTTATCCTTAGTTATTTCATGTGCGTTAATTTATAAGATTTTTAAGGATATCGATTATGGCGCGTTAAAAAGGTTAATCATTGGAAGCGTTGCTGGACTTCCCATTGGGATTATCATCTTCTTATTATTAGATATGAATAAATTAAAACTCAGTATTAGCATCATCATCCTTATTCTAACGTTGTTATTAATTTTTAATGTAAGAATCAGACAGACAAAAGGAAGAGACATTACGGTGGGTGGGTTATCTGGACTCCTGACAACAAGCATTGGAATGCCTGGACCACCACTTTTGCTTTATTTTTCAGGAATCGGTTCCGAAAAAGAAAAATTACGAGCTACGACATTGGCATTTTATTTGTTTATCTACTTCTTTAGTTTATTAATTCAAGTAGCCTTTGCTGGAACGAATAAAACAATTTGGATATCAAGCGGGTATGCCGTGCCGATTGTTGTCATTGGATTATTTGTTGGACAACTATTATTTTCAAAAATAAATCAGCGGTTATTTCGAATTTTTACATATATAATCCTTCTTTTCACAGGCTTTTATCTATTGGTGGAAAGTTTGAAATAAGGATCTTGGAGGGAAGAGAGATGTCTAAAAAATTGCCGAACATCATTATTTTTAATCCGGATCAATGGCGGGGAGACGTGATGGGCCATTTAGGCAATCCGGCTGCAGTCACACCAAATCTAGATAGATTGGTAGAAACGGAAGCGGTGTCATTCAAACATGCTTTTTGTCAAAATCCTGTTTGCACGCCGAGTCGTTGTTCCTTTATGAGTGGCTGGTATCCACATATAAAAGGAAACCGAACCATTTTTCATATGATGCAACCGGAGGACCCCGTATTATTGCGAACGTTAAAAAAGATGGGTTATTACGTATGGTGGGGCGGGAAAAATGATTTAATACCAAACAATGCTGATTTTTCCGAGTACTGTGATGAAAAATATGTCCCGGAACTTCCTAAAACTACATATAATACAGATTGGCGTGGAGAACCGGATAAACCAGGATATTATTCATTTTATGGCGGGAAAGTGGATAACAATCATGGTTTAAAAGGATTTGCTGAAAATGATTGGGGTTATATTCAAGGTGCTATCGAAAGGATAAAAAATGCTCCTGAAGGTAAACCTTTATGCATTTATCTACCAATCTTGTATCCTCATCCACCGTATGCTGTTGAAGAGCCATGGTTCAGTATGATTGACCGCGATAAGCTTCCGGAAAGAGTAAAGCCGCCTAAGGATTTTGAAGGGAAGGCAAGTATGCTGAAAGGCATTGCCGAAATTCAAGATTTGGAATCTTGGTCAGAAGAAAACTGGACCGAATTAAGAGCAACGTACTACGGAATGTGCGCTCGAGTTGATCACCAGTTTGGGCTTATAATGGATGCCTTGAAAGAAGTGGGAATGTATGATGAAACGGCGGTTTTCTTTTTCTCCGACCACGGTGATTATACAGGAGATTTTAATTTAGCAGAAAAAAATCAAAATACTTTTGAAGATTGTTTGACAAAGGTTCCTTTTATTATCAAACCGCCTAAAAATGTTCCAATCAAGCCAGGTGTACGTGATGCACTTGTTGAATTAATTGATTTTCCTGCAACGGTAGAAGATTTGGTTGGCATTGAACCAGAGCATACTCATTTTGGTAAATCCCTTCTTCCCATTATGGCGGGAGAAGTAGATGAACATAGGGAGGCGGTATTTTCTGAAGGTGGAAGGCTTCACGGGGAAACACATTGTATGGAGTTGGAGGCGACTGACCAACAAGAGCCGGGTGCATTATATTACCCGCGGTTAAAAATGCAAAGAAGTGAGGGTCCTGAACATACGAAAGCGATTATGTGCCGAACAAAGGATTATAAATACGTACAACGATTATATGAACAAGATGAATTATATGATTTGAATTCTGATCCAAATGAAGTTCACAATCGAATCGATGATCCAGCGCTATCGGATGTTTTGTTAAAATTGAAGGATCGCTTATTGACATTTCATTTGGCAACATCAGATGTTGTTCGTCTTAAACCTGATGCGAG
Source organism: Bacillus sp. IITD106 (assembly GCF_019459225.1). Classification (GTDB taxonomy): domain Bacteria; phylum Bacillota; class Bacilli; order Bacillales; family Bacillaceae_C; genus Lederbergia. Next base: position 75,976 of record NZ_JAIAZY010000019.1, read on the forward strand.
GTTTTAAGGGATAATATTAATATTGATTTGTAAGCAATATTCGTCTCGCGGAAGCGAACACCTACAGTGAAAAACAACAATACTCCTGGCAAACACAGCTATTTAAAATAAAAAGTAAGGGGCTTTCCAAAAAGTCAATTACTGCGACATTTTGGCCCCCCTTATCTACATAACTAATGGAATGCGAATTTCCACATGAGTTCCTTTATTGACAATGCTTTGGATTGTGATAGTTCCATTATGGGAATCTATGATTCTTTTGCAAACTGTTAATCCCAGTCCAGACCCATCTTCATCCATTGTAAAGAAGGGATTAAATACTTGGTCGAGTTTATCTCTAGGTATCCCTTTTCCGTTGTCAATGACTTGTATAACACAATCATCCTGTAGTTTTTCCAACAAGATTGTTAATTTCCCGTTTTCCCCTAACTCCATTGCATGTAAAGAATTTTTAGTAAGATTTAATAACACTTGTTTTATTTGATCTTTTACACACGAGATAAGAAGCTGCTGTTCAGAGTATTTCGCAAAGAATTCCACATTTGAAAAATTGGCTTCGGATTGTATTATTGGCTCAATCTCTTTAACGATATCATTCGCATTGTATGTTTCAAATGCGTATGCAGTAGGTCTTCCTAGTAATAACAATTCACTAACAATTGCATTTATTCTAGTAATCTCATTTTGAATCACTCCAAAATAAAATTGTGCTTTCTGGTCCTTGTTTTCTTCACTTAATAACGAAATGAGTCCTTTTATACCAGTCAAAGGGTTTCTAATTTCGTGGGCGGTACTAGCAGCAAGTTTAGCTAACAATTCTAACTTTTGATGTTCAATTTGCTCTTTTTCTCTTTTTTCTTTTTTATGCAATAGAAAATAATAAACTACTAAATATACTAAGTTTATAATAAACATTACGATTACAAAGTAATAAAAAAAGATGTTCAAAAACGAGTCTGCTTCATCATTTACAACTTTTGCTGTTATTGTCCATGGAATATGTGCAATTTCAGTGCTGTCCTCAATATAATGCTTATTTGGGATAGGTGGACTTGTCTCTATTTCCGTTTTTCCTGCTTCATTTTTAACAATGATAATTTCATCTTTTAATATATTTTTGATTGATTTTTCTACTTCATCCAGTCTAATGCTGACGAGCAGTAAACCTTTTGTAAGTGTGTCTTTATTAATAGGAGTGGCTGCTGTTATAATAGCGCGCTTCGTAACCCGTCCTATATGTTTTTGTGAAAAAGTTGTTTCTCCTGTTTCGAGTGCTTTTTGAAAATAGTCCCTGTCGCTGAGATTGACATAATGAGTTAAAGGGTTCGAGCTTACAATTAAATCCCCATTAGGATCGACTAGATAAAGACCAGAAAAGCGATCGTCCTTTTCATGGGTTTCTTTTAAAATTTCATAAATATTGTCCAAATCATCATGCTGGGTATTGATTAAAGTAGACAGCATTTCTAATCTGCCAACTGTTTCGCCTATAAAATTATTCAAATTGTTCGCATGAATTTTAACACACTGGCTTGCTTTCATTTGATACTTAGTTAAAATATTTTGCTTTTCATGTTCGGCAAAAAAATAACTAATAACAATAGAAGGCAACAGTGTAATCAATAAATAAATTGTCCATTTTCTTACTTGTCTTATGATGTTTGATTTCCCCAACAAAGGATCTTCCCCTTAATCGTTATGATTTAATTCTACCATTTGTCGACAAATAGTAGAATAAAAAGACAAATTTTGGTTTGTATATTTCTAATTAGAAAGTGACAAGACAGAAGATTAAATAAAAGGGGGTTTGAATGTGAATCATGATGTTGCCGTGGTAGGTGCTGGGCTTGCAGGGCTAACAGCTGCAGCTGAATTGGCGGATGCAGGAAAAAAAGTGCTGTTATTGGATCAAGAACCGGAAGCTTCATTAGGAGGACAAGCTTGGTGGAGCTTTGGTGGTCTATTTCTGGTCGATTCTCCTGAGCAGCGAAGGATGGGGATAAAAGATACAAAGGAATTAGCGTGGCAAGATTGGGTAGGTTCTGCGGGGTTTGATAGGGAAGAAGATGAGGATTTTTGGGGGAGAAAATGGGCAGAAGCGTATGTTGATTTTGCTGCGGGAGAGAAACGCGCTTGGTTGCATAATATGGGTATCCGCTTTTTTCCTATTGTAGGATGGGCGGAACGTGGTGGTTATCTTGCAGAAGGACACGGAAATTCTGTACCAAGATTTCATATCGTATGGGGGACGGGGCCAGGAATTGTTGCCCCGTTTGAAAGACGAGTCCGAGAACATATGAAAAATGGCCTGGTTGAGTATTTACCACGTCATAGAGTGGACCACATCATTCAACAGGATGGAAAGTGCGTGGGAGTAGCTGGTTCAATCCTCATTCCTAGCTCTATTTCAAGAGGTGAAGAAAGTTCTAGAGAGGTAATCGGAGACTTTGAATATCGGGCTGAGGCAATTTTAGTTACAAGTGGAGGAATTGGCGGAAATCATGAGCTTATTCGTAAAAACTGGCCAAAACGACTAGGGAATCCACCTCAACGAATGATCTCCGGTGTGCCTGTCCATGTCGATGGCAGAATGCTTGCTATTTCGGAACAAGCGGGTGGCCGAATCGTTAATCGAGATCGAATGTGGCATTATACTGAAGGAATACAAAATTGGAATCCGATATGGAAAAATCACGGAATTCGAATTCTTCCAGGTCCCTCTTCCTTATGGCTTGACGCAAGAGGTCGACGCTTTCATGCTCCTAATTTTCCAGGTTTTGATACGTTAGGAACTTTAGAAGCGATTCAAAAAACGGGATATGATTATTCATGGTTTATCTTGACACAAAAAATCATTGAACGCGAATTTGCTTTATCAGGTTCCGAGCAAAACCCAGATTTAACGGAAAAAAGCATTAGAAAGTTATTTGCAAGAGTTTTACCGGGAGCACCGCCGCCTGTTCAAGCTTTTATGGATAAAGGTGAGGATTTTGTAGTGTCGAATTCGTTAGAAGAGCTTGTAGCTGGGATGAATCAATTAACAGATGAGAAACTATTAATTTATGAAGAAATTGAATGGCAAATAAAAGCGCGTGATCGAGAAATAGATAATGCTTTTACGAAAGATTTACAAATAACGGCTTTAAGGGGAGCGCGCAACTATTTAGGCGATAAGTTAATTCGGGTCGCTAAACCGCATAAAATTCTTGATCCGAAAAATGGCCCTCTTATTGCAGTCAGACTAAATATTCTTAGTAGAAAAACGCTGGGTGGTTTGCAAACGGATTTGTCAGGACGTGTTCTTGATGGTGTTGGAAATCCAATTCCCGGACTTTATGCTGCTGGAGAAGTAGCGGGATTTGGAGGCGGGGGCGTGCATGGCTATCGAGCATTGGAAGGAACATTTTTAGGAGGGTGTCTTTTTACGGGTAGAGTAGCGGGGCGTGCGATTGCAGCTAGGTTAGCATGAATATTAACAACGGTATAAATTGAACAGTTGTAAAAAAATCCTCCGCTTAAAAAAGGGTTAAATAAGAAAGCAATTCTAGTTCCAAATTGTAATATAGCCTCTCGGAATAACTAGGCAATTTTTTGAGGTTTTGTAAAAATTTCACTGGAAATTGGGTCCGAAGATAATAAAACCCTTTGTTTTCATTTCTGTTTTCAAAAATGTGCACACCAAATAAGACCAGCCAAT
>NZ_JAIAZY010000002.1 GCF_019459225.1 Bacillus sp. IITD106
TAATAATTGATTAGATAAAGGCAAATCTGATCGAAAGGCAGATACGCAAAGCCACAGGCCTAAGGTTTTTTAACAACTATGGCAGCTGGGTTACCTAAATACTATATGTATTTTAGGAGGGTCATTATGCGGAAAGCGGTTATAGTAAAGGAAGAACAGTTTGATGAAGAATGGGTAGAGCTCATATTAACTGCACTGAATGCAGGCATAAGTCCGGAAAGTATTAGAGAGTTTTTTCAAATTCATAAACGAAATAAACGGTAGTTTCGACTTGATTCCTTCAGACTACATTAAAAAAATAATGAAAAATTTTTTCCACTTAGATTGTTCTAAATATGAAACAAACCTTCGTTATATGGTATAATTTGCTGTAAGGAAGGTGAAGATCCACATGATTGGCGAACGTTTACGTGAATATCGGAAACAGAAAAAAATGTCTCTATCTGAATTAGCGGAAAAAGCAGGGGTTGCTAAATCGTATTTAAGTTCTATTGAACGGAATATCCAATCAAACCCCTCCATTCATTTCTTAGAGAAAGTATCGGAAGTGTTAGGTATATCCGTCAATGCTTTGCTTCATGAGGAACAAGAAGGAGCAATCGGTTTAGATTCCGACTGGGAGGAACTTGTTCGAGAAGCAATGACATCTGGAGTATCTAAAGAAGAGTTTCGCGAATTTCTAGAGTTTAATAAATGGAAAATGGGAAATAAATGATGGAGAACAAAAGCGCAAGCGTAGATTCAGCTACGTACAAACGTTAAGTAATGCTCTATACTTTCTCTATTAAAAATAACAAACCATGGCTCAAGAAAAAAATAGCCATGGTTTTTTCAACATTGTTCAATATTATTTTCAGGAATTTCACACAGACCTAATCCCCTGCGATGAGAGTAGAGTCATCATGTGTATTATTTTTTTCAACTTTCCATCCTCCTTTAAGATCCTCCTGCGTTTGTGTCTTTCAAAAGATTGATTTATTCCTTATAATAGATATGAATGAAACCTTTATTTAACAATGAACGTAATTCATTTATATAGAAAAAGTCTGGGATAGGAGTAGATGCAGCATGAAACCTGTTTTTACGTTTTTTCTCGGTATGTTTACCGCTGCGGGCACCATTTTGCTTTGGGTCATTTTATTTAATGGTTTCATTTTAGGGCTAGTACCTTCTACCGTCTCCGCATTTTTAGCAGGAGGCCTAACATTTTTGGGGATAAAACTATATTCTGATCGCAAATTTTTGAAAAAAAATAAATTGACGAGAAAAGAATATATTTATATACAAAAAAACTTAGCGGAAGCGAAGAAAAAAATCAGCAGATTGCAAAAAGCATTTTTTTCCGTTAGAACGATGGGTGCTTTTAAGCAGTTATATGAGCTAAGTAAATTATCAAAACGGATGTATTCCATCATCCATAAAGACCCAAGACGTTTTTATCAGTCTGAGCGTTTCTTCTTCTATCATCTCGATTCCGTAGTGGAGCTCTCAGAAAAATATGCCATGCTCGCAGCTCAGCCTGTAAAAAATGAAAAAATGTATATTTCACTTAAGGAAACCCAAAGCACATTGGAAGATTTGAGTGAATCCATCAAAAAAGATATTTATCATGTACTTTCATCAGATATTGATGATTTAAATTTTGAATTAGATGTTGCAAAGCACTCTTTAAAAAAATTGGAATATAACCCTCTCGACGATGAAAGGAGAAAGAAATAAATGAGTGAACAAAACAAAAATACTGAAACGGTATTAAAAACTGACTTTTCAAGCCTTGACGATCTACTAGCCAATCCATTTGGTGAACAAGAGATCGTACCGATAAAGCAGGAACAAGTACAAGAAGAGGTAAAGCCTGTAAGGCTTGTAGACAGCTTGCCTGAGGAAAATCGAAAGAGAGCCCTTGAACTCGCACAACAGATTGATCCTGCCAATCATCAAGCAGTTATAGCTTACGGAACTCATGCCCAATCCCAATTATTGAATTTTTCAAGTTCCATGCTTGATCATGTGCAAAGTAAGGATATTGGTCCAATTGGTGATATTTTAAATGAGTTAATGAGCAAACTGCGAGACGTAAATCCAGATGAGCTTTCCCCTGAAAAAAAGAATTTTTTCTCGAAGATGTTTGGGAAAATTTCCAATTCGATTCAAGAGGTTATGTCTAAATATCAAAAAACGGGAGCACAAATCGATAGGATTACGGTGAAATTGACTCAATCCAAGCAGATGTTGATTGATGATTTAAAGATGCTTGAACAATTATATGAGAAAAATAAGGAATACTTTCATGCTTTGAATATTTATATTGCGGCTGGAGAGTTAAAAATTGAAGAATTGACGACTAAGACGATTCCGGAGCTGAAGAAAAAAGCTGAAGCTACCGGCGATCAAATGACGTATCAGGAAGTCAATGATATGGTCCAATTTGCAGATCGTCTTGAAAAAAGGCTCTATGATTTAAAATTAAGCAGACAAATTACTATCCAAAGTGCTCCACAAATTAGAATGATTCAAAATACGAACCAGGCGCTTGCAGAAAAAATCCAAACTTCAATTATGACAGCCATCCCGCTCTGGAAAAACCAAATTGCGATTGCATTGACGCTTATTCGTCAGCGGCAAGCTGTTGAAGCGCAGAAGCAAGTTTCTAAAACAACGAATGATTTACTTCTTAAAAATGCAGAAATGCTAAAAACAAATACAATCGAAACTGCTAGAGAAAATGAGCGTGGACTTGTTGATATTGAAACATTGAAAAAGACACAGTCTAATTTGATTACAACTCTAGAGGAAACGATCAAAATCCAACAAGAAGGACGTGCGAAACGCGCCCAAGCAGAACAAGAACTTGTTTCAATGGAGAACGAGTTGAAGCAAAAATTACTGAAACTAACGTAATGCATAAGGAATTATTATTAAAAAATAGACTTGTTCCATATTTGAAGGGAACAAGTCTATTTTTTTCTTTATTTTTTTGCTGATGAAGTGTGACTAGTTGTTTTCTTGTCGGCGTAAGGCATTCTTGTAATAACAATTGGATCTTTTAAATTAGTGTTGGGAATTTGTTGTGGTCCCAGACCATTTGGCATATATTCAATATTCTTGGCTTCTGGTGGAAGTGGGTCATAAACAGAGTCCATGATGATGATTTTTTGTTGATACTGTTTACTTTTTGTTTCCTGTGCTACTTCCGTATTGCTACAAGCAAATAAAGTAATACATAGCATAAAAATGAGTATACATACTATTATTTTTTTCATACTCATCATCCCCTTTATATTTAGTTTACTTAAATGACTAAACAACATTCACCTTGTTCAACTATGCGAAAGCGGACATAAGCTATTACTCCTCTCATATTTTAAAGTAACTGGTTTTTTAATTCTATTTATGGGAGGAATCAGATTGGTTTTGCCAGAAAAGGTGACAATCATTGAGGTAGGACCACGAGATGGATTACAAAATGAAGATCATTTTATCGATACTGTGACTAAGAAAGAATTCATTCAGAAATTGGTATTCGCGGGAGTTCAGGAGATGGAAATCACCTCTTTCATTTCTCCAAGATGGGTTCCGCAAATGAAGGATGCCGCTTCGATTGTGAATTCGCGTCCAAAAGGTATTCACAGCATTGCCTTAGTTCCAAATCGAAAAGGGTTGGAAAAACTGTTGGAAACCGATTGTAAAAGTATTGCGGTTTTCGTGGGTGTGAGTAATAGTTTTAATAAGAAAAATGTAAATAAAACAACTCGGGATAGTATGGAGGAATTATTACCTATTATTGCTGAATTAAAAACTAAAGGTTTTTTTATCCGCGCATGCATCTCTACTGCTTTTTACTGTCCATATGAAGGGAAAGTTTCGATAAAAGACACAGTAAAGCTTTGCCGGGAATTTGCTGCAGTCGGAGTCGATGAACTAAGCGTCGCTGATACAATAGGAATGGCGACTCCTGTGGAATCTTTTTTACTTTTTTCCGAGTTAAAGAGAGAGCTTCCCTCTATTATGATAGCAGCACATTTTCACGATACGCGAAAAATGGCGCTTGCTAATATTTATGCTGCCCTTCAAGCCGGCATCAATCGGTTTGATTCATCCGCAGGCGGCATTGGCGGCTGCCCTTTCGCACCAGGAGCAAGCGGCAATGTTGCCACTGAAGATGTCGTTTATATGTTCGAACGGATGGGGATCGATACCGGAATTGACATTGATAAACTCGTCAATGCGATTGATGTAGTAGCCCCTCACCTTTCGAAAGAAATTGAATCGGGGTATTATCGGCTTACTAAAAAAGCTAAGGACGAAATGTAATAAGTGCGATATTTTATTTCATCGCGAATCCTGATTAATTCTCGATGAAACCCAGCCCAATTCCGATTTCATCGATAATTTCGCATTAATTCTCGATGAAACCCGACCCATTTCCGATTTCATCGATTATTCCGCATTAATTCTCGATGAAACCTAGCCCATCTCCGATTTCATCGATTATTCCGTATTAATTCTCGACGAAACCCAGCATTCTTCCAATTAAATCGCGAATGACGCCTGGATGTTAAAATTGAGCACCCTTCAGTCCTATACGACGACGTTGCAGCTCATTCGTCCATTTAATATTTGCCCTGGGCTTGATAAGCGAAATGATTGAGTTTCTTGAGAGAAATCAATTTTCAATTCTTCATCGAAAAAAATAGCCTTTGATTTTTCTATATACACGTTTACTTTATCGCTTCCGATCAACATATCCTCTGCATGCAAATCTTGTTCACGAATTAATTGCAAGGTAGGAACACCACTAACTGCACAGCCGCAGCCGTCCGTTTCATATTTTAGCTTTAAGACTAGATTTTGACCGTCCATTTTCTGCTCAATTTTCCGTGCAGCTTCTTCTGTAATTGAAATTTTCATTATGTTCTCTCCCTTCCTTCCTTTCATCCATTTTAGCATATGCTGATTTAGTGAGGTTGCATTTCCTCTTCTTTCCTTCTACTATTAAATAGGAATAGTCTTTTACAAGGGGGAAATTAATTTGGAAAAAGTACAAATCAAAGTAATGGATAACGGTTCGTATCGAGTATCGGGAGACGTTGAACTTATTGATGTTGACGGTAATGTATTTGAAACAAAACAAGTATTTTCTTTATGCCGCTGTGGCCTTTCCAATCGCAAACCGTTTTGTGACGGCACGCATAAAGGGAATTTTGAATCATGCGTCCGCGCTGAAAAAGTACTAAATGATTAACCGGTACTACCCGCAGTTATTGCGGGTCCTTTTTTATTCCATCATAACGATCTGATCAATCCTTTCAGCCGAAATCTTTACAACACATCCATCCTGATCCACGACACGAAATTCCTTATTTATCGTATCAAAATAGTGAATTCTTCCTAATATTTCCTCATAATGATGATTGTTAAAATGTGTAATCTTCACTTCTTTCCCGAATTCCATTGCCGCGCCTGCTATTTCATTTAGCATTTCTAATTTTTGTTCATCCAATTGCTTTAACTTTTCATGCGTGTCTTCTTCCGCCCATTTCCGAAGCATTGTAACATGCTCTGGAAGCATAAGCGAATTCCATTTTATACGACCACGATCCCGAATCATTCGCTTCACACCTTCCTTTTGCATAGGTTTTGTAATATTATGCTTTATGTCCTCCTACAAGTGCTGCCCTCTTCCTTGCCGTTCCCGCCTTTGTATAAGAAATTGCTCGTAATAAGGACACTCCCCCATAACGCCTGCGAATTTGATCTACGGTGTAGCCAAGCTTTTTTTGCCTTACTTTTCTTGGCTCAAATAAATTTAATTGAACATATTTATCCTCTGCCACATTCGATAGTACTATAGAAATTTGGCGGACGGTTTTTCCTGTGTAATGTGTTTCGAATAGCCGCAAACAGACACGATACAGATCCATCGTTGTATTTGTTGGTTCCTCCACTGAGTACGAACGTAAAAATCCACCGCCGAATTCTTTATCGCTATAGCCAATCCCGAGGCTAATGGTCCTTCCTGCCTTTTTACGCTCTCTCGCTCTCCGCGCCACTTCTTCACACATTTCGAGAATGACACAAATAATCTCCTCTTTATCTTTATAATCACGAAGTAAAATCTGACTTTTTCCAAAGCTAATTTGTCCTTCTATAATTGGAGCCCCTAATTCCGACAAATCTACTCCCCACGCATGATAATAGAGTTGATTCCCCATCACCCCGAATTTTTTCTCGAGCAAATGCAAATCGGAATGGGCAAGCTGTCCGACATTAAAAATTCCCATACTATTTAGTGTCCTTTCTACCCTTCTTCCGATTCCCCACATCTCCCTAAGTGGAGCAACTGACCATAATTTTTCCGGAACATCTTCATAAGTCCATTCCGCAATGCCTGTTTTTTTTGCTTCAAGATCAAGACAAAGCTTGGAAAGAAGCATGTTTGGTCCGATGCCAATGGAACATGTGAGCTGGAACTCTCGGAACAACTCATCTTTAATTTTCTCGGCGACCAAACGGGCATCACTCGTTCCGTCGATTTTGATAAAACTCTCGTCCACGCTATACACATGAATTGCTTCTTTCGGGACGTAACGATGAAAAAGATAGGTAATTTCAGTGGCAACTCGCAAATAGGTGCTCATCTTTGCCTCGTCAAGCAGGATTCTGTCATCTTTCGGAATTTCATAAAGCCTGGAACCTGTTTTAATTCCAAAATCTTTTTTCAATCGTGGGGATGCCGCGAGCACAACACTCCCGGGTTGCTTCAGATTTCCAACAACCGCAAGATGACATTTCAATGGATCATATCCAAGCATCACCGCCGAGCAGCTCGCATAAAAGCTTTTTATATCAATACATAATATTTTGTCATGTGGAAGCTTGCTGTAATCAACACCCATATTCATGTCTCCCATCAACAAACGAACATTTGTTCTATTATATGCAATATAATAGCCGAAAGGACCTATTTTTTCAAATAGTACTTTTTTCCAAACAAAAAACTCATATCTTATATCTCAACTCAGATATAAGATATGAGTTTATTTTTTAAAAAACGCTTTTTTCCCCAAAGATTCTACAAGCCCCGGGGCTAACGTATGTAAGGTCGCTGTCCAATTCATCCAGCGCGGCATGTTGATTTCACGATGATTGGTCAGCATAATGCGGACTATGTTGCTCGCAACCTTTTCAGGATTTAGGACAAATTGACCAAGGTTTTTAAGATATGATCCCTCGGGGTCGGCTTTTTGAAAAAAGTCCGTATGAATGGGTCCGGGATTAACAGCCGTTACAAATACACCGTACTGAGATAGTTCCATTCGCAAGCTGTTGGAAAAACCAAGTACTGCATGTTTCGTCGCCGCATATGCACTTGATTTAGGAGTGGCAAGTTTTCCTGCTTGGGAGGCAATATTTATAATGTGACCGGCTTTTCGTTTACACATATGTGGGAGAACTTCCCTTGTACATGCAATTAAACCGATTACGTTAACAGCAAACATGCCTTCTAAATCAGTAAGATTCATGTCCATTGCGTTGGAAAAAATTCCGTAGCCGGCATTATTCACTAAAACGTCAATTTCCCCTTCTGTTTCATATATACGTTTGAATACTTCGGATATTTGATCCGGCTTGGAGACATCGAGCGCCAAGCCCACGCATTTCACTCCATACTGGTCGTGAATCCGTTCTGATAGATGATTAAGCTTTTCGATGTTGCGGGCAAGTAAGATTAAATTAGCTCCATTTTGCGCACACAAATAAGCAATTTGTTCCCCAAGCCCACCGGAAGCTCCTGTTATGACGACTGTTTTCCCTCTAATGCGCTCATTTTTCATCGTGGCACACCATCAATTGCAGAAAAAAATGCAATACCTTCATCATCCACTTGCTTCTTAATCAGACCAAGTGAGATTAAATAATCTAACTGGGCCGTTGATTCAGATAACGTTAATCCAAGTTCCTTTTGATACACAGCAGGAAAAAGTTCTTTCGTAATCGAATAAGTAGTCAATTGACGGTTTTTCAATAATTCAAGTACCTGTAAAGCCCGTTCATGCTGGCGCTGTAAACGGCGTTTAACGAGTTCATGAACTCTCGGTATATCTGCCCCATGCCCTGTATAAGCAACACTAACATCCAACTCTAGAAGCTTTTCCAGCGATTCATTATATTGTAGCTGTGGCTTTGGCCGCTCGGAAGATGGTTCTAATGCTGGTTCAAGAAACGGATTGGATGAGATTGTCGCAAGTAAATGATCTCCTGCAAGCATAACACCATCGTTTTCTCGGAAAAACGACAAATGGCTCTGGGCATGCCCAGGCGTTTCAAGAACCGACCATTTTTCTAAACCAGGGATTTTATCCCCTTCCGCTATTTCTTTCGCAAGCGGGCCTGTACTAGAATATTGAAGAGGAGACTTTAACATATGTAACATTTTCTCCACATCCCCTCTCAAGCCAAATTCCTTAAATAACCGTCTATAAAAATCATCATGTGCGGCGAAAAAAATGGAATCTTCTTCAATCCACGGGCGTACATATTTATGTCCGTAAATTGGCACTTCAGGCAGCCATTCTAAAAAACCGACATGATCGGGGTGATGATGAGTGAGTACAACCTGTTCAATGTCTTCGGGCGTCAAACCGTGCTGGGCCAATTGAAAGGTAAAAGTCTCCCAAGCAGCCTCGGTTTTCACTCCGGCATCGATGAGTGTTACGGCATTCCCTTTTACAACATACACATTCACATCGCCAACGGCAAATGGAGTTGGCAATTCAAGTTTTATAATTTTTTCTTCAAAACTAACCATTCTAATCCCTCAACTTAAAAAGTAAGTAATTACAGTGTATCGATTAATGGCAAAAATGTCATTATATTCATATCGTACTCAGAGTATTGAAAATATTTTTCTTGACAATTATGTATTCGATAATCATAATCATATATAATATTTTTCTAAAAAAAATTGAGTAGATGCTTGGCAATTCAGCCAAGACGCGTTAATTGAATCGCGATGAACCTGGATTAGTAAAACTGAAATGATGCAAGAGATTGGAGTCCAAAGGCTGGAAGACTCCGACATCCCCTTTTGGTTTGAACCTGCCAGGCGAGCTGTCAGAAAAACTGACCGTACTCCCGCGTTAAGGGCTAAAGATGATTGCCGCAACTAAAGGGCAATCAATGAAGGTGGTACCACGGAAGCTATTCCCTTTCGTCCTTTTTACAGGATGAGAGGGTTTTTTTATGAGGTTTTGTTTACCATATTGTTATTACCATTTTCCTACCGGTTGGAGCGGACAAAATAAAAGGAGGGCAATTTAATGAAGATATCATTTATTGGGGCTGGCTCTATTGCAGAAGCAATGATTGAAGGGCTAATCGCAAAAAACATATGCAATCGAGAAGACATCTTCATAACGAATCGAAGTAATAAATTAAAAATGGCAGAACTTAAAGAAAAGTACAGAATTTGCACCACTTATGATATGAATAAGCTTGTCCGTGATGTAGACATTATTATTTTTGCGGTAAAGCCAAAAGATGCTAGCGAAGCGTTGGAAAGAATCAGTCCATTTATCAGCGAAAATTCTTTCCTTGTTTCTGTTATGGCCGGGATTTCCATTGAGTTTATTACGGATAAGTTAAATTCCACGTGTGCTATTGCAAGAGCAATGCCAAATACGTCTGCAAGCGTCGGCAAATCTGCAACTGCCATTACCTTTAACCCTTTTGTTTCAAATCGTCAAAAAGAGTCGGCACTTTCTATTTTTTCTGCGATTGGAATTACAGAAGAAGTAGAAGAAAGTCAGATGGATGCCATTACCGCACTTTCAGGAAGCGGCCCCGCATATTTTTATTATTTTGTGGAAGCGATGGAACGTGCTGCAGAACAATTTGGCTTGGAAAAAGACACTTCTAATAAACTTATTATCCAAACATTATTAGGCGCGGCCGAGATGCTCTCAGTATCGGGGAAAAAAGCGGAAGAGCTAAGGCGTGAAGTGACAAGTCCTGGAGGAACAACGGAAGCGGGGATTACGGTTCTCCAACAAGCAGAAATGCAGAAAGCGTTCATTGAATGTATTCATGCTGCCGCACGACAATCAAAACAATTGGGGATGATGTACGAATCCAATATCACTTGATTAAAAGCCTCACAAATGCAAAAAATACCTTCATCTTGCTATAATAGAGCGAAAGCAAAATAGGAGGCAAAAAAATGTCTGTAAAACTGTTTACACCTTTTACGGTTAAAAATATTACAATAAAAAACCGGATTGTCATGTCGCCAATGTGCATGTATTCCTGTTTTAATGAAGATGGTATGGTTGGCGATTGGCACTATACTCATTATACAAGCCGTGCTGTTGGGCAAGTCGGATTAATAATTGTTGAGGCAACAGCTGTTACACCGCAAGGACGAATTAGCCCTCATGATTTAGGAATTTGGAGTGACGACCATATTGAAGGACTCACGAAGCTTACTAAAATGATTGAAGCTCATGGTGCTGTCAGTGGGATTCAAATTGCTCATGCAGGCCGAAAAGCAGTGCTTGATGGAGAAATTCTTGCACCGAGTGCCATTCCTTTTAATGAAAACATGAAAACACCAAAGGAAATGAGCATAGATGAAATAAATGAGACGATTGCAGCATTCGGAAAAGCTGCGGAGAGAGCAAAAAAAGCAGGGTTTAAAGTAATCGAAATTCATGGTGCACACGGATATCTTATCAATGAATTCCTCTCCCCGCTTACAAATAAGCGCAGCGATGAGTACGGAGGCAGCCTAGAAAATCGTTATCGCTTCTTAAGTCACATTATCGAGGAAGTGAAATCTGTTTGGGAAGGTCCCTTATTCGTTCGTGTTTCAGCGAATGATTACAGCGAAGGAGGACTAACACCGGACGACTATGTCACGATAGCACGATGGATGAAAGAACAAGAGATTGACTTAGTAGATGTTAGTTCAGGTGCTGTAGTTCCTGCAAATATCCACGCATTTCCAGGCTACCAAGTTCCATTTGCGGATCAAATTAAAAAAGAAGCAAATATCCCAACTGGTGCAGTAGGATTGATTACAAATGGAACTCAAGCGGAGGAAATTTTGCAAAACGAACGAGCCGACTTAGTTTTTATTGCCCGCGCACTTTTACGTGACCCTTACTGGCCGCGAACAGCAGCAAAAGAACTAAAATATGAATTAGAAGCTCCTGAACAATACAAAAGAGGTTGGATGATTTAATTTTTATGCGGGGCGATCGACAGTTCTAGAAAATCATATGCCATTTTCGTGTTAGGAAAAATAGCCTTTGCTTCTTCTGTAAGCCGATTCCAATTTTCCTTAAGATAACGTGAACTAATATGATTTAAATATAGGGTATTTGCTTGTGCATTTAAGGCGATTCTCGCTGCTTGGACGGTTGTTGAATGAAAATAATCTCTAGCCATCTCTTCACTGTCGGCGGAAAAAGTGGCTTCATGGACTACTACATCTGCTCTTGACGCTAGAATGAGTGCATTTTCGCAAGGGCGTGTGTCTCCAAGAATGGAAACAACCCTCCCTATTAGGTCAGGTCCCAAATAATCGTTTCCATTTATCACTCTTCCGTCTTCGAGAGCAATTATTTCGCCTTTCTTGAGGCGCTTATAAATTGGTCCGGGCAATATGCCTTCAGAACGAAGACGCTCAGCATCAAGCGTACCTTTTTTGTCTTTTTCCGTTATTCGGAATCCGAAGCTAGCAATTCCATGATCGAGCAATAAAGTCTCAACGATAAACTGCTCATCTTCGAAAATAACCCCTTCTTCCATCTCAATGATGGTTAAAGGATATTTTAAATGGGTTTGACTTATTTTGAGCGAAACGTCGACATATTCACGAATGCCTTTCGGTCCATAGATCGTAAGTTCTGTTTCTCCACCTTGGAAAGAACGGCTTCCTAGTAATCCCGGCAAGCCAAATATATGATCTCCATGTAGATGAGTAATAAAAATTTTTTCGATTTTTCTAGGTTTTAATGAAGTATGTAAAATTTGGTGTTGGGTCGCTTCACCACAATCAAAAAGCCAGATAGAATTTCGCTCTTCTAATAACATTAATGCCAAAGAAGAGACATTTCTAGGCTTTGCCGGTACTCCCGCGCCTGTTCCGAGAAAGAGTAATCTCATATTAACCCTCCATATAAATAATACTTATTTTACCATAATTACGAGAAGCTATTGTAAAATAGATACTTGACTAATCGTCATTTATCAGAATAATTGGTAAGATAGGTGTATAATTAATCCATTGGAAAAGTTTACGAAGGAAAAGAGAGGTTTTCATAATGATTCAATCTGAAACACCCGCATCGCTTATAATGATTTTCGGAGCAACTGGAGATTTAGCCAAAAGGAAGCTATATCCTTCCCTATTTCACCTTTTTAGAAAAGGGAAATTAGCGGAGCATTTTGCGGTCATTGGTGTAGCAAGACGCCCATGGTCCGATGAAGTCTTGAGAGAACATGTAAGAGACTCTGTCTTAACATCGATAAAAGATGCGGAGAATATCGAAGAATTTGTTTCTCATTTTTATTATAAACCTCATGATGTCAGCGACTCACAATCATACATACAGTTAAAGGCACTCGCTAATGAACTCGACAAAAAATATTGTCTAGAAGGTAACAGAGTCTTTTATCTTGCTATGGCTCCGGAATTTTTTGGCACGATTGCTGAGCATTTAAAAACTGACGGATTAACGGATACGAAAGGCTTTCATAGGCTCGTTATAGAAAAACCATTTGGGCACGACCTTGAATCTGCCATTGAATTAAATAAAAGAATTCGAAACGTATTTTCTGAAAACGATATTTATCGAATTGATCATTACCTCGGAAAAGAAATGGTTCAAAATATTGAAGTGATCCGCTTTGCGAATGCAATTTTTGAACCTTTATGGAATAATCGCTTCATCTCGAATATCCAAATTACTTCTAGTGAAATGTTAGGTGTAGAAGAACGCGGCGGGTATTACGAAACGAGTGGTGCTCTGCGCGATATGGTGCAAAACCATATGCTGCAAATGGTAGCCCTTCTTGCGATGGAACCGCCGATTCGCCTTACACCGAAAGAAATTCGCAGCGAAAAAGTAAAAGTGCTTGGTGCGCTTCGCTCTATTGAACACGATGAAATCCCGCAATATTTCGTAAGGGGTCAATACGGTCCTGGAGAGATTAACGGAGAAAAAGTAATTGGGTATCGCGAGGAGCAAAATGTAAATAACGAATCGAATACCGATACTTACGTAGCCGGGAAGTTAATGATTGATAATTTCCGTTGGGCTGGTGTTCCATTTTATATTCGTACTGGCAAAAGAATGACGGCAAAATCAACGAAGATTGTAATTCAATTTAAAGATATCCCAATGAATCTTTATTACAAGTCAGAAAAGAATTTAGATCCGAATCTTCTCGTCATTCATATACAACCAGAAGAAGGAATCACCCTGCATTTAAATGCGAAGGACACAGGACAAATGATGGAAACAACACCAGTAAAGCTTAACTTTTCAAATAATCATGCTCCGGGTCTTAATACTCCTGAAGCGTATGAAAAACTTTTATTTGATTGCCTCAGGGGTGACGCAACAAACTTCACACACTGGGATGAAGTTGCGCTTTCCTGGAGCTTTGTAGACAAAATCAGCCATTATTGGGAAAGTGAAAAAGCGAGCTTTCCTAATTATCATGCAGGTACTATGGGTCCAAAGGCAGCTGATGAATTGCTTGAAAAAGACGGATTTTCTTGGTGGCCTGTTACTGACCTTGATGTTGACAATTGCTAGAACAAATGCGCAAGGCGCCTGGAGCTAGGCAATAAACGAAAACTTTTAGGCTGTTCAAAAACAGGGAAACCTGTTGAGCAGCCTTTTCTCTCGCGTATTTCCAGTACAGATTACCTATAATAACTGCTATACTCAATATAGATACATAGATTATTTTAACAAACAAACAACATTGAGAATATATTACCGCGGAGGTGTTTGCCGTGAAAAGCCCCAATGTGGATGATTATTTACAAAAGGGAATGTACGGGGTAAAAGAAATTAAGCCGGACGAACGACGGAAATTTCTAGGGACGATTAGAGAAAGAATAGTCGTCGCACTTACGAAAAGCCAAGTGATGGAAAAAGGAGTATATCCTGAAGTTATCCAATTAATGAAAGAACATCCGAAAGCAATATTGCTTCTAAACGGTGATTTAGACTACTCGTATTTATCTGACTACATCCATAATGCTAGAAAGAATCATGTTCAATTTTCAATCGTTGCGAATAAAAATCATGATACAAGTATCGGTCTCGTACTGACATACGATCACGCCATTGACAAGGAAGAAATATATATTCAGAAAAAGAAAGAAAAAACTGTAACCATTTCCAAGAAAAAAAAGAAGCCCTTATCCAGCTTACTTAATTTTCTTAAGAAATAATTCACAGTTTCTTATAATTCTTTCCCTTTTGAAGATCGCTTCCTTTTTGAAGGATAGTTGTACCGTATTTACTCTTTATTTTATCAATAGCATTATAAAGCGGCTCTTTTTGGGCTGCTTTTTCATATGAAAATAAATCTAGCTGCTCAAAAGCATTGTCATCATCTATTAAATCTTGACCCGTTATCCCTAATAATCTAACTGGATCCCCTTTCCAATTAAGTAAAAATAATTTTTTAGCCGCTTGAAAAATATCCTCAGCTTCTACAATCGGGTTGATGATTTTTTTCCCTCTTGAGATCGTCTTTCTATCATTATAGCGAATCGTTATTGCGATATTTTTCGTTACATAACCTTTTTTCTTTAATCGACTTGATACACTTTCCGATAAGGATTCGAGAATTTCTAATAACTTGGATTGATTTGTAATATCCTTTGGCAATGTAACGGAATTTCCAACACTTTTATTTTCGGCAGCAGCATCTGGATCAACAGGCCTGGAATCGATTCCATTTGCCCGCTCTTTTAATTGGAGACCCCGAATTCCAAAATGTGCCTTTAACTGCAAATCGCTTGCCTTAGCTAAGTCTCCAATTGTATGAATGTGCAGCGTTGTAAGCTTTGCAGCAGTCTTTTCTCCAATACCGTGCATTTCAACTGTAGGAAGTGGCCATATGACATCAACAATATCTCTTTTCCTTAAAACCGTAATACCAAGTGGTTTTTTCATATCCGACGCCATTTTAGCAAGAAATTTATTCGGAGCAATCCCTATGCTGCACGGCAAATCGAGTTGATTAAGGAGACTTTGTTGGATTGCCTTTGCTATTTCAATAGGCGTTCCCAGTTCAAAGCTTTCTGAAATATCAACATATCCTTCATCTATCGAAACGGGCTCTACTAAATCCGAATAATGCCTCAATATGTCAAACATTGCTTGTGAAGCATTGCGATATCGATCGAAATTAGGTCTCCTTATTATTAAAGTAGGACAGAGTTTTTTCGCTTCCCAAACGGGCATCGTAGTTTTCACACCGTATTTACGCGCTTCATAGCTGCATGTAACAACAATTCCTTTTCGCGCCTCTTCATCCCCTGCTATTGCAAGGGGTTTGCCTTTCAATGAAGTGTCATATGCCATCTCCACAGAAGCAAAAAAACTATTCATATCAACGTGTAGTATGACACGACCTTTTTTAGGGTAGAAAGCTTTCATTTCAATCACCTTTAATTGCTTCATTAGATATTCCTATGAACATAAAATACCACAGTATGATGAACCATGGTAGGATAAAAAGTATTCAATATGGTCTTTTTAAATGAAGTTGTCCAATTAATAAATCAGCAATTATATTTGTATGTAAACATTCTTTCTTAAAATGAGATTGGAATTCACTGCCATGGGATTGCTCCCATCAATTGCTTGTAAAAATGGCAGCATTTTTCTAGTATAATCTTTCTTATGGAAGGAGTGATTACATTTGAACTATCTATTTTATGCTGCATTCGCTATACTTCTTTTTTATTGCTTAAAAAAAGCCTATAACAACACGAAGGATATCGTGATAAATAATATAAACATCAACCAAGATAAAACCAGCGGAAAAATAAATCCAACATTAACGATCCTTCAACTTTCCGATTTACATCTTGAAAATATTTCTGTTTCCCCTGCCGAACTTTATGAAAAGCTAAAAGATAAGCCTATTGATTTAATTGCACTAACTGGGGATTTCCTTGATCGCACACGGACCATTCCAAAGCTTGTCCCATATTTGGAAGTCTTGAACAAATTAAACGCGAAATATGGAATATATGCCGTCCTGGGAAACCACGATTATGTTTTACAAGATCAAAACTTACAAACATTAATCAAGACACTCGAGCAAAATAACTGTAAAGTCATGCTAAACGAAAATGAGCAAATTTTTGTCCTCGGCAGGCCAGTCAATATTATTGGAATCGATGATTTTAGTACAAAAAGAAGCAACCTAGAATCTTCATACGAGGGAATTAAGCAAGGGACTAACCTTGTATTAACCCATGATCCTAATATCGTTTTGCACATGGAAAAATATCATTTTGATTATTTGCTTGCTGGGCATTTCCATGGAGGTCAAATCTGCTACCCTAAAGCGTATCACCTTGCTAAAATGGGTAAGCTTCCAAAAATGAATATTATTAAAGGGCTCCATATGCATGATGGAAAACCTTTCTATATCAATGAAGGGCTTGGTCAAACCGGTGTTAATATTCGGATTGGAAGCCGTCCTGAAATCACCATTCATGAATTATCATTGGCTGCTAGTATGGCTAATCCAGCTACTGCTATCTAAGGGAAAAAGCTGTTTATAGTAACAGCTTTTTTATTATGGCATGAAAAGCTATTGTATAGAATCCCTGTACAACTTTAAAATGTATTTTTGAACATAGGTCTGTAAGATGTAATTCTTGCGAAAAATGAATAAAAAAAAGATAGATAAACAGGGATTCTCCTCTGTTTATCTACGTCTTTTCTCGATTAATTTTAAGCTTCTTGTTTTTGTTCGTTTAAATAATCTTTAATTTCCTTTACTCCTTCGAGAACTTCAAGCATACTTACTGGGTCGATCATCGTAATGATTCTGTCCTCGAGATTAGCAATTGAAGAAAAGTACTTTGTTTTATGATAAGCAACAAGTCCCATTTGCTGCATTGCATTTTCGGGAATTTCCAAAATTTCTTTCGCTTCGTTTACTAATAGAGCGAAAGATAGTTCCTCTGTATGAATAACAATCATTCTAACATCATCATCATTTTGAATATGGCGATTATATAAAATAAAACTGAAGTCAAGAACTGGGATTAATTCCCCTCTTGATTTTACAACTCCTCTAATATATTCCGGCAAATGTGGAACTGGATTCACATTTTCATATTTCTCGATTGAAATTACATATTGTACAGGAATGGCATATTCCTCTTGCCCTGCGTTAAATACGATTGCTGTAACCGCCATTTCATCTCACCCTTTTTATATTAAACTTTATCTTTTCGATGCTTCTTCTACAATGGCCACGACCATTTCAGCTAGTTTAGAGAGCTCTTCTATCGGCATCCGCTCATTCGTTGTATGAATTTCTTCATACCCGACCGAAAGATTGACTGTAGGGATATTAAAGCCGGCAATGACATTCGCATCGCTGCCGCCCCCACTTTTTAGCAATTGTGGTTTTCGGCCAATTTTTTCAGCGGCTTTTTTTGCCACTTCGACTACTTCATCACCATCTGAATATTTAAACCCTGGATACATAACCTCAATTTCTACATCGGCAGATCCGCCCATTTCTTTAGCTGCTTCTTCAAACGCTTCCTTCATTTTTGCAACTTGTGCTTGCATTTTTTCATTTACAAGAGATCTTGCTTCCGCCAAAACAATCGCTTCATCTGCTACGATGTTTGTAGCTTGTCCCCCTTCAAAACGTCCGATATTGGCAGTTGTTTCCTCGTCGATACGGCCAAGCGGCATCCTTGCAATCGCTTTTGCAGCTATTGTAATAGCGGAAATCCCTTTTTCAGGAGCAACCCCTGCATGGGCTGTTTTACCGTGAATAACTGCTTTAACTTTTGCTTGAGTTGGCGCGGCAACGATAATATTTCCTACTTTCTCATCACTATCAAGCGCAAATCCATATTTTGCCTTAACAAGTGAAGAATCAAGAGCCTTTGCACCGACAAGTCCGGATTCTTCACCAACCGTAATAATGAATTGAATATCTCCATGATCGATTTTTTGTTCTTTCAACACTTTAATCGATTCTAACATAGCTGCAATCCCGGCTTTATCATCTGCTCCAAGAATAGTTGTACCATCCGTTACAACAAATCCATCTTTAATGGATGGCTTTATCCCTTTCCCAGGAACAACTGTATCCATATGGCAAGTAAAATAAATAGGTGATGCCTCAATATTGCCTTTTAAGGTACATATTAAGTTTCCTGCACCATGTCCTGTCTTTTCCATCGTATCATCTTCAAAAACGTCCACATTTAACTGTTGAAATTTCTCCTTTAACACCTTTGCAATTTCTGCTTCATGCTTGGTCTCTGAGTCAATTTGCACTAATTCTAGAAATTCATCCAATAGTCGTTGTTCGTTAATCATATTTATGTCCTCCAATTTTTTCAATGATGTTTTATAAAGGAATATTACCGTGTTTTTTATGCGGTCTTTCTTCAGTCTTATGACGAAGCATTTCTAAAGCTTGAATTAATTTAATTCTCGTTTCGCGTGGATCGATGACATCGTCAACCATGCCCCGAGCAGCTGCAACATATGGATTTGCAACCGTTTCACGATATTCTTCCATTTTCTCCATTCTTGTTTTTTCTGGATTAGTACTATTCGAAATCTCTCGTGCAAAAATAATATTAGCCGCTCCATGTGGTCCCATAACAGCAATTTCTGCATTTGGCCAAGCGAAGACGAGATCTGCACCGATTGCCTTACTATTAAGGGCTACATAAGCACCCCCATACGCCTTTCGTAATATGACCGTAATTTTTGGAACAGTTGCTTCGGAATAGGCATATAAAATCTTGGCTCCATGCCTTATAATCCCGCCATGCTCTTGTTTAATACCAGGGAAAAAACCTGTCACATCTTCAAATGTAATAATCGGGATATTAAAAGAATCACAAAAGCGAATGAATCGTGAAGCTTTATCCGACGAATCGATATCAAGACTTCCGGCCATAAATTTCGGCTGATTGCAAACGAGGCCAACTGATTCACCGCGAATTCTCGCAAATCCGACAACAATATTTTTTGCAAACTCCTTATGTACTTCAAGAAAAGAATCGTCATCTACTATTTGTTTTATAACCATTCTAACATCATAGGGTCTCACTGGATCGAAAGGAATAAGATCTAGAATTTCGGGTCGTAAATCATCTTCACTGTCCCAGTCTGCAATAGCTGGTTTTTCCTGATGATTTTGTGGAAGATAATCCAAAAGAGTGCGAACCATTGATAATACCTCTTTTTCATCGCTTCCCCTGAAATGAGCATTACCGCTAATCGTGTTATGTACTTTTGATCCACCTAAATTTTCTGAAGAAATTTTTTCACCTGTTACTGTTTCAATTACTTTTGGGCCAGTAATAAACATTTGACTAGTGTGATCCACCATGAAAACAAAATCGGTAATGGCTGGGGAATAGACGGCTCCACCTGCACATGGTCCCATAATGACCGAAATTTGTGGGATAACTCCCGAATAAATGGCATTGCGATAGAAAACATGCCCGTACCCATCAAGAGATACGACTCCTTCTTGTATTCTTGCTCCACCCGAATCATTTAGACCAATAAAAGGAGCACCATTCTTTGCAGCAAGATCCATGGCTTTAGCAATTTTTTCTGCATGCATTTCACCTAGTGCACCGCCGAACACGGTAAAATCTTGGGAAAATAAAAAAATGAGCCTACCATTTATTTTACCATAGCCAGTTACTACACCATCACCTGGATGCTTCATATTTTCTAATCCGAAATTAGTTGAGCGATGTTCTATAAATGGATTAAGTTCAACGAATGACCCTTGATCGAGCAGTAAATCGATCCTTTCCCTCGCAGTCAATTTTCCTTTTTCATGCTGTTTGCGAATCCTTTCATCTCCACCACCAAGCTCCGACTTTCTTCTCCGATCATATAAATCATTTATCTTTTCATATATATCAGTCACTGTCATTCTCCTTCAGTGGCTTTTTTTCGCATATCTCGTACAATACACCGTGGGCAGATTTTGGGTGGATAAAAGCAATCATTGCCCCTCCTGCACCTTCTTTAGGTATTTCATTCAACATTTGAATGCCATTGTTTTTCAGTTCTAATATTCGCTTTTCTATTGAATCTACTTGAAAGGCAATGTGGTGGATGCCTTCACCGCGTTTTTCTATAAATTTTGCTATTGCGCTAGTTGAATCTGTTGGTTCTAATAATTCTATTCTTACATTAGTTGCATCTAAAAAAGCAACTTTTACTCTCTCAGATGAGACTTCTTCAATCGCTATACACGTTAAGCCTAGATTCATTGTATAAAAAGGAAGCGACTCTTCCAACGATCGAACTGCGATTCCGATGTGATCCACTTTTTTCATAATAGCCCTCCAAAAAACATTCAATAGAAGATGTATATAATCTTCGACATTTATTGCTCACAATCCTGCTTTCTCTATTATTACGAAGTAAGATGGGTTGTATCGGCTACAGATTCAAGATAAAATAGTAATAAATAAAGTTGATGTAGGGGTGCATTGATTTGTCCAATAAAAAATTCCAAAAAATTATTGTCTATGTTATGCTCTTCTCTATGATTGCCACTACTATTATGGCAGGGCTGTCGTTTTTATAAGTAGAAGACATTTTCGGTCTCGATTGAACTTTCATACAAAAATACCCTATAAGAAGTCGCTAAACTTCCTATAGGGTATTCGCTTATTACACTTCTTCACAATATTGTTCAAAGTATTGTTGAAGCTTATTTACAACTGACATTGGGTCATGGCCTTCAATTTCATGACGTTCAACCATTGCGCATAATTTTCCATCTTTTAATAGAGCAAACGATGGTGAGGAAGGTGGATAATCAGTGAAATAACTGCGAGCTTTTGCTGTTGCTTCCTTATCCTGACCGGCAAAAACAGTGACTAGATGCTCAGGCCGCTTGTCATAATGAACGGAATGTGCAGCAGCTGGGCGTGCAATTCCTCCTGCACAGCCACAAACGGAATTAACCATCACAAGGGTCGTACCTTTTTTATTTAAAGCAGCTTCTACTTCTTCCGGAGTCGTTAATTGCGTATATCCGGATCTTTCCATGTCCTCGCGTGCTTGTTTTACAATGTCATTCATATATAAATTAAAATCAATATTCATTTTTCTCAACTCCTTTATAATGACTAACGTTATCATAGCAATATTTCATACTGTATTTCAAATAATATATTTTTTGTTTCAAATAGGTTTATTTTTTTTAGAACTGGGTAAAATGAAACTATATCTAGATCCATACCCCTAAACTCCCTAGATGTTTTTGGACAGCCAAGATTAGCTGTCCTTTTTTTTATACGCTAAAAAGAGGGTGTCAACAGCATCTGGTACTGTCGTTATATCATTCATCACATTATGTTCTAATTCCGGAAGCATCTCTTGAACATTTTTATTTGAAAAAAAACTCGTTTCCAATTGCTCTTTAATCAATGAAAAGAGCCATTCTTTAATTTGCATTTGCCTTCGTTCTTTAAACACTAAAGAAGATTGTGTGACCTCTATAAACTCCTGGATATTCTCCCATATTTGTTCGATACCATTTCCCGTCAATGATGAGCACATTACTGCTTTTGTAGTCCATCCTGATGTTGCAGGTTGAAAAATATGAAGAAATTGATTGTATTCGCGCATCGTTTTCTTCGCTTTCTTAACATTATCTCCATCTGCTTTATTCACTACAATCAAATCTACAAGTTCCAATATTCCTTTTTTTATTCCTTGTAATTCATCTCCTGCACCAGTTAACACTAACAATAAATAGAAGTCGACCATGCCTCTAACGATAGATTCACTTTGTCCCACCCCTACAGTTTCAACGATAATGATATTAAATCCCGCCGCTTCACATGCCAAGATTGCTTCCCTCGTTTTCGTATGGACGCCTCCGAGGACACCGCCTGAAGGAGATGGACGGATAAATGCATTAGGATGCTTAGCGAGTTTTTCCATCCTTGTTTTATCGCCAAGAATACTACCGCCATTTATCGTAGAACTTGGATCTACTGCTAGAACTGCTACACGATGCCCTTGCTCACATAATAAATATCCGAACGTTTCAATGAATGTGCTTTTTCCCGCTCCTGGCACCCCTGTCACGCCGATTCTAATGGACTTCCCAGAGTAAGGCAAAAGCTTTTGTAAAATCGCTCTTGATTGTTCTTGATGGCGTATGGCTCTACTTTCAATTAATGTAATGACTTTGGCTAACGCCGCTCTATCTTTTTGTAATATCCCTTTAATCATTTCTTCTGGGGTGCTTTCATTCCGTATCCTTTTGACAAACTTTCGCTTCTTTTCATCCATCGGTTATGACCTCTTCCTCATATCCGAGTCTATCATAAATTTCCTCTATTACTTTTTGAGCTGCTAATGGAATAACCGTCCCCGGACCAAAAATCGCTGATACACCTGTTTCCTTTAGAAATTCATAATCTTTGACTGGAATGACTCCACCGACAACAACGATAATATCTTCGCGATTGATTGCTTTTAAAGCGTTTATTAATTTTGGTACAAGCGTTTTATGACCTGCCGCCAGTGAACTTACCCCGATGACATGAACATCATTTTCTGCTGCTTGTTTTGCCGTTTCATCAGGCGTTTGAAAGAGTGGACCAATATCTACATCAAATCCTAAATCGGCAAAGGCAGTCGCAATCACTCTTGCTCCGCGATCATGACCATCCTGGCCCATTTTTGCAATGAGGATTCGTGGACGCCTTCCTTCATTTTCAAAAAATTCATCAGTCATTTCTTTTACAGTCATAATTACTTCATCATCATTAAAATGAGAGCTATACACCCCATTCACAGAACGGGTGACCGCTTTATGGCGGCCGCATACTTTCTCGATTGCATTAGAAATTTCTCCAAGTGTCGCTCTGCATCTCGCGGCCTCGATGGCAAGCTCTAATAAATTCACGGCTCCCTCTGCACCTGCTGTTATTGCTTCAAGTGCAGCACGGACTTCATTCTCGTTGCGGTTAGCTTTAAGCTTATTGATCCGTTCAATTTGTTTTTGACGAACTGCTTCATTGTCGATATCTAATATTTCAATTTGTGCTTCTTCATCAATTTGGTAACGATTGACTCCGACAATTGTTTCCTTTTTTGAATCAATACTTGCTTGTTTTCTTGCAGCCGCTTCTTCAATGCGCAGCTTCGGCAAGCCGGTTTCAATTGCTTTCGCCATACCGCCAAGTTCTTCAATCTCCTCAATATGCTCCCATGCTCGCTCCATTAAATTTTTAGTCAGCGTCTCTACATAATAAGAGCCTCCCCATGGATCTATTACGTCTGTAATCCCTGTTTCCATTTGCAAAAAAATTTGCGTATTTCTTGCAATTCTTGCCGAAAAATCAGTCGGCAAGGCAATGGCTTCATCCAGTGCATTCGTATGCAAAGATTGGGTATGCCCCATTGCAGCTGCATGAGCTTCAATTAATGTTCGAACAATATTATTGTATGGATCTTGTTCCGTCAAACTCCATCCTGAAGTTTGACTATGCGTTCTAAGTGCCAGGGATTTTGGATTTTGAGGTTGAAATTGACTCATCAGCTGCGCCCACATTTTTCTTG
Organism: Bacillus sp. IITD106; assembly: GCF_019459225.1. Classification (GTDB taxonomy): domain Bacteria; phylum Bacillota; class Bacilli; order Bacillales; family Bacillaceae_C; genus Lederbergia. Next base: position 23,868 of record NZ_JAIAZY010000002.1, read on the forward strand.
CCGCACGAAGCTTAGCCACTTCCATAAAATAATTCATTCCAATTCCCCAAAAGAATGAAAGTCGCGGAGCAAAGTCATCTATTTGTATACCAGCCTGTAAACCTGTCCTGACGTATTCCAAACCATTCGCCAGCGTATACGCGAGTTCCAAATCAGCAGGCGCCCCGGCTTCCTGCATATGATAGCCGGAAATGGAAATACTGTTAAATTTCGGCATATGTGTTGACGTATATTGAAAAATATCTTTAATTATACGCATCGACATTTCTGGAGGATAAATATACGTATTACGTACCATATATTCTTTTAAAATATCATTTTGTATCGTCCCCGAAAGCTGAGCTTTTTTTACTCCTTGCTCCTCAGATGCTACGATAAAAAAAGCCATAATCGGGATAACTGCGCCATTCATCGTCATCGAAACGGACATTTGATCAAGTGGAATCCCTTCAAAAAGGATTTTCATGTCCTCAACTGAATCGATAGCCACACCTGCTTTTCCTACATCTCCATCCACTCTAGGATGATCAGAATCATAGCCTCGATGTGTAGCTAAATCAAACGCTACGGATAAGCCTTTTTGTCCTGCAGCGAGATTTCGTCTATAAAAAGCATTGCTTTCTTCTGCTGTCGAATATCCCGCATACTGGCGGATTGTCCAAGGTCTGCTTACATACATAGTGGCATATGGCCCCCTCGTAAATGGCGGCAGTCCCGGCATATCATGTAAATGATCAAGGTTTTCCACATCATTTTTTGTATATAATGATTTAACTTTTATTTTTTCATTTGTTTCAAAGAATGATAGATGCTCAATCTTATTTTCATTCATTTTATTATCGCCATTAAATGGATGAATCTTTTGAAAATCGGGTTTACCCTTCATTAAAATCCCCGCTTTCACATTTTTCTGCAAGCCGCACCTGTTCTAATGGTTCAATGCTCACACTATCCAAATCATGATTATCATCTGCTTTGGATATGTGCAATGATTTCACATTCGAATCTAGCCTAAACACATTAACGCCAATCATAGACCTCTTTCTTGTTTCTATATCTTTCGTTCTTTTCATCAACGTTTCTTTTACTATTTTTTGAAACCATCCACTTTGGAGAACTGAATATATTCCTGCTTTTTTATCAATAGTTTGAAAAAGCTCCCATGACTTATCAACAAGTTCTCCCGTCAGCGTTTCCACATAAAAAGATCCGCCTGCAGGATCTATTACTTTATCAAGATAGCTTTCCTCACGAAGTAGTAATTGAGTGCTTCTGGCAATTCGCATCGCAAATTCATCTGATGGATCAGAAATGTTAAATGGTGCTACATGTAAAAAATGAACCCCGCCAATCACGGCAGCAAATGCTTCATTTCCTGAACGAAGGATATTGTTATACGGCTCTAATAAGGATTTTGTAAAAGTAGACGTTTCTGCACTAATTAAAGGATTGCAATCTACAAGATCAATCTCATAAGCGGAGCAAACGGTTTTCCATAGTATTCGAAATGCTCTTAGCTTTGCAATTTCCATAAAAAAGTTGTTGCCAATCGAAAAATGAAAAATCATTTTTTGCATTGTTTTTTGAGGCTCCCAGCCTATCTTTTGCATTTCTTTTATATAAAAAATGGCTTCCGACAAAGAAGCGGCAAGTTCTTGAATGGCATTTGCTCCACTATTATGGTAAGGAGTGCTATCAATTAATATTGTCCGCAAACTAGGATATTTCGCTTCAAGATTGGAGATTATTTCTTTCCACTCTACCCATGTTTGTCCTTCTAGTTTATATAAATATCCCTGCTCAAGTCGGGATGAGATAAGGTCAACAGCTAAGGCCCCAGAAACATGATCATGATCTATTTGTAAAAGTTTGTGTGCTATCATTTGAAACTTGTATTTCGTTAATAATAGTAATGGAGTAGCGCTTAAGTTATATATCTCACTTAATTCGGTAAAATCCAATTTTGCAAGTTCAAGAAGGTTATCTGCGTCAAAAGAAACGGTTTCTTGCCCCCATTCTTTCGCTTTTAGCATCTGATGTTTTAGATTTTCCCAATCAGGACTAATTAATTTTTGAGCAATTCTCCAATTATTATTTTGTTGAAAACCGCGACTACATGAATCTTCCAAACTATTTCTTACATCTTTTTTTGTATAAATTGGAGAAAGCTTTATTCCCTCATACGTTTCCGTATAAAGCGCTTGCAAAGTACGGGTCTTTAATGTCTTTAGAGCAGCTTGTTCCCACAATTCATAACTGTTATTTGAAAAAACTGCTTTTTTGATCTCATGGATGGACATTGCGCCAACCTCCCCCCATCAATTTCAGTGCTATCTTTATTTTAGTACATTGACGGATACTGAGCAAAGTAAATAAAAAGAAGCCGTCATTATTGTGACAAGCTTCCTTTTTATTTTAGTAAACCGATGTATTTTCTTTCGGAATATTTTCTAGAATTTCTTTTACTCTTTGCAAGAAACGTCCGCAAATGAGACCGTCAAGGACTCTATGATCAAGAGATAGACATAGATTCACCATATCACGAATCGCAATTCCGTCATTGACAACGACTGGGCGCTTTATGATGGATTCAACTTGTAGAATCGCTGCTTGTGGATGGTTAATGATCCCTACCGACTGAACTGAACCAAAGGATCCTGTGTTATTGATTGTGAAGGTGCCTCCTTGCATATCTTCATTTTTCAAAGTTCCGTTCCGCACCTTTTTAGCAAGATCTGTAATATCCCTAGCGATTCCTTTTATCGATTTTTCATCTGCATGCTTAATGACAGGAACGAATAATTCTTCTTCTTTTGCAACTGCAATTGAAATATGAATATCTTTCTTCTGAATAATTTTATCTCCTGCCCACATTGAATTAATCATTGGAAATTCTTTTAAAGCTTGGGCTACAGCTTTTACAAAAAAGGCAAAATAAGTTAAATTAAACCCTTCACGCTCTTTAAATTCAGTTTTTAATTCATCACGATATTTTACTAAATTCGTTACATCCACTTCCATCATCATCCATGCATGTGGAATTTCCGCCTTACTTCGCAGCATTTTTGATGCTATCGCTCTTCTTACCCCAGAGACAGGAATTTCAATGTCTCCGGAACTAGCAAATACAGGTTCCGTTTTTTTGCTTTGAGTAACAGGTTCCGAACTTTTCTCGGCTTTTGGAATCTCGTTGGCATCAATGAGTTTTTGCAAGTCTTTTCTCGTAATACGGCCTTCCTTACCAGTTCCATTTACTAATGATAAATCGATGCCATGCTCCTGTGACATTTTCAAAACCGCTGGCGAATACCTTGTTTTTCCAGAAGTTTGTTGATTATTTATTGGCGAAGTCGCAGAATGATCCTGCTCCGTTTCACTCTGTTCAACCGTTGAATCATTAGAATAGTCCTCATCCGCTTCATCTGTTTTAATCGTACAAATCGTTTCTCCTACAGCAAGGGTAGTCCCCTCTTCAACGCGCAACTGATCAATGGTTCCAGTAAAAGATGATGGAATTTCTGCATTGACCTTGTCCGTCATCACTTCCGCTAATGGGTCATATTTATTGACATGATCACCAGATTGTACTAGCCATCTGCTGATAGTTCCTTCCGTAACACTCTCACCGAGTTGGGGCATTGTAATATTTTTAATCGACAATATGAATTCCTCCTCTTAGGCTCCATAAGAACAGCTTAGTATTCAGCTAACTCCCTCATGGCATTTTCGACTTTTTCAGGGTTGACCATGAAAAACTTTTCTAATGTAGGAGAATATGGCATGGCAGGAATATCCGGACCAGCCAACCTCATAATTGGTGCATCAAGATCAAATAAACAATGTTCGGCAATAATAGCAGAAACTTCGCTTATGATGCTTCCTTCTTTATTGTCTTCTGTTAAAAGCAATACTTTTCCTGTTTTTGATGCCGCTTCAATAATTGCTTCTTGATCAAGTGGATAGACTGTCCGTAAATCTAGTATATGTGTTTCAATTCCATCTTGAGCAAGACGCTCGGCAGCCTGTAAAGCGAAATGAACACAAAGTCCATATGTGATGACTGTTATATCGTCACCTTCACGCTTTACATCTGCTTTTCCAATCGGGAGAATATAATCATCATCAGGCACTTCACCTTTTATAAGTCGATAAGCACGCTTATGCTCAAAGAAAAGTACTGGATCCTTATCACGAATGGAAGCTTTCAATAAACCCTTAACATCATAAGGAGTAGAAGGCATAACGATTTTTAATCCTGGTTGATTAGCAAATATGGATTCAACGGACTGTGAATGGTAAAGGGCACCGTGAACTCCGCCGCCGTATGGTGCTCTAATGACTAAAGGACAGCTCCAATCATTATTTGATCGATACCTAATTTTTGCTGCTTCCGAAATAATTTGGTTGACGGCAGGCATGATAAAATCAGCAAATTGCATTTCAGCAATCGGACGGTACCCATACATAGCTGCACCAATTCCCACACCTGCGATTGCCGATTCGGCAAGTGGAGTATCAATGACCCTCTCTTCGCCAAACTGTTCGTAAAGCCCTTGAGTCGCTTTAAAAACCCCACCTTTTTTCCCAACGTCTTCACCGAGAACAAAAACTTTTTCGTCTCTTTCCATTTCTTCACGGATTGCCGCAGTGACAGCTTCAATATATGATATTACAGCCATTGTTTATTCCCCCTATTACTCCTCAGCATATACGAATTTATGAGCGTCCTCAGGATTTGGATATGGAGCTTTCTCCGCATAGTCCGTCGCTTCGTTTACTTGTTGCATGATACGATCGTTCATCTCTTTTTTCGCCTGCTCATCCAATAATCCGTTATCGAGCAAATACGCTTCAAACAGCAGAATCGGATCCTCTGACCGAGCTTTTGTTAATTCATCTTCAGTTCGATAACTGCGATCATCATCATCTGAGGAATGGGAGGTTAGCCGATGGCTTATTGTTTCGATTAGGCTTGGCCCCTCACCACGTCTAGCCCTATCCACGGCTTCTTTCATTACCTTGTATACTTCAAGCGGATCTTTCCCATCCACCGTTACTCCAGGCATGCCATACCCTATCGCACGATCAGAAACTTTTTCGCACGCAAGCTGCTTATCAATAGGTACAGAAATTGCATAATGGTTATTTTCACATAAAAAGACTACAGGTAGTTTATGGACTCCCGCAAAGTTTAATCCTTCATGAAAGTCTCCTTGATTTGAGGAGCCTTCACCAAAAGAAACAAACGATACTATATTATTTTTTTCCATTCTTGCAGCCAGTGCAATACCAACAGCATGAGGAACTTGAGTTGTAACAGGTGATGAACCCGTGACAATCCTATTTTTCTTTTGCCCAAAATGCCCAGGCATTTGGCGTCCTCCTGAGTTTGGATCTTCTGCTTTTGCAAATCCAGAAAGCATTATTTCAGTAGGTGTCATTCCAAATGCTAGAACAACACCTAAATCTCTGTAGTATGGAAGAATATAATCCTTTTCCCTATCAAGAGCGAATGCTGCACCTATTTGAGCTGCTTCCTGCCCTTGACAAGAAATCACGAAAGGTATTTTTCCAGATCGATTTAACAGCCACATTCTTTCGTCAATTCTGCGGGCGAGTAGCATCATTTCGTACATATCTAAAACTTGTTGATCGCTGAGACCTAATTCAGTATGTCGATTTAATGTCATATTAATCCCTCCTTGTACGGTTAGCTACTTAAATATGAATGGATAGTCCATCGACTGCCAATGCCGCTTCTCCAATTGCTTCACTTAATGTTGGATGTGGGTGGATGCTATTGCCTACCTCCCATGGAGTAGCGTCCAGTACACGAGCAAGTCCTGCTTCAGAAATCATATCTGTTACATGAGGCCCTATCATATGTATTCCTAAAATATCATTAGTCATCTCGTCTGCAACAATTTTCACGAAACCGTCCGCATTTCCAACGACAAGTGCTTTGCCGACAGCTTGGAATGGAAATTTGCCTATTTTAACATTATAGCCTTTTTTCCGCGCTTCTATCTCAGTCAAACCGACGCTTGCAACTTCCGGTGAACTGTATATACATTTAGGAATATTTTCATACACAATGGAATCAGGATTTAAGCCTGCTATATGTTCAACAGCTTTTATTCCCTCATGTGAAGCAACATGTGCCAATTGGAGACCACCAATTACATCACCAATGGCATATATATGGGATTCCTTTGTTTGCAATGTTGGTTTTACTTTAATTGACCCATTATCATGAATTTCAATATCAGTATTTTGCAGCCCAATATTCTCAGTATTTGGCTTTCTGCCTACGGAGACAAGAATCTTATCAGCTGAAAAAGTTTCTTCTTTTCCTCCAAGCTCTGCTGTAATTTTTACTGTTTTATCAGCTTTTTCCAGTGTTTCCGATAATATTTTTGCGCTAGTCACTAATTTGATTCCTTTTTTTTGTAAAAGACGAGTCAATTCCTTGGATACTTCTTCATCTTCTCCTGGAAGAATACGTTCTGCATATTCAATAACGGTCACATTCACACCAAAATCTGATAGCATAGACGCCCATTCAATTCCAATAACGCCTCCACCAATAATAATGATTGAATTAGGCAGATTATCCCATTCAATTGCTTCATCAGAAGTTATTACATGACTTCCATCAATCTCTAATCCAGACAAAGTACTTGGACGAGAACCAGTGGCAATAATAACATTTTTTGGAATCAGCATCTCATTATCCGATCCATCTGACATTTCTACAGAGATTGTTCCGGGAATAGGTGAAAATATCGATGGGCCTAATATTCTTCCAAAGCCACTGTATATATCTATTTTTCCTTGTTTCATTAAGTATTGGACACCTTTATACAATTGCTCAATAATACTCGATTTTCTCGCTTGCACCTTTTTGAAGTTTAGCTCGATTTCACTTGCTAAAACTCCAAATTCTTCTCCCTTTTTTGTTAAAGAAAATACTTCAGCGCTCCTTAACAATGCCTTACTTGGAATGCATCCTTTATGCAGACATGTGCCGCCTATTTTATCTTTTTCGACTATTGCTGTTTTTAATCCGAGCTGTGATGCACGAATAGCTGCTACATAACCACCAGTTCCGCCACCGAGGATTACTAGATCATATTCTTGTGCCAAATTTTATCCCTCCACTTAGCTTCAGGTAGATTCAATCATGTTAGGCTTGTTTCTATCCATAGAAGAAGCCGTCCTTAAGCGCTTTGCTCTCTCCACCAATATATTCGGGGAATTATCCAGCTTTGGGACAGCTTATTACAGACAACTAAACATGCTTTTAATGCGTGTTCAAAAAGGAGGATAAAAAGGACCAAGTATTTCAAGGCGGCGTAGTTTCGAGCGGCGGACTTGCTCGTGTGTGCTGACTTCTGCGTTGCCCACAGGACGTGGGCGATTTTAGCAGAAGATCCTTTTCCTGATACATGAGCAGCGCAGAAACAAGCCAACGAAGAAATTCGTAGTGTCATTTTTACCGGACTTTTTGAACATCCTCTTTTAGATTCGATTAGCCAAAATATGCTTATTATTAAGAAGGAATTGACTTCTTGAACTCCGCATTTTTTCAATTCTTTCCTCTGCCATTCGGTCGGCGGCAACATATGTTGGAATGCTATCACGCTTAGATATTTCAATTACCTTTGCGACATTATTATAAATCGTTTCTACCTTTTTAAGTGCACGTTCTTTATTATATCCATATAGCTCGTCAGCTACATTAATGACCCCACCGGCATTTATAACATAGTCTGGAGCATATACAATTCCCATTTCATGTATTTTATCTCCATGCTTCGTATCTTTTAGCTGGTTATTAGCTGACCCTGCAATCACTTTTACTTTCAATTGAGGTATTGTCTCATCATTAATGACGGCACCTAGTGCACATGGAGAAAAAACATCTGCTTCAACTGAATAAATGTCATTAGGTTCAACTGCTTTCGCTTGGAAGGCTTCAACAGCACGATTAACCGCATCTTTATTAATATCCGTTACAATCAGACTTGCGCCTTCTTCATGTAAATAACGGCAAAGCTCAAATGCCACATTTCCTACACCTTGAACAGCTACAGTTTTACCTTCTAATGAATCAGATCCAAAAGCTTCTTTTGCAGCAGCTTTCATTCCGACATAGCAGCCATATGCAGTAACTGGAGATGGATTGCCGGATGATCCGAACGCTGGTGAAATCCCTGTTACAAAGTTAGTTTCTTCATGAATAATATCCATATCTTGAACAGTAGTGCCTACATCTTCGGCCGTAATATATCGACCATTTAACCCTTGGATAAAGCGGCCAAAAGCACGAAACATTTCTTCATTCTTATCTTTCTTTGGATCACCTATAATAACTGTTTTACCGCCGCCAAGATTAAGTCCCGCGGCAGCATTTTTATACGTCATCCCTCTTGCCAACCTGAGTGCATCTTCAATGGCCGCTTCTTCATTTTCATATGTCCACATCCGCGTGCCGCCAAGCGCTGGACCTAAACTTGTATCGTGGATAGCAATAATAGCCTTTAAACCAGACTGTGCATCTTGGCAAAATAATAATTGTTCATAATCATACTTCACCATATATTCAAAGATTTTCATTTTGTACCTCCGCTTTATTTCTTATGACCTTATCATGATACCTAATCCTAATTACATTGTAACGAAAAGGCTGTTCCTTGACAAATCTTACTGTTGTTATATGATTTTTTTAGACATATATTTAAGGAGTCGAAAAAGGTTAATGGGAAGATTTATTGCATTGATATTATTATTAATCCCCGGTATTCTTTCGGGATATGGAATTAAACTAATGAGGGATATGTTATTTGGAAAGCTTCTTGCCCCTTTCCCATATTTGTGGTTACAGTTTCTTGCTGGACTTATTTTTTTTGTATTAGGGCTAGGTTTTATTGCCGGATTCATTTTACATCGTGACCGAAAAAGAAATAAGGTACAAGAACGTTTTAGACAGCAAAAACGTCTATAGGAGCATGGCCATCGCCAAGCTCCGTTTTTTATTTACTTCTAAGCTTTACTGCTCTTTCAGGAAAATCAGTAATAATAGCTGGACAATTTAATAGCAAAAGTCTAGTTATATCACGTTCCTTATTTACTGTATATGGTCTAACCGCAATCCCCTCCTCTATTGTCGCTTTTATAATGGTATCCGTGAGTGCTTTAAATTTTGGATGAATTCCTTTTGCCCCCAAACATTTTGCGTACTCCCATGGCTTATATAAAAGGTCACTGTAAAGAGGCGCAGTCTCAATGTCCGGCCAATTATTTACGATATAGACAAGCGAATAATGATTAAAGGATGAAATGATAATTCGCTCTTCATATTGAAATTCTTTAATTAAAGCGATTACTTTTTCTTCCAAGCCTTCATATGGAAGATCGTTATTTTTTAATTCGATATTACAAATTAAATCATTTCCTTTCATCCATTCAAATACTTCCCTTAATGAAGGAATTCTTGCAGTTTTTTTAAAAAAGTGCTTGTAGTGATAATTTGCTTTCAGCTTTCTTAATTCCTCCATTGTAAAATCAACCACTCTGCCGGTTCCATCGGTCGTCCGATCCACTGTAGTGTCATGTATCACTGCGATATTTCCATCTTTTGTTAAATGTACATCAAGTTCGATTCCATCTGCTCCAAATTCTTGAGCTGCAATAAATGATTCCATCGTGTTTTCTGGATGTGTTCCAGCTGACCCTCTATGTGCTAAAATAATGGTCATTTTTGTCACCGCCTAATTGTGTATAATACCATCATACCGTTCCTTTGTATCAGATGATAATATTTTTCCACTATAAATATTTAAAAAACCTGTCCTCATTGTTAAGGACAGGTTTTTAAGAAAATGGTTACGAAGCTTTATGTTCAAGGCGAAGTTTATCAGCAACCATTGCAATAAACTCACTATTTGTAGGTTTTGCCTTAGACATACTTACTGTATAACCAAATAAAGATGATATGGAATCAACATTTCCCCTGCTCCATGCTACCTCAATCGCATGTCTGATCGCCCTCTCAACTCTGCTTGCTGTTGTATTGAATTTTTTTGCAATATCTGGATAAAGGACCTTAGTGATGGAACCGAGCAATTCTATATCATTGTAAACCATTGAAATCGCTTCCCTTAAATATAAATACCCTTTAATGTGAGCAGGTACACCGATTTCATGAATAACGGAAGTGATGCTTGCCTCTAGATTTCTTGGTTTTGTTTCTGATTGACCCTTCGTCACAGTCGTTGTTTTTCTCTTAATTTGTGTTGCTTTTCCACTAACTTGGCGGATATGATTGGCTAGATGCTCCATATCAAATGGCTTAAGAATAAAATATGATGCCCCAAGTTCTACAGCTTTTGTCGTTACATCTTCTTGCCCAAACGCGGTAAGCATTATGACATTTGGAAAAGAAACGTTCGATTCACGGAGTTGCTCTAATACACCTAGTCCATCTAAATGCGGCATAATAATATCTAATATTAAAACATCAGGATTCGTTTCTTCGACTAATTGCAAACAATCCTGGCCATTATGTGCCGTGCCCACAACTTCCATATCCTCTTGAGATGAGATGTAATCATCCAACAAGCCCACTAACTCTCGATTATCATCCACAATACAAACTTTGATTTTTTTCACTGTCCATTTCCTCCTAAGTTCCAAAAATAATTCAAAAAAATGTCATTAATAGATAAATACGCCAAAGATGATTAAATTCCTTTAAATTTTTTCAAAATAAATAAAAAGTATTATAAAATCTTAAAATTGCTTCTGTTTGCTCCGTTTTTCGACAGTTTCAGATAAAAATCCATTCTTCATGTCGAATATTCTTTATTTACCTTATTATGGCTCATTTAAACCATAAAAAAAAGAGGGTGAACACCCTCAACTTACTTTTCCTAACTTTTTATCGTAAATATTTATGCCCGTTTCATGAAGCATCCATTCAATATGAACACCGTAGCCTGATGTTGGGTCATTTACAAAGACATGGGTAACAGCACCAATGATTTTGCCGTTTTGTATAATTGGACTCCCACTCATTCCCTGGACGATTCCACCTGTTTTACTGAGTAATTTCGGATCGACTACTTTTATGACCATTCCTTTTGTAGCAGGAAATTTTTGCGGGATGGTGCTAACAACCTCAATATCATATTGTTCCACTTTATTCCCTTCCACCACCGTCAAAATTTTTGCCGGTCCTTCTTCCACTTGATTTGACAAAGCGATAGGCATCGGTTTGTCTACGATTCCATTTGAAATGTTATGCTTCAATTCACCAAAAATTCCAAATGGACTATTCGTTTTAATATTTCCGATGACATTTTTATTTGAGGAAAAACGCGCTAATTTTTCACCTGGAGCTCCATTTTTCCCTTTTTCAATTGAGGTGACTGTCGAATTGACGATTTGTCCATTATCGACTACGATTGGCTTTTTTGTATCCATATCGGAAATAACATGACCTAAGGCTCCGTATTTTTTCGTTTTCGGATCATAAAAAGTCATCGTACCTATACCTGCAGCTGAATCTCTAATATACAGCCCTAATTTATACGTTTTATCCTTTTCATCAAGCATTGGGTCAAGTTTTGTATCGATTGTTTCCTTACCTCTTTGAATCGTTATTTCGAGCTTTTCCCCCTGTTTGCCAGCTTCATTTACGATAGAAGCGATCTCAGCCATATGATTAATTTTTGTACCGTTTATTTTCGTTATAATGTCTCCAACTTTAATCCCGGCCACTTCACCTGGTGATTGTTTTTCATTACTGGCAGATACTAAATGGTGTCCAACCACAAGAACACCTAAAGTATTAAGTTTCACTCCAATTGATTGGCCGCCAGGATACACTTTAAAATCCTTTAAGACATTTACATCAACTTGCTTTATAGGAAAACCAGCCATTTCTAATAACATTTTCTCTTTACCAGCTCGATTTCCTTGTACCGCTATTTTCTGCTTACTTTCCTCTAATTCAATATTTTCACTTGATGAAGGTGTCGAAACATTTACTGCACTTGCTTTTGAAATGTTATATTGTTGTCCTTCAAACAAAGTAATATGACTTGGAATACGCATATATTGTTGAAATGGCTTATATACTATAAGCATTAGAAGTGAAACAAGGAGAATTCCACCTGTTATTTTTCTTACAATTTCAAACATCCTTTTGATCACTCTCCTCGCTTTCTAGCCCACAATTATAATTTAGCCTGCTTTAGGCTCATTTATAAGTGGAAGCAAGGAAAAAAGCTGTCCAATGAAGGATAGCTTTTCAAGTTAATTTTATGGTATAGGCAATATCTAGTAATTCTTCCGCATGTTTTTTTGTCAAATCCGTTATTTCCACGCCAGAAATCATTCGCGCGATTTCTGAAACTTTTTCATCTTTACCTAATATGGTTAAAGTTGTTCTCGTTCTTCCCGATATAGCTTCTTTTGATATTAAGACGTGAGTGTCTGCCATCGCTGCGACTTGAGGGAGATGCGATATACAAAGCACTTGAGAATGCTTTGACACTTGATAAATCTTCTCAGCAATGGCCTGCGCTACCCTGCCGCTTACTCCTGTATCGACTTCATCAAAGATGATGGAGGTAATTCCTTGATGTTTAGAAAAAATGGTTTTTAGCGCTAGCATCATTCGAGATAATTCCCCACCTGATGCTACTTTGGATAGAGGTTTTAACGGTTCTCCCGGATTTGTTGAAATATAGAAAATGACCTCATCCAATCCATCTTTTCCATATTCCAAATGATTATCCGCATCCTTAATAAAAATTGGCTCAAAAATGGTTTTATCCATATATAGCTCTTTTAATTCCTTGTGGATGGCAGCTGTTAACTGTTTTGCCCATTTCTTTCTTAAAAAACTCAACTGCTTTCCTTCAAGGACCAAGTCTTCTTCTAAAGAGGTAAGTTTAGATTGAAGTTCTCCAATTCGAGCATCACGGTTCATAAGCATTTCAATTTCTTCTTCAATAGATGAACCGTATTCAAGAATTTCTGATACAGTGGAACCATATTTTCTTTTCAACTGATTAATTTCGTTTAATCTTCCCTCAATGATATTTAATCGTTCGGGATCAAATTCAAGGCTGTCCAGTTCATTTCTTAGCTTATCTGCGGCATCCTCTAATAAGTAATAACTATTGGAGACCGATTCCAACACATTTTCATATTGCTGATCTAAGTCAGCTGCCGTTTCCAAATGACTCATTGAATGGCTAATGAAATCGAGGCCGTGCCTTTCTCCTTGCAAACCTTCGTATCCTGCTTTTAATGCAGCAAATATTTTTTCAAAATTACTTAGCTGTCTTCTCTCATCTGTTAATAATTCATCTTCATTCATTTTTAAATCAGCTTGACGAATTTCCTGAAGCTGAAACTGCAATAGATCGAGCCTATGTGCCATCTGTTGTTCATTAAGCTTAAGCTGCTGTATTTTCTTTAAAGTTGAATCATATTGTTTATATATTTCCTGATAATTTTGCAAAGCTGGCTTTATTTCAATACTTCCAAATTGATCCAATAACGATAGATGGGTAGTCTCGTCCATTAATTCCTGATGCTCGTGCTGACCGTGTATATCAATTAATGTACTCCCAATTTCTCGTAAAGTAGAGATGGTAACAAGTTTCCCATTGACTCTACAAACGCTTTTTCCATTACTTGATATTTCACGTCTAAGAATCAACATGCCTTCTTCGATATCAATGCCAAATTCCGCTGCTCTTTTATAACACGGATGATGATCATCAAGAAAAAATAAACCTTCGATTTCTGCTTTATTTTCTCCATGACGAACAAATTCCACCGAACCTCGCCCACCAACAAGTAAATGTAATGCGTCAATGATGATGGATTTTCCTGCTCCAGTTTCACCAGTGAGAACGGTTAGACCTTTTTCAAAGGAGACAGAGATTTGGTCAATTATAGCGAAATTCTTGATAGATAGCTCTTGTAACAAGAGTAATCCCCCACTTCCTACAGCATATCAATAAACTTTTTATTTATCATAACCGCATCCTCATTCGTTCGGCATATGATGAGACACGTATCGTCTCCACAAATTGTTCCCATTATTTCTTGCCAATCAAGATGGTCAATTAATGCTCCGACTGCTTGAGCATTTCCAGGAAGGGTTTTCATCACAAGTAAATTTTGTGCAAAATCTATACCCACAAAAGAATCAGTAAGAGCCCGCTTTAATTTTTGAAGTGGATTAAATCGTTGATCCGCAGGCAAACTATATTTGTATCTCCCATCAGGCAACGGCACCTTTACGAGGTGAAGTTCTTTTATATCCCTTGATACCGTTGCTTGCGTAACATTGTAACCATCATTTTTTAAAAATTCGACTAGCTCATCCTGTGTTTCGATTTCTTTTGTGCCAATCAATTCACGTATTTTTATGTGGCGCTGTCCTTTTGTCATAAAGCTCCCCACCCTTATCTTATTCACGTGCATTTTTATACTACTTTATACATCATTATAATTATTGACATAAGAAAGGGCAATCCTAATGGAGTGCCCTCAGCTTTAGTTTTTTAAATGTTCATGTGCTTCCATGACAATATCGTGAATATTAACGGGTAGTTTATCTTGCCCGGGATTTTCAGCATCCCAAACTAAATGCATTAAAAATTCAATATTTCCTTGTCCGCCTGTGATCGGTGAATAAGAAAGATTCATGACATCAAAGCCTTCCTCAAGGGAAAAATCCTTAATCCTGTTAATCACTTCTTCATGAATTTTAGGATCTCTAACAACTCCTTTTTTTCCTACCTGCTCCTTTCCCGCTTCAAACTGAGGCTTAATTAAGGCAATGATATCACTATTGCTGCAGAGCAGGTGCTTTAACACGGGAAGAATTAACTTTAAGGATATGAATGATACATCAATAGTTGCTAAATTCGGCATTTCATTAACAAAATCGGATGGAGTAACATAGCGAAAATTAGTTCTTTCCATAACGACAACTCGCGGATCATTTCTTAGCTTCCAAGCGAGCTGATTATAACCGACATCAAGCGCATAAGACAATTTGGCGCCATTTTGTAAGGCACAGTCTGTAAATCCGCCCGTAGAGGCTCCTATATCAAGCAAAATTTTATCTTGAACGGAAACATTAAATTCTTTCAATGCTTTTTCAAGCTTTAGTCCACCTCTACTTACATAAGGTAAAATATTCCCCTTGATTTGCAAGGGAATATCTTCGTTTACCCTTTCACCCGGCTTATCCAGTCTTGTTTCATTAGAAAAGACGATTCCAGCCATAATAGCTCTTTTAGCCTTTTCTCGAGTTTCACTTAAGCCTCTTTCAACTAATAAAATATCAAGTCTTTGTTTTTTAATTTTCATACGTTACGCCCTTTTTTTCTTCTCTGGCAACATAGAATGAAGCTTTAAAGCAATTTTATCAGCGGTCATTCCGATTTCATTCAAGAGTTCATTCACACTTCCATGCTCTATGAATTTGTCTGGTATTCCGACACGGTCAATGATTGAATGATGGAATCCTTGATCATGCGCATATTCCAATATGGCACTTCCGAATCCACCTTTTAAAACAGCCTCTTCAATCGTTAAGATTGGCATTCCCGTCTTAAATATTTTATAAAGCATTGCTTCATCAAGCGGTTTAATAAATCTAGCATTGACTACTTGAACCGATACACCCTGTTTTTCCAGCATGAGGGCTGCTTCCATTGCCATCGGGATTGTCGTTCCAAACGTCAGAATAGTGGCGTCCTTTCCTTTTCTAAGAATTTCCCATGTACCAATTGGAATTTCTTTCAATTTGCTATCCATTGGAACACCATAGCCATTTCCACGAGGAAATCTCATGGCAATTGGACCTTCATCATATTTTATTGCTGTATAGACGAGATGTTGGCCTTCATTTTCATCTTTAGGCATCATGATCACCATATTAGGTAAATGTCTTAAGAAGGATACATCAAATACACCTTGGTGGGTTTCCCCATCTGCTCCAACAAGGCCAGCTCGATCAACACCAAGAAAAACATTTAAATTTTGTCTGCATATGTCATGTAAAACTTGATCATATGCCCGCTGTAAAAATGTAGAGTATATTGCAAGAAAGGGTTTCATTTTTTGCGTTGCAAGTCCAGCCGCCATCGTTGCCGCATGTTGCTCGGCAATACCGACATCAAAAAAACGATCCGGAAATTCTTCAGCAAATTTCTCTAGCTTTGACCCGACAGGCATTGCTGGTGTAATAGCGACAATTCTTTTATCTTCTCGAGCAAGTTTTCGCACCGTCTCGCTGACAAGTGAACTCCAAGAAGGTGCCGAATTAACTGATTTGATGACATCTCCCGTTTCAATTTTATATTGTCCGATACCATGCCATGTGCCAATTCGATCATCTTCAGCTGGACTGTACCCTTTTCCTTTTTTCGTAATGATATGGAGAAGGACGGGGCCTTCGGTTTTCTTCGCATACTGAAAATTTTCAAATAAATCATTGAAATCATGTCCATCGATTGGGCCGAAGTAAGTAAATCCCATTTCCTCAAAAAATACACCTGAAGTAAGTAGGTACTTTAAGCTATCTTTCACTTTTTCAGCAGTTGCAGCCAGCTTTCCTCCAACTGCAGGTATTTTCTTCAATAAATACTCCAGTTCATCTTTAGCCCATTTATATTTTCCGGCTGTTCTTAATTTGGATAATACATTATGAAGAGCACCTACGTTAGGTGCAATAGACATTTCATTATCATTCAAAATAACCGTTAGATTTTTTTGGCTATCCCCAATATGATTTAAAGCTTCCAGCGCCATACCACCAGTAAGAGCTCCATCACCAATGACCGGGATGACAAAATTGGATTCTCCTTTTATATCGCGGGAAATCGCCATTCCCATTGCTGCGGAGAGCGAAGTCGAACTATGACCCGTTTCCCACACATCATGAATGCTTTCGACCATTTTCGGAAAGCCGCAAAGTCCTTTATATTGTCTGAGGCTGTCAAATTGCCCTGCTCTTCCTGTCAATATTTTATGGACATACGATTGATGGCCAACATCCCATAATATTTTATCCTTTGGGCTGTTAAAGCATTTATGGAGCGCAAGGGTTAGTTCTACCACACCTAGGTTCGGTCCAATATGTCCACCCGTTTTTGATAGTTTTTCAATGAGAAACTTCCTAATATCAGAGCTTAATTCCTCAAGTTCTGTAATATTCATTTTTTTAAGAAATGAAGGGTCTTTAATTGATAAAAGATCCAAAAGGACCACTCACTTTCGTTTTTTGGAATTATTCTTTGTTTTTTTTCTTTTATTGTCCTTAATGATGATGATGTGACATTTATCCTCTAAAAAATGTAAACATTTACCTACTTGGAATATTATATCTTTTGAATATTTAATCGCAAATGATTTCCCGAATGCTTTCCCACCTACTGTAACAGCTGCGATTAAACTCGTCAAACCAACGTTAATTCCATATTCCAGAGTAGAATTTTTTGAAAGTTCCATATTAGTTAAAATTTGAATAATAACGAGTGCTGTTGCCGTTCCACTAATGATTCCCGATATATCTCCTATCACATCATTACAGAAATTGGAGAATCGGTCTGCGTTCCTAACTATTCGTATAGAATGTTTCGCCCCATAAACCTTTCTTGCGGCCATGGAGTGAAAGGGTGTTTCATCAGCAGCGGTCGAAGCTATCCCTATCATATCAAAAATAATTCCTATAAGGACAATAAAAAGAACAACAAGAAGCCCAAACGTCCATGACACACCATGCAAAACGATAGTGGATACGATTGAAAAAATAGCCGCTAGCACAAAAGTGATAACGGCTATAGTAATACTCCATTTAATTGATTTATTTACAAGTTCTTTCATAAACGAAATGGTCACCATTTTCCTAGAATTAAGGTTGGATGGTCATAATAAGAGTAAAAATTACGGCTTAGGTCCAGTAGGTTTTCCCAGACAAGTACCAGATGTCGCCATCGTGGTGGTTTCCCATTAAACTCATCTTGGCAGTGTCGCCAGCTGCCAGACTGGATTGCCACTTAGTCCGCACTATAATCCTCATATTATGTCCAAAGGAACAGTCTAGGAGATTTCCTCAACAACCTTTAACCTGATTCCTAGCCTCTTTTGCAAAACTGATTTCATATGGACGAAAGAATTCAGGACGATGGCCAACCATTCTGAATTTCTATTACCATAATCCCCTCAAGCTTCACTCAAGGCAGGCTACGCTGCTTGTGATGCCCACATCACTTCGCAGGTCTATACTTCGCGTTTCTTGCATATGCATGTAAGCCAGCTAAAACAACGAAGCCTCCGCGGTAAAGGGTCAACGCCCACATGCCTTTGTGGATCGCCCTTACACCTTTACTCCCAGCTCCGACCCAAGTCTGGGCGACTCAAGCCAGAACAAGGAACTTCATCGATGTGCCCTTTTGTGAATTTTTAGGCTCACCTTCAGAACCGGTAGGTTGACTAGAATACTGCACCATCCAATAATCTGCAAAAATTATATCATATTTTCAATTTATCATCAATTTGATAAAGCTGGAATGCTTTATCGATCTCTTCCTGCGACAACATCAGTAAGGTATTGGAGTAAATCTGTTTTTAAATTTGTTTTAGCTAGGGTTTCCTTTGCACCTTGAATATGAAAAGCTAAATGATCTCTTGCCCCTTCTAGAGATAATAATGATGGGTATGTACTTTTCTTTTTTTCACGATCGCTCCCAATCGGTTTTCCAATGAGTTTTTCATCACCGATAACGTCAAGAATATCATCGCTAATTTGAAAAGCGAGTCCTAGATGTCGAGAATATTTTTCAAAAAGATCAAGTTCCACTTCCGTTGCTTCCGCAATTTTTGCCCCCGCAATCACACTATATGTAAGTAAGCGTCCCGTTTTATGCTGGTGGATATATTCTAATTCCCTTAAATGCAATTCTTGGTTTTCAGCTTGAATATCTGCAACCTGTCCTCCAACCATTCCTTCGGGGCCGGCACAAATTGATAACATTTTCATAAGCCAAATTTTTAAATGATCATCTAGATGCTCATCTTCAGAAATAAGCTGAAAGCTATAAGTCAACAGTCCATCTCCAGCTAAAATAGCTAAAGCCTCACCGAAAATTTTATGATTGGTTGGTTTCCCACGCCTTAAATCATCATCGTCCATA
Source organism: Bacillus sp. IITD106 (assembly GCF_019459225.1). Taxonomy (GTDB): domain Bacteria; phylum Bacillota; class Bacilli; order Bacillales; family Bacillaceae_C; genus Lederbergia. The sequence continues at coordinate 43,103 of NZ_JAIAZY010000002.1, forward strand.
CTTGGAAGGTCATCATGGATTAAGGAATAAGTATGAATCATTTCCAAAGCGCAGGCTGTACGTAAACCTATTTCCGGATTCTTGCCAAAAGCATCGATTGCAGCAAAAAGCAAAATGGGACGAATCCTTTTTCCTCCAGCCGTTAATGAATAAAGCATGGCACCCTTTAATGCTTGAGGAGCATTGAGTTTATGAATAGATGCAGCTAACTCCTTTTCCAGCAAATCTTTATACTTCGAAATAAAAGTTTCGTATTGAACTGTCAAGCTTAATCCTCCTCTTGAAGAAGAAAGTCTTCCTCCCCATCATCGGTCAAAATTTTTGTAAGCTGCTGTTCAGCATTTTTCAGTTTATCGTGGCAAAGCTTAGAATACTCGATTCCTTTTTTATATATTTCCAATGCTTCCTCTAAAGGAATATCTCCCTCTTCAAGACGCATGACAATTTTTTCTAATTGGCTCATCGCTTCTTCAAATGTTATTTTCTCATCCATCACTATCACCCTTTTCTATATGATCAATTGTACAAAATAACTCCCCATCTGTAACCTGTAATGTTATACGTTCACCTATACTTGCTTTATCCGTTTTATTGATAATATTTCCGTTTTCTGTGTAGGCAACACTATAGCCTCTTTTTAATATGTTTAATGGACTCAAAGCTTCCAACGTGGCCACTTTTGTTGAAAACTCACTAGATTTCTGATGTAATATGATTTTTGCTTGTTGTGTAAGTTGCTGCTTGATGCGAGTAAACTTCTCTTTATGCATTTGCAGTTTCATAGCCGGGTGATGAGTGGCCAAAACTTTATGCAGTTGTTGAAATTGGTCCATCTTTTGAATAAGAATTTTTTCTTGGCCTCTTTGTAATCTATCTGTCATTCTGTCAACTGATTCCCATTTTTGCTCATATAATTTTCGAGGATTTCGTAAAATATACGAATTTTTTAGTAAGTTAAGTTTTCCTCTTTTGTCCTTCGTTATCTCTGCCATCCCACGGAATAATCGATTCTTGCGATTTAGGAGCCGCTCCATTAATTCTTCAATATGCGGTACAGCAAGCTCTGCGGCTCCCGTTGGCGTTGCCGCTCTTACATCAGCTACAAAATCGGCAATTGTAAAATCCGTTTCGTGGCCGACTGCTGAAATAATCGGAATTTGAGAATTGAATATCGCCCTTGCTACTATTTCTTCGTTAAAAGCCCATAATTCTTCTATCGAGCCTCCGCCCCTTCCAACAATGAGTACATCAGCAATGGAAAGATCATTAGCTTTTTTAATCGCTTCGGCAATCGATGTCGATGCCTGGTTGCCTTGTACGAGAACTGGAAGGATAATAAGTTTTCCGATTGGATACCGTCGTTTAATAGTCGTAATGATGTCTCTTATCGCTGCCCCAGTTGGAGATGTGATAACACCAATCTTTTTTGGATACACCGGAATCCTTTTCTTCTTATCAGGATGAAATAATCCTTCTTGCTCCAGCCTGTTTTTCAGTTGTTCATAAGCAAGGAATAGTTCGCCAATTCCATCGGGGAGCATTTCTTGAACGTATATTTGATATTGTCCACTTGATTCATATACGGTAATACTTCCACGGATTAATACGTTCATCCCATTTTCAGGGATAAATTTCATAGATTGCGAGTAAGAAGAAAACATGACGGCCATTATTCTTGCTGACTCATCTTTTAAAGTAAAGTATAGATGGCCGCTCGAATGCCTTTTAAAATTTGATATTTCACCTTTTACATAAACATTTGATAAATGTGGATCAACATCAAATTTTCGTTTAATATATTTTGTCAGAGCTTTGACAGATAAATATTGGCGTTCCTTCATAAGTTAACGCACCTCGTTTCAAGAAGCGCATACGTCTGCGTGCGCTAGACTTAAAAATATAAATATCATTTAGTATTAAGAAAAGCTGCATCCAATTTTTTAGGATGACAGCTTCTCTAGTATGCTGGTCTTTATTTTACTATAATTCCATCTCATTTGCGATTGACTATTACTTTTTGCGCGGATTTTACAGTATTGTACAAGAGCATTGTAATCGTCATAGGGCCCACTCCGCCTGGAACTGGAGTTATATAACCTGCTTTATCAAAAACATCATCGTAATCAACGTCGCCGCATAATTTACCATTTTCATCTCGATTCATTCCGACATCGATGACAATGGCACCTTCTTTTACATAATCTGAAGTGATCATTTTAGCCCGTCCAACAGCTGCTACTACTATATCTGCTTTCTTCGTATAAGAAGCAAGGTCATCTGTCTTTGAATGGCAATACGTAACGGTAGCATTTTCGTTTAAAAGCAATTGACCGGCTGGCTTTCCGACGATATTGCTTCGTCCTACAATCACAGCATGCTTTCCTGCGATTGGCAGATTCATATATTTCAACATTTCTAAAACACCAAAAGGAGTACATGGCAAGAATGTATCCTGCCCTGTCATCATTTTTCCGATATTGACAGGATGAAAACCATCCACATCTTTACTAGGAGAAATGGTTTCGATCACTTTTGTCTCCGAAATATGTGCTGGAAGTGGAAGCTGAACTAATATCCCATGGATATCATCTCGATTATTTAATGTCTCAATCTCATTCAATAACACATGTTCTTCAACATTTCCAGGAAGTTCAATTAGCTCTGAATGCATCCCAATCGCTTTACAGCTTTTCTGTTTAGAGGTGACGTATGTTCTCGATGCTTGGTTATTTCCTACTAAAATAACGGCTAATCCCGGTTTAATTCCTTCTGCAGTTAGCTTAGCAACTTCTTGTTCAAGTCCTGCTCGAATATGATTCGATATTTCTTTCCCATCAATAATTGTGGCCGGCATCGCGATTCCCCCTGTCTATTCTCCCTTAACCTTCGATAATATTCCATTAATAAATTTACCGGATTTGTCATCTCCATATTTTTTAGCAATCTCTACCGCTTCGTTGATTGCAACGTTTTCAGGTACATCTTCACTATATTTCATTTCATAAATAGCGAGCCTTAAAATATTTAGGTCAACCTTGGATAACCGATCCATAGACCAATTTTCCAAATGCTTGTTAATCTCCTCATCAATTTCAGGAAGATGATTCACAGTACCATCTACCAAGTCCTGTAAAAACATGTTGATTTTTTGATCTTCTAACACAAATTCTATTGCTTCGGAAGTATCAGTTCCACTCATATCAATTTGGTATAAGGCTTGCAAAGCTTTTTCGCGAGCAATTCTTCTTTTCATGTAGTATATACTCCTTCTAATGACTGAAAAAGCCAAAGGAATCCCCTCTGGCTATCAATTCGTCTAGCTTCAGCGCCTATCGACTAGCAAACTTCCTGTCTTCCTCTTTTGCGTAAGGAGGCCAGACTCGTCCCTCGTCGTGTTTCCTTTATCTCAGTCGAAAGCGAAGAAGGAACGTCGACTAAAGCCGCCACGTCCTTATGTCTTCGTCGACGGATCCACATCCTGTGGACCTGTACGTCGATGTGCAGGCGCTTATGCATTTGATTTTATTACTCCTCAAATTCATTGCTTTCCTGTTTTTGGGTTTCAAAAGCTACACCTACAATATGAACATTCACTTCTTCTGCTTCAAGTGCTGTCATATTATATAACGTTTGTCGGATATTATCTTGAACCTTTTGGGCAACTGTAGGAATGGAAACACCGAAATTCATTAAGCAATACACATCTACTTTTATCCCTTCATCTGTTAGTTCTACTCTTATCCCTTTACCGTGATTTTTTTTGCCGAGTCTTTCTACAACTCCTGTGGCGAAATTTCCACGCATTTGAGCAACACCTTCAACTTCCGAAGCTGCTATACCTGCGATTACCTCAATGACTTCAGGAGCAATTTCAATTTTCCCTAAGGTTTGACCATTTTCCTGTGTCATTTCAAGCATGCTCATATTCTCTTCCATTTAAAACACCTCCACTTATTTTTGATTCATTACATCATGTATTTCAAGAAACTTTGTATTGAAGTCTCCACCTACAAATGTTTCATTTTCAAGCAAATTCAAATGGAATGGAATGGTAGTTTTTATTCCTTCAATCACAAATTCTTCAAGTGCTCTTTTCATTCTAGCTATTGCCTCTTCACGTGTAGCCCCGTATGAAATGACCTTTGCTATCATTGAATCATAATATGGCGGAATTGTATAGCCGGGATACGCACCTGAATCAACGCGAACTCCAAACCCGCCTGGAGGTAAATACATTTCGATTTTTCCGGCAGAAGGAAGAAAATTTTTCTCAGGGTTTTCTGCGTTGATTCTGCATTCAATCGACCAGCCGCGAAATTCAACATCTTCTTGAGTTAGAGATAATTTCTCACCTGACGCGATACGAATCATTTCTTTTATAAGATCGACTCCTGTCACCATTTCAGTAACGGGATGTTCAACTTGAATACGCGTATTCATCTCCATGAAATAAAACTTGCGATTCCTATGATCGTATATAAATTCTATTGTTCCAGCACCTGAATAATCAACAGCGTTGGCAGCTTTAACTGCTGCTTGCCCCATCAATTCCCGTGTTTTAGGGTCTATTGCAGGTGAAGGCGTCTCTTCAACTAATTTTTGCAGTCTTCTTTGGATTGTACAATCACGTTCACCAAGATGAATAACGTTGCCAAAATTATCGCCAAGCACTTGGATTTCAACATGCCTAAAATCTTCAATATATTTTTCTATGTATACTCCAGGGTTGCCGAATGCAGTTAATGCCTCTTGCTGAGTGATATTAATTCCTTTAATCAGCTCTTCCTTGTCTCTGGCAACACGAATTCCTTTTCCGCCGCCGCCTGCAGTAGCTTTTATGATGACTGGATAACCAATTTCTTCAGCAATTTCTAAGGCTTCGTCGATATCATTAATAATTCCATTAGAGCCTGGTACAATTGGTACGCCCGCCACTTTCATAGTTTCCCTCGCAACATCTTTCGTACCCATTTTTGAAATAGCTTCAGGGCTTGGTCCTATGAAAATGATATTGCAAACACGGCATAGTTCTGCAAAATCTGCATTTTCAGCTAAAAATCCATAGCCAGGATGGATGGCATCGCAATTCGTCAACTTTGCAATGCTTATTACGTTTGCAGTATTTAAATAGCTGTCTTTTGATAATTTTGGACCAATACAATACGCTTCATCTGCTAATTGAACATGCAGTGCTTCGCGATCCGCTTCAGAATAGACAGCCACTGTCTCAATGTCTAATTCTTTACAAGCCCGAATAATTCGAACAGCTATTTCTCCTCTATTTGCTATTAGTATTTTTTTTATCATGGAAAACGCTCCTTATCTATGAGTGTTCAAAAAGGAGGATTACCTGACTTTTTGAACATCCTTTTATCTAGGCTTTACTAAGAATAATGGTTGTCCATACTCAACAAGTTCGCCATCTTTTACAAGGACTTCCACAATTTCCCCGTCAAGTTCTGCCTCAATTTCATTAAATAATTTCATCGCTTCTACGATACAAACAACTGTATCTGCACTTACTTGCGATCCGACTTGCACATAAGCTGGGCTGTCAGGAGATGGTGATTGATAAAAAGTTCCAACCATTGGAGAAACAATTTGGAGATAGTTTTCTTTATTCGTAGTTCCTTCTACTTTTGCCTCTGCCTTCTCTGGAGCTGGAGCAGACGTTTCAACTACAGCTTGAACTGGAGGCTGAGCGGCAGGTTGTTGAACAATTGGTTGTTGCTGGACAACAGGTACGTTAGCCGTCCTTTTCTTCAATTTAACTTTCGAGCCTTCATGCTCATAACTAAATTCTTCAATATCTGATTGATCAATTAGCTTTATGATTTCACGAATTTCTTGAATTTTTAACATCATTGACACTCCTTAAAAATAATGAGTAGCTCCTAACATCATAATATAATACCTTATGTAAATTCAATGCTGGAAGATAAAATGTAATTATTTTATTTTTTCATCAGAAAAAATCATGACGGATGGGCTTTTTACCATCCGTCATGATTCTATTTCGTGTCGAAGTCCACAGTTGGAATATATTCCGTTCCTATTTCATCTCTTACAAGCCGTATGATATCAACTGCGTCAGCTTTTGAGTGTTCCTTTGCCTTCACTGTAACATAAACTTGATTATCTTCAATCTTAACAAGTGAATCACTATAGCCCAATGTTTTAATATAACTTTCTATCGTTCTTTCCTTCACACCAATGGCATCAATTTCTTTCATTTTACCATATAATTTGTTTTTCTCATCCACATTTGCCTCGGTAGCAACTTGAGACGCTAATTCCGTTTTCTCCTTACTCCTTTTATCCATTAAACCCATACGGACTGTTTCATATGCTTCATCACCCGCAGCTTCTGTGATAATTTTCATATCTTTATCACTCATCTTAGCATCAGTTTCTGTAGTATTTTTCCCATTTGTCGTCATTTCCCTTCCATCTGGTTCGGAAGTAACGTAGTAGACAGACAATACGACCACAAGACTAAGCATTGTTAAGAGCCAAACCGTTTGCTTTTTTAAAAGCATTAAGAATCCCCCTTAGATTTTTTAGGCATAACTGCAACTTTATGGCTTGGAACATCCAAAACCCTTGTTACCGCTTCAACGATCCATTTTTTCACCTGCATTTTTTCGGCACCACCGGCAACTACTAGAACCCCCTTAATTTCAGGCTTCCTCGTTTCCGAAACGAGAGGGATATCCTTATCTCCTTCCTTAATAATGACGAGTTGATCTTCTTTTGACTGATCTTCTATTTGACGTTTACCACCTTTTTCATCTTCTTCATTTGTCGTCTGATTTTTAAGTATGGAGTTTTTTTCGTACACCTTTTTTTCTGTTGCCTCAACATTTACTACGACCGTTACACTGTAAACCCCTACTATTTCTTCGAGTGCTTCTTTAAGCTGATTTTCATAATGCTCTTCGAAAACCTTCATGCCATCGTCTCTATCGGATTTTTTGGCACCAAATGTTTCTGAACTATTTTGATCGCCATTTTCTTCGTTAAAAACAGCTTTAGGTGGATGATCTACATTCCCTTTCCAAATGGTGCCCATTACCATAAAAAGAGCTCCTACAATTAGTAGAATTAGTAAATAATATGGCTTAGCTTTGTTTTTTTCAGTAGATGAAGTGTTAGGATCTGCCAATTTTTCTTTTAGCCAATCAATTGGACCTTTTTTATTCTTCATTTGCTGCTTCCTCCTTTGGAACAACATCAATCAATGATAATGGAATTTCCCATCTGGAGGATAACATTGATTTAATTGTTTCGTAGTCGGTAGTATCCACTATCTCGTCTTTTTCCTGAATATTGATGTTCACTGGTTGAATGACTTTAATTGCCTTTTCCGAAGGTGCCAGATAAACGATGACATTATCTATTTCGTTCATAGCTCCGTCATTATTGGGTGTGGCGAAAATCTGGATATTACTAATTTCCACGCTATACTTTTCAATCAACTCCTTTTCTACCATTGTTTTCATTTGGACAGCCATTTGCTCTAATATATATGCATGCGTTGAAGCTTGTATCTCTTTTTTTTTGTTTTTCAACAAATTTTCAGTCGTTTGGTCACTTGTTTCAATATTCGTAGTGAAAGAGGCCACTATTTTTTCAAAATCAGTAGACATCAATTTTAGTATTGGAGTAAGGATGATAGCGATAAGAATGAGCCCCGTTGCTAGTTTTGTATATTTTTTCATACTTGAATCAGGAAGAAGCATGTCCACAACCATGGCAAGTATTAAAAAAATGATGATATTAAAAACCCATTCACTTAAATATTCCATATGGTAGTCACCCTTTACTTATCTCACCATCATCGTTATATTTCCTGAAGTAATGATGATCGTCAAACTGATAAAAAACATAAAAGAGACGATTGCTAAAGAGGCGAAAATATACATGACGCTTTTACTGACCGCATCGAGACATTCTATGACAGGGCCATCTCCAAGTGGCTGCATAAGTGCAGCTGAAAGCTTGTATATGAAGGAAATGACTAATATTTTTAATGCCGGAAAGGCGGCAATTAACAAAATGAGAGCTACACCAGCAATTCCAACCGTATTTTTTAGCAGCAAAGATGCATTTAAAACAGTGTCAGCAGCATCCGTAAACATTCGCCCAACTACAGGGACAAAATTTCCCGCAACAAATTTTGCTGTTCTAATCGCTACACCATCTGCGACTGCTGAAGCTGCTCCTTGAATAGAAATTACACCGAGTAAAATAGTAATAAAGACACCTAGAATGCCAATGCTTATTTTTTTCAATAAATTTGAGAGCTGGGAAACTTTAAATTGTGAGCTTAACGTGTTGGCAATACTTAATAACGTTGCCAAAAATAATATAGGCAAGACAGCATTTTTTATTACGATACTACTTATATTCACTAAAAATACGAGGATTGGATGGAAAAATGCTGATGTTGCCACACCGCCAGAAGATGCTATTAATGCTAAAAGTAATGGTAAAAGGGCTAGAATAAATTGACTCATTGCGTCGATAGCTTCTATTGCATAATCAGCTGCAACTCTAAAACTATTTAGGGCAATAATAATCAGAACCATAAAGATGATAGAATAAGCTACCTTACTGACAGCACCTTGTTCAAAGGCATTGTGCAGGGATTGTAGAAACACACTTAGAATGGTCAGCAGTAAAAGGGATCCAAGTAGTTTTATATTTAAAATTATTTCTTGCATCATGAAAGAGATTATGCCATTAATCCATTCTGCAAAAGAAAAAGACTTGTCCCCTTTTACAAAATCAAGGAATGTACCTCTTTTACTCTCAGGTAAATATCCACCATACTCATGTAAAACCTTTTCCCAATGATCTGATATCTCATCTAATCCAAGGTCCTCCAAATAACGATCTATCATTTGATCATTTGCTTGGGATCGTTCATCTCCTAATTCTTCTGCCGTCACTGTCGTGATTCCTAAAAACGGAAATAGACATATGAAAAGAATCTGCAGTCCCCGACGCATGTATCCCACTCCGTTCCAAAGTATAGTCTAATGAATTGGCATGATATTAATAATGGTCTCGATTAAGGCTGTCATAATAGGTACAGCAATTGCTAATATTAATATTTTTCCAGCTAATTCAACTTTCGCCGCCATAGACCCTAGACCCGCGTCTTTGCTGATTTGTGCTGCAAACTCGGCAATATAGGCAATACCGATAATTTTAAGAATCGTTTTAACGTAAAGAGTGTTGACATTCGCACTGCTTGCAAGATTCTCAATCATTAATATAATTTTTTGCACCTGATCGACTAGAAAGAGGAAAATACCTGTTCCAACAAATAATACAAGCAAAAAGGCAAAATTCGGCTTTTGTTCCTTGATCGCAAGGACAAGAAAAGTAGTTATGAGGGCAATCCCCGCAATTTGTAAGATTGCAATAGCGGTTTCCCCCTATCTATTGGAATAAAAAAACAGACTTGATTTTCTGAAATAATCCATCGACAATGGACACGACCATAAACAAAATATAAATAAAACCAAATAATGTAACCCATTGTGCATATTCTTTTTTCCCTACTTGGTCAAGTATCGTATGGAGAAATGCGACAACGATTCCTACACCGGCTATTTTGAAGATGATATCCACATCTATGCCCATATCATTTCCTCCTATCACTACAAAAGCAAAATGATGATAAGCATACCAGTAAGGACTCCAAGGCTTTTCACCATTTTTTCATACTTTTTTTGCTTTTCGCGAGCATTCTCTTCTTCTCTTTCTAGGTTAGCAAGGGTTAACAATATTTGTTTCTGTTGTGTATCTCGGTCGTGTCTTCCTAAATTTTCTCCGAATTGAAGGAGAATTTCATATTCACTTTGTTTTAAAAAAGTGGACTCCCTAATTCTTTTTAAGCCTTCTTCCCAAGCAGATTTGACAACAGCATTCTCTTGCTTTAAGCTTTGAGAAAACTGTTTATAATGGGCTGCAATCGGTTCAGGTATTTGCTTGCATATTTTGTCCGCTGCCTCCCCAAGTGGAGTATGGCTATACATTATCTCCGCATCCAATGTTTCAAGGGATTGCCTAAATAATCGTATATTTTTGGGTCTTTCACTCAATTGTTTCGAAAATTCAAACCCTGCCCAGGTTGTTGCCCCAACAATAAAAATCGCTCCAATTATTTTAAACATGAACGACCGCAGCCCTTCCTTTTATGGCAATCGGATTGCCGTTTGCATCTTTTATTGATGCTGTTGTTCCAGGACCTTCACTTCTGGACAATTCTATAAATCTTTCAAATACTTTTTGATCTATAATAGGTTTAAGAAGGGGTCTTTTCCTTATTTCTTCAAAATTCTTCCCATGAGTAGTCATCATTAACGTGATTCCTGCATTTACCGCCTCCATTATAGCCATACCGTCTTCTGCTCTCCCAATCTCATCTACAATCAAGACATTGGGGCTCATGGAACGGATCATCATCATCATTCCTTCTGCTTTCGGACAAGCATCTAATACATCAACCCTTGGTCCAAATTGAAGCTGAGGTACACCGTGCACGCATCCAGCAATCTCTGAACGCTCATCTACAATTCCCGTTTTTAATGAAGGAATTCCTTGATTATATGCGCCGCTTGAAACTACCCTCGCTATATCTCTTAATAATGTGGTTTTCCCGGTTTGTGGAGGGCCAATAATCATCGTATTTTTCCATTCCCGCTGAAATAAATAAGGAATATATTTTTTTGCAGCTCCAATTTTTTCTCTCGCAATTCTAATATTGAATGAAGCCAAATGTCTGATTGCCTTTACTGAGCCATTGTCGAGAATGACTTTTCCTGCAAGTCCGATTCGGTGTCCTCCCTCTATCGTGATATAGCCTTTTTTTAATTCCTCATCAAGCGTATAGAAGGAATGGTTGGCCAGTTTACTAATGAAATGTTCCGCATCCTCTTTTGTAAAAAGGTAAGGGAGAAATTGCGGAATGCCATTGGATGCCACTTCCACCTGGCGATTAATCCTTAATCTAATTTCTTCTACCTCATCCCATTTGTCAGTAGGAAGCTTCTTTATCAATTCACCTATACGAGCTGGCAGCATTCGAAACACTGAATCCATCTTGCTTCCCTCCTAACATCTTTACTATCTAATATGTATTCAGCTTGTCTTTAAATATGAAAGGAAGGTTTGTGAACCAATAAAAAAAACCGAGGATATCCCTCAGTTTTTAAAGAAAATATTTGATTTTATTATGCTCTAGATACATAAGATCCATCTGATGTATTGATAACAAGTTTATCTCCAGCATTCACAAAGAATGGTACTTGAACAACTAGGCCTGTTTCCATTTTTGCAGGTTTTGAACCGCCGGAAGCTGTGTCTCCTTTAATGCCTGGGTCTGTTTCGACTACTTCTAGTTCTACTGTATTTGGCAATTCTACGCCTAATGTTTCACCTTGATACATGATGATATGAACTTGCATATTTTCTAGTAAAAATTTCAATTCATATTCTATTTGTGATGCTGGTAATTCAATTTGTTCATACGTTTCATTATCCATAAATACATGCATATTACCATTCGCATATAAATATTGCATTGTTTTATTGTCAATTTGAGCTCTTTCTACTTTTTCTCCCGCTCTAAATGTTTTTTCCTGAATCGCACCTGTACGCAAGTTTCTTAACTTAGATCTGACGAATGCAGCTCCTTTTCCTGGCTTCACATGTTGGAAATCGATAACGCGCCATATTCCTCCGTCTGTTTCAATTGTTAATCCTGTTCGAAAATCGTTTACTGAAATCATGAATATTCCTCCTAAAAAGTACCTTATAAAATAATTAATTCTTTCGTTGAATGCGTCAACGTTTCATTTCCTGATTCCGTTATTAATGTATCATCCTCAATCCGCACGCCGCCAATACCCGGTAAATAAATGCCAGGTTCTACTGTTACGACCATTCCCGGTTTCAGTTTCGTCTCTGAACGGAATGAAAGTCCTGGTCCTTCATGCACCTCAAGACCAATTCCATGACCTAGAGAATGGCCGAAATTCTCACCATAACCCTTTTCCGTAATATAATCTCTTGCAATCGCATCTGCTTCAATCCCGCTCATTCCCGGTTTTATGAGCTCCATTGCTTTTAACTGAGCTTCAAGAGTAACAGTATAAATTTCCTTTAATTTTTCAGATGGTTCACCTACTGCAACAGTTCGGGTTATATCAGATACATACCCCTTATGGAGGGCTCCGTAATCCATCGTAACAAAATCACCATTTTCAATTACCTTATCGCTCGCGACTCCGTGTGGCAACGCTGCTCTCCAGCCTGATGCCACGATAATATCAAAGGAAGAGGAAGTTGCACCACATTTGCGCATGAAAAATTCCAATTCATTGGCAACCTCTAATTCTGTTTTACCTGGTTTTATAAAATCAAGGATATGTTTAAATGCGGCATCCGCAATATCTGCAGCCTCTTTTAAAATACTGATTTCATCAGCATCTTTAATTAAGCGGAGATTCTCAATCACATTTGAAATAGGAACAAGTTCAGCATCAAGTACTTCCTCGTACTCTTTCCAAGTAGAAAAAGGCATATAATCCTGCTCAAACCCAAGTTTTTTAATTCCTAACTCTTTTACTTTTTCAGCCACTTCCTTAGTAATTGGCCCAGTATGTCTTACAATCTCGTAGCCTTTAGCTTGCTTTGCTGCTTGTTCTGTATAACGGAAATCTGTAATGAAAAGAGCTCGATCGCCTGAAATAAGAGCTACCCCCGCTGTTCCAGTGAAATTAGTCATATAGCGGCGATTATATGTACTTGTAATTAAAAAACCATCAATATCGGATTGGTTAAATTGCTCTCTAAGTCTTTCTACTTTCCCCACTATGCCTCTCTCCCTTTTACATAATTTTTCATTGCATTTAATGCCATTTCATAGCCATAAAATCCAAAGCCAGAAATTTGCCCAATTGAAACTGGAGCAGTAACAGAATGCTTCCTGAACTCCTCTCTAGCATGAACATTAGATATATGGACTTCAATGACTGGGATATCAATCGATGTAATTGCATCCCTAAGTGCAATACTGTAATGTGTAAATGCACCTGGATTCATAATAATTCCTGCGAACCCATTATCAGGAGCCTGATGAATCTCATCCAATAAGGCACCTTCATAGTTGGATTGGAAACACTTTATTTCCACACCTATTTTTTCCCCTGCATCTTGAATGCATTTTTCGAGTTCTAATAACGTATTGCTCCCATATATTCCCGGTTCACGTTTCCCAAGCATATTTATATTCGGACCATTTAAAACGAGAATTTTCACGAATGATTCACGTCCTAGTCAAGATTGATTACTAGAACATTCTACCATAAATATATTATGTTCAACTAGCGTTACTTTTCAGGATTCTTGCTTTTGATCTACATTACTCCAATTTAATTGTTCTTCAAATTCATAAGAAATAGAGTAACCTATGAAAAGCCCATAGATCAGAAAGAAGCAAAATTCCGTGGCAATCGTATTAAATTTATAATGGAACAACCATTTTACATCCGGGATAATCGGGTATAAAACTAAAAAAATAATGATAAAAATCAATAGACCATATAAAGCCCCCCAAACAAGAGACTTTTGTTTTCTTAATGCCATATAGTATAGCAGCGCTACAACTATAGATATCAGCCCATACAAAACTACGGTAATTACGAAGCCAAGCCAGCTAGCCGTCCATTTTCCCGAAAATGGCGTTAAAATGACCTTAGGGCTAATTTCAGTAAAATTGAAGTAATGTACAAAAAAGCCAAATAATGTTCCAAAAACACCTGCCACAAACCCGGTTACACAAGCTAATTTCAATACAGACATTTGATATTTTATTACAGCTTCTTTTTCTTTTCCCATCATATCCACCTCCATCCTTATCATGTCCATGCTTCGCCACATTAGTGCATAAATTATTTTATCTGGTGAATTTCCGATTATTTTAGTAAGATAAAGAGAGATACTGCAAAACGTGGTTACTAAAATCCAATAAGTTGGTGACAAGCTATGAAAAACACAAATAAACCTGCTTATGGTGGGCAGGCTGTAGTAGAAGGCGTTATGTTTGGCGGTAAAAATCAAACTGTTACCGCTATTCGCCGCAAAGATCAATCTATTGAATATTTTTATTTACCAAGAAAAACAAGGCCTGTTCTTCAAACCTTGAAAAAAATACCTTTCCTCCGAGGAATTGTTGCTATTGTTGAGGCAAGTGCAAATGGTGCCCAGCATTTAACCTTTTCAACGGATCGTTATGATGTGGATCCGAGTGATGATGGAAAAATCCAAGAGGAAAAGATGTCTAAGACGACATTAGTATTGAGTGTAGCTGCTCTTGGTGTTCTATCATTTCTCTTTTCAAAATTTATTTTCACGCTCGTTCCTGTCTTTTTAGCAGCTTTATTTAAACCAATCTTCCCTGGCGATACGGTCCAAATTTTGATTGAAGGACTTTTCAAGCTTATTCTTTTGCTTTCCTATATATATTTTATTTCGATGACTCCCCTTATTAAACGTGTATTTCAATATCACGGAGCCGAACATAAAGTCATAAATGCATATGAGCATAATCTTGACTTGAACGTGGAAAATGTCCAATCGATGTCAAGGCTTCATTATCGATGCGGCAGCAGTTTTATTCTTTTTACGGTTGTCGTAGGGGTCATTATTTACATGTTTGTAGCTGTCGATCCACTTTGGGTCCGAATATTAAATAGATTAGCGTTAATACCCGTTGTTTTAGGTGTATCTTTTGAAGTGTTGCAGCTAACAAATAAAATGAGAAATATTCCTGTGCTGAAGTGGCTCGGTTATCCAGGGCTTTGGCTTCAATTATTAACGACAAAAGAACCAAGCAATGATCAAGTGGAAGTCGCTCTTGCCTCGTTTAAGGAATTATTGAAAGTGGAAAAGCAAAGTGTAGACATACTAGAAAAAGAGAAAATCGTCTAATAGAGTATATATCTATTTCTTTTTGGGAAAAATGACATTACTCCCGAGGAGGTGGCGCTCTTGAACGTACGTAATTGGTTGGTCGGAATTATAGCATTAATGGCAATAATTGGTCTCGGCTCATACATTTTCAATAATCCCGCCGGACTATTTCGACAAATCTTTATTATTGGACTTGTCTTTGCTGCTATCTATTTCATTTATCGGTTTTGGATGGGAAAGAAACCTGATCGAAGCGAAAATAGATCTTTCGCCAAGGCTGCAAGACTTTCGAAAAAGCGAAATCGTAAGAGTCATCTATCAAGTAGTCAGATAAGAAAAAAACCGCTTCGAAAAAGATCAGCTGCACATTTAACTGTAATTGAAGGTAAAAAAAGTAAGAAAAAAGATCGGGCTATTTTTTAATAAGTCCATTTCTGTAAAAACTGTTTCGTTCTAAGACGTCCTTTTTCAATAAGGGCGTGTTTTTTTTCTACAGAAATTGAAAATTCCGATGAAAAGTTTTCATCGACCGGAATAAAGATGATATCTTTTTCATGCTTACGAGATATATACCTAGCATCATGTGCATCTTTCATAGTACTAAAAAGTGCTTCAAATAATGATAATCCATTTCTTATTACTCTTTTCGGCTGCTCCTCCATATTGTAGCTAAGCTTTATACCCAATACTGGACGCGGCCGTTTTTTGTTTTCATATTCAAATAACCATAAAGGGAAATTACTGAGAAGTCCCCCATCAACTATAGTATTTTCTCCTGAAAGAGAGCGCAATTTTATTGGCTCGAAAAAAAAGGGTACTCCACAACTCATCCGGATAGCTCTTGCCACGGGAAATGTCTCTTTTGGGATACCATAGCTTTCTAAATCATCAGGTAGGACAATCAATCTTCCTGTTGAAAGGTCTGAAGCGATTAATCTCAATTTTCCTTTTGGCATATCCTTGAACGTATAGACACCTTTTTCGGCCAATTTTTTCCCTAACCATTCTTCTAATTCATTTCCTCTATACATTCCCATTCTCCAATATAGTAAAAGCCACTTTGCAAGAGCAAAAGGAAGAAGAGTAGTTCGCTGGTCTAAAAACAATTTCATATTAGTTTCATCCATTAGATCTTTTATTTCCTGACTTGTATAACCAACGGCAATAAATGCAGCCATGATGGCCCCGGCGCTTGTACCCGCTAATCTTTTAAAGGTAAAACCTCTTTCTTCTAACACTTCATATGCCCCTATTAATGCAAGCCCCTTAATACCTCCTCCTGAAAACACAACATCTATATTCATGCCTACCCACTCCTCCAAAAGGTCCTTATTAATCTTTAGGAAAAAGTGGTGAAAATTAGAACAAAAAACAGGCTTCCCATAAAACGGGATAACCTGTTTTTTCAAAATTTTATTATAAACCACATTTCAATTGCGCATTACAATTGTCACATGTGTTGCATCCGCCAATTTCTTTTACTTGGCCTTTTCTGCAAACAGGACATGTATTGCCGATTTCTGAACCAATCGTTACACTAGTTGAACGCAGATCTTGGATTGTATCGACTAAAACAACTGGTTCATTAAATGTTAATTGTTCACTGGATTCAAGATTATTTTCTTCTGCCTTCAAAGTGAGGACTTGAGAGTCGCGGCTACCATCTACATAAACTGTACCGCCTTTAGCTCCCCCTCTATATAAGCGCTCATACACTTGTTCTACTTGCTCAACGGAATAGCCTTTTGGCGCGTTAACCGTTTTAGAGATTGAACTATCGATCCAGCGCTGAATGACGCATTGAACATCAGCGTGTGCTTCAGGAGATAAGCTCATCGCTGTAACAAACCAGTGTGGCAAGTTATCCGGATCCGCTTCTGGATGACGGCTTAAATATTCTTCTACAATATCTGCTTTTACTTCGATAAATTTACCTAAACGTCCACTTCTATAATACGTGAAGGAGAAATAAGGCTCTAATCCTGTGGAAACGCCAACCATTGTTCCAGTGCTACCCGTTGGAGCAACAGTTAGCAAATGCGAATTACGAATTCCGTATTTTAAGATTGATTCATTAATATCTTTAGGCATTTTTTTCATATAGCCTGTTTCAGTGAATGCTCTGCGGAGACGATTTGTATCATCAAGCGTTTCCCCTTCCAGGAATGGGAAACTTCCTTTTTCTTTCGCCAGCTCTACTGATGCTTCATAGGCTGTTGTAGCAATTGTTTCGAATACTTTGTCCACTAATTCGTTTCCTTCTTTAGAACCGTATTCTTTTTCACAATAGATTAATAAATCTGATAGACCCATTACACCAAGACCAACACGACGCTCTCCAAGTGCTTGCTTTTTGTTTTCTTCTAGGAAATATGGAGTTGCATCGATTACGTTGTCTTGCATACGGACACCGATACGGACGGTTTCTTTTAACTTTTCGTAATTAACGGTTTTGTTTTCTTTATCTGCCATTTCAGCTAAGTTGACTGCAGCTAAGTTGCAGACACTAAATGGTGCGAGAGGTTGCTCTCCACATGGGTTTGTTGCAACGACCTTCTGACCGTAGGCTTTTGCGTTCGTCATTTCATTTGCGTTGTCAATAAAGAAAATGCCTGGTTCTGCTGAATATGTTGCACAAATATTAATGAGGTTCCAAAGCTCCTTCGCCTTGATTTTACGATATGTGCGTACTTTGTAACCAAGTTTTTCCCATTCGCGTACGTCGCCAACTTTTTGCCATTCAGTATTGTATGCTTTCATTTCTTCTGGACTGTAATTTTCTACGTCTGGGAAGCGAAGTTCATAGTCTCCATCTTTTTCAACTGCATCCATAAATTCTTTTGTCAGACAGACGGAAATATTAGCCCCAGTCAGGAATTCAGGATTATGGACTGAATATGTACCGCCTTCAGCCAATTTTTCCTCTGCTTCACGGAAAATGGTTTCACTAAAGCCGCCGAGTCCTGGGATATTGCGATAGTTGAGTACTCCTTGATACATAGCTTCTTCTGTATCGGAAAGAGGCGTAAACTTCAACTTATCTTTTGCATGCTTCTTAATAACAGGATCTGTTGTATTTTCGATCAAGAATCGTAAAATACGCGGGTTTTGCATTTTAGAAATAATAAATTCGATAATATCAGGGTGCCAGTCGGCCAACATTATCATCTGAGCTCCACGCTTTTTGTTACTCTCTCATATTCCGAGAGGGCTAGGTCATTTCTGCCTAGCTCTCATGCTTTCACATGAGATCAGACTATATCATCAAAAAAGAAATAATTAAGGGAAATTATGATTTCTTCTTCGTCTTGCGCCCCATAGTAGCATCTCCGCTTTCTATGGTTTACTTCTTCCTTTGCTGTCACTCAGTAGCTTTAGGAAGTTTCAATAGTCGTTGAACGTTGATCTCCGTTTCCAAAGACCCTTCGCTGCTGATTGCCCAATCCTTATTTTTTTCAACCCTTCACGCTCACTGTTGCCAGTCACGTTGTGGGAAATAAGGCTCTAAGGGTGTTCCAGCAATTCGCAAGATTTTTATCCCGCCGTGATCGGTTAACGGGACCCACCCTGTTCAACAAGGTGTGTTAGTTTCGCAATGTCATCTAACCAAGATACAGAGCCTGATGATTTACCATTTACTCCTCTTGCAAGTGTATTGCGAGGTCTTAGTGTAGAACCGTTTGTTCCTACTCCACCGCCGCGGCTCATGATTTCCATTACTTGCTTGCGATGTTCGGAAATTCCTTCACGGGAATCGGCCACAAACGGCATAACATAGCAGTTAAAGTACGTTACATCCGTATCTGCACCTGCTCCGTATAAAACACGTCCTGCTGGGATAAAGTTGAGACTTGAAAGTTCTTTGTAAAATTTTTCAAACCATTCTTGTCTTTTTTCTTCTGTCTTTTCAACAGCAGCAAGTCCCGTTGCATTACGTTTTGCGATTTGCTCGTAGAAGATTTCCAATGGCTTTTCGATAATATCAAGCGATCGGATAATCAATCCGGTCTCTCTCTCTGCATCATTATCAAGTGCACTTCGGAACTCTTCCTCGACAATGACTTCTGCCGTCTTCTCTTCCCAGTTAATCGACTTGATAAATCCAAGCCCTCTAGCAGGGAATTTGGGATCTTCTTTAATGGTCAAAACGACGAAATCGCCCTCTGTTAACGTAATCTTTTCTGTATCCTTGAAGGCATAGCGGTCAATCATAACAAGCCTCGATACCCCTTTATGGGTAATCTTCATGTCAGGCGTAATAGGATGCACCGGCTTAAATAATCGGATATCTTGATTAAGTCTTTCTATGTTGAGAATCTGTTTCTGCGAATAAACTACAGACATTGCGTCAACTCCTTTTACAAATCATTCTATTAGTTACGTTACCATATGTATAACCATTAAATCAATGCTTAAACACAATATATTGTATTTTATTTTTCATCATCCACACTACATATAGTGATTCAGTTGAACTTTGTTTGATTTTGTCAAATTCAAAATAAGCAGGAAAATAAAGCTTTTTTACGATTTTATTCGAATTTCCAACAAATACTACGATTTTTGAACAAAATTTGCATTTGCTCTTTTTATTTCCTCTTTCATCGTTTGTATGATAAGGTTTTATTGAAAATGGTCTAGAAAATAATTTTATAAAAATTTTATTCTGAAAATAAAAATCCATAAAAAAGATTTTGATTCATGTTGCTATGATGAATATAATAGAACATAGGGCTATTTACTAGAAAGGGGAAGGAAGAATTTTGGAGGCTTTATACACATTACTAATTTTACTGGGAGCAATCATTGCTTTTTCCCTTTATAATTACTTCCATCAGAAAAAAATCTTAAAAACACTAACGGAAGAAGAATTTCGTGCTGGCTATCGGAAAGCACAGCTCATCGATGTTCGTGAGCCAAATGAATTTGAAGGTGGACATATACTAGGAGCGCGCAACATTCCCATGTCCCAATTAAAAACACGCATGAAGGAAATTCGCCCCGATAAACCCGTATATTTATATTGTCAAACGGGGTTACGGAGCGGAAGAGCCGCACAAACTTTATACAGAAAAGGTTACAGAGATTTGTACCATTTACAGGGTGGATTTAAAAAATGGTCTGGACGAATCAAAACAAAGAAAAAGTATAATAGCTAACATGATGCCGTGGACTAAAACTCCGCGGTTTTTTGTAATCTAGAAAGGTGGCGAAATAATGATATTAAAAGAAGTAAAGTTTATTCAAGATAATAATGAACACCAGTTTCCTTTTACACTTCCAGTTTTGAAAGATTTTAAGAATTTCCTTGATTCACCCCAATCTTTTTTAAGGCATTTATAAAAATGAGGCGGACTTTTTATTATTTTAGTCTGCCTCATTTTTTATTATTCTTTTATATATCGTAAAACAGGTTTTCTTGCCGCCTTCGTTTCATCAAGTCGCTTTACGATCGTTGTGTGCGGAGCTTCTTGGACGAGTTCAGGATTTTCTTCCGCTTCCTTCGCAATTTGAATCATTGCATCAATAAAAGCGTCGAGTGTTTCTTTTGATTCGGTTTCAGTCGGTTCAAACATCATACATTCTTCAACATTAAGCGGGAAATAAATGGTTGGCGGATGATAGCCAAAGTCAAGCAATCTTTTCGCCATATCAAGAGTACGAACTCCTAGCTTCTTTTGACGCTTTCCACTTAAAACAAATTCATGTTTACAATGGCGGTCATACGGAAGCTCAAAATAAGGAGCAAGCTTTCTCATCATATAGTTAGCATTGAGTACCGCAAATTCTGTAACAGCTTTTAATCCATCTGGCCCCATCGTACGAATATACGTATAAGCGCGTACGTTGATGCCGAAGTTACCGTAAAATGGTTTGACTCGACCGATCGATTGCGGGCGGTCGTAGTCAATCGCAAATTTGCCATCTTTTTTCGTAATGACCGGCTTTGGTAAAAATGGAATCAAATCTTCTTTCACGCCGACAGGACCAGAACCTGGACCACCGCCGCCATGTGGGCCTGTAAATGTTTTATGAAGATTTAAATGGACGACATCAAAGCCCATATCGCCAGGACGCGCTTTGGACATAACAGCATTTAAATTAGCACCGTCGTAGTAAAGCTTCCCGCCAGCACCATGGACTATTTCTGCCATTTCAAGGATTTGTTCTTCGAATAGCCCGAGTGTGTTCGGATTTGTCAGCATTAATGCAGCTGTATCAGGACCAACGAGTTCTTTTAAGTGATCCAAATCGACTAATCCATCCTCGCCTGATCGAACAGTAATCGTTTCTAATCCGGCTACAGTTGCAGATGCAGGGTTCGTTCCGTGAGCAGAGTCTGGTACGATGACTTTCGTTCTTTCCGTGTCTCCATTTGCTTCGTGGAAAGCACGAATCATCATGAGCCCAGTCCATTCTCCGTGGGCGCCAGCGGCTGGCTGCAGCGTTACCTCATGCATCCCTGTAATTTCAATTAAATGCTGCTGTAAATCATACATCAATTCAAGTGCTCCTTGAACAGATGATTCGGGCTGCAATGGATGTATATGGGCAAAGCCAGGGAATCGTGCAACTTGTTCATTGATTTTCGGATTATATTTCATCGTACATGATCCGAGTGGATAAAATCCTGAATCCACACCGTGATTATGGGTGGAGAGTTCCGTAAAATGGCGCATAATATCAAGCTCTGATACTTCCGGAAGCTCGGGTTCATTTTCTCTAACATATCCTTCAGGCAAACATTCAGCTATATCGATTTCTGGCACATCCATTTCAGGCAAACTGTAACCAATTCTCCCCGGAGTAGACATTTCAAAAATTAATTTTAAATCTTGATTATTCACAGCTCTCCCCCACTTCTTTTACAAAGCTATCAATCTCTTCCTTCGTTCTAAGTTCAGTGACGGCAACAAGCATATGTCCATCAAGTTCTGGATAATCTCGGCCTAAATCATAGCCGCCAATGATTCCTTTTTGAAGCAATATTTCATTTACTTCCCTGACAGGCTTATTCAGCTTGACGACAAATTCATTAAATTGGTAGCCATCGAAAAGAAGATCAAATCCCTTCTCTTTAAAAACGGTCTTCGCATAATGAGCCTTTTGAATATTTTGCACTGCCATTTCTTTTACACCTTTTTTACCCAGGGCTGTCATGGCGACAGAGGAAGCTAAGGCATTTAACGCTTGGTTGGAGCAAATATTTGATGTTGCCTTGTCGCGGCGAATATGCTGTTCCCTAGCTTGCAGCGTCAAAACAAATCCTCTTTTCCCGTTTTCATCAGTTGTTTGCCCAACTAAACGGCCAGGAACTTTTCTCATCAATTTTGATGTAACGGCAAAATATCCACAATGTGGACCACCGAAGGAAGCCGGGATTCCAAAAGGCTGCACATCCCCAACAACAATATCAGCTCCAAATTCACCAGGAGGAGTTAACGCTCCGAGTGCAAGTGGGTTACTTGAAACGATCAATAAGCCCTTTTGTTCGTGAATTAATGGTTCAATATCCTTTAATGGCTCGATCTGACCAAAAAAGTTTGGATATTGTATAATTACAGCCGCAACATCATCATTAAGTTCATTTTTCAGAGCAGTTAAATCGGTTACACCATTTTGGTAAGGAATTTCTACAACATCGATATATTGACCTTTTGCATATGTTTTTAATACTTCTCTTGATTCAGGATTTACAGTATTAGACACAAGAATCTTTTTACGTTTCGTTTGGCCTGCACTGAGCATAGCAGCCTCTGCAAGTGATGTTCCCCCATCATACATGGAAGAGTTCGCTACATCCATGCCGGTGAGTTCACAAATCATCGTTTGAAACTGGAAAATAGCTTGAAGCTCACCTTGTGATATTTCCGGCTGATACGGAGTGTATGCCGTATAAAATTCAGATCTAGAAATGACATGGTCAACAATTGTCGGGATATAGTGGTCATACACACCAGCCCCTAAGAATGAAACATTCTGTTTGAAGTCAGCATTTTTCCCTGCCAGACTTGCGAGTTCCTTTAATAATGCGGATTCCGATTTTGCTCTTTTAATGTTATATTCGCCTTTAAAACGAACTTTTTCCGGTATATCTGAAAATAAGTCATCAATGGACTCAACGCCTATTGCTTCAAGCATTTCTTTTTGATCTTGCTCGGTCATCGGCAAATAGCGATGTTTACTCATATTTTTCCCCTCCAGTTTAGTTTTTGGCTCTCTTATAAAACGGAGTCGAAACGACTTTTGCCTTTAGTCGTTTTCCGCGAATCTCTACTGTAAGCTCCCGTCCAAGTTCTTTATATTCGGAATTTATGAGCGCAAGCCCAATATTTTTTTTCAAGGTAGGAGATTGGGTTCCTGATGTAATAAAGCCAATTTCCTCATCACCAGCAAATACTTTATATCCATGCCTAGGAATTCCTCTATCAATCATTTCAATTCCAACAATTGATCTAGGGATGCCTGCATCTTTTTGTTTTTGTAAAGCGCTTTTTCCGATAAAATCTTCTTCCTTATTTAGTTTCACAGCAAATCCTATCCCCGCCTCCAACGGAGAAATTTGCTCGGATAGTTCCTGCCCATATAAAGCTAGGGCGGCTTCAAAGCGAAGCGTATCTCTAGCCCCAAGCCCGCATGGCAATAAGCCTTCTTCTGCTCCTACTGCAAGGAGATCTTTCCATATTTTTTCCGCATCAGAAGGACTGCAATATATTTCAAAACCATCTTCACCTGTATAGCCTGTACGAGAGATTAATGTGTTTGAACCATTTACATCAACATTTTCTATAAATTTAAATAATTTAATTTCCTTTAATTCTGTATCAGTTACTAATGTTTGAAGAATGGCTTCTGCTTTTGGCCCCTGGATGGCGATAAGCCCGTAATCACTTGAAACATCTTGTATTTCAACATCACCTATAGCATTGTCATGTAGCCACTTAACGTCTTTTTCAGTATTGGCTGCATTTACTACAAGAAGGTAGTCCTCTTCCGCTAATTTATAGACAAGTAGATCATCTACCACTCCACCATCTTCATAACACATCGCCGTATATTGTGCACTTCCAGATTTGAGTTTTGAAAGATCATTTGTCACCATTTTTTGTAAAAATGCGAGGCTGCCTTTTCCTTTTACCACTATCTCCCCCATATGAGAAACATCAAAAATACCAGCCTTAGTCCTTACCGCTTCATGTTCTTCTTTAATGCTGGAAAATTGAACTGGAAGATCCCAGCCACCAAAATCAATTGTTTTTGCGCCTAACTCCTTATATAGGGGGTACAATGGCGTTCTTTTTAAATTCGTCACTAAAAAAACCTCCTTTTCCTTAGCTTAATATGTACGAAAATGCAAAAAAGGACAGAAAAATCCCGTTGCATTAAGGATTCTCTGTCCTGGCACCTGAGAGTTTCACCTTGCGGCTTACCCCTTTGGTGGTTCTGAAAAAATAGAACACTCTCCAGAGTTGCGTCAAACAAGGGTTCTTTTGCCTGAGAGATTCACAACTTTGTTGCTTGCTCCTTCGGCGCCGCGTATGCAGTCTCTCCCCGTGTCTTCATTCGCCAATATTATGTGCGTTTACTGGATATACTAAAAATAGTTTTATCTTACATATCCACTTTACATCAACAACATCGTATCACCATTTCAACTATTCATCAATGCTTTTCGCCATATGGGAGGTAATTATGACAATACAGGTAGTCTTTCAACAAGACTGGCAAAAAAACTTTATGCAAAAGATAGACAAAGATGGACCATGGGCAAATCGAGAATTATTTAAATTAGCAATACAAGTAGAAAAATTATTAAATGTACCTTCATTTGAAGGATTGGTCGCTCCAAAGTTTCTTCCTAATTTAACACCTTTGCCGCATCAGCTTGAAACTGCGCGCCAAGTAGTCGAAAACATGAATGGTAAAGCAATATTAGCCGATGAAGTTGGTCTTGGAAAAACAATTGAAGCCGGCCTAATTATAAAAGAATATATGATTCGTGGACTAGTAAAAAAAGTTTTGATTCTTGTTCCTGCTTCCCTCGTCTCTCAGTGGGTATCTGAGCTTAATTCGAAATTTTATATTCCCGCAGTGGCTCAAAGGAAAAGTTATGTCTGGGATCAATATGATTGCGTTGTCTCATCCATCGATACGGCGAAAAGGAGTCCACATAGGGAATTAATAGCCGAACAGGATTATGATCTTATTATTATAGATGAAGCACATAAACTTAAAAATCATAAAACCAAAAACTATGAATTTGTTCAATCCTTGAAAAAGAAATTCTGTCTTTTGTTAACAGCTACCCCTATCCAAAATAAAATTGAAGAAATGTTTTACCTTGTATCTCTTTTAAAACCTGGCCATTTAGGGAATCAGAGTGGTTTTACCGATAAATATAAGGATAAAAAATTATCTGTACAAGAAGATGCGTTTTTAAAAGAACTCGTCAATAAAGTAATGATTAGAAATAGACGTGGAGACACAGGTATTGAATGGCCTGAACGGCATGTAGAAACCATTCCGATTGAATTTACAAAAGAAGAACGGGAGCTATATAACGCAATCGAAAGGCTGAAGGATACTGATTTACCTGTACACGGATTTTCGCTGCTAACATTAAAACGAGAGGCATGCAGCAGCAGGGAAGCTGTCTATTTCACATTGAAAAACATGCTCACAAAATATGAAAATCCTTCTCCGCTGCTTATTGAAGCCCTTCAATTCATCCAACAAAAAATTGATGCCGTCGTACAAAATTCTAAAGCGAGTAAAGCTCTGGAATTAATTAAGAAGATTGATGACAAAGTGATAATTTTTACAGAATATCGAGCAACACAAATGTATTTACAATGGTTTTTAGGGCAAAACGGGATACGTTCTGTCCCTTTTCGAGGCGGATTTAAAAGAGGGAAAAAGGATTGGATGCGTGAGCTATTTCAAAATCAAGCCCAAGTGTTGATTGCGACAGAAGCTGGCGGTGAGGGAATCAACCTGCAATTTTGCTCACATATTATTAATTTTGACTTGCCATGGAATCCGATGCGCCTTGAACAAAGAATCGGACGTATTCATAGACTTGGCCAGGAAAATAATGTTCATATTTACAATTTTACAATTATGAACACAATTGAAGAGCATATTGTAAAACTACTCTATGAAAAAATCCAACTATTCGAGCGTGTAGTTGGAGAATTGGATGATATATTGTCAAGGCTGGAATTCAAAAATTTTGATGAGTATTTAAAAGATATTTTTGAGCAATCCAGCTCTGAAGGTCAAATGAAAGTAAAGATGGGAAATTTAACTTCATTGATTCAATTTGCGGACACGATGAGAACGGAGGAAGCTGGGAATGCTGCAAAAGGAAATTCATCAATATCTTGAAACTTTTTTTCGTGAAAATGATTGCTTGATTGAAGAAAAAGGACCTGGGCACCTAGTTGTACAACTAACTGTTGATATGGATAAAGAATTAATGAACCGTCCTTTTTACTGGACATATTTGGAGAAGACAGGTGGAACTCCTAATCCAATGAAAATAACCTTAATCACCGATCAAGAAAAAACCCCAGATCATATAAAAGGAGAAATCATCCATTTTGGAGTACCAAGACTTCATCAAATCTTTCAGGCAACGAAAAAAAAATCTGCTTATATTAGAATGTACGAGATACCGAGCAAGGCGGATAGCAATAGTCAAATCCCTCTTCATCCATGGCTTATGCTTAATATCAAAATCTCCTACCAGTGTGACAGAAAAAAAGATTTAATAAGATCAATTGGAATAAATTTAATCAATGGCTCTATTTTTGAAGATTTTTACGAAAAGGTAGATACAATACCCTTACAAGCAACCATACCAGACTACTGTTTTACCATTTCACCGATCATTAAACCGGGAAGTGGGATTAAACGAATAGAAAATCTATTAATAAACGAAGTGAAGAACAGTGAACATCCATGGGCAAACGAAGCAATAAAAAGATGGAATGAGGATTTGCGACTATTGGATCATTTCTATGAAGACCATATTGAAAAACCGGAAACCTATCATATTGAAAAAGAAGCATTAAAGGATCAATATGAACCCGTAGTCATTATGGAGATCATAAATGGTGGACTTTATTATTTAGCAACGAATCCATATATGCATGAAAGAGGCTGAAAAATCAGCCTCTCCTTTTTAATAACATACTTATTGAAAGCGGGAGCAACCCAAACCAATGAGTCAAGGCTGGTTCCCTTGCACTTTTCTTATCAAGTTTTAATTGTTTTCTTTCCTCTTTAGGCAGTTCAAAATGTTTTATAAATGTTTCGGTCAAATACTTCACATAATCATTTGTAGACATGAATCTATTCCTTCCCTCTACAAAACCATTCGATTTATTAGAAAGTATAGCCAAGTTTTATAGATTCATTCGACTAATAATCTTTTCAGCAACTTCTTCAATAGTTAAATCTGAAGTATCAATAGTGAAAGAAGCACTTTCCAAATATAAGGGCAGTCTTTTTTCATACATGTCCTTTATTTCCTCTACTGATTTATTCTTTAAAAGTGGCCTTGTTAGATCATCTTTTAATCTCTCCAAAAATACTTCAGGTTTGCATTCCAAAAAGACAACTCTTCCACTTTCCTTAAGGAATTGCCGGTTTTTTTCTTTTAATATAATCCCTCCGCCAGTCGTAATGATAGATGGCGTGTCTGTTAAATTAAGTAAAATTTCAGTTTCCTTCTCTCGAAAACGCTCCTCACCAAATTGTTCAAAAAAGTTCTTTATCGGGACTCCTGAATATTCCTCAAACCGTTCATCAGTATCAATGACTGGAAGCCCGCTTTTTTCTCCCAAAACCTTGCCAATAGACGTTTTTCCAGCCCCCATAAAGCCAATTAAGTAGATTGATTTTTTTGTCACTTTCATCCACCTCTTTACATTCTTCTTCCATTATATAATAGGTGGGCCATCAATCCACATTAATTTCATGCTCACGATCCATGAAGCAAATCTAATATTTGCTTTTCGTAATAATTTTTCATTTCTATCACATAGCCTAATTCAGATATATATATTTGTGTTGCTTCATAAATAACAAATAGAGAAAGGACTGCCACAATCAATACAACTGGGTAAGCGGCTCCATGTTCATTTCTAATCCTTCTTCCTCTCCTTTATCCAGCGGAATGATGAAACGTGCTTCTTCTTTAACCCCATTAGCAAAAACAACATTTAATCGTAACATTTGACCGTGCTGTGAAAATAATACTGAAGGTACATGCTGCAGGACAACTTCATGCCCTTTATCATTTACAGTTCTTCTAATGCTGTAGCCGTATGTTTCGTAAAAGACCCCTCCTACTTTTTTATCAATGATAATGCGATTACTATCAACAAGCACCATATTTGCGTCCTCTAATTCATTTCGCAACTGAATCAAGAAAAGATTCCATTCATAATCTTCATCTACCTTTATTGTTCGATCAATTGCAGCAAAGGAATGAAATATTAGTGGCATTAAAGACATGATGAGGGATAAGATGAGCATAGAAAAAATAGAATCAAGCAAAGTAAACCCGTTTTGGTCATTCATAACATTTTTGATGTTCATCATATTTCACGCAAGCTTTCCAAAAATCATCACCATTTCTTTCAATTGTTAGTTCGTATTCAATATTTCGAACAACTCTTATTTCCCTCGATGAATTCTCGATTGGAACATGCTGCTCGATATGTTCGTATAATAGTCTATTAGCAATCATTTCTCTTTTTCCATCGTGTAAGTGAAGAAGCATTTTAAAAAGCAAAGGAAATAAGATTGCACAAATGAATATGGCTACGGTAAACGACAAAAGTCCCTCCACTACCGTAAAACCATCCTCATTCCTCCTCAATCAAAAACCTCCCCCTTCCGATATAAAATGTGATCTTTACTCTTTTCCCATTTACATTCAATATGATTTTTCCAAAATTTGAGACGTTACCATCTGGCGTAATAGTAAAGCTCGAGAGGTTCGTTTCTCTGTCTATATTAATTCCAGCGGGTAGTTTCCTCTGAATGATCACCTGATTCGAATCTTTAGCAACAGCTTCATACTCCTGTGTAATTCGAGTAAATCGAAAATTGATTGTTTCTTGCCGATTTAGGGCGTACGAATGGGCATAGTATAGATCGGACTGCAATTGATTGAGAAACATATTTTTTTGCATCAATGCCCAAAAAGAATGTAATGTGAAAAAGCTAAATGAAAGTATGATTGTCATGACGGATATGACAATCATTACCTCCAGAAGCGTAAAGCCATTTTCTCTTTTAATGAACGTTTCCATTTTCATCTATCGAAAGAACTTTCCCGTTCGGACATTTAAATTCAAAGCCTTCATTTACGTAATCGCCTTCTAATGCACTAAGTGATGAGGGGTATTTTTTATTATCCATATAATACGCTTGAACTTGTCCTTGCACCATTTGTTCTAAAGCATCACATCCTTTTTCGTTTATGCTGGAGCTTTGCTTCGTAACATTGGGCAATGCTATAAGCAAGATGATCGATATGACGAGAAGAACGATCAGCATTTCGATTAATGTAAAACCATTTTCATTATGAGTTAAAAACTTTTTCATTTTGATTTCTCCTCTTTTATTAAATTGAATCCATCATTTGAAACATTGGTAAAAAGATGGACATGTAAATCGTTACGACAATAATCCCGATGAATGAAAAAATAATCGGCTGGACTACTAAAAAAATGGATTCTGTTTTTTCCTCCAGTTTTTGAAGACAATATTGACTGTAATAAAGAAGTTCCTTCTCAATTCTTCCGTTTTTATCACCATGGTTTACGATAAAAACCATTTCTTTTTCAATAAAGTTTAATTTAGATAAAGCATCTCCGAAGGAATGTCCCACAAGGAGCATTCTTTTCAATTGCTGTGCAGATTCTTGCAAGAGAGGCCTAAAAGTCTGGCTTTCCATAATCGTAATAATTTCATTAAGGGAAAAACCGCTTCTCAGCAAATATCCCCATTCTCTTGAAAGAAAAATGGTTTGGTATAGCTTGTAAAAAGAATTAATGAGTGGAATTGACGAAAAAAAAGCAGCAATCTCTAATGCGGATTTTTTTCGAAAATTTCTTTTCATTAATAAAAAAATGGATATACCAAAAAGAATTGAAAGTAAAACATAAAATGGGGTGTTCTGCATGAAATGAAGGATAAGCTTTACTCCTATCGTTGGCTCGTAACCCATAGACTGATAAAGATTTTGAAATCGAGGCAATAATAAGGCGTTCAGAAGCACCGCAACAAGCAGGAGAATAAACAGGAGGATGAGTGGATACTGCATAAGTTTAAGCAATTTTTTTCTTTCTTGATCTTTCCTCTGTAAATAAACACCTGACTCGAGAAGGGCTTCTGCTAAAAAACCATGTTTTTCAGAGAAATATAATTGGACACACGCTTCTCGATCAAAATGATGCTTCAGAAATACTTCATGGATTTTGTGTCCATTTTTTAAATCTTTAATCATCGAATCCATCATGTGGTGCTTCTTATGATCCAGTTTCCAATAAAACTGAAGCACTTCCAGTAAAGTAAATCCATTTTGAAGCATATCACTGGCTCTTGTTAAAAAAATGCCTTGCTCTTTAAGCGTTAACTTATTTTTTCTATTCAATAATCCAACGGCCATATTCTTCAGAAGGTAGGTAGCCAAGCGCAATCCCCTTTCTAATTAACTGTTGTAGTGTATCATATCGATATTTGCTTCCTTTTTCTCCCGTATTCTTAAGTTCATCAAATAATGCGTTCCCATAAAGGATTTCATATATTCCGAGCCTCTTCATACGCGGCAAATTAGTACAGTATTTAACGC
The DNA here is from genome assembly GCF_019459225.1 of Bacillus sp. IITD106. GTDB lineage: Bacteria > Bacillota > Bacilli > Bacillales > Bacillaceae_C > Lederbergia. The sequence continues at coordinate 73,962 of NZ_JAIAZY010000002.1, forward strand.
AATTCGCACCACAAAAAGGACATTTTAACATGACAAGCCTTTGTGCTGTAATAGCTAATAAGGTTTGCTTCAATTCCCCATCTTTAATTCCAAACTCAAGAAGACGCTGGATAGCACCCTTTGCATCTCTAGAATGCATACTAGTCAAAACAAGATGACCAGTCATTGCCGCCCTTACCGCAATCTTGGCTGTTTCTGCATCACGTATTTCTCCAACGAGAATAACATCTGGATCATGTCGTAAAATCGCCTTCAATCCCGAGTGAAAGGAAATGCCCGCTCTTTCATTCACTTGCACTTGTAAAAGATGTTCATGATGTTTTTCCACAGGGTCTTCCAGAGAAATAACATGGCGATTTAAATTCTCAGCACAATATTGTGCAAGTGCATACATTGTCGTTGATTTGCCACTACCGGTTGGACCAGTAAAAACAATCAATCCATTTGCTTGGGCCATTAAAGTTGTTAATTGATGAATGGAATTTGGAAATAAGGATAAATAATCAAGTGAAAGGGTGTTCTGAGGCAGAATTCTTATTGCAATGCTTTCCTTTAATTGGGCAGAAGGGAGGGTGGATATTCTTAAGGAAATGTCTATTCCGATGATATTAGTTTGCAGGGAACCGCTTTGTGGTTTTCTTTTTTCGCCTATATCCATCGAGGCAAGAAATTTCAAGTGTGAAATGAGTCTTTCCCCTACATTAAATGAAATTTGCTTAATCGGAAATAAAATTCCATTTATCCGAAATTGGATATGATACTGTTCTGAGTTGGGGATGATATGAATGTCTGTTGCATCGTCATGCAAAGCTTGAGAAAGAAGAAGATTTGCTTTACTTTCAATATTCATTCTTCATAAAACACCACCTTTATTTTTCGTTAAATATTACATTCGACACATCTCTTCATTTTCCTGCAAGAAAATAAAAGTTTTTAAAATTATTATTTTTTTCTTTAATGAGGTATAATAAATAGGCGAAGAAATAATATAATATCACTCATTCGTCACAAACAAGAGCGCAACATATATTTACATTATGGAACTAATTCATTTATAATAATGTATTGATGGACTTAGGCTGCAAAGGAGGGATACATATGGATCGTATGTACAGAGTTTTAGGATTTTGGACTGGTATTTTTACAATTATGTTTTATCTTGGCGGCATGGACAAAACCGCTTTGCTCTTCCTAGGACAAACAGGATTCTTTGTTCTGCTTAGTTATTTAAGATTAACTGAACGCATGTATATGTATGTGTTTGCCGCATATTTAACAGTATTCTTTGCTGGATTTACATACTATACATTGTTCCTAATGCCTCCAGGCGGCGGATTGGGATAACAGTATAAGAAAAGCGCAATGCACCTGTCCTATTTTTATCAATTCTAAAGCAATTAAAAGGCTGTACCTTACTCAAGGTATAGCCTTTTTACTATTAACGCTATTGTAAGAATGGATTGCTTTCTTTTTCCTTTTGAATCGTAGTAACTGCCCCATGTCCCGGGAGTACTTCTGTCGTTTCTGGAAAATTAAATAGCTTAGATTTAATGCTCGAAAGCAATTGTTCATGATTTCCACCCGGGAGATCCGTTCTTCCAATACTACCCTCAAAAAGTGTATCTCCAGCAAAAATGGCATTAGCCTCTTCTGAATAATAAGAAATACTGCCTGGGGAATGACCAGGGGTATGAAGAATATGTAATAAAAATGGGCCGATTGCTATTGGCTCCTCATTAGATATTAGATGATCGGCTGCTTTTGCAGTAATATTTGCTCCAAACCGCGCAGAACCGTTCAATGCTGAATTTGTTAACCATTCCGCTTCCTTTTCATGAATATATACAGGAATGGACCATTTCTCTCTAACTGAATCAATCGCACCAATATGATCAAAATGAGCATGTGTCATCATGATAGCTAGTGGTCTAAGACCTTTTTCCTTTAAAAAATGATTTAAATCATCCCCTTGATCACCCGGGTCAAAAATAACACATTCTTTTTCATGATTATATAAAATATAACAATTGGTTTCTATTGGACCAAGCGGAATTTGAATCCATTTCACTGTACATGCCTCCCTTTTCATTTTATACCATTATACATGAGCCATCGTTTGTTTTTCACAAAAAAGGGTAACATAAGAATGCTTCTGTATTTTCATTCATAGAAGTGTCACTTTTGAAACTCGACAAAGCCAAAGAAAAGTAATAAAATATGTAGGAGCATCATTATATATTCGTACATAGAAATTGCTGAATAATTTGAGAAGGGAGCTTTTTAATATGGGTACAGCTATTATTTTCCTTTTAGTTGCGATACTTGCGGTTTTTGGCACTTTTAGTGCTCTAAAAAACAAAAATATTCTTGGAATTCTATTCGGAGCTGGTGCTATTGGAGTATTTGGCTTTTTCGCCATAATGACACTAATAAAACTCCCTGCATCGCTTCCACAATAAATAATGATAAGAAAAGAGGTTATTCCAAAACAGGATTGTTTCTGGAATAACCTCTTTTTGTATTAGCTAGATGTAATAACAAGTGGAAATTGTTTACCGGTTTTTAGATTTATTAACTGTTCATATTGGTACCCGTATAAACATAAATCCCCTTCTTCGGAACATACAATCGGCTTATTTTCTAAATCATTAAATAGTACACTTTTTTTATGTTGCTTTAAATCAACACTTACTAATTCAAACCCTTCATTATAATGATCAGCCGTATCGTGTTTTTTTGGAGCAAAGGTAAGGAAGGTTTCATTCTTTTTATTAAAAGTGTAATAAGGAATGAGCCAATCTGAATATTGTGTTAGATTCGGGAAAGCTACGTGATAAATTTCTTTCAGTTTTGAATCATAAAACGAGTATTTTATTTCTTCCATATTTTCCTCTTCTACTTTAATGGTCATGATATGATTATTAAAAGTATCAAATCGGAAAACTTGATCAAACATTTTTTCTGAATCGGTTGTGGATACTAATGACTTTTTTAAGATGGGAGCAAAGAAAGCTACTTCGTCTTCTTTCCAATCTTGCTCAAGAATTTGCTGATTATCGTACCATTTTAAAAATGGTTGAACATTCTCTATGTCTTCAACCGTTCCAGATTCACTGTTTATCAGCTTCACTTGATAGGACCAATCTTCAAAAAAGGCCGTGAGCAGCATTAACGAAGGATTCATTTCATTCCATTCATACACAAGTTCATATGAATCTATTTCAGTTGAAAATTCGACATTCCCTTTATAATCAGTAAAAAATAAATTTGCAGAATGAGAATATTGAGAGGTATGAATAAAAAGTTTTTCGGTATTTTTATGGATTAAAACATTCATAATTGGAGCATCTGAAGTAAATATTAGTTCTTGGTTTCCACTAAAAATATGATAAGAAGATAAATAATACTTTCCTTCATTAACATAAGAATAAAGAATTGTTTGACTATCCATCCAGCCATATACTTTTTCAAAAGAACCACTTATGACATTGAGGGGCTTAGGTTGCTGTATAATGACATCTTCATTTTTTTCTCTCATTTCGCCGGGATGCTTTTGCGGTTTATTAGAAGGGGGTGCATCTGCCTGTGAAATGGAGCAGCCTGAAAGAAGAAAAAAAAGAAAAAACCCGATCATTATATGGAAAATAGCACTCTTACGCATTTGCACCCCTCTTTCAAAATTCGATACTCATATAATAGTACGTTTCTAACGACAAAAATGTTTCATTTTCTTTTCAAAAATTACAGTAATTTTACAAAGGGTAGTTCCAAAAAAACCCCAACTTTCGTTGATGGGGTTTTTTTGTTTTACTGGTTTAGCTCTTCTCTATTTTCGTAGAAACGAAGCAAATCACCGTAAATGATCTTATCAGAATAATCAAGTTCTGTCCTTGTTTTCTCTTTATACGGCTCACAAAAAGATTCTTCGACAGGTTGTTCAGTTTCTTTTGAATAACAAGTACCATCCGTATATACATAGTCTTTCGTTATAAATGTTCCATCTCTAAAAACGGCAAAATCGTGATGATCTGGAGAAAATAGGTCTTCACCAAATTGAATATCATTTTTAGTATTTACACCGAGAAGATGCAGTAAAGTCGGTTTTAAATCAATTTGTCCAGCAACTTTTGAAATCGTCTTTCCTTTTCCATTATCGGTTACTCCAGGAATATGAATAATTAATGGCACTCTTTGGAGTTGTGCACTCACATATGGAGTAACTTCTTTTCCTAAATATTGAGACATTGCTTCATTATGATTTTCAGAAATACCGTAATGGTCTCCGTACATTACGATAATGGAATTTTCATATATTCCTTCATCTTTTAATTTTTGAAAGAACTCTTTAACAGCTTCATCCATGTATCTCACGGTCGTAAAATATCGGTTTAAAGTACCACTTTTTGAATCATATTCCGAAATAAATTTATCTTCCTCATCTAATTTAAACGGATGATGGTTCGTCAACGTAATCATTTTTGTATAAAAAGGCTTCTTCATTGTTTTCATTAAATCAACGGATTGCTCAAAGAATGGGATGTCTTTCATTCCCCATCCGACAGAGATTTCAGGTGTGATCTCATAATCAGTTGCAGAATAAAAATAGTTATATCCTAATGATTGGTACATAATATCCCGATTCCAGAAGCTCTTATTATTAGCATGCATTGTAGATGTGAAATAACCTTTTTCACTAAGCTTTTTGGCCATCGCATCGTATTCATTTCCCGAATGCGTAAAAAATACCGCTCCACGACTCAATGGATATAAAGAATTTTCAAGCAAAAATTCGGAATCAGATGTTTTCCCTTGCCCTGTTTGGTGATAGAACTGATCGAAATAATAACTATCCTTAATTAATTCATTTAAAAATGGAGTAACTTCTTGTCCATATACATCATTTTGAATAACAAAGTTTTGCAGTGACTCCAATGACACAACGATCAAGTTTTTATTTTTGGCAATTCCAAACATGTCCTTATCTGGTTTTACATAATTAGCTTTAATATAGTTATCAATGTCGATTAGTTCACTGCCATCGGCCATAGCCCTTTGAGCGGATGATTTTGATTGCAGGAAAATATCATACAAATGATAATTATACGTTCCGATATTTTTAACGAGCATTTCTCTGTCAAATGTCCTTGTTAATAATTGAGGACGTTCAGTTTCCGCCAGACCAATATTTAAAAAGAGAATAGCAGCAGATACAAGGAAATACGCACGGCGAGTAACTTTATTGATTGGTTTCATTTCTATATCTTTTTGTTTAAATTTAATCAACAAGAATAATAGAATGACATCAATAAAATAAACGAAATCAAACCCTTTAATTTCTGATACCGCACTGTCTCCCAGGTCAGCAAAGTTACTAGTTTGGAATAGTACCGGCAGTGTTAAAAAATCAGTGAAAAATCGGTAAAAAACTACATTTGCGTATAAAATAAAGCTTAACAGGAAACTTGTAATGAATATATACCTGTTTTGAGTTTTTCTTGATTTGAAGAATAGTGATAATCCAAAAATAAATAGCAAAAAGCTTAATGGGTTAATAAATAAAATAAGCTCTTGCATGAAATTTTCAATTTTGATGTTAAAGCTTGTTTTATAAACAATATAAGTTTTAATCCAGAGCATGATAACAGCGATTACTGGAAGAACTATATTTGCTTTCTTAAGCCTATTCATTCTCATAACCCTCCTTACTAAGCCAATACGATACGTTGTTATTTCCAATTATTTGGAAAGGTCCGGAATTACTAACGACTATAATAATATGTTTCTTTCAAAAAATCAAATGCCCGACTATTCAGTAACTAAGAACAAAAGCGCCAGGGTGCCTGCATTTCGTAGGCAAGAAAATTTTGAGTAAAAAGTCCGTAGTTTGATATTTTGACTCATGTTATTTCACCTCGAGCCGATTGGGCATGGAGCTTGACGGAAACCATTCTCTAGAAACTTAAACGTATAGTTCAATTTTTTCCTATGTAACCACAAAGTATCTTATTCTATGTTCCTTATATATAGACGTGCCAATCACGTAAAAGTTTCATTAGTTGTCCAGAAATGAAAATTTCATACTTTAGACACAAAAAAGACGAGAAACTTGTTCTCGCCTATTACCTCATTAATTTTTATTAGCAGCTAACCAAGCTGCGCCTGCTATGCCAGCGTCATTTCCTAATTGTGCCAGGACAATTTCAGTGGAATCTCCTACTGGTTTAAAAGCATATTTCTTGAAGAATTCCTCAATTTTACCTAGTAAAAAGTCCCCGGCTTTTGATACCCCGCCGCCAATAACAATTTTACTTGGATTAAAAGTACTTCCGATATTGGCAAGCGCCAATCCTAAGTGATCTGCCAACGTATCAACGGTGCGTAAAGCAAGTTCATCGCCAGCTTGGGCAGCATCGAAAATATCTTTAGCCGTAATATCTCCATTATTTTTCAGAAGTTCTTTTAATGGAGAATCTCCTTCATATTCTGAAAGCAATCCTTTTGCCGTACGAACAATACCTGTTGCAGACGCAACTGTTTCTAAGCAACCTTGTTTCCCACAATTACACATATATCCTCCACGAGGAACCGCAGTTATATGGCCAATCTCACCAGCAGCCCCTTTTGCACCGTGAACGATATCTCCGTTGACGATAACGCCGCCGCCAACGCCTGTACCAAGTGTAATGGCAATTAAATCTTTAGCCCCTTTTCCTGCGCCTTTCCACATTTCACCGAGTGCTGCTGCATTTGCGTCATTTTCGATGGCAACTGGAACGCCTACAGCTTCCTGCATTAAATTCTTGAGCGGAAAGTTATCCGGCCAGCCAAGATTAACAGCCTCAAACATTACACCGAGTTCCTGATCTATTGGTCCCGGTGCCCCAACACCTGCTGATTTTAATTTTTCATGCGGTACATTTAACTCAGCCAATTTATTATGAACAGCTTCCCCAATATCTGGTATGATGCTGCTTCCGTTGTTAGCAATATTCGTTGGGATTTCCCATTTATGGACAATATCGCCTTCTTCCGTTAAAAAAGCTAATTTTACGGATGTTCCTCCTATATCAATACCTACTAACCATTTTTCATTTTCCATGTTCTTCCCCACTTTTCTTTCTATTATTTTCTATTAATATTTCATTTCTTAATATTGAGAGCGCTTTTTGCAATTCATCTTTATTAATCAGATTTGAATAATATAAATCTTTAATTTCGGATTCCATGAGTTCCAGATCTAGTATTCTTTCTCCCATATATACAAAAATTCCAAATTTTTTCAGTAATTGTTGAACATCATATACACTGTTCATTTAGTCATCACCATTTTTAGTTGAAATGCATGTTTGCTCTCTAGATATAAGAATATCCTCTTCCTAAGCGTAGAGCAAGATTAATTATTACGAAATCCAAAGTATAATAATCCACCTATTACTATAATTGTAGATAGTAGAAATAATACTTGCGTTATTTTGTTTTTCTTTTTCGGAAAATGAACGGCCCCTGTAGCCAAAAATCCGCCAACCAATCCGCCAATATGTCCAGCATTATCAATTCCAGTCACAGTAAATCCAAAAATTAAATTAAAGATAATAACGCCAATTACATTCATGCCCATCGATCGAAAAAAAACTTGAGGATAAGCAAATCCAAGATATAACAGAGCTCCGAAACAACCGAAAATGGCACCGCTTGCACCAGCAGATATCGAAGGGCTAAAAACAAAACTTGCGAGTGTTCCTATAAATCCTGAACAAAGATAAATCCAAAAAAACCTTATGTGGCCAAACATTTTTTCTACAGTTGTACCTAAATAATATAAGGCAATGGTATTCATTGCAAGATGAAAAATTCCAATATGTATGAAAATCGGTGTAAAAAATCGCCACCATTCGCCATTTAATATGAGAGGATTGAATTTTGCACCATATTTAATAAGCGTTTCAGTGTTAGTCGTTCCTCCATTCGCCTCCATTATCAAAAAAATGAGCACTTGAATAACGATAAAAAAATAAGTCAATCGCGGTTTAGTGAACTCAAACAACTTTTGTTCTTCTTCCCCATCTATAGAGCCAGTTCTCTTTAATACTCCTTGACGAAGCGTAAAAATCTCTGCATCTTCGTATTCTTCTTTAAGCAAAAAATCAATGGGAGTATGGAGTGTTTCACTCATTCTGTTAATAGAACTTTGATAATTTTCACGAGATGACAGGATGGTGAAAACGGTTGTCTTTCCTATTGAAGCTGAAAGGTTTTTTTCGGGCATCATATGCTCTGCATCCATCGGAGGGTATGTCGTAACATAAATGTTTAAAACGTTCAATGATCTACGAAAATAATGTTTTCTTAATTTTTCAGCCTGAATAGCTGCGTTTTGTTGGTCTCGAATGACAGGATTAGACCAAACTAAATCAGCTCTTATTAAACGAATGAATGTGGCATTTTTATTTTTCCTATTTTCTAACCACATTCCAGTTTGTGCATCATTCATATTCATTAATCGATATCCACATTCGGTCATAAAAAAATACGCAAGACGCCAAAATAAAAAAGTTTCCCTTCCCACAATTCAAAAATACCCCCAAACATTATAACATCTTATATTTTAATATAACGAAAAGTATGAAGCCTTGCAAAAAGAATATAAGAAAAGCTGGTCTATATAAGATCCAGCCAATATGTGTGACATCTTCATTTATTTTCGAAAAGCTGAGGTTAATAATTTTGACCGAACCCCAGGTATGTTCATCATTGTATTTACACTCACTTTTCGAAGAAAACGATTGCCAAGAAAAACATTCAACAGTTTGTAGCGAAAGCGATAAGCAGTTCCTAAGATAGCAAGAGCTGAGATCATTTTTACAATCAATCTGATCATGTTTTATCCCTCCTTGTCTTATGTTTACTTATCGGCTTCTTTTTATGCATTACATGTGATTACTTCTTCCTCCGTAATGATTTTTCGAACTGGAATATCGTGATGTTCAATCGGTAAATTTTCAGAAATTTGCATAGAAAAACAAAGTGAAATCGTAGCACCAGTAAATCTAGTTAAAAAGCGATCGTAATATCCTCCACCAAATCCTACACGATATCCCTCACGATTAAACACTAATCCAGGAACAATTAATAAACGTATTTCATCATTTTCAACTTTCACAGTTTTTGTTTCCTTCGGTTCAAATAATCCAAAGAATACTGTTTCTAACTGATCAAATGCAGTAATTTGTCTGTATTCCATTTTTTTCTCAGAAGGGTAACACTTTGGTACGACAATCTTTTTCCCTGCTTCCCATCCTCTTCTTATGATTTGCCATGTATCTACTTCCGGAAAATGAGATACAGTAATACCGATCGTTTCAGCATTCTTCCATTCATCCGTTAAAAAAAGTTCAGTGGCTATCACATGAGACCAGTGTTCATATGTAATTCGATCCAGGGATTTTAATTCGTTTCTATAATTTTTTCGAATCGTTTTCTTATCCATGCATTTCCATCTCCTTGCAACTTATCATACCAAAAAAGCCAGAAACACTGTATGGTTAAGTGTTTCTGGCTTTTTGAATAAACGGCTTATAATGTTACTTTGTTTCGCGGTGCAAAGTAACTCGTTTTTCTCTAGGGCAATATTTTTTAAGCTCAAGACGGTCAGGATTATTACGTTTATTTTTTGTAGAAATATAATTACGCTCACTGCATTCCGTGCAAGCTAATGTAATGTTAACGCGCATGTCTTTCCCTCCAAACTTCAATGCATTCTTCACTGTACATACGACTTTTTTATAATAGCACTATTTTTTCTGAAATGCTAGTATCTATTTGTATCGTCAATTAATTTTATATGAAATGATTTATTCTTGTGGTATAAATAGAAATAGTACAACACATCTGGGGTGGCTTATGGATACAATTATTATTATTTTATTAAGTTTAGCAGTTCTCTTATTCATCATTTCATTTTTCCAAACTGATAAGGTTAAAGTTTTAGAAAAAGAGGTAGAGCAATTATCTATGAATATGTTGCAAGACCATTATCTTATGAAGAAACGACTTAAAGTCCTTGAGGAAGAATTACTTATGGGGCAAAGCTTTATCAATGATGCTCCTGGGCTTAAGAAAACGCGGGAGCCGAACGAAATATTAAAAAGTCACGTTTTAGCCTTATATCATCAAGGCCTTGATATCCAACAAATTTCCAAACAGTCATCTTTGCCGGTTGAAACAGTAAAAGACATTATTAAAAGGCGGCAGGATGCTTTTGGAGGTATTTGAGGATGAATAAACAAACTACAAGAGCCTTTGCTTCAGGATTGTTAATTTCTGCTTTAATTGTTTATGCATATGTTCATTTTTTTCAAAAACAACCGAAACCTATGCCTGCTATCAAAGAAGGTTACATCGAAATAAAGAAAAGCGAATATGAAATATTGAAACAAGAATCGAAAGACTGGCAGGAAAAATATGAACAGCTTTCACAAAAGAAAGATGAAGAAAAAACAAAAAATGAAGCAGAACCTACCATTAAGAATTACCAATTGGTTATTTCTGAAGGTATGTCATCAAAAGAAATTTGCACTGAATTAGAGAACGCAGGATTAATTGACGATGCAGAAGATTTTAATGATTATTTGGCTAATAAAAACTTACAGAAAAATATACAAATTGGAACGTATGAATTAAATGATAAAATGACTTATGAAGAAATTAGTAATATCATTGCAAAAGAATCATAAAAAAGAAAGCAGGCATCTGCTTTCTTTTTTTACTCTTGATCATTCTCATTCACATTCTCTTCATTGGTAGTTCCCTTTGCTCTCTTTTCTTTTAAATCAAAATAGGCTTTTAATACTCTTGTGCCGATATCCAAATTTACATTATTTCCTGTTACACCTTGTACATATGCAGAAGGAACAACAATGGACATGGCTACTTCTGGATTTTTAAAGGGTGCGTATCCTACAAGTGATAGGTTCCATACACCTGTTCCATCATCGAAAGTTTCGGCAGTTCCCGTTTTACCTGCTGCATCGAATGACTTGAATACATTTCCCGTCCCATTAGCTTCATGAAAAACTCCCCAGAAAGCATCTTGTATCCTTTTAATTTGACTATCACTTGCATCAATCCGATTTAACACTTTTGGCTTGATTTCTTGAACAATTGGACCAAGGTTTCCATTTTCATCACCAGGATCACGTATTTCCTTCACAATATGTGTTTGCATCCGATAACCACCATTCGCAATCGTTGACACATATTGGGCAAGCTGGAGTGGAGTAAAGGAATCGAATTGTCCAATCGCAAAGTCTAACGTAGTACCAGCGGGGGCCGTATCTACATTTCCTTTAAAACCTATCTGCTCTCCCGGCAAATCAAGACCAGTACGAACACCTAGTCCAAATTGACTGAAATAATAACGTAAATCATTAAAAACTTGGTATTTATCAATATTTAATTTTTGCTTAGGTCGTGTGTAATCTGTTCCACCTATCTTCATCGCAATTCTAAACATATAAGCGTTTGATGAACGAACAATTGCCTGATGGTCGGTTAACCACATTGACCCTCTATTACTGAACCAAGACTTTTTAAGAGGTGTACCCGCAAGATCTATTACTGTATCAAGCTGAGGCTCACCCGGGCGAATAGCACCAGACATATATCCGGTAAGGACAGTAGCCCCTTTTACCGACGATCCTGGGACATAGGCCGTAGTAAAATTCCCTGAAGCGAAATCCTTAAATGTATATTTTTTTTCTTCTTCATCATACGTATATTGTTTTCCCGATAGTGCTAATATTTCTCCAGTGTATGGATCCATCATCGTCACGAACGCTCGGTCCAAAAGGCGTGTGCCTGATTTTGCTTTCGTTTTAAGAATTTCTTCTTCTAATATTTGATCGATCGCTTTCTGTAGATCCATATCAATAGTGAGTATAAGATCTTTTCCACGTTCTCCTTCAGAGACCGGGACAGTTTCTAAAACCTCACCCGATTTTGTTATATTTTTTACTTTTTCTTTTTGTCCACGAAGGACATCTTCATATTGAAGTTCTATATAACTTTTTCCAACACGATCATTTCGGCTATAGCCCCTTGCTTCGTAATAATCCAATTTTTCTACAGGCAAGCCTTGATTAATATTTCCTAAAATGGATCGTAGCGTGTCCTCGTATTTATATACACGTTCCCAATCCGTTGTTGTATCTACACCGGGTAACTTACCTAAATGTTCATTAACCTCGGCATACTCTTCCAGAGTGACATCCTTATTTTTAACAAATTGTGGATCAAGCGCGTAGCCTCCAGTGAACTCCCTATAGATTGCAAGAACTTCCAAGTCTTCATCAGTAAGAGTAGCAAGTTCTTCATCGGTTACACGGTCTCTTTGAAGTTTATATATCTCGGCTTGTTTTCCTTTATATTTTTCCTCTTCTTCCTTAGTTACCTTGGCTTTTGCTTTTTCGGGATTTAGTAATAGCCAGAAGTCTACTTTATCCCTATGTGTAATCTTATCTGTGTCTTGATGAATTATTTTTGCGAGAGTTCGAGCGGTTTCCAATGTTTTATCTGCATCAAATTTCTTTGGAGCTGTATAAGTAATGGCTTTCTGTGGCTTATTTTCCACTACTGGATTATAATTCCGGTCATATATCAAACCGCGTGGGACAGATGTTTTCACCGTAACATCTTCGGTTCGATCAATTTCTCTTTTTGCATCCTCTCCATTTACAATTTGAACAAATCCTAAACGAAGAATAAGCATCGAAAACATGATAAATACAACAAAAAATAACATGTTCATCCGTAAAGGAACATGAGTCTTTTTCTTCTTATTTTTTCCCAACTTACCCCGTCCCCTTCTTTTACTACTTATTCTCATTGTAAAAGAAAAGGGAAAACAATTCCACCTTAAAATATTGACAGCAAGTTGAACTTATTCTGTTCTTAGCTTTAATAAAAGAAAAGCTGCCCACGTATGCCCTGCTCCAAGAATAATGAGCAAAATAGGAATACTTTTGTTAGGAACAAAATAGGAAATAGCCGCAATGAATGCCAAAATAGAAATAACCCTGCCCATATTTAAAAATAGCTCTCTAACGACTATATATTCGATTCGCATTTCCGCTGCCTTCCAACTTTTCCCGATGGCATCATATGTCATGGAGGAATAAGGGACGAGCATGAGTGGGTATGCAATACCAATAAAGGCGGCGTAAATTAGGAGTCTCGCATATGTAGGATCAAAAACGATAATGAAAATAGCAGCATATAGCAGCAAGCCACCAAAAACCATGATTTTCTTTCTCATCTCTTTTTTTATAAGCTTTGTAGCGAGCGTGTAAATAATAAAAGAAACACCCGCATGGATTAATCCGAATGTACCTAGTGCCAGCTCATTGTTTGTCGCAATAAAAACAAAGACGGAAATGACAAAAACAAACGTTCCTTCCCGAAAACCTTGGAGAAAATGCGCATTTGTAATTAACCGCCAATTTTTATTATTTTTTCTTTCCTTATAAATTCTCGTAAATAAATATTGACCTGATGATGGCCTCCGCTCTAGAAAGAAACTCGTAATAACCGCCGCGGAGAATAATGCTAATGAAATGGCAAAAATAATCGTATATCCAATATTAGAAACAAAGCGAGTAATGATAAATCCTGCAGAAATCGGTCCGATTATTCCTCCCGTTGAAGAGAGTGCCCCCATAAATCCATTGAAAAAGTCCCTCGTATCAGGTTCAGTTATTTCAAATGTTAATACATTGAAAGCTAGCCAATAAAAACCATATCCGACCCCAAGCAATGCACCTAGAAGGACTAGATGTTGAGAGGATTTCTCTCCAAATAACAGTACGACAATAAAAAAAAGAGCGAGAAAAATGACTCCTAGGCGAAGCACTATGACGCGATCGACTTTTTTAGCCCATCTGCCGGCAATGATAAAAAATATAGGCTGGATGACGACAATCGTTAAATTATATATAGCAAGATCAATGAAACTTTTCGATTGTTTCCATAAATAAACATTCACGAATGTATTCGATAACGAAATGCTTAATGAATACAACCCACCTATTAACAACAACAGCAATAAATCTCTCGTTACATCAATATCCTTAAATATTTTTTTAAACTTCAACATAATAAAAACTCCCCTTTTTCTTCTTTTCTATTCTTCGTGAACAAGGGAGTTTTAATACTAAAAAAAGAAAACGAATTGCTAATTTGCAATTCGTTTTCTTAGTACAATGATTTATTTTGCTGCGTCGTATAATTTTTGAACTTCATCCCAATTAACAACATTCCAGAATGCACTCATATATTCAGGACGACGATTTTGATATTTCAAATAGTAAGCATGCTCCCAAACATCAAGACCAAGTAAAGGTGTCTTACCTTCCATAATTGGGCTATCTTGATTTGGTGTGCTCATAATTTCAAGTTCACCGTTGTTTAACACAAGCCAAGCCCAGCCTGAACCAAAACGTCCCGCACCAGCTGCTTGGAATTGTTCTTTAAACTTGTCGAAGCTTCCAAACTTGCTATTGATTGCTTCTCCAACAGATCCTGTTGGCTCTCCGCCGCCATTAGGTGAAAGAAGCTTCCAAAATAATGAATGGTTGGCATGGCCTCCGCCATTATTTCTAACCGCTGTACGAATGGATTCCGGAACAGAATCTAGATCAGCAATTAAGTCTTCAACAGACTTGCTTGCCAAATCTGCATGTCCTTCAAGCGCATTATTTAAATTTGTCACATATGTGTTGTGATGCTTTGTGTGGTGAATGTTCATTGTTTCCTTATCGATATGCGGTTCTAGTGCATCATATCCATAAGGTAATTGTGGTAATTCATACGCCATTTTTTATTCCTCCTATGTAATTATTTCGAATCGTCTAACGATTCATGATTACACTAATAGATTACCAAAATTAGTAATCGCATACAAATTATTTGCTCTGAAAAAATATATAAGCCGTTTATCTGATGAACTTGTCACTTGAAAATATTGCCCAATCACATCTAAACTGTTAGATAGAATATAAAGGGCGTGACAAAGTGCAAAAAAAATCAATATTTACGTTATTTTTTAAAAGCTTGTATTCATTTAAAGATATTGCCAAATTTAGATTTGTCGGTATAGGGAAATCGATTAAGTACACTTTTTTTCTTGTCTTACTATACTTTATACCAAGTTTATATAACACATTATTTTTAAAAGGAAGTACTTCAAGCCTATTGCCTGATTTTGATGCAGGCAGTATAGCCATTATGCTCCCTATCTTTATTATCTTTATGTTTATTTTAAATACAGGCATTCTCTTTTTAAAAATATCAATATTAGCAGGAGTTGCAATCATACTTGCACAACTTTTAAACAGGAAATTGGCCTATCGGCAAAGCTGGAGATTGACTGCTTTTAGTATTACTTTGCCTACTTTACTTTTCGGTTTAGAGCCATTATTAAAAAATCCTATACCATATGGAACTTTATTCGATGTCTTGATTAGCATTGTGATTATTTTTTTCAGCGTAAAAAAGATACCTCGTCCAAAAAAACTTTCATAATTTTTCCGAGCTCTTCATATACTTCTTACAACTTATGAAGAGGCGGGAGAATTATGAAAAAATTCGCAGCATTCATCGCAACATGTATTCTTATTTATAGTGTGTATTATGATTTGACAATAGGAGTGATTCCTAGAGGCTCTGCCGAAACAGCTAAACTCGTTGATATTAATTCGATCCCAGTAGAGCAAGAACCTTTTACCAAAATTGAAATTAAACCTGGTGATACAGTTATTTCTATTATGGAAGAGCTGCAGCAAGGTCCTTTGCCTGTTCCGATAAGTCAAATTGTTTCAGATTTCGAGGACTTGAACAATGGAACGAAACCCGAGCAAATTCAAATCGGGAAAACGTATCAATTTCCTCTTTACCACGAACAAAATCGTTAAATATAGCCAATCTGTTGTCAATTTCACACAAAAGTTGATACAATATAAATGTATTTATAATCAATAGAGATAATAAATCTCTATTTTTTTAAAGGAGAGAATTACCGTTGGGTGAAATTACACATCGTTCTAAAACGCGCCCGGTGAAAGTCGGTAACTTAACAATCGGGGGAAGCGATCAAGTTATAATCCAAAGTATGACGACAACTAAGACTCATGATGTTGATGCAACTGTACGTGAAATAGAGCGGTTAGAAGAAGCGGGCTGTCAAATCGTAAGGGTTGCCTGTCCAGATGAAAGAGCAGCTAATGCGATTTCGGAAATCAAAAAAAGAATCAATATTCCACTTGTAGTTGATATACATTTCGATTATCGTCTTGCCTTAAAAGCAATTGAAGGCGGAGCAGATAAAATCAGAATCAACCCAGGCAACATTGGTAAGCGTGAAAAGGTTGAAGAAGTCGTAAAAGCAGCAAAAGCAAAAGGCATTCCGATTCGAATTGGTGTCAATGCGGGAAGCCTTGAAAGACATATTGTTCAGAAATATGGGTATCCGACAGCTGATGGAATGGTTGAGAGTGCTTTACACCATATCCAAATTCTTGAAGATTTAGATTTTCATGATATTATCGTCTCCATGAAGGCATCAGATGTCCGTCTTGCGATTGAAGCATATGAAAAAGCATCTCGAGCATTTGATTATCCACTTCATCTAGGCATTACCGAAAGCGGAACTTTATTTGCTGGCACAGTGAAAAGTGCTGCTGGACTCGGTGCTATACTGAGCATGGGCATCGGGAACACTTTAAGAATTTCACTAAGTGCCGACCCAGTCGAAGAAGTAAAAGTCGCCAGAGAATTATTGAAGTCTTTTGGACTTATTTCAAATGCGGCTACACTTGTTTCCTGCCCTACTTGCGGCAGAATTGAAATTGATTTGATCAAAATTGCCAATGAAGTAGAAGAATACATTCAAAATATTAAAGCACCTATCAAAGTATCTGTACTAGGCTGTGCGGTTAATGGACCAGGCGAAGCGCGCGAAGCAGATATCGGCATTGCGGGAGCACGCGGTGAAGGATTGCTATTTAAAAAAGGAAAGACCGTCAGAAAGGTTCCTGAAGCTACAATGGTCGAAGAGTTAAAGAAAGAAATCGACCTTATGGCAGAGGAATACTTTAAAAAGCAAGAAGAAGAAAAGCAAAATATACCTAACTAATGATAAAAGGGGCTGTCCAGGGACGGCTCCTTTAACTTACATAAAGGAGCATGAATTTTTATATGAAGAAAAGATTTGGAATTGATATCGATGGAACTGTAACCTGCCCCACGTCACTCATTCCTCATATCAATAAAGAGTTCAAATTAAATATTACTTTAAATGATCTCACAGAATACGAGTTGACTGAATGCTTACAAGTTGAAAAAGAAAAATTTTATCAATGGTTTATTAAAAATGAACCCATTATGTATGCAGAATCTCCGCTAGCAGATGGAGCAAAACCTGTTTTATCCAAATGGGTACATGAGCATGAATTATTTTTTATTAGTGCTAGAAGCCAAAACCTTTTTGAGGTGACAACAGCATGGTTTCATACCCATGAAATTGAGTACCATCATATTGAATTAATTGGTTCTCATGATAAAGTCGGCACTGCTAAAAAACATAAAATTGATATCTTTTTTGAGGATAAGCATGATAATGCTGTAGATATTTCTGAAGAGCTTAATATTCCTGTTATCTTATTCGATACCCCGTACAACCGCAAACCTGCCCCAAAAAATGTCATTCGTGTGCACAGCTGGCAAGAAGCAAAAAATTGGGTAGAAAACTGGATTAAACTTGGAGATAAAATAAGAAGAGAAGCCTAGATTTTAACTGATCAAGGCTTCTTTCTTTATTGTGTTCCACCTTTTGGCCCTTCAAGGTCTATGCCTCTGGATATTTATATATCTGTAGCCAGCAGTATCACGTCTAACCTTCCTTTATCTTCATGCACTTACACTTTTCCTGCACTCAGGGCACTTTCCGTAAATTTCAAATTTATGATCCGCTACATCATAGTCTTTTAAATCTTCGGTAACAAAGTCCATCGGGCATGCTTCAATCGCCTTTGTACTACCACAATCCATACATATGAAATGGTGATGGTGATCGTGAAGAGAACAAGTGTAACGAAAGTTTTTCTCACCTGATAATTCTGTCGATTCAAGAATGCCAAGCTGACTAAAGAGAGAGAGATTGCGATAAATGGTATCAAAACTAAGGCCAGGATATTCACCGCTCATCATTTCCAATAATTCTTTCGCTGTTAAATATTTGTCGCTTCTCGCAAAGATTTCAAGAATACGCTCACGTTTTCCAGTTACTTTATACCCTTTATTTTTAACAATTTGAATCGCTTCATTAACGTTCATTTCCTCAACTCACCTTTACTGGTTTTTGACCTTGATTACGTTTATATAAAATAATCCCTAAAAGAATAAGAATCGAAATGATGACAATTGTCCCACCAGGAGCTAGATCTAAATAATAGGCACTCATTAATCCCCCAATGACTGAGACTTCTCCAAATAATATCGAAAACATAATTGTTTGTTTAAAGCCTCTTGCTATGCGCATACTAGCGGCAACCGGCAACGTCATAAGTGCTGAAACAAGTAATATTCCCACGATGCGCATTGAAGCAGCAATCACCAATGCGATTAAGACCATAAATAATAAATGAATACTTTTTGCTGGAATCCCGGAAACTTTAGCATGCTCCTCGTCAAAGGATAAGAGGAATAGTTCTTTATATAAAAATAAGATGACTAATCCGACAAAGATGCTTATTCCAAAAATTACATATAAATCTACTCTGCTAACTGCACTCACACTACCGAATAAATAGTTTAATAAGTCTGTATTGAACCCATCTGCAAGTGAAATAAAAATAACCCCAATGCCAATCCCGCCTGATAAAATGATTGGAATGGCCAATTCTTGATAATGCTTATATACCATTCTTAGTCTCTCTATTAATATAGAACCAAAAACTGAAAATCCCATCCCAAAATAGAGAGGATTCATCCCAGCAAACATCATTGTTTTTTTGCTTAGAAATAAACTCGCTGCAATTCCTGCCAATGTTACATGACTTAAAGCGTCTGCAATTAAAGATAATCTTCTTACAACGATAAATGTACCTAATAAAGGAGCGATAAATCCGATTAACAAACCTGTTAAAAAAGTATTCTGTAAAAATTCATATTGGAATATTGCTGAAATCATCTAGTAGTACCACCTTCTTCAATATATGCATGCTCATGTTCATGGGAAATAAGGTGGACATCGTGTTGATAAATAGATGATAAATCATCCTTATTTAATTGTTCAAAATCCTTTACATCACCATGGAAATGCAATTTTTTATTCAAGCATGCTACATGACTAACCTTATTTGTTATTGTTCCAATATCATGGGTAACGAGGATTAACGTAATCCCTCGTTCTTTATTTAATTTTTCCAGCATATAATAAAATGATTTGACATTTTCTTCATCTACACCCACTGTCGGTTCATCTAATATGAGTACGTCAGGTTTGGACACAATAGCCCGTGCAATAAACACTCTCTGCTGCTGTCCCCCGGATAGCTCCCCAATATTTTTATTTGAAAAATGGCTCATACCAACGGAGGCGATTGCTTCCTTAATTTCTCTTTGTTGTTCTTTTCCGATGAAATGAAAAAGTCCTAATTTACCTGTTAAACCGCTCGCGACAACTTCAAAGACTGTTGCAGGAAACCCACTATTAAATGAATTGGCTTTTTGCGAAACATAGCCAATCCTATCCCACTCCTTAAATTTTGTTTGAGGCTGCCCAAATAATAACACTTCGCCATGCTGAGGTTTAATGAGCCCAAGAATAATTTTTAGAAGCGTTGACTTCCCTGACCCATTTGGACCAACTAGGCCTAAAAAGGCACCTTTTGGAACATTAAGATTAATATGTTCTAGGACATTTTCTCTTTCGTAGCGAAAATTCACATCTTTTATTTGAATAATAGTTTCATTAGTCATAAAAAACTTCCTTTAAAATAAGAATCATTCCGATTTGGTTCAATGAAATTATACATAATTATTTTTTATTTGTAAACGAAGGAGCACTAATGACAACCTTCCTACATACATTTTTGAATAGGGGTGATTTCATCATGAAATTTATTCAAAACATGATTAATATGAAAATAAATGTGATTACTTCAGAGGAGTTATTAAAATATGCAAGGCAGTATAATATTAATGTATCTAAAGCACAAGCAGAAAAAATAGCGGCATTTTTAAGAGGTAAAAATTTTGATATTTTTAATGATCGAACTAGATCTCAAATCATCAGAGAAGTGGCAAAAATAGCGGGACCAACTACAGCGAAAGAAATTAATAAGCTATTTATTCAATTTACGAGATAGGGGGATAGCAGAATAAAAGGCTGTCTATTTGTCGATTCATACATAAATAAAGACAAAAAATTGACAGCCTTAACGATTTTTATTATTTAAGAGGATGTTTAAAAAGTCCGGTAAAAATGACACTTCGAATTTCTTCGTTAGCTTGTTTCTCCGCTGCTCAAAACTGCGCCGCCTCGAAATTCCGACGTACAGGATGTACTAGTGCGGGCGATGCGACAGGACGTCGCAGCTTGAGCCCGCCGACGCACAGGACGTGCTAGTGTCGGCGTTGCTGACAGGACGTCAGCGTTTTTAGCCGACTTGGTCCTTTTTATCCTCCTTTTTGAACACGCTATTTAACTAGTGTTCCCATGATTTCCTCACGTAGCTGTTCGTTGAACAAACCACTTCTTATCATCTCTATCTCATGCTTATAAGGTGCTTTTTTATTATTTTTATCTTCTCCCACATAAGGTGTTTCTAATATTTTTGGTATGTGTGATAATTGTGGGTGGTTAATAATATAGCTTAAAGCAGTAAATCCAATATGACCAAATCCAATATTTTCGTGCCTATCTTTTTTCGCACCACGTTCATTTTTACTATCGTTAATATGAAGAACTTTGATTCGGTCAATTCCAATCACTTTATCAAATTCTTCAAGAACTCCATCAAAATCATTTACAATATCATATCCAGCATCGTGTGTATGGCAAGTATCAAAACAAATTGATAGCTTATCATTATGATGAACCCCGTCAATTATGGAAGCAAGTTCTTCAAAAGATCTTCCACATTCAGACCCTTTGCCAGCCATTGTCTCAAGAGCAATTTGTACTTCTTCTTCTCCTGTTAAAACCTCGTTTAATCCTTCAATGATTTTTTTAATTCCTTTTTCAGCACCTTCCCCGACATGTGCGCCAGGGTGAAGAACAATTTGCTTAGAGCCGAGAGCAGCCGTTCTTTCAATTTCGGAACGAAGAAAGTCGACTCCTAATGCAAAAGTAGCAGGGTTAACTGTATTTCCAATATTAATAATATAAGGGGCATGTACGATAATTTCGTCAATCCCATTTTCTTTCATATGAAGCTGTCCCGCTTCAATATTCAGTTCTTCAATTTTCTTTCTACGTGTATTTTGAGGAGCGCCAGTGTAAATCATGAATGTATTTGCACCATATGAAATGGCTTCCTCGCTCGCTGCTTGAAGCATTTTCTTTCCACTCATTGAGACGTGCGAACCGATTTTTAACATGTTTTCCTCTCCAATCTATTATTTTCTCTTATTTTTTATTTTTCTTTCCCGTCTTTTGATTTGCTCTCTTTGTTCTTGCATTTTCTTTTTATAGCCAGGCTTTACTTTTTGCGGTTTTCTAACAAGTTGTCTTGCCTTCACTTCCTCTTCTGTAACTATTTTCGTTCGGTTTTTTCGGCGATTGCGTTCTGTTATTTGAACCCAGTTGCCATTTTGAAGATCCAAATAAGAAAACTCAATTCCCATTTTATCTAAGCGGACAAGTGCATCTTCATCAGAAGGCTCATAAATTGTAACTGCTAACCCTTTATTTCCAGCTCTTGCTGTCCGTCCTGTCCGATGAATATAAAAATCAAGGTCTCTAGGAAGTTCATAATTAATAATATGACTGACGCCTTCTATATCAATTCCTCTTGCTGCAAGGTCAGTCGCAACAATATATTGAAATTCTAAATTTCTAATTTGTTTCATGACTCTTTTTCGTTCGCGTGGACTAATATCTCCATGCAGCCTACCTACTTTTAATCCACGTTCGAGCAGTTGATCAGCAACTTGGTCAGCCTGATCCTTTGTGTTAACAAAAACAATCGCCAAATACGGATTATACGAACGTAATATATCCTCTAATAATTCTATTTTTTTCCTACTTTTTAAAGGTACTAATACATGCTCAATATTTTTAGCGGATAATTGTTGTGGTTCTACTTGTTCAAAAATAGGATTTTCCATATATTTTTTTAGAAAAGGTTTTAATTTTTCAGGAATTGTCGCGGAAAACACTAATATTTGCAAATCCTTTGGCATTTTACTAGCAATTTGATCTACATCGTGAAGAAATCCCATATCAAGCATTAAATCTGCTTCATCTACTACTAACAAGGAAGCAGTATGAACAAACAAAGCCTGCTCATTAATAAGGTCATTAATCCGCCCTGGGGTGCCAACAACGACATGCGGCTGTTGCCTTAATTTCTCTATATCCCTTTTTTTGTCCGTTCCACCAATATAACATCTTGCTGAAATTTTGTTTTCTTCATTATGTTTTACAATTTTTAATATTTCTTGGTAAATTTGATTGGAAAGCTCTCTTGTAGGGGCCGTAATAACAGCCTGCACTTGCTGAATACTCGGATTAATTGATTCAAGCAATGGTAATAGATACGAATGAGTCTTTCCCGTTCCAGTTTGTGATTGTCCAATGGCACTTTCGCCTTTTAATATGACAGGTATTATTCTCTTCTGAATTTCTGTTGGACTGCGAAACCCTAGTTCATCAATCGCATTATTAATAAAGGGTTTGAAATTATATTGAGTAAAATTATTGCTATTCATTTCTTTCACTCCTTCATAGAGGGAAGCCCTCCGAACTATTATAAACTATAAAGTTGACATGTACAATTGCACCAAATAAAGCATTTTTAGACATGCACCTGCTCATTCTATCCGAATAACGGCGAATAACCAAACTTTTACTTCATTCCTGCATATTATATTCAGAGGAAGGGAGTGAGATTTATTATGTTGGGTAATCGAATGCCTACCCCCCCAAGAGGAATGCCGATGTTCCGAGGTCCTTCTATGGGAGCGAATCCTTTCGGCAGAGGATTTGGAGGGCCGCCTCCGATGGGTCAAAATGCCGGTGGAGGCAATTTTTTGGCAAGACTATTTCAAAGACAGGCTGGAAACATGGCTTCTGGAGCTCCACAGGCGGCTAACATGTTTTCTCGTGGAGTCGGTCAAACTTCATTTCTACAAAATTTAAATCCTCAATCTATAAATGGCTTCTTGACCAATACACAACAAGTTTTAAATACAGCTAGGCAAATTGGTCCTCTCGTTCAACAATACGGACCAATCGTCAGGAATCTCCCAGCGATGTGGAGACTATATAAAGGTTTTAAAGATTTGCCTTCCGATGATTCAGCGGATTTTAAGGATACCAATTCAAAGTCAGAGGAAACCAAAAAAGAAGATCCTCCAAAAGAAAAAAAGGAAACAACAAAAAATACAACCGTGAAAGCATCCAAAACATTGGACGGACAAAAGAAAAGTGTAAATCAATCAACAACAAAAAGAAAAAAAGGAGAATCCGTTCCGAAGTTATATATTCCTTAATATCATTAAATCCTCCATACATTGGCTTTTTTACAGATGTCCTATATAATAAAATATGAGTTCAATAGATTAAGGCTTTTGCCTCTAGTCAGGAGGATTTACATGAAACTTATTAAAATATCACCAAGAGGTTATTGTTACGGAGTAGTAGATGCAATGGTCATTGCGCGCAATGCCGCTTTAGATAAAACGTTGCCGCGTCCGATATATATACTGGGGATGATTGTTCATAATAAACATGTTACAGATGCCTTCGAGGAAGATGGCATCATTACATTAGACGGTCCGAACCGTAAAGAGATATTAGAAAAGGTAGATAGTGGGACGGTTATTTTTACTGCCCATGGGGTCTCACCTGAGGTTAGAGAGCTTGCTAAGAAAAAAGGACTTGTGACGATTGACGCTACATGTCCGGATGTTACACGGACGCATGATCTTATAAGAGAAAAAGAGAAAGAAGGCTATGATGTCATATACATTGGCAAAAAAGGGCATCCCGAGCCTGAAGGAGCAGTTGGAGTTGCCCCACATGTTGTCCATCTTGTTGAAACGATGGATGATGTTGAGGAACTACAAGTGAATAACGACAAAATTATTGTTACAAACCAAACAACAATGAGCCAATGGGATGTTCAGGCAATTATGGAAAGAGTAAAAGAAAAATATCCTCATGCTGAAAAACATAAAGAAATTTGCCTTGCTACGCAAGTTCGCCAAGAGGCTGTTGCGGAACAAGCAGGTGAAGCGGACGTACTTATTGTCGTTGGTGATCCAATGAGCAATAATTCGAATCGCCTTGCTCAAGTCTCAAAAGAAATTGCAGGGACGAAAGCTTACCGTGTTGGTGATGTCACGGAAATTGAAATTGATTGGATAAAAAATGCTAATACAGTAGCTGTTACTGCAGGTGCTTCCACTCCTACTCCGATTGTGAGAGAAGTCATTACTTTTATTGAACAATTTAATCCGTTCGATGAATCAACCTGGGTAAGAGAAAACAATGTGCCTCTGAGCAAAATTTTACCTAAAGTTAGAAATCCAAAATTAACAGCTAAATAGCAATAAAAGGAGCCGAATGATAATGAATTCAGCTCCTTGTTGTTTTTTTGCGGCCCGTCTTTGTTAACATCAAATAAAAGCAAATGGATTTGTATCTATTTCAGAAGGAAAAATGGTTACATCGTAATTCCTATGGTCAATCATATTCTTAAGCACTTCTACTGTCCCTTTTTTCATAATTTTTTCCACGTTATGCCCTGGATCAATCATGTTAAGTCCTATATTCATAGCATCATGAGCAGTATGATAGTATATATCACCAGTTACATAAACGTCTGCACCACTAAATTTTGCAGTAGAATAATATTTATTTCCATCTCCACCTAGCACTGCGACTTTTTTTATCTTATCATTTAAATTACCAACTACCCGCACTCCCGGAGAGTCTAGTACTTCTTTTACGAAGGATGCAAACTCCTTGAGGTTCATCTCATTTTGTAATTCCCCAATTTTTCCTAGTCCGAACACGTTCCCTTTCTGTGATAGTTCATATATGTCGTAGGCCGGTTCTTCATAAGGATGAGCATTCAGCATCGCCGATATTATTCTTTTTTCCTTTTTTGCAGGAAAAACCGTTTCTATTTTCACCTCATGGACTGTTTCTAATTTTCCTTTTTCACCAATGTATGGATTCGTATTTTCACCTGGTAAAAATCTTCCCGTTCCTTCTGATGTGAAAGAACAATGACTATATAATCCAATCGCTCCAGCTCCTGCATCTCCTAAAGCAGAGAGAAGATCGGATTCATTTTCTTTAGGCACATAGACAGCGAGTTTCTTCAACGTTTCTTCATATGTAGGCACTAATACAGATGTATTTTTCAGTCCTAGTGCGTCAGCAAGCATATCATTTACGCCACCTGGGGCAACATCTAGATTTGTATGAGCCGCATAAACAGTGATATCATGCTTTATAAGCATTTCAATTATTTTTCCACTTGCCTTATCTGTATGTATGTTTTTCAAAGGACGAAAAATGAGTGGATGATGAGCAATAATCAAATCTACCTTTTTTTCAACAGCTTCTTGAACAACTTCCTCCAAAACATCTAGGGCAACCATGACATTTTGAATAGGCTTGTTAAGAGTACCAATTTGCAGTCCAATCGGATCCCCTTCTAGTGCATATTCCTTAGGAGCGAATTCCTCGAATAATTGGATAAATTCATAACCATTTATTTTTTTCATTCCAGTTCCTCCCTTACGATATTCATTTTTTTAGTAATCTCATTTCTTTTTTCAATTATTTTCTCACTGTCAACCGCTTTTTCCAATTCACTCAAAATGTTCTTCCATTGAAGCAGTTCTAACTGCCATTTTTTGATAAATGCTTCATTTTTATTTTGTAATAAAAATGGTCCCAGCAGGAATTCTTTCTCTAAGTTTTTATATGGGATTGATGGGTTGCCAATATCTGCAACCAACACCTCATAAAACTTTCCATCTTCTTCAACTATTTTTTCATCTATCAGCTGCCAGTTATGATTGTACAGCCATTTTCGAACATTTTCCGCACCGATATTTGGTTGGAGAATTAATCTTTTTACCCCTTCTAGCTTACTCTTTCCTCTTTCTAAAATATCGGCGATCAACGTTCCACCCATCCCAGCAATTATGATGCAGTCTACTTCATAAGGGTTGATAACCTCAAGGCCATCTCCTTTTCTAACCGAAATATGCTCTGTTAAACCTGTCTTCACAACTTGATGCAATGCAGATTGATAGGGGCCATCTGCCACTTCTCCAGCTATAGCGGATTTAGCTATTTCTTTTTTTACAGCATAACATGGCAAATACGCATGATCAGAGCCAATATCGGCGATCCTCATACCGCTATGAATAAAAGATGTAACAGTTTCCAGTCTTTTTGATAGCTTTTCTATATTCATATGAATTCCACCTCTTATAATACGATAAAAGAGTTCTTTGCAAAAAGCAAAGAACTCTTTTAAGGAATGTGAATTTTTTAATATTATTTTAAATTCGCTACCCATTCTGCCATTTCATCGATATGTTCTGCTGGCACTAATCCTGGTGGCATTGTACCTTGACCATTTGTTAATACATCCGCAATATGCTCTTTCTTTAAACCAGCTCCACGCAGTTTTGGAGCCCCGGCTGTACCTTCAAGGTTTTCACCATGACATGAAATACACGTTTTACTAGTTTCTTCAGCATTAAACTCTGCAGCTACTTGTTCGCCGCCTTCAGCTTCTTTCGCAATTTCTTTTGCATCGCCAATCCCTTTAATGCTAAGGAAAAATACGAGAACAAGTCCCATAACCATAATTAAAATATATGGAACAATTGGATTACGTTTCATGACTTACCCTCCTTATGTATGAACTACGTATAATATCAATTATGCAACAAACATCTATATTTTACTCGAAATAAGTCAGAAGGGAAAGCCTTAGACCTTAATTTTCATTCTTTTTTCGAATTTTAGACAAACATTAACTTACATACAACCAACTTCTCGAGCAATGACCATTCTCTGTATTTCAGAGGTACCTTCGCCAATTTCTAATAGTTTTGCATCTCTCATCATACGTTCGACTTCAAATTCTCTCATATATCCATATCCACCTAGGATTTGCACGGCTTGATTAGTAATTTCCATACATATTTCCGAAGCAAATAATTTGCACATTGATGCCTCTTTGGAAAACGGCCTCCTTTGATCCTTTAACCACGCAGCTTTATATACCATATTTCTAGCGAGCTCAATTTTAAGAGCCATATCTGCCATTTTAAATTGAGTAATTTGAAATTGAGACAGGGATTTCCCAAATTGCTTTCTTTCTTTTGAGTAAGCTAGTGCCTTATCAAAGGCTGCCTGAGCAATCCCTACAGCCATTGCACCAATTCCAATACGCCCGCCATCCAATGTTTGTAAAAACTGTTTAAAGCCTTCCCCCTCTTTTCCTAGTAGATTTTCAGTCGGAACCGTTACATCCTCCAAAACTAATTCAGTCGTATTGGAAGCATTTAGACCCATCTTTTCATATTGATTAATAATTGTAAATCCATTAGTGTCCGTCGGTACAATGATAGCGCTGATGTCTTTTTTTCCATTTTTCATTCCTGTTACTGCCGTTAAAGCAAGAAATTTGGCATAACTGGCATTTGTTATAAAGCATTTATTCCCATTTATTATATACTCATTATCCTTCTTAACAGCGGTCGTTTTTGTGCCTCCAGCATCTGATCCGGCATTTGGCTCTGTAAGACCAAACGCACCAAGTGACTTTCCCGTACACAGTGGTACTAAATATTTTTCTCTCTGTTCTTCAGTTCCGAATAAATAGATAGGAGCTGCCCCAAGGGAAATATGAGCAGAATATGTAATTCCTGTCGAACCACAAGCCCTGCTCAGCTCTTCTGTAACAATTGCAAAGCTTATTGTATCTGCACCTGCTCCTCCGTACTTTTGAGGAAATGGTAGACCCATCAATCCTAATTCTGCTAATTGCTCAATAATTTTTAACGGAAATTGTTTTTCTCGATCTCGTTTAACTGCACTAGGTGCAACTTCGTCTTGTGCAAATTCTCGAATCATCCTTTTGATCATCAACTGTTCTGGTGATAAATCAAAATTCATTTGCCAAGCCTCCTTCTAAGAAAAGCGCAAGGCGCCTGGAGCTAGACATGAACTAGAAAAGCGCAAGCGCCTGCCTAACCTTAACATATTCCTGGCAAATAAAAATAAGAACGATTCTCTAAAAGAACATAAAAATAACGAGAGCAATCACCGCAATTGTTCCAGCGATAATGAAAAAAAGCTGCTTGCGCCAAATTCCGCCAATTAACCAAATAGCACAATTGAGCAACAACAAAATATATAAACTTTTCCTACTAGCCGAAAAAAAAGCGTCATTGATTTGAATCGTATACAAAAGGAATAAAAAAGCAATTGTAATATAAATGAGCAAACGATTTTTTTCCTTTTTTCTAAAAATTAAAAATGAAATCATTAATATGAATACAGAAATTGACAAAAAAAGCGTTTGCATTGTGAACGAAATATCTGTAATATATGTAATTACAATCATGATTCCAATTAAAGCTAAGAACAGCAAACTAAAAAAGATTTCCATGTTAAATGGTTGTTTTCTCTTTTCCACCTTAGCCTGTATTTCTTCTTGACCTTCCGTGTAAAGAGCCATTAGATAATTGCAATAATGCTCTGGAAGCATGTTGTTTTGTTTCCAAAAAGAAATTTCTTTTAAAATGATGTTTTTTCTTTTATCATCCATTGGGAACCCCCCTTTGTGGAAAAATATGTACTTGCAAAGATTAATGCTTTTTTACATAAAGAAAAAAGTTTACTTCTGTTGCCAGAAGTAAACCGGTATGATTTTATTCTAAAAAGTCTTTAAGTCGCTTACTCCTACTTGGATGGCGAAGTTTTCGGAGCGCCTTGGCTTCTATTTGCCTAATTCTTTCTCTAGTAACACCGAATACTTTTCCAACTTCTTCAAGAGTGCGAGTACGTCCATCATCCAGTCCAAAACGGAGGCGAAGTACGTTTTCTTCTCTGTCTGTTAACGTGTCGAGAACATCTTCAAGCTGTTCTTTGAGTAACTCGTATGCCGCATGCTCAGATGGAGAAGTTGCTTCCTGATCTTCGATGAAATCGCCTAAATGGGAATCATCTTCTTCTCCAATTGGCGTTTCTAATGATACTGGTTCTTGTGCTATTTTTAATATTTCTCGAACTTTTTCTGGTGTTAAATCCATTTCTTCCGCAATTTCTTCAGGGGATGGTTCACGGCCTAAATCTTGAAGTAATTGACGCTGAACCCTAATTAATTTATTGATCGTCTCCACCATATGAACAGGAATGCGAATAGTCCGGGCTTGGTCAGCTATAGCTCGCGTAATTGCTTGGCGTATCCACCATGTTGCGTAAGTACTAAATTTAAAACCTTTATCATAGTCAAATTTCTCAACGGCTTTAATAAGCCCCATATTTCCTTCTTGGATCAAATCTAAAAATAACATCCCACGGCCAACATAGCGCTTTGCAATACTTACTACTAACCGCAAATTCGCCTCTGCAAGCCTTTTTTTAGCTTCCTCGTCACCTTTTTCAATCCGCTTAGCCAATTCGATTTCTTCTTCTGCTGATAAAAGATCCACTCGCCCAATTTCTTTTAAATACATTCGGACAGGGTCATTTATTTTTACTCCTGGAGGTACGCTTAAATCATTTAAATCGAATTCTTCTTCACTATCTTTCTGAGAAGGATCTGGATTAGGATCATCTCCCTCTTCATCTGCTTCTTCAAGAAGTTCGATGCCTTGATCCGTTAATAGTTCATAAAATTCATCCATTTGATGAGAATCTAAGTCAAAATGAGATAACTTTTCTGCAATTTTCTCATATGTTAAAGTACCGCGTTTTTTTCCTTGCTCAATTAATTGCTCTTTTGATTGGTCTAGAGTTACTTCTAGATCTGTATCATTGGAACGTGCTGATTTTTCAGCCATGCGTCCTCCTCCTTCCGACGATTGCACATTTACATTAATCAAATAAAGTTATCCTAATTTCATTACAGAGATTTGCGAAGTTCAATTATTTCTTTAGCAATTTCAATTGCTTTTGCGAAATCGTTTTTTCTTTCAGCCGCCTTTTGTTCTGCTTGCTTTTCCTTTATCATTAACAACTTAGGGTGTTTCAACACATAACTTACGTAATCTTCTAATTCTTTTTCACTATATTCATGATTAATTGCCAACATTTCAATTTCAGATACAATTGTCCGAAGTTTTTTATCCGGCAAATAATTTAAAAACAGACTTGGATCAGGGCGATTGCCTTCTTCATAATACCCAAATAAATATGTTAATATTGCTTGATGTTCATCTATATGAAAGGTTGTATCACCTAACATTTCCATAATTCGGTATGCCAGATCATCATCGCGGAGCATTCTGGCTAATAATTGCCGCTCTGCTACTAAATGAGCTGTTAATCGCTGATTCGTCTTCTTTGGTTGTGAAATGTTCCTTTGATCTTTTTTATTCTGTTGCTTGTTTAACCTTGATCCACTTAAACGTGCTTGCTGTTCCACCAGTGTTTCAAGTGATAAAGAAAATTCTTCAGATAATTGACGTAAATATAATTCCCGTTCTACTGGATTTACTAATTTACTTATTTCTACCAATGCTCTTTCGATAAACTCGAGCTTTTCTCCTTCATTTTGCAGATTTTTCCCTTTACGAAAATAATGAAGCTTGTATGCCATCCAAGTTTGTGCATTCCCTATTACATGTTCACGGAATTTCTCCGACCCGTATTTACGAATGTAGTCATCAGGATCAAGCTTGTCTGGCATCGTAGCCACGTTAATATCAATTGCATAATTGGCAAGCAATAAACCGGAGCGGTATGCTGCTTCCTCACCTGCTGCATCTGAATCGAAGCAAAGTGTGACTGAGTTGGTCAATCTGTTCAATAACTGGATATGTTTCTCTGTTAAAGCAGTTCCCATGACTGCAACGCCGTTTTTCACACCAGCCGAATCTGCCGAAATCACATCAGCAAAACCTTCAAATAATACAACATTCCCTTGTTTACGAATATGGCTTCTTGCATTGTAATAGTTATAGAGTAGTGAACTTTTATTAAAGAGCACTGTTTCGGGAGTATTTAAGTATTTAGGTTGATTTTCTTCTGTTAAGGCTCGAGCGGAAAATGCTACAATCCTTCCTTTGGAATCTTGAAGCGGGAACATGAGCCGATCTCGAAAACGATCAAAATATGAACCATCTTTTTCACGAACACTGATAAGGCCAGCTTTTTCCATTACATCATGGGAAAAGCCACGATTTTCTAAATATTTCACAGCAAAGTCCCACTCGGGTAAAGAATATCCAACTCTGAATTGTTGAATGCTTTCTTTTGTAAAACCTCTTTTTAATAAATAATCAAGAGCTCCTGCGCCTTCATTCGTATTCAAAAGTAAGTGATGATAAAATTTAGCCAGTAATTCATGGGCTTCTATGATTAAGGAGTGTTCTTTTGGAAGATGGTTTTCACTAGTGTCTTTTGTTATTTCGATATCAAGTGGCACATTACCTCTTTTTGCTATCGCTTCAGCTGCTTCCTGAAAAGAAACTCCTTCAATTTCCGTTATAAAAGTAAAGACATTTCCTCCAGCACCACAGCCAAAACAGTGGAAAATTTGTTTTTCGGCTGATACGGAAAACGATGGTGTGTTTTCTCCGTGAAAAGGGCATAAACCAAAGTAATTTCGTCCCTGCTTTTTTAATTGGACGTAGTCACTTATCACTTCAACGATATCAACTGATTGCTTGATTTCATTGACTTTCTCTTCAGGAATTCTAATTGCCAAAAAAAACATCCCCATTTTTATAATCTAACTTATATTTTATTCGACACTTATTTTTAAACTCCTTCAATTTTCGACAATAATCTCCGAAAACATTTTAGGAAATTTTGTCGATCCAGTGAATTGAATGGTTTTGGCCCTTTACCATAATTTCCTCTTTCTCTTTCTCTCGCAGCTAGATACCGAAAATTAAGTGCTGTCTGAATGGATTCTTCCTTATATTCCGTTCCCCTAGGTGAAAGTGCATAAACGTCTTTAGCTAAGGCAAGACTAGCAAGACCTATATCTTGTGTTACGAGTACATCATTACGTTTTATTTGATTAAGGATATATAAATCTGCAGAATCTTTTCCAGGATCTACAAAAATCCACTCACCGCTTTCCTCCTCCCGATTCGAGATATGGTCATAAGAAGCGATGAAACGCACGTGAATCATAAACTCTTGCGCAATTTTACATATTTCTGTTTTAACGGGACATGCATCCGCATCTACGTAAATTGTGGAAGTAATGCGGTTATTATTAATAATTCTACATCACTCCTGTGATTCCTTCTTAGTTAGAAAAGTCTTTAAGGAATCATGTCGTTTTTTCTCGTATAACAATAATATGTTAAACACAATAATTAGTTTATTCCTGAAATACCAAGTCTAAACCTTTTTTTATATTTTCAAACACAATTTTTTATTATATCTTATCTTTTTGATTTTCGCCATTATTAAATAGGAAAAACACAACAAAAGTTGTGCTTTATTCCTCCCTCTGCATTAAATTAATAATAATGTTGGCGGTCTCCTCAACTGCTTTATTCGTTACATCAATAACTCTACAATTCAATCGATTGGCGATTTCATCAAAATAAGCAATTTCACGTTTTATTCTTTCAATATTGGCATAGCTTGCCGAATCATCCAACCCAAGAGAA
The DNA here is from genome assembly GCF_019459225.1 of Bacillus sp. IITD106. Classification (GTDB taxonomy): domain Bacteria; phylum Bacillota; class Bacilli; order Bacillales; family Bacillaceae_C; genus Lederbergia. The sequence goes on from NZ_JAIAZY010000002.1 coordinate 107,076, forward strand.
ATTAATCTTTCTCTACGAATATGATTCAATTTTTCTGGACTTATCTTCAAACCAATACATCTTTTTGGGTCTACTTTAAATAATTCTTCCGGCGGATCAATTTCCGGTACTACAGGTACGTTAGCAACTTTATAGCTTTTTAAAGCAAGGTATTGTGATAAAGGCGTTTTCGATGTACGTGAAACACCAACTAAAATAATATCTGCTCTTAGTAGTCCTCTTGGATCGCGCCCGTCATCATATTTTACAGCAAATTCAATGGCTTCAACCCGTTTAAAATAATCTTCATCTAACTTTCTTACTAATCCAGGTTTATTTAAAGGTGCATTTTCAAATGTTTTTTCAAACGTATCCATTAGAGGGCCCATAATGTCAATTCCATTAACATGATGTATTTCTGTCATTGTTTTCATATATCCTCTAATTTCAGGCTTTACTAGGGTATAAACAATCATGCCATGCTCTTTTTTAGCTAAAGAAATAATTTCGTCGATATGACTCCGCTCTTCCACGTATGGAATCCGTTTTATTATTGCATTCGAACCATTGAATTGACTAATGGCTGCCTTCGTTACTAGCTCGGCCGTTTCCCCAACAGAATCAGAAACAACATAAATAATAGGTTCTGCCATCACAATATCCTTTCTTAAAGTTATACATCATTCTTGGATAATTCAACGAAAACCCTAGTAATATTTGTTTTGGTAATTCTCCCCACTACTTTAATCCCATTTGAGGCATCTTCAATGACGGGTATGGCGTCTATTTGTGCATTTATCAATTTTTTAGCCACATCTACAAGGAGATCATTTTTTTGACAAGTCGTTATATTAGGCATTCTTGTCATAATAATATTTACAGGTAGTGTGGAAAGCTTTTGCTGTCCAATACTTGCCCTAAGTAAATCTTTTCTCGATAAAACGCCAACAAGATGAGAATTGGAGTCAGTAACAAAGAGTGTACCAACATCTTCTGAAAACACCGTTACAATGGCATCATAAACCGAAACATCTTCATTAATAACAACCGGAGTCGATTCATGACCTTCCACTACTATTTTATTAAGCTTTTCAGCCAGTAAATGATTGCTATTTTTTCCAGTATAAAAATACCCTACTCTTGGCCTAGCATCGAGAAAGCCTGTCATCGTTAAAATGGCTAAATCAGGTCTCAGTGTAGCACGGGTCAAACAAAGCTTTTCTGCAATGCTTTCCCCCGTAATAGGTCCAAAATCTTTAACAATTTGCATGATTTTTTCCTGTCTATTACTTAATTCGATTGTACTCACCACCAATATGGAACCGGACTTGCGCATGAGAAGCACAAGCCCTTTACTATATCCTATTGCGAAAACGACCTAACTATCTTACTGTATGTCGTGAAGCGATATCTTTCTCACATACTTTGTTCTTACTTTACTACTATAACATTCATAGTTGCATATGCACCTATAAGCTTTGCTAATTCTCGCATTTGTGCAAGACGATTCTGTTTAAGCTCTTCTTCGTCTGCCATTACCATTGTATGATCAAAATAATTTGAGATGGCTGTTTCTAATGAAGCTATAGCATCAAAGCGTTCGTTGCTTACTACATTTGAAGCAAAAATATCTTTTACCTTATTCCATTGATCAAATAATTTTTCTTCATATTCATTTTCAAATAATTCAGGATTAACATGAACACCTGGTTCAGCTTTTTGAGCTATATTTAAGACACGAGAAAGTGACTCTATCGTCTCTTTAAAAGATGCCTGATCTTTTCTTGCCTGCAATGTTTTGGCACGAGAGACCACATCTTTAACGCTATTAAAGTCTCCACCCAACACCGCTTCGATTAGATCATAGCGAATCTCTTTTTCTTCAAGTAAATGTTGAATTCGTAGTTTAAAAAATGTTTCCAGTTGCTGATAAAGTCCGTCATTTTGATTACCAGTTTCAAGGATGATCACTTTTTTCAATAAATCGTTTAGTGGCACATTCCATTCTTTTTCAAATAAAATTTGAACGACACCAGCTGCTTGCCTTCTCAAAGCATAAGGGTCCTGTGATCCTGTTGGAATTAATCCAATTGCAAAAGATGACACGATAGAATCTAATTTATCCGCAATGCTAACAATAGCTCCAATCGTTGTCGTTGGAATACTATCCTCTGCATGTCTTGGTTTATAATGTTCATAAATTGCCTTCGCTACCCCAGGAAGTTCACCTTGCTGAAGGGCATATTTTTCTCCCATAACACCTTGTAATTCAGGAAATTCATCGACCATGTTGCTAACGAGGTCAAATTTGCAAATTTCCGCTGCACGATCTGCCACTTTCAATTCTTGTTCACTTAAAGATAGCATTCTGCCGATTTCTTCTGTCATCTTTCGAATTCTGCTGACTTTTTCCGCTAATGTACCAATTTTCTCATGATAAATAATGGATTCTAATTTTTGTAAATGATCATCGATTGGCACTTTTTGATCTTCTTGATAAAAGAAAACAGCATCAGAAAGTCTAGCTCTTAACACTTTCTCATTCCCTTTAGCTACCGTTTCAATATGGCGGTGATCTCCATTTCTAACAGCGACAAAATAAGGAAGCAATTGGCCAGTTTTATTTTTAACTGGAAAATAACGTTGATGTATTTTCATGGAAGTAATTAATACTTCTTCTGGAAGTGTTAAAAACTCTTGATTGAACGTTCCAAAAAACACTGTTGGGTATTCGACTAGATTTGTTACTTCTTCCAATAGTTCTTCATCTACAGGAATCTCCCAGTTTTGCTCCTCCTCTAGTCTTTTTATCTGCTCTTCAATCGCTTCTCTTCTTTCATCATAATTCGCTAATACGTATTGACCTAATAAAACTTTTTCATAATCAACAGGTGCAATTAACGGAATTTCTTCACCGAGGAATCGATGTCCATGTGTAATATTGCCGGCTTTTACCCTAGCAATTTCAATGGAAACTGTATCACTTCCAAACAAAGCGACTATCCATCTAATAGGACGGATAAAGCGTACATTTTCACTTCCCCAACGCATACTATTTGGAAAATGCAGTGAGGTGATTAAGTTGCCAAGTTGCTCCAACAATTTGATTGTTTCTTCACCTTTTACGAATTTATTCGCGTGTGCATATTCCACACCTTTTATTTCTTTAAAGTAAAGATCTTCTACGGATATTCCATTTGACTTTGTAAATCCAAGAGCAGCTTTGGACCAATTCCCTTCATTATCAAAGAGAATTTTTTTTGCAGGTCCCTTTATTTCTTCTTCCGTATCATTCTGGAATTCCGCTACTTCTTTCACTAAAACCGCTAATCTTCTAGGGGTTGAAAATAACGTTACTTCATTAAAATCAATTTTATTTTCCCGAAACCAATTTTCAATTTTTTCACCTAATTCACGAATGGCATTATTGATAAATCTTGCAGGCATCTCTTCTATGCCCACCTCTAATAATAAATCTCGATTACTCATTTTCGGAGTTCTCCTCCTTTGTTGAATGATTTAATATTGGGAAACCAAGCTTTTCTCGTTCCTCATAAAATGTTTTGGCAACTTGTCGAGCCATGCTCCTCATCCTGCCAATATAAGCTGTTCTTTCCGTAACCGAAATCGCACCTTTTGCATCCAAAAGATTAAATACATGAGAGCATTTTAAAATATAATCATAAGCAGGGTGCACAAGCCCCAATTCCATTTGTTTCTTTGCTTCTGCTTCATACGTATAAAACAAGTTAAAAAGCATTTCTTGGTTGGATGTTTCAAATGCATATTTAGAATGTTCATACTCCGGCTGATAAAAAATATCTCTTACTGTAAACCCATTCGTCCATTCCAAATCAAATACATTTTCTTTTTCTTGTATATAAGATGCCAGTCTTTCAATTCCATAAGTCAATTCTACAGAGACAGGTTTACATTCAAGTCCGCCGACTTGTTGGAAATAAGTAAATTGTGTTACTTCCATTCCATCGAGCCAAACTTCCCAGCCAAGTCCTGCACAACCAAGTGACGGATTTTCCCAGTTGTCCTCAACAAAGCGGATATCATGTTCTACTGGGTTGATTCCAAGTGCTTTTAAAGAATCTAAATAAAGCTCTTGAATATTATCTGGAGATGGCTTCATAATCACTTGAAATTGGTGATGCTGATATAAACGATTTGGATTTTCACCGTAGCGGCCATCTGCAGGCCGTCTCGATGGCTCTACATAAGCTACATTCCACGGTTCTGGACCGATTGCCCGCAAAAACGTGTATGGACTCATTGTCCCCGCACCTTTTTCCACATCATAAGCCTGCATTAATATACAGCCATAATCAGACCAGTGCTTTTGTAAAGCTAAAATCATTTCCTGTATATTCATATCTTTCTTCCTTTCTCATCAAAATTAAAAAACTCTCGTCTCTATGCTTTATATAAGCATAGGGACGAGAGTTAACCCGCGGTTCCACCCTATTTGCCAAAGTTTAGGCCATCTTTCAATAAAATTGCTCCAGAGTGCCTTCACTAATGTCCATAACCCGGCTTCCACCACCCCGGATTCGCTACATTAAGGAGTACCATTAGCTACTTCTTTCTTTCTTCGCAACAATTTATTCATTTATTCTTATAATGCGTGTTCAAAAAGGAGGATAAAAAGGACCAAGAATTTCGAGGCGGCGCAGTTTTGAGCAGCGGAATGTATGCTTTTATATACATGAGCAGCGGAGAAACAAGCCAACGAAGAAATTCGAAGTGTCATTTTTACCGGACTTTTTGAACATCCTCTTATACAAAAAATAGCCGATATTAGTCAAAATGTCAAATATCATTTCGTTTCATATAATCTTTAAACGTATCAAGCTGATCAAGAAAACGTTTGGACTTTAATTGTAACCCAGAATACTCGTCGTAGTATAGTGAAATGACGTCCTTCAATTCTTTTTTTGTTTCGGGTTTAACGGATATGGAGCCAAGTCGATTAATATCAAAAAAGTAAAAAAGTCGAAGCAGCTTAACGGTAGTTTGTGATAGTGGAAAGAAATGAGGATCTTTATCAAAGCACAGATGACAAATTAATCCATTTTCCTTTATAGAAAAACCGAACTGAGCCTCAGTATTTCCACAAATTGCACATTGATTCATTTCAGGATATAACCCTAATACATTAAGCATTTTCATCTCAAAAATATTTGTAATAATATCTGGATCGTAATCATCATTTATATATTGCAACGTTTGCCTTAATAATTCAAATAAAAATGGATTGCGTTCCTGCTCACCTGTTCCTTTATCCATTAATTCCGCTATATAAGACGCATATGCCGTCTTAAAAATATCCTCCCTAATTCCTTTTAGAGAAGATATTAATTCGGCCTGCTGCATAGTTCCAATCCCACGATTTCCATGAATCATAAAATATCCATATGTAAAAAGCTGGGTAGAGCTGGCAAGGCGGCTATTCGTTTTTTTTGCGCCCCTTGCCATTCCTGCAATTTTCCCAGCTTCTCTTGAATAGATTGTTACAATTTTATTCGATTCACCATAATCTGTAGTTCTTATGACAATTCCTTCGTATTTTTCCACCATCTATTCATGTCCCCTTTCCAAAACTGGGGCAGAAAACAAATCCTTATGTTACTGGGTAGTCTACTTCATCCGAATTTTCCATATGCGGCAGAATATTCATATGCTCTTCTTTTTCAAGTTCCTTTAGAAGCAAGTACGTATCAACATTACCTGTCTCTTTAAAAACTTTCCACGTGAATTCATACATGTTAATCCCGCCTTTCAAAGTAGTTGATGTACTCAGTTACTATTTTTTCACTAATACTTAAGGTAATACTAAATAAAATTTGTAAAACGAACCAAACATTTAATATTCGTCTTCCTTAAATCCGTAGTCTCTAAGATGAAAAGCTTTATTTCGCCAATCCTTCTGTACCTTCACCCACAATTCTAAAAACACCTTTGAGCCGAGTAAATTTTCAATATCGACGCGTGCGCGCTGCCCTATTTCTTTTAACATCTTCCCTTGTTTCCCTATGACAATTCCTTTTTGGGAATCGCGTTCGACGATAATCGTTGCCATTATATGAATGATGTCTTGATTATCTTTTTGTTCCATTTTATCGATAAGCACCGCAATGGAATGAGGAACTTCCTCCCTTGTTAAATGAAGCGCTTTCTCCCTAATTAATTCCGAAACGATAAATCTTTCTGGATGATCCGTAATTTGATCTTCAGGATAATATTGAGGTCCTTCTGGTAAATAATGTTTAATTTGCATTAAAAGTCTATCAATATTATTTCCCTCGAGTGCTGAAATGGGAATGACTTCTTTAAAATCGTACAATTCTTTGTACTGATCGATAATCGATAAAAGTGTATCAGGCTGAACAAGATCTATTTTATTAATGACCAGAAATACTGGAGTACGAACATCCTTCAACTTTTCAATGATAAATTCATCGCCTCGGCCAAACCCTTCGTCCGCGTTGATCATACATAAGATTAGATCTACTTCTTTTAAAGTATTGATGGCAATTTTCATCATAAAATCGCCTAATTTATGCTTTGGTTTATGAATACCTGGTGTATCGATAAAAATCATTTGGGAATCATTTGACGTTAATACACCTTGAACTTTATTTCTTGTTGTTTGTGGTTTATCACTCATAATGGCAATTTTTTGCCCAATTACGTGATTTAGAAAAGTGGATTTCCCAACATTGGGCCTTCCAATAATAGAAATAAACCCTGATTTGTACTGATTATTATTTTGCAATTGACTATTCATGTAAATCCTCCGGTGAAAAAGCAAAGGGCAATAATTCTTCCACTGTTAATTCTTTAATATCCCCTTTTTTGTTAGCTAAAACTACTTTCATGTTTTTTGGGCACAATTCTGCAATGACTTGACGACATGCACCGCATGGTGGGACAGGTCTTTCGGTATCTGCAATGACTGCAAGCATCGAAAAATCTCGATCTGCTTCAGATACGGCTTTAAAAATGGCAGTTCTTTCGGCGCAATTCCCAACACTGTATGCTGCGTTTTCTATGTTGCAGCCATGATAAACTTTTCCATCATTTGTCAATAATGCGGCCCCTACAGGAAAATGAGAATATGGGACATAAGCTTTTTCTTGTGCTTTTTTTGCCTCTTGTATTAGTTGCTCTTGGTTCATTTGTTCTCCCCGTCTTTCATACATTTATTTTACTACATTTTCCAATAAAAAAGTGAATTTCATCCTAAGTTTTTTCAAAATTAGAATTTTTAATCGTTTTGTAATATTGACTGTGAAATCATTTTAACTTACCCTTCTAACAAGTTCAAATAGGAGAACAAAACAAAATCACAAACGCCTTATTATAGACGAACAGGCCAATAATTTCACATAAAAAAAAAGAAAAAGCTACCTGTTAAGGCAGCTTTAATCAAAATAAAAGATTTATTAATTTTGGCCCTAGTATGACTAATCCAATAATGACGGACATAATCGCATATACTAGCACCGCGGCGGCGGCAAGATCCTTTGCCTGTTTCGCTAGAGGTTTAATTTCTTGGGTAGCAATATCGACCGCACGTTCAAGAGCTGAGTTTACGAGCTCTAGTGATAAAACCCCAAATATACAGATGATAATAAACAGCCATTCAGTTATATCAATTTTTAAGATTATCGAAAATAGACATACAATAATAGCACAGACGATATGAATCTGGAAGTTTTTTTCTACTTTTACTGCATGTTTAATTCCTTGGATTGCATATTTAAAGGCACAGAAAATCCGTCCAAGTGAAAATCTCTCTTTATCTTTCAAGGCCATAACCTTCTAGAAGTTCATTTTGTCTTTTAAACATCATTTTTTCATCTTCTTCCTCGATATGATCATATCCGAGTAAGTGTAGAAACCCGTGAATCGTTAAAAAGCCAAGCTCCCGTGAAAAGGAATGGCCATAATCATTCGCTTGTTCATGAGCTTTTTCAAAGGAAATGATAATGTCACCAAGCATGCGAGGCATCTCGGCTCCTTTAATTTCCGGTTCATCCTCACCCAACTCTTCCATCGCAAAGGAGATGACGTCAGTAGCATAATCTTTTCCACGGTATTCTTTATTTATTTTTCGTATTTCGTCATTGGACACAATCATTACGGATAACTCAGTGCCATTCTCAATATCCTCTTCTTCAGCTGCGAAGTTCAATAGCTTTTCAATCAGATCAATATCTGTTTCGGACAATTGTTTCGTTTCGTCAATTAAATCAATTTGCAGTGTCACTGCCAATCACCTTCTGTTGTTTTAAATCAGGGTACTCTATCCGCGAGTGAAATATTCCATTTAACGTTTCGCAAAATCTTTCTTTCACTAGTTCAATTTCCTTTAATGTTAAATCACATTCATTAAACTGACCATCTAGGATTTTATCTTGTGCTATATGATGCACAAGTGAGCGAATCTCTCCTGGAGTGGGATTAGCCATTGAGCGAACAGCAGCTTCCACACTATCTGCGAGACTAATTACAGCGGCTTCTCTCGTTTGTGGTTTAGGTCCAGGATAACGATAGTCGCTCTCTGGCGTGTCTTCATTCAATTTTTTCGCTTTAAAATAAAAATATTTAAGCAAACTTGTTCCATGGTGCTGCTCAGCAATGTCGACAATTTCTTTTGGTAATTTATGCTTTCGTAATTCCTTTGCACCATCTGCTGCATGAGAAATAATAATATCTCTACTCGTTTCGGCTGGAAGACGATCGTGTGGATTCTCAATATTGATTTGATTCTCAATAAAAAATGGCGGCCGTTTTGTCTTTCCAACATCGTGATAGTAACAGCCCACTCTAGCTAATAAACCATTAGCGCCAATTGCTTCACAAGCAGCTTCCGCCAAATTCGCAACCATTACACTGTGATGATAAGTCCCAGGTGTTTCTGTTAAAAGCTTTTTCAATAATGGGTGATTTGGATTGGACAGCTCGATTAGTCTCATCGTTGATAAAATACCAAATCCTGCTTCAAAAAACGGCAGTAGTCCAATCGTAAGCACGGAGGATAAAATACCAGATACAACTGAAAACAATCCAAAATAAACATATTCAGTGATCGTGAACTGTCCACCTCCGATTAATAATAGGAAAGAGATGAGCAGAAGATTAACGCACGACACTAGTAATCCCGCTTGTAAAATATGGCTTCTCTCATTTCTGGAAGAGACAAATAAAACTCCTGCCAAACCACTAAATAATATATAAACAGCTATTTCAATATCTATTGTATCCGATATGCCATCATGAAAAACAATGCTGCCACATGCTGCCAAAATGATGGTCATGATAAGAGCCAATCTTTCATTAATCATTGTCTTAATTAGCATCGGCGTCATAGCTGCAGGAAAAATATAAGCGATTTTATTAAAATTACCATTTTCCATTAAACCTAGGATTTTCATTACGATAACAGAACTAATAAAAATCAAACTAGAAAGTAATAAATAATTTTGCTTTTTCTCCTCGGAAGTGGTTAACCTTGAAAAATAAATATAGATTGAGCCGATTGCCATAAAAACAAAAATCCCTAATCCAATGATCGGCTTCCTTGTCGGGTTGCTTTTCAACAATCCAAGCATTTCTAACTGTCTATATGTCTCCCTATCAATTAAATGTCCTTCTTGAACAATGATTTGTCCTTGTAAAATTTTTACTGGTTCAACGTCTTCTTTTGCTTGGGTTTTTCTTTCTTCTGTTAGCAAAGGATCGTATAAATCATTTGGAACAATCGCATACTTTCCCAACTCTATTGCAGCTATTTTCATTTCATCTGAAAGCGCCGACGCTTTAATGTGATCCGCTACTGCTTTCTTAGCTGCTTCCGTTCCATCCTCACGAATTTTTTCATTCATGATGGATTCCACATTTCGAACAACAATATCTCGGCTTCTTTGCAGTTCTGCGATATCCGCCTGCAGCAATGTAATAAAGATTTGATCAGATATTGTATCCGTAATATCTTCTGAAACGTTTTCAGTTAGCCTTGTTTTAAGCTGCTTTAACCTTGTTTCTAACGATATAGCAGCCGCTTCCTCTTTCTTGATATCTTTAGAGTTATCTTCCACCACTTTATTAGATTCATTATTCGTGTCCGTCACGAAGTCAAAAATAGAAGATATTAAAGAGACGCGATTTTGTGCTATTTCTTTTTTAAAAACATAAACCTTATCCACTTGTTCAGCAGCATTTTCCCTAGCTTCGGCCGTTTTAATTTCATCCTCTACTGTTTTTGGAGATCGGATTGTTTTATCTGCTACCGAAAAAAGTTCAATATCATACGTTTCCGGCTTCACATTATGATATAGAATCGCAAAAAGTAATAATCCAAGGATACAGTAAATCAGAGTTGTAAAAACTTTATAGCTTAGGAACGTTCGGATTTTTCTAATATATGCTTGAAAGTCCATAAAATCCCCCATACCCGTAATTGCTGACTGATTTCAGCATTATATTAAAATAATAACAGTTTTATAGAGCGAAAACACTCGAATTTTGTAGAAGCTTTTAGAAATCATCTTTCCTTTATACATATGACGAAAAAATTTAATAAAAGTTCCTAAAAATAAAAGCTAGAGCGCGGAAACGTTAAAAAAACCCCGTTTTTAGCGACGGGGCTTTAAAAAGTATTAACCAGGCAAGGAATCATGTCCCTCAAAAGCTTCAATAATGCGTCCGACAAGTGGATGTCTAACGACGTCACTTTGGTTAAGGTGAATAAAAGAAATTCCCTGAACTCCATTTAAGATGATCTCTGCTGCCATTAATCCAGACTTGGCACCTTTAGGCAAGTCTACTTGGGTAGAGTCCCCCGTGATGACCATTTTTGATCCAAATCCAAGTCTCGTCAAAAACATTTTCATTTGTGCTTGAGTTGTATTTTGTGCTTCATCCAATATAACGAAAGCGTCGTCTAATGTTCGGCCTCTCATATAGGCAAGCGGTGCAATCTCAATTGTTTCTCGATCAATTAATCTTTGAGTATGTTCTGCACCTAATACATCATGTAATGAATCGTAAAGAGGTCGCAAGTATGGATCTACCTTTTCTTTTAAATCACCTGGTAAAAATCCTAAACTTTCGCCCGCTTCAATAGCAGGACGTGTAAGGATTATTTTATTTACTTTATTATTTTTCAATGCATTCACAGCCATTACAACAGCTAAATACGTTTTCCCTGTTCCTGCAGGGCCAATCCCAAATACAAGATCCTGCTTACGAATAGCATCGATATACTGGCGCTGTCCCAACGTTTTTACACGGATGGCTTTTCCCTTCGTATTGCGGGCTATTTCCTCATCAAATAGTTCCGAAAAATATTCAATTCTATTTTGCTTAGCCATTTTTGAAGCATAGGCTACATCTCTCTCTCCAACATGAATGCCTTTTCGAATAACAGCAAGAAGCTGCTTGATTGTTTCAGCTGCCATTTCAGCGGCTCCAGTTTCTCCTGATAAATTTAATGTTTCTCCTCTAGTCACGATTGTTACATTAAACTGATCCTCGAGTGTTTTTAAATTAATATCTGCATTTCCAAATAAAACAACGGCTTCATCTGGGTTTTCTATTTCAATTTTCACTGTAGTCATTTCTGCTGACATTCGCTAGTCTCCTTGAATGATTGGTCTTTCCTCTGCTATATTTTCAATCACTTGAAAATTAATGGATAGTTTAACTTTACCATTGTCAACTTCCTGTTGCAAAATATATTCCCTATCCAGTCGTGCATCAGCAGGAATAGTATTCTCTACATCCCTTCTAGCTAATTCGATAGCGGCTTCTATCGCTTCATCTTTTGTCAAAGAACGGGGCATTATTTCATTTTCTCTAATTGTTCTTTCGGAATATTTTATCGGAAGCTTCCATCCTAAAAAAAACAAATCGTGGTCGATTGTTTCTATCTTATATTGCTTAAAATTTACACGTTTAAACCCCCAAATAGGTATAGATAACTTACCTGCTAGTACATAGTGTCTTCTAATTTCTTCACCACTATAAACTTTAAATTGGGATTTTAAAGGAAATTCAACTTTCGTATTATACCAAGTAATCCCCCAAACTTCCCCTGTCGCTGATACAAGCTTTGGCTTATCTTCACTTCCAATCACCCCTGTTACGAGAACTTGTCCTTTTTCTACGTATTGATTAATTTTCACTAAAGGTTTTCCTTTTTCAACAAACAAGTCGGATATAACCGCTTTTTTCTTAGCTACTATATTGCTTGGACTTTTTAGTTCAGGTTTTTTAGGATCATTTTTTTGGACAACATTGAAGTGGAAGGTTGTCCCTTTTAACTCCACACCAACCCAAGTAATATTATCGATTCGGTCGGTTAACTTTTGCTGAATGACATCAGGCTTATCGTTTAACATATGAAAGGTACCAACTTTAATGCCAAGGTGTGTCAACTCTTTTCTAATTTTATGCTCTGTTTCAGGGTCAGCGCCTTTAATTTCTATTCCCCAAGTAACATTAGAAAGAATAAATGCGATAAGGAAAAATAAAACGATCCCTACGAGAAAGCCACTGTTCCTCTGCGCCCTTTTCCATATAAACGGCAAACCTTCACCACGAATAAAAGATATAGAACAGTCTGATTTGCGAGCAGCATTGCGAAATTTATGCAAATCTGGAAGAGCGATAAAAAATAGAACCGCTCCAGATTTCCGTTTTTTTACTTTCCACATAATAAGCCCGGAATGAGCGAGTCGATTTATTAAACGCTCAATCCCTTTCCCTTCGGCTTTTACTAATACTCTTCCAGTTATAAACGTTAGCCACTGATTCTTCAATAACGCCACTCCTATTCATCTAGATAATGAACCTCTTCTATTTTTCCTTCGAGCAATAGTTCATCAGGCAAAATAGTCTTGATGACGAATGAATGTCCTTTTATAAGCAGTTGCCCTTGTTTTAGCAATAGCCGCAATTCCTTATCTGTAAAAACGAGAAGACCTTTATGATTTTCAATATATATGTGCAATTGACCAACAATCGTTACTCTTGGCAGGTCCATGACAACATCTGCAGGAAGTTCCATTTTGAATGCCATCCATCTTCGTAACCTGTTAGTCCATTTCTTGGCCATAAAAAAGAACCCCCTTTCCTCTCATATGTATGAGTGAAAAGGGGGTTTCATTCTTCTGTTATGAACGTTTTAACCTATCATATGGCCTTAAGGCGCGTGGAGGACCCAGCACCTCTGACATGACAATCCCTTTAAGAATATCATTACTTTGAAATTGAAATTCAGGTTTTTGTTCATGTTTGATATCATCATCAATCTTTTTAATAACTTTGACCTTTGCACGGTGGTTTTCTTCTTCTGCTTTCAGCTCTTCCATTTTTTTCATTAATTCTTCTTGTTTCTTATTAACAGTTGATTCAGTCCTATTTATAAGAATATCCGCAGCCTCTTTTAGGCTTCGAGCTTTCGAAAGGTCAGGAAAAACCTCCTGCATTGGCTTAACTGTTTCTTCAGCATCCTCTTGATAGGTTTGTATTGGTCTTGCAACGGGAGGCGGCATGCGAAGCTCTCGATGCTCCTGTTGCTTCTGTTGATTAGTGTCGCTTTTACGTTTAAAAATAAAACTTACTATTGCTATTAATAAAAATAATAAAAATTGTTCCAAAGGAGTTACCCCCTTTCAATTAGCTACACACATTATTCTGGTTTATTTTTATCAACTGGTTTAGTCATTTTGCCAATGGAGTCGCGCATATCTGTATCAGCACCGATATTTTTCAATGAAAAATAATCCATTACACCTAAGTTCCCTGATTTTAATGCTTCTGCCATAGCTTGAGGTACTTCAGCTTCGGCCTCAACAACCTTAGCTCTCATTTCCTCAACTCGGGCCTTCATCTCTTGCTCATTGGCAACAGCCATTGCTCTTCTTTCTTCCGCTTTCGCTTGAGCAATTTTCTTATCGGCTTCCGCTTGGTCAGTTTGTAGCTGTGCTCCAATATTTTTACCGATATCAACGTCAGCAATGTCAATCGATAGGATTTCAAAAGCTGTACCGGAATCTAGCCCTTTTGATAAAACTGTACGTGAAATCATATCAGGATTTTCAAGGACCTTTTTATGATTATCACTGGATCCGATTGTGGAGACGACACCTTCACCTACACGTGCGATGACAGTATCCTCACCCGCACCCCCAACGAGACGTTCGATGTTGGCACGTACTGTTATACGGGCTTTTGCCTTCACTTCAATTCCGTCCATCGCTACACCCGCGATAAATGGCGTTTCAATAACTTTTGGATTAACACTCATTTGTACAGCCTCTAACACGTTACGACCAGCAAGATCGATCGCTGCAGCACGTTCGAAAGTCAATTCGATATTGGCACGTTGGGCAGCAATTAATGCATTGACGACCCTATCAACATTACCCCCTGCAAGATAATGGCTTTCAAGCTGGTTTGTACTTACTTTAATTCCTGCTTTATGTGCTTTAATTAATGGATTTACAACTCTCCCAGGAATGACCCTTCTTAATCTCATCCCAATCAATGTGAAAATTCCAATTTTTACTCCTGCCGCAAGGGCGGAAATCCACAGTCCAATCGGCACAAATGTAAATAATACCGATAGAACGATGATTCCAATGATGATCGCTACTATTGCAAAAATTAATTCTGGACCTAATGGCATATTATTACCCCCTATTAAAAATAAAAGTCTACTGAATTTCTCTTACTACGATGCGTGAACCTTCTACTTTCACGACTTTCACTTTTGTATGATTTTCAATAAAACTTCCTTCAGCCACTACATCAAGACGTTCATCATCAACTTTTACCGTGCCGGAAGGTCTTAAAGGTGTAACCGTAACCCCTTCACGTCCAATGAGTTCTAGTCGATTTACGTTTGAAACGTAGCCGCTTTCCGTGTTTGTTGAATCAGTTAAGACTAACTTCTTAAATATATTCATACGCTTTCCAAACACCTTTAACATTATAATAATTACTAAAATGGATAAAAATAAAGCAACAACGATAGAAATGGTAATGTGTAATACATTTCCGCCTGCCATAATGATACTGCCGATTACAGCCACTGTTCCAAGCAGCCCGGCAATTCCACCCGCCAGGAAAAACT
Organism: Bacillus sp. IITD106; assembly: GCF_019459225.1. Taxonomy (GTDB): domain Bacteria; phylum Bacillota; class Bacilli; order Bacillales; family Bacillaceae_C; genus Lederbergia. The sequence continues at coordinate 122,209 of NZ_JAIAZY010000002.1, forward strand.
CCGCTGCAATTAAGAGAATCCCTAATACAAATAAGATGATGGCTTCATAGCCAGCAAGTCCAGCAACATAATGTCCGTAAAAGAAGAGCAGCAATGCACTTAAGCCCATCCCTCCAGGCAATCCAAAACCTGGTGAGTACAGTTCTAGTACAAGTCCTAAACTTGCAATTGATAGAAGAATGGGTACAACTACGGGATTCGTAATAAACCTGGCAAAAGATTCTGCAAAAGTAGGTTTAACTGTATGAATATTCGCATCCCCATACCCTAATGTTGCCAGAAGCTCATCTATATCTTTTACAGTACCTTCAGAGTATTTAACCTTAAGAGCTTGTTTTGCATTTAGGGTTAATAACTCCCCTTTTCCCTTTAACTCAGGTAAATCAATATCGCCCTTCACCATGGCCTTAGCAATCTCGGGGTTACGCCCATGTTCTTCAGCTACACCTGCCATAGCCGCAAGCCACATACTCTGGGCTTTTTCTCCGGCAGTATTACCAGCTTCATCAACAACTGCAGAGGCTCCCATCGTCGCATTAGGTTTCATATAAATTTCATCTGTGTGGAGAGCAATATACGCTCCTGCGGAAATCGCCCATGAATTCACGAATGTAAGAGTTTTAATCTCTGTATTTGAAATAATATTCCCGATATCACGTGCGGATTCAACAAGACCTCCCGGCGTATTCATATCAAAAATAATTAAATCTGCATTATTCTCTTCTGCAGTATTAATTGCTCTTTTTAAATACGCAGATAGTCCTTTTTCCACTTCTTTATTAATCGGTATTACATAAACGTTCGCCCCTTTGCCATCAGCCTGTACTGGTAATACAGATAAAATAAGAGCCGCCAGCATAGAGATAGCAATCAACACTTTTCGCATCCAATCCCCCCTTCCGAAGCGTTCATAACAGTAATACGAATAATTAAGGATAAAGATTCAAAAATAATTTAGATTCTCTCACTATTATACCTGAAAAAAGCAAAAAAGCCGACAAGCATTATGCTTACCGACTTTCCTTCATTGTTTATTACGATAAATACCGCCCAACTAGCTTGCTAACGAGTGATCCGTCTGCCTTCCCTTTTACTTTCGGCATCAAAATACCCATTACTTTGCCCATATCAGCTTTAGAAGCTGCACCTGTTTCGGAAATGGCCTCTTTTACAAGTGCTTCCACTTCTTCTTCCGATAGTTGTGGTGGCATATATTGTTCCACAAAAGTAAGTTCGTTTTGAACTTTATTGGCAAGATCGTCACGATCCGCTTTTTGAAATTCATGGAGGGAGTCTTTGCGTTGCTTTACTTCGCGAGAAAGGACTGTCAATTCTTCTTCTTCCGATAATTGTTGTTTGCCAAGCTTAATAGATTCATTTTGCAAGGCTGCTTTTAGCATTCGGATGACGGAAAGTTTTTCTTTTTCTTTATTCTTCATCGCTTGTTTCATATCTTCGTTTAAACGCTCAAGAAGACCCATATTTACACCTCTTTAGAACTTACGCTTTCTGGCAGCTTCTGATTTTTTCTTACGTCTTACGCTTGGCTTTTCATAAAATTCGCGCTTTCTGTATTCTTGTAAAGTCCCTGTTTTAGAAACTGTACGTTTGAAGCGACGAAGAGCATCTTCAAGCGATTCGTTTTTACGAACTACTGTTTTTGACATCTCTCTTTCCCTCCCTCCGAACATAGCAATAACATGTTCATACACAGAAATCCATGTACTTTGCAATTATAATATAAGGCTTTTGACAGGTCAACAATCTTATTACTAAAAGGTAGTCGCGAGCATTTAAGCATGTCTAAAAAACTGCATCATATATTTAGTTGAGAGGTGAAGGACATGCTTTATATTTTATTATTTATTATTCTAGCTGGCTGCTTTTTACTTGGAATGACGATGATGAGAATTGGTTTATTCAATTTATCCGGAAGTACGATGGAAAAATGGCTTCAAAAAATGACAAGAACGCCTTTTTTGGGGTTTCTTGCAGGTATTGGAATGACAGTAGTTCTTCAAAGCAGCTCGGCTGTGACGGTCATCGCTGTTGGACTTGTATCTGCTCGCATCCTCACTTTTCCGCAAACAATCGGTATAATATTAGGTACAAATATTGGCACTACGATTACGTTGGAATTTTTCACCTTCGATTTATCCAAAGTGATTGTACCTCTTTTATTGATCGGAACAGTTCTACAATTTTTTAAAAATATAAAAATAAAAAGCAGCAGCTTTATTTTACTTGGCATTGGAATTATTTTTGCGTCGATGAATGGATTTGAATGGCTATCTGGACCACTTGCAGACATCAAATACATAGATAACTTAATATATGTAATGAAGGATCATTCTGTTATTTCTTTTCTTACTGGAACCTTGCTGACTGCTATTATTCAATCGAGTACCGTCATGACCGGAATAGCCATGAGCTTCTTATCGGTTGGAACATTTCCGCTCGAAACAGGCATCGCTATAATGATAGGGGCAAATATCGGTACTTGTGCAACTGCCTTATTTGCATCAATAGGAGCGGGGCGGGAAGCAAGACAAACAGCATTTGCCCATATTTGGCTAAATGTTGGAGGCGCCATTCTATTTTTCCCCTTTATTTCATTATTAGCGGATTTTAGCCGTCTTCTTGCTGTCGATCCTAACACTCAACTTGCACATGCTAGCGTTATTTATAATGTGGTCTGCTCGCTTATGGTGTTGCCATTTGCGAAGGAATTTGGACTTTTTATTATCAAACTGCATGGCAGAAAAAAGTAGAATTAATAATCTGATTCTCCCGATAACCCTTTCATGATGGCTACTCCTGAGCTTGCACCAATTCGAGTCGCACCCGCTTTAATCATGCTTTGTACATCCTCTATTGTACGTACGCCTCCCGATGCTTTTACACCAAGATCAGGGCCTACTGCTTTTCTCATGAGTTCTATATCTTTTACCGTGGCTCCTCCTGTTGAAAAGCCGGTTGAAGTTTTTACAAAATCTGCTCCTGCCTTTTTAGCAATTTTACATGCGTTTTCCTTTTCCTGATCTGTTAATAGGGAGGTTTCAATGATCACTTTAACTAATGCTTTTCCTTTCGCGGCAGCACAAACTGCTGAAATATCCCTTTCTACTAGCTCAAAATTTCCATCTTTTAGAGCACCTATATTAATAACCATATCGATTTCATTCGCCCCATTTTCAATAGCATTTTTTGTTTCAAATGCTTTTGTCTCAGGAGTAGTTGCACCAAAAGGGAATCCTATTACCGTACACACTTTAACATCCGTTGCTTGTAGTACGCTTGAAACGTACTGAACCCAAGTCGGATTTACACAAACAGAGGCAAAATGGTATTTTTTTGCTTCTTCACATAATGTAGTTATATTTTCTTTTGTTGCATCAGCTTTTAACAGCGTATGGTCAATATATCTCGCAATATTGTCTGCCATATTTTAACAGGCTCCTTTACTTGGAAGTTGATATTTTAATTTATATTAACATGAATAAAGGCTATCCCCAAATGATACGGGATAGCCTTTTATAGAAAAACTGATTTACGCTTCAAGCGTAGTCTTCTTTTTACCTACTAAATTGCCATTGAATTTTCTTCTGTTATATCGTCCATTATTCGTACGAACTGACCCTCATTATAAGGGTAGCCGGCCTTTGTAATTTTTACTTTTACAAGCTTGCCAACCATATCTTCTGAAGCTGGGAATACAACTTTCAAATAATTGTCTGTATATCCTTCATACAGTCCACTTTCAGGATTTTCTTTATACGGTTCTTCTGGGATGACTTCTAATACTTCATTTTCAAATTGTGAGGAGTATTCTTTTGCTAGCTGGTCAGATAATGTAATTAATCGATGGACTCGATCATTCTTAACATTTTCATCGATTTGATCTGGCATTCTAGCGGCAGGAGTACCTGTACGTTTTGAATAAGGGAAAACATGTAATTCTGAGAATTTATGTTCTTTAATGAAATTATATGTTTCCATAAATTCTTCTTCCGTTTCCCCTGGGAACCCGACGATAACATCTGACGTAATCGCGAGACCTGGAAGTGCTTTTTTCAGCAATTCCAAACGCTCTGCAAAAAATTCCATTGTGTATTTCCTGCGCATTCTTTTCAAAACCGTATTAGAGCCCGACTGAATTGGAATATGCAAATGTCTTACGACTAATTTTGATTTATCAATTACATCAATTACTTCATCTGTTAATTGACTTGCTTCAATTGATGAGATTCGGATTCGTTTTAATCCTCTTACTTGTGCTTCTAAATCACGAAGGAGTGCCGCAAGATTGTAATCTTTCATATCTTCTCCGTAACCGCCTGTATGGATCCCAGTCAAGACAATTTCTTTATAGCCAGCATCAACGAGTTGTTGGGCTTGACGAATAACTTCTTTCGGATCACGCGAGCGCATTAAGCCTCGAGCCCAAGGAATGATACAGAAAGTACAAAAATTATTGCAGCCTTCTTGTATTTTTAAGGATGCACGTGTACGATCTGTAAAAGCTGGTACATCCAGTTCTTCATAAACACGATTTTTCATAATATTACCGACACCGTTAATCGGCTGACGTTCTTCTTTGTACTGTTCTATATAATCAAGCATTTTAACACGGTCTTGAGTTCCTACTACGACGTCAACTCCAGGTATCGCCATAATTTCTGCAGGAGAAGTTTGAGCATAACATCCAGTCACACATATAACAGCATCAGGGTTTTGCCTAATGGCACGGCGGATGACTTGACGGCTTTTTTTATCCCCTGTATTTGTTACCGTACAAGTATTGATAACATATACATCGGCATTGCTCTCAAAATCAACGCGTTCATAACCTTGTTTCTTAAATAACTGCCAAATTGCTTCGGTTTCATAATGATTTACTTTACAACCCAGTGTATGAAATGCTACAAGAGACATAATTATCACCTCATTAATTCAAATTGATAGGACAGGGCGGTTAATGCATAAAGTGGTGCGGTTTCTGTTCGTAAAATTCTAGGTCCAAGACCGCATATTTCAAAACCATGTGATATAAGTTGATCTTTTTCTGGAACTGTAATACCACCTTCTGGACCAAAGACAATGATTATTTTATCTTTAGGCTTAGCAGACTGAAGGATCTTTACAAAATTGCTTTTCTCGCCTTCCTTCGCCGCCTCCTCATATGCGACGATTTTCCAATCAAACTGCTCACTATATTGGATAAGCTCGTTTAATGTATGAGGACTATGAACAACGGGCAGAAACTTTCGATGCGCTTGTTCGGCCGCTTCTTTTGCAATTTTATTCCATCTTTCTAATCTTTTGGTCTCTTTTCTACTCTCCCATTTTACTACTGAGCGAGTTGCCATAAAAGGGATAAATTCTGATGCTCCTAATTCTGTTCCCTTTTGGATGATCCATTCTAATTTATCCCCTTTGGGCAGACCGCTCGCTATAGCTATAAAAATAGGGAGTTCCTTATCTACATTTTCAAAATCGATGATATCCGCCTCTAAAAATGAATCCAATATTTGGCTGATTTTTACTGATGCGGCTTTTCCATCTTTGAAAACAACCCAAAACATATCATCTTCTTTCATCCTCATTACTCTAATAATATGATGAAAATCATCACCAGATATGCTTATTGATTTTTGATCGTTATAAGTTTCATTTAAAAAATAGCGTTGCACCTTGACACCTCATCATAGACGCTTTGCAATGAAAGCAACCCAGTCTTCCATAACTAATGTTTCCTCAATATCAAAACCAGCGGCAAGGATCGCTTCTTTTACTTCTTGTTTTTTGGGATGAATAATTCCAGATGTAATAAAATAGCCACCTCGTTTGACAATGGATGCAGCATCGTTTGTAAGACGAATAACGATGTCAGCTAATATATTTGCTACAACAATATCAGTTTCGCTCTCTATCCCTTCAAGCAAGTTTCCTTTTCGAACTTCTATACGATCGGAAACATGATTTATTTCAATATTTTGCCTTGCGGATTCTACTGCTACTTCATCTAAGTCTAAAGCTAAAACATGCTTTGCTCCTAATAATGCTGCAGCAATACTGAGAACTCCTGAACCTGTTCCTACATCAATGACATTTTGGCCATTTCGAACAGTCTTTTCCAATGCTTGAATACACATGACGGTAGTAGGGTGGGTTCCCGTGCCAAACGCCATTCCAGGATCAAGCTCAATAATAAGCTCATCACTATTTACACGATTGTATTCTTCCCATGTTGGAACAATAGTAAATGTTTCAGATATTTTCACTGGATGGTAATATTTTTTCCAAGCGGATGCCCAATCCTCTTCCTTTACTTCTGTTGTCGTTACTTGATTCATGCCAATATCAATATCGAATTTTATAAGATCATTGATTTCTTGTTTGATTGAATCGACGGTTTCACTAATAAAGCTATTAACTGGCAAATAAGCTTTGATGATGACTCCTTCCTCTGGGTAGTCCTCAGGATTTAAATCATATATTTCTCCAAACCAATCTTCCCTCTCCTTCGTTAATTCAGCTGGATCTTCAATCACGACACCGCTAGCTCCAGCTTCATGGAGAATGTTGGAAATAGGCTCGATTGCTTCATTGGTCGTATGGATACTAATTTCACTCCACTTCATTAAAAACCGCTCCAATCCAATTCAATTCATCAACTTTTAAAAGCACGTTTTACTTTCTCAAAGAAACTCTCATGCTGCTCGTCAAGAGTATCTCCACTCGTATCTGCAAAATCACGTAGCAATTGCTTTTGCTGCTCAGTAAGTTTCGTAGGAGTTATAACTTTTACTTGGATATGTTGGTCCCCTGTTCCATATCCTCTCACATTATGGACTCCTTTACCACGAAGTCGGAATCGTGTACCTGTTTGTGTTCCTGCTGGAATCTTCAGTTTAACTTTTCCATATAATGTCGGAACCTCTATTTCATCACCAAGTGCTGCTTGTGCGAACGTAATTGGCATTTCACAATAAATATCATCGTCTTCACGCTCAAAAAATTCATGTGGCTTAACATGGAATACAACATATAAATCACCAGGAGGTCCTCCGTTAATTCCTGGCTCACCTTCACCGGAAACGCGCATTTGCTGACCGTCATCAATGCCTTGCGGGATTTTAACATTAATTTTCCTGCGTTTTTTCACCTTGCCGTCACCACCACAAGTACGGCATTTCTCTTTAATCAATTTACCCGTTCCATTACAATGGGTACATACTCTACGATTAACGATACGACCGAATGGAGTATTTTGTTCAATATTAAGCTGACCACTTCCATGACAATGAGGACATGTTTCTGGTGTCGTACCTGGTTTTGCCCCACTTCCATTACAAGTATCACATGTTTCTTCTCTTGGTATTTCGATAATGGTCTCTTTACCAAACACAGCCTCTTCAAAGGTTAGTGTCATCGTATATTGAAGATCTGAACCTTGTCTTGGTGCATTAGGATCCCTGCGTCCGCCACCGCCAAAGAAAGTATTAAATATGTCTTCAAATCCGCCGAAGCCGCCAAAATCAGCACCGCTGAATCCACCACCTCCAAAGCCTTGAGGTCCTTCGTGTCCGAATTGGTCATATTGAGCACGTCTTTGGTCATCACTTAATACTTCATACGCTTCTGTTATTTCCTTAAACTTTTCATCCGCTCCTGCTTCTTTATTAATATCCGGATGGTATTGTTTCGATAATCGTCTATATGCTTTTTTTATTTCGTCTTTTGTGGCGCTTTTCGATACCCCGAGCACCTCATAATAATCCCTTTTACTCATAAAAACACACTCCCGCGTCCTTTTCACATAAAGTTTATTTTATCACATATCGTATTGCGATTAAAAGTGAAGAATAATAATGACCGCTTTTACTGAAAGGAAAAGCCAAAGCCGTTTAGATTGGCTTTGGCTTTTCATACCCACGATTATTTATTATCGTCATCTTTAACTTCTTCAAACTCGGCATCAACAATATTGTCGTCACTACTTGTGTTTTGGCTTCCATCTGCTCCTTGCCCGGCCTGTGCTTGTTTTGCCGCTTCTTCATATAGCTTCATTGAAAGATTTTGAACGATTTCCTGAAGAGCATCTTTCTTTTGACGAATTTCATCTAAGTCGTCTTTCTCGACGGCAGCTTTTAAAGCATCTTTCGCTTCCTCTGCTTTTTTCACTTCTCCAGCATCTACTTTACCTTCGAGATCTTTCAATGTCTTTTCAGTCGTAAAAATCAGTTGGTCAGCTTCATTTCGAAGTTCTACTTCTTCTTTGCGCTTTTTATCGGCTTCAGCATTTTCCTCTGCTTCACGAACCATACGTTCTACTTCTTCCTCTGAAAGACCAGAAGAGGATTTAATTGTAATTTTTTGCTCTTTTCCTGTTCCTAAATCTTTTGCACTAACATTCACAATTCCGTTTTTATCGATATCAAATTTTACTTCAATTTGTGGAATTCCCCTTGGTGCAGGTGGAATATCAGATAATTGGAAACGACCTAACGTTTTATTATCTGCAGCCATTGGGCGTTCACCTTGAAGCACGTGAATATCGACTGCTGTTTGATTGTCAGCTGCTGTTGAGAATATTTGCGCCTTGGAAGTTGGAATAGTCGTATTTCGATCAATCAATTTCGTAAATACTCCACCCATTGTTTCAATTCCTAGTGATAATGGAGTTACGTCGAGAAGAACGACGTCTTTAACATCTCCTGTCAGCACTCCACCTTGAATAGCAGCCCCCATTGCTACTACTTCGTCAGGATTAACTCCTCGATGAGGGTCTTTGCCTGTTTCTTTACGGATTGCTTCTTGGACGGCAGGAATTCTTGTAGATCCACCTACAAGAATAACTTTATCGATATCTGAAGCAGACTTACCTGCATCTTTTAATGCCTGGCGAGTTGGTCCCATTGTTTTTTCAACTAAATGGGCCGTTAATTCGTCAAATTTCGCACGAGTTAGATTGACTTCCAAATGCAACGGACCCGCTTCACCTGCTGTAATAAATGGGAGTGATATTTGAGTTGACGATACTCCAGAAAGATCCTTTTTCGCTTTTTCTGCTGCATCTTTCAAACGTTGCAATGCCATTTTATCTTTTGAAAGGTCGATTCCGTTTTCTTTACGGAATTCTTGTACAAGATAGTCAATGATGACTTGGTCAAAATCATCACCGCCAAGTCGATTATCACCCGCTGTAGCTAACACTTCAAATACTCCATCACCTAGTTCCATAATGGAAACGTCAAATGTACCGCCACCAAGGTCATAAACTAAGATTGTTTGGTCTTCGTCCGTTTTATCAAGACCATAGGCAAGTGCAGCAGCAGTCGGTTCGTTAATGATTCTTTCTACTTCCAAACCAGCGATTGTTCCGGCGTCTTTTGTTGCTTGACGTTCAGCATCGTTAAAATAAGCTGGTACTGTAATAACGGCTTTTTCTACTTTTTCTCCAAGATAATCTTCCGCATATGACTTTAAATATTGGAGAATAGCAGCAGAAAGCTCTTGAGGAGTATATTCTTTTCCTTCAATTTCTTGTTTATATTGTGTACCCATATGACGTTTAATCGACATGACTGTATTTGGATTCGTAATAGCTTGACGTTTCGCTACTTCACCAACTTGTCGTTCACCATTTTTAAAAGCAATTACAGATGGTGTTGTACGATTCCCCTCAGGGTTTGGGATTACCTTTGGTTCTCCACCTTCCAGTACCGCAACACATGAGTTTGTCGTACCTAAGTCTATACCAATGATTTTACTCATATCTCTTACCTCCCAAAATATGTAGACTATTGATTCACTTTCACCATTGAAGGTCTGATGACGCGGTCTTTAAGCTTGTAGCCTTTTTGAAACTCTTCAACTACAATATTTGAGCCATATTCTTCATCATTTGTTTGCATAACTGCTTGATGAAAATTCGGATCAAATTCCTGTCCTACCGCTTCAATTTGTTCAGCACCTTCTTCTTTTAAAACATCGATAATGTTTCGATAAACCATTCTCACACCTTCAAGCAAGGCTTTCGATTGTTCATCATTCGGTTCAATTTGCAAAGCCCTTTCGAAATTATCGATTGCTGGCAGCAGGTTTGTAATTAAACTTTGAGATCTATATTTTTCGCTCGACTCCTTTTCTAGCTGGGAGCGTCTGCGGAAATTTTCAAAATCAGCATACAAACGCAAATATCGATTTTCAGATTCCTCCAATTTTTTCTCAAGCTCTGAAATCTTTAAAGCAGATTCATCCACAACGTTCTCTTCAAGACTCGCACCCTCGTCATTTTCATTTGATTCTGCTTGTCCAAAATCTGCAGTCTCATTTTCAACTGCATCGGTTCCTTCTTTTAAAGAGGCGTTCGTTTCAGATTCTTCTACTGCGCCATTTGTTTGCTCTTTTATTTGTTCAGTATCTTTCGTTTGATTATCCATAACAACTTCACCTCCTTAAAATGAGTTCTTTATTGATGATACAGTTTTGTTAATGCGATACTCAAATCTTTACTCAATAAATCTAATAAACTGATGACACGTGAATACTCCATTCTAGTTGGACCCAAAATGGCGATCGTTCCAACATCTTCTTCGCCTATAGAATAGGTAGCAGTAATGAGGCTGCAATCTTCCATTTGCGTATTCTCATTTTCCTTACCGATTTTAACATTAATTCCAGGCGGAGTATGTTTGAACAATTCATAAATTCCCTGTTCTTGTTCAATCATATCCATAATTGAGCGGATTTTTTCAATGTCTTTAAATTCAGGCTGATTAAGCATATTGGTTTTTCCACCAAAAAATAATCGTTCTGATTGAGGTATGTCAACTGTAGATATGATTGAATTAAGCAATATATCATATTGTTGGATATTTCTTTGCAGGAGTGCTGCCACTTCTTTAAAAATTGTTTCTCTTAGATCCGCAATAGAAACACCCATTAACTTATCATTTAATATGTTCACAAGCTTTTCAATATCTTCCGGAGCCAAATTTTCCGGAAGCGTGAATATCCGATTTTCTACATGCCCCGTGTCAGTAATGATGATGGCGACTGCCGTTTCCTTATTTAGCGGAACGATTTGCAACTTTTTCAATTTATTTTCTTTAACTGCAGGTCCAAGTAATATCGCTGTATAATTTGTTAATTCCGATAGAATTTTAGCAGACTTTTGCGCGATATTTTCCAATTCAAATATTCGTTCTGCAAAGATAGAATGAAGCTTTTGAATATCATTTGCATTCAATACCTGTGGAGCAAGCAAATGATCTACATAATAGCGATACCCTTTCTCAGAAGGGATTCTTCCAGAAGATGTATGAGTTTTTTCAATAAATCCCCATTCTTCCAAATCGGCCATCTCATTCCTAATGGTTGCAGAACTAAGAGGAATATTAATTTTTTTGGAAAGACTGCGTGAGCCGACAGGTTGTGCAGATCGAATAAAATCATCAATGATCACTTGCAATATGAGCAGCTGACGATCTGTTAGCAACATTTATCACCTCTGTTAGCACTCTATTCTAATGAGTGCTAAATCTATAATAAAAGTATCAAAATGCTCTGTTGATGTCAACGATTTTACACTTACATAATCAGAGAAGAAATGCTTGAAAAACCTCGTTTCCTAATAATTTACCCCTATTAGTCAAATATAAAAAATCATCATTCATTGTTAATAGCCCACGATCCATCATTTCATGGATAGGCTCTTTAAAAACATCCATCATCTTTTCATTAAATTTTTGTTGAAAATGACTTAATTGTACTCCTTTAATCTTCCTCAACCCAAGGAACATTTCCTCTTCCATTTTTTCTTTTTTTGTAATTTTATTTTGATCAAAAATAGGTCTTTTTCCTTCGCTGATCGGCAGCATGTATTTTTTTAAGGGACCTGCATTGGAATATCGAATGTCGTTTATATAGCCATGTGCCCCGGCACCAAACCCAAAATACTCCTCATTATTCCAATAGACCAAATTATGTTTACTTTCATATCCCGGCTTCGAAAAGTTGCTGATCTCATATTGGTTAAAACCGCTTTTCGCCATTTCGTCCATTAACATTTTATACATGTCTGCTTCTACATCTTCGCTTGGAAGAATTAATTTGCCTTTTCTCATTAAGTTATAGAAAACCGTTTTTGGTTCAACGATTAAAGAGTAACTTGAGTAATGTGGCAATTGGAGAGCAAGGGCTTCTTTTAATGTGGCTTGAAAATCATCAATCGTTTGTCCTGGCAATGCGTAAATCAAATCAATGCTTATATTTGTGAAGCCACTTTGAAATGCCTTTTCCAAAGATGTATAAACATCCTCTACTTTATGGGAGCGTCCTATCCTAGCAAGCAATTCATTATTAAAAGATTGAACGCCAAAGCTAATTCTATTAACTCCGTAGTCCGCCAAAATTTTAAATTTGTCTTTAGATAAATCTCCCGGATTCGCTTCAAATGTAAACTCCCCTTCCGAAAAAGGCAAATATTTCCTTATTCCATCACAAAGAGTTTCCAACTGTTGTTCGTTAAGTGCAGTAGGAGTGCCTCCGCCTACAAAAATAGTATCTAATTTTTGAGTGGGAGTTTCATTAAGGACGATTTCGAATTCTTTTATAAGGGACTGTACGTACTCATCTACTGGCTGTCCTTTTAAAAATACTTTATTAAAATCACAATAATGGCATATATGTTCACAAAATGGAATATGGATGTATGCTGCCTTCATTATTATCACACCTTAAGCTTTTGTTAAAAACGAAAGGGAAGTGTGGTATGAGTAGCCTCATACTTTACCTTCCCTAAACTAATGTTATTATTTGGACTTTCCTTGGTCGTCTCTTTTTAACACAGCCATAAACGCTTCTTGCGGAACTTCAACGGAGCCAACTTGCTTCATCCGTTTCTTTCCTTCTTTTTGTTTTTCTAATAATTTTCGCTTCCTGGAAATATCTCCGCCGTAACATTTAGCCAAAACGTTTTTCCCCATTGATTTAATGGTGGAGCGAGCGACTATTTTTTGCCCGATGGCTGCTTGGACAGGAACTTCAAATTGTTGTCTCGGGATAAGTTCTTTTAACTTTTCTACAATCACTTTCCCTCTATCATAAGCAAAATCTCGATGGACAATGAAGCTAAGGGCATCGACTTGTTCCCCATTTAATAAAATATCCATCTTCACTAATTTTGAAGGCTGGTAACCGATCATTTCATAATCAAATGAAGCATAGCCCTTCGTGTTTGATTTTAATTGATCGAAGAAATCATATACAATTTCGGAAAGCGGAATTTCATAAATGACGCTTACCCTAATGTCATCTAAGTATTGCATGTCGACAAAGTGTCCACGCTTTTGTTGAGATAATTCCATGACCGCCCCGACATAATCATTCGGTACCATCATAGACGCTTTCACGTATGGTTCTTCCACATGATCAATTTTTTGCGGATCTGGCATATTCGATGGATTATCAACACTTAATACTGTTCCATCCGTCATATATACTTTATAAATTACGCTTGGCGCGGTTGTAATTAAATCGATATTGAATTCTCTCTCAATCCGCTCTTGGATAATTTCCATATGAAGCAGCCCTAAAAATCCACAGCGGAATCCAAAACCGAGCGCTTGAGAAGATTCAGGTTCATATTGAAGAGAGGAATCATTCAGCTCTAGTTTTTCTAGCGCTTCTCTCAGATCATTGAATTTAGCTGAATCGATTGGATAAAGACCGCAAAACACCATTGGGTTTAACTTACGATACCCTGGCAGCGGTTCAGAAGCAGAATTTTTCACACTCGTAATTGTATCCCCAACACGTGTGTCCCCGACATTTTTTATCGATGCGGTTAAAAATCCTACATCTCCTACCGTCAGTTCATCTACTAGCATTGGCTTCGGAGCATGAACTCCGACTTCAAGCACTTCAAATTCCTTACCAGTAGCCATCATCCGTATTTTATCGCCAGCTTTTACAGTACCTTCCATTACACGAATATACGTAATGACGCCGCGATAAGGATCATACAAGGAATCAAATATGAGTGCTTTTAACGGTCCTTCAGGGTCTCCAGACGGTGCCGGGACTTTTTCCACGATCTGTTCCAGAATGTCTTCTATTCCAATACCGGCTTTTGCAGATGCTAATACTGCTTCAGAGGCATCCAGCCCTATCACATCTTCAATTTCTTTTCTAACTCTTTCTGGGTCCGCTGCAGGCAAATCGATTTTATTGATTACAGGTAAAATTTCCAAATTATTATCAAGAGCCAAATAGACGTTTGCTAATGTTTGCGCCTCAATACCTTGAGCGGCATCGACGACTAATATTGCGCCTTCACAAGCGGCAAGACTTCTTGATACTTCATATGTGAAATCGACGTGACCTGGTGTATCGATAAGGTGGAATGTATAATCCTCACCATTTTTTGCGTGATATTTTATTTGAACAGCATTTAATTTTATCGTAATGCCACGTTCTCTCTCTAAATCCATGGAATCTAGCAACTGATTTTTCATTTCTCTTGATGTGAGGGCTTTCGTTTGCTCAAGAATACGATCGGCTAAAGTAGATTTTCCATGGTCGATATGAGCTATTATTGAAAAGTTACGGATTTTCTCTTGTCTCTTTTTTCTTTCTTCAATGTTCATCGTGTTCACTCCTGTTAATCGACGCAAGTATGCTAGCGTAAATTATAACAGCAGTGCATTCAATGAGCAAATTCAAAATTTGAAAAATAATAAGGCTACCTATTTAGAAGAGGATAGGTAGCCAACATCCTTATAATAAACTCGATATAAATTCAAATATTTTTTGGGTAATAGTCGTTACGATATTTGCTAGGGATTTACCAACTTCTGAAAAAAAATTATAAGCTTTTACTTCTTCTAGTTTTTCTTTTTTCTCTTCAAGGTTGAAAGTCGGAAGATCTCTGCCCATAAAGTTTGTTTCTACTTCTCCTGCTTCATTTTGGTGGATATTTACTGGGGTTTGGAATGAATCATCTGTATAACCTTTCATATTAAGCATTCCTTCATTGGCTTTGTTCATGCCAATCATAACACCTATAAACAAAACGCCAACAAGTAAAATGCATTTAAATAAAAAGTTTCTCATCATTCCAACACCTCCTCTACCATATTCTCTAGTAAATGTTATGACTAGGAACGAAATGATAGAACTACATTTATCTAGTTTTAAAACCAGCATCCGTTTGATCCACTGCAGAATGAAGAGCGGCATTTAGCCCAGAAGCTAAAAGATTTGCCATATCTTCAATAAATACATCTACTTCTTTTGGAGTTACCATCAGATTATGGCCGAGTGGAGACAAAACCTCATGAATGAGTCTTCTTTTTTCATCTTCTTCAAGCGTTCCGACCATCCCTAAAAATGTCTGTCTTTGTCTTTCCTCCGGCAAATCTTCTTCATTTAGCTTTCTTTTTTCTCCAAATGTCAGGCCGGCGGGAGCAAGAGATCTTGACGGTCTCGAAGACTCCTTTATCTCCTTTCCAAAATGCTTAAGTAAGAAATCAATCGTATCACTCGTAATGGTTACGGCATCAACAACAGTAGGAACTCCAATCGAAATGACTGGCACTCCTAAAGTTTCCTTACTCAATTCCTTGCGTTTGTTTCCAACACCCGAACCAGGGTGAATGCCTGTGTCTGAAATTTGAATGGTTGAATTAACTCTCTCGATTGAACGCGATGCGAGAGCATCAATGGCTATAATAAAATCAGGCTTCGATTTTTCGGCAACCCCAAAAATAATGTCACTTGTTTCAATTCCTGTCAGTCCCATGACTCCTGGAGCAATGGCACTAACAGGTCGATACCCTTCTTCGACTTGATGGGTTTCAATCTGAAATAAATGCCTCGTAATAATAAGATGTTCACATACTTCTGGACCTAGTGCATCGGGAGTAACATTCCAGTTTCCTAATCCAACAACTAAGCAACTTGCGGATTTAGGAATATTCAACATATCCAAAAATTCACTGAATTCCTTCGCAAAAACTTCTTCAACCTGTTGCTGTAATACTGAATCCTGCGACCTAATTCCTTGAACTTCAATCGTTAAGTAATGTCCCGCTTTTTTGCCTAGCTTTTCTTCACCCTCAGGAGTAATAGTGGCCAAAGATATTTTTATATCGCCTTCCATTCTTTCCTTAATCAAGACCCCATTTATTTCTTTCTGTTCTACTTTGTCTTTCTTTTTACCGGCCAATTGGGCTAAAGCCATTTCAAATGCTTCTTTTGCTAAATCGGTTCTTACGACATAACGGCTTAAATCAATGTCATTGTTTTTCATTACTTAACCTCCTAAAAGGAAACTTTATTTCCCATCCTTTCCTTTCATACCATTTTTCATTCAGAAGTATTGCATTCCTATTATTCGTTTGATAAAATATCTCTTGTTCTTATTGTTAATGAATAACGGTATATTAGTGAAAGTCGAGCGAGATACAACCTCGATCATTGTCAGGAGGTGAATGGAATGCCAAACATTAAATCTGCTATTAAACGAGTAAACATCAATGAAGCAAAAAATGCTCAAAATTCCGCAGCTAAATCAGCAATGCGTACTGCAGTTAAAAAATTCGAATCAGCTGTTGAGCTTAACGAAGAGAATGCTAAAGATCTTTTTAAAAATGCCGTAAAGCATCTTGATAAAGCTGCAACAAAAGGCTTGATCCATAAAAATACAGCTAATCGCCAAAAAGCACGTCTAGCTAAAAAATTAAGTAAAATGGCTTAATCATGTGAAGAGCAAAATTCAAAACGCCCCTTATATTAATAAGGGACGTTTTTTCTGTTTTAAAGAAAGTATAAACTTTTAATAGTCTATATTTTTAAATTTAGACTTTTCTGTCCAGCTACAGCGCCTATCGACTAGCAAACTTCTTGTCCTTCTCCCTCCGATAAGTCAACATCGATTCGTCCTATCGGACTCATCGTGTTTCCTTTATCTCAGTCGAAGGACCTGAAGTTTGTACGTCGATGAGCAAGGCGCTTCCGCTTTTCTTAGTTTATGATATTTTTAAGTGGCCTAATTTAAATAAAAATAGTTCTAAAGAAACTTCTCTGCCTGATCCACCAGTTTTTAATTGTTCATCCGTTTGTGCGAGAAAATGAATAATCTCTCCTAATTCTTTTTCTGTAAAAGAACGTGCTTGTCCAGATGCAAGTTTTACACGAAATGGATGCGTTTTAAGGATACTTGCAATCTGTTGTTGTCCATATCCTCGTTTCATAAGTTCTTTTACTTGATAAATAAGGCGGAATTGGCTAGCCAAGAGCGCTAAAATTTTTATAGGTTCTTCATTTTGCTTTCGTAAATCATAATAAATTCTAAAAACCTCTTCCATTTTTCTTTTGACTACTTTATCGACTAGATCAAATATATTCTGTTCCAAGGATCTTGACGTAAGCTTTTCGACAATTTCAGATGTAATGATGTTTGAATCCTCTACATATAAAGACAGTTTTTCCAGTTCTGAATGAATATTCATTAAATCTGTACCAACTAAGGATAAAAGCAAATCGATTGCATTCTCATCTATTTGTTGACTTTTCGCTTCTACTTGTCCTCTTATCCAAATCCGCAATTCACCCTCAGATAGCTTTTTTGCCTCGATTACTTCAGCATTTTTTTTAAGTAATTTTGTTAACTTTTTTCGCTCATCTAGTTTTTCAACATTCCCTGCAAAAACTAGTATGGAATAAGGAGCTGGTGCTTCAATATACGCTTCCAGCTTTTTTAAGTTATGTTCTACTTTTTCTTTAGATTTTTCCGAGGTTAAAAATATCGGATTATTTAAAAACACTAATTTTCTTTCACCAAAAAACGGAAAGGTTTCTGCATCCTCAAGTGCTACTTCTATGGGGGTATCCTCCATGTCGTATACAGATAAATTAAAATCCATTTCTTCTTCCGTTAACACATTTGTCACTAATTTTTGTTTCGTCTCGTTGATTATAAAGCCTTCCGTTCCATATAATAAATACAGTGGTGAAAACTGTTTTCTTTCTATTTTTTCCCAAAGTTTCATGTCTTTGCCCTCACCTTTTTAATATCTACTTCTATCGTATGAAAGCTGGGCACATTTGACAAGAGGCAAAGGGGACATTCCACTAAGTGAAGTTGTCCCCGATCTATAATGAACGCTTCAAAATAAGGCCTAGGATACTTACTTTGAAGCGGATAAAATTTTCATTGGCCTCCGGAGTTTCCATAAGCAAAAGTTTCAATTTGAGAAACTTGTAATTGTATTTTGGCCTTCTTTATTAAAAGTATGGGTGTCAACTCTTGTCAGCAGTGGTAATGGAATTGTGGATTTTTTTTTAAACTTCGTCTATACTATAGTGGAAATAGGAGGGGTAGTCGTGAATAAATTTGAACAAAATGTCCAATCAAAGCGAAATGATGCGGTCGATTCTGGTGTCGGTTTTGGAGTCTCCTTTCTTTTCTTTACAGCCATCTTCGTGATTGGGACAGTAGTTGAACTTCTCGGAAAATAAGAAAAAGGCTTGCACCTCGCAAAAAGAAGTTTGTTTAACAAACTTCTTTTTATTTTGGTGAGGAAGCAGTTATTTAAAGATTTTCCGCCTAGCGAAAACAGCAATCCACTGATCAAGCTATTTTTTTATCTCTGCCGACAGACTGCATCCTGTGCGAATCCACTTTTGTCCTTTTGTTCATTTTTGTACTTTATATGGTTCATCTTATTGCATAATAGTATGAAAGGTTCCACCTCTTTTTGTAAATTTAAAATGTATTGCCCCTTGTTCATCCGTCCGATAAATGTAAACCTTATTTTCCTCCAATATATCAATTACTTCTTTATGCGGGTGGCCATAACGATTATTAAACCCGGAAGAAATAATAGCATAATCTGGTTGTACAAAATGAATAAAATCAAAGGTTGATGATGTTTTACTACCATGATGTGCAACTTTTAAAACATTTGCATTTAACTTCCTATAAGCCTGTATGATTTTTTCTTCCCCTTCTTTTTCTACATCACCCATAAAAAGCCAGCTAAATCCTCCAAAAGTGGCAAATAATACGAGTGAACTGTTATTCCCTTCGTAATGATCATCAAAAGGAAAAATGAATTGGAATTGCCCCGATTTGTTTTCCCATCCGCTTCCAGCTTTTTCTTCAAAAACAGGAATATCATATTTTCCCGCACTCTTGAGGATCTCCTTCATTAAAGCATTTTCCCAAGAATTAGGAGAAATATATATTTCCTTAATCATTATTTCTCCGAATAATTCTTTCGCAGCGCCGATATGATCCGTATCACTATGTGTAAGAATTAATTTATCAATTTTTCGAATTCCTTTACTTTTTAAGACGGGTATTAATATTTGCTTGCCAACTTGAAAAGGCTTTTTGCGTTCCTGCCATTCTGGAACTGGAAAATTAAGCTGTCCTCCAGTATCAATTAAATATGTGCCGCGGTTGTAAGGAAGTTTTATTAAAGTACTATCTCCTTGTCCGATATCGATAAAGATGACTTCCCCTTTTGGTGAATACTGTACTGTCGCCATATGGATAAGCATGATTACGGTTAATGGTAAAACCGCCACAATTCTCGTTTTCTTTTTTTCATTTAAATAGACATACAAATAGGCTCCGATCACCATAAATAGGATACTGAAAATATTTGGTTTTCCCGTTATAATCGTCGAAAATTTATTCGAACTTAGCATGAAAGCAAACTGTTCCGAATAATAAACGAGAGCAGCAATAAAATCAGCTAAAAAGGTGAAAAGTCTCTCGCTAAAAAGCTTGACCATAAATAAACTTATCATTGAAGGTAAAATGATAGAAGTATAAAAAGGAACAAATATAACGTTGGCGATAATGCCGATTAAAGAAAATTCAAAGAAGTGGAAAGCTAGAATCGGAAAGGAAGCGAGCGTGGATATGATGGAGATATCCGTCATTTTTCTAATATAGGAATGATGCATCGTAAATATTGATTTTGAAGATACAATAAGGCAAAAAGTAACGCAATAAGAAAGTTGAAATCCAGCATGATAGACCAAAAAGGGATCAATACACAGAAAAACAATAAAACTGATAGACAAAGCATCGAGTGTCGTAATAGGGAGTCTCCATTTTTTTGAGGTTAATAAAAGCAACGTCATCAGTACAGCTCTTATTACCGGAGGATTAGATCCACTAATCACTGCATAAATGGGAAGGATGATCATGAGAAGCCAATAAATGGTTTCTTTCGTTATACCAAGACGAAGAAATATTAAATAAATCAATCCAACTAGAAAAGCGATATGGAGACCGGAAATTGCCAATAAGTGAACAACGCCAATTTGTTGATAGGAACGATAAGTATCCTCCGCAAATGATGATCGATCCCCGAAAATTAGGGCGTTTGCATAGGGAATTAGTTGTTCGGGAAAGCTATTTTCTACAAATTTTACCCCAACCGCACGAATGTTTTGCAAAATTGCCTTAAAGGATTGTTTGGAGCTGTAACATTCATTCCCTGATAACTTATTCGTTTCAAGTATCCAATGGATATTTTGTCTATACAAATATTGTTTATAGTTAAAGGCATATTCGTTGCGGTTTCGTTCAGGAACTACTAATTCGCCAGCAATTTGACATGTGGTTCCCGCTTTAATATTCCTTTCTAACAATAATTTTTCTTCTTCATTTTGAATTGTATATTGGAGGAGAAGTTTTTCATTAGTGGAATTTACGACAGCTTTTAATCGGTTTCCGTCAATTTGAGGAACTTCAAGGAAGGTTACATCCATAGAAGTATTGCCTTGATCAAATAATGAAATATTATTTTTTTCATTTATAAAAGCCAAAACGAAAAAAACTATAAAGAATGCGGAAAAAAACACGAATAATTTCTTTTCTTTTTCCAAGATGATTCTTATGAACCCAATTAATATAAGAATAAGAGTTAGAAGGTGAAATTCAAAAATCAGCATAACGCCAGAGAGTGCAGCAATTGCTCCATAAAACCATTTTCCTGTTGCCATTGCAGCTCCTTTCTTAAATAATTGGAAGGCTGTAATACAGCCTCCTCTATTTGTTCTTACTCAGCAAATGATATAAATATTTCTTTGTTAAAAGGAACTTGTTCAACTAAAACTCCCGATTGTTCAAATAATTGAATCGCATAAGGATGATTTTTATATTCCTCAGCATAATAAACAGCTTTTATTCCTGCCTGAATGATTGCTTTACAACATTGTAAACAAGGAAAATGCGTAACGTAAATTTCTGCATTTTCGGTCGGAACGCCAAACTTAGCACATTGCAAAATAGCATTCATTTCAGCATGAATTGTCCTTACGCAATGATTATCAATAACATAACATCCTTCATCAATGCAATGGACGCCTCCAGCAATAGAACCGTTATAACCTCCCGCTATTATTCTTTTATCCCTGACGATTGTTGCCCCTACAGTAAGCCTTGTACATGTACTTCTATAAGATAGTAGATGGCTCTGCGCCATAAAATATTGATGCCAAGATATTCTCTCCATAAAAGTCTCCCTTTTCCGTTTTCTTAAGTTTATCGATATTTGTAGAAAATAGTCAATCACTTAACAGTAATTAAGTCTTGCAGTCTTTCAAAGGTTTTGGCTCCTATCCCTGATATTTTTTGGATATCTTCTACTTGTTTAAACGGACCATTTTCTTCTCTATATTCGATAATGGCCGTCGCTTTTGCAGGGCCGATTCCTGGCAACGTCTCTAGTTCAACCGAGTTCGCTTTATTTATATTAACTTTATCATTTTGTTTAGAGGGAGAAGATTCATTGAGAAAGAGATTTTCAACTTCCTCACCAACCTTTGGAATGTATATGACCATTTCATCGTGAACTTTCTGAGCAAAATTTACTTGAGCTTCATCTGCTGATTCGAGCAATCCCCCTGCTTTCTCGATAATATCGAAAACTCGATCACTTTCCATTGCTTCATATATTCCAGGGATCTTCACAGCACCCTTTACATCTACAAAAATCATAGAAGGATAAGGTTGATCCTCTTTTATCATTTCGATCTCAGGTTTTTCAACTTCTTCTAAAGGAAGATTTGCATTTACGACTCCTTGGTTATCCTTTGGCTGACTAATAAACAAAAAAATGGCAAGTCCAACTACAATTGCTCCAACTAATAACGTTTTATATTTTTCTAGCCATATCAATTTTAAAACCACCTCACAGAAAATGAATATTTTATTTTTGATGGCATACATTTGTTAGGAAAGAAAGGCGAAGGAGGGACAAGAATGAAGGTCGGGGTAATCGGGACAGGTAATATGGGTACTATTCTTTCTGAGGCATTGATTGACGGAAATGCAATATCTCCTTCAGAAGTAATAGTTGTAAACAGGACGAAATCTAAAGCTGAAATGCTTAAACATAAATATGAAGATATCGTTGTAGCTAATTCTATTGACGAAGTGATCAATAATTCCAACCTCATTTTTCTTTGTGTAAAACCGAGTGATTATTACTCACTTATACAGGAGAACAAGCGATATTTTAAAAATGACCAGTGTCTCGTTTCCATTACTAGTCCTATTCAAACTACTTGGCTGGAAAAATTATTACCCTGCTCATGTGCAAGAATTATTCCAAGCATAACAAATAGAGCACTTTCTGGAGTCACTCTCATTACTTTCGGAGCATTATGCGAGCAAAAATGGCAACAACAACTGACAGACATGTTTTCACAAATTTCAGTTCCCATTCAAATAGAAGAGGAAATCACTCGAATTTCTTCTGATATTGTTAGCTGTGGTCCAGCTTTTTTTAGTTATATTACTAGAAAATTTATAGAAGCGGCCGTTTCGGAAACTTTAATTGATAAAGAAACAGCTACAAAACTTGCTGAAGAAATGCTTATAGGTCTCGGAGAATTATTGCATAAAGGGTATTATTCTCTTCCTACATTAGAAGAAAAGGTTTGTGTTAAGGGCGGAATAACAGGAGAAGGAATTAAGGTGCTGGAAAAAGAACTCGATGGAGTTTTTGAAAAGGTGCTTCAAGCAACCCATGCAAAATTTAATGAAGAAGTTGAAATATTAAAAAAAGACTTTACAGTATAACCTATTATACTTGTTTGATTTAAAAATTCAAGTGATTGTGAAAGGACGGCTATTAAATTGAGCCGTCCTTTTCTTATGCCTTATATTTTTGACATGTAAAAAAAATTCTCTCTGATGATTCAGCAGGGGCATTCTCTTTAAAATCAGCGGTAACCGATTTTATAGAAAATCCTGCTTCCGTCAGCCAATTAGTATATTGGTTAATTGAATATGTACGTTGTTTATGAATTTCATCAAATCGATCGTACTTTCCTGATTCTTCATCAAATACAAAAAATGTTAGCTCATGCTCTACAGATAAAGGGTATTCACCCGGAAAGCTTGTCCAAATATAAGAAACCTCTTCGTCAGCAAGCGAATATGATTCCTTCGTAAATTGTTCAATTTTATATGGTGAATGAATATCGAATAAAAATAATCCGTCATCACTTAAATGAGAAAACACATGATTGAATGTCTTTTTAACATCGTCAGGCGTATGTAAATAATTTAAAGAATCACAAAAAATAGAAATAAGATCAAAGGTCCCTAGACCTTCTAATAATGTCATATCCTGTTGAAATAATTGAATTTTAAGCCCTTTACTCTCTGCTTTTTCCCTGGCGACCATTAACATATCATCCGATATATCAACCCCTGTGACATCAAATCCCGCTTCTGACAATAAAACGGATAATTCGCCTGTCCCACAAGCCAAATCTAATAATCGATTTCCTTCAATAGAATACCTTTTCTTCTCTTTTATTAAATAATCAAACCAGTTTGAGTAAGGTACATCCGTCATTAAGAAGTCATAGACATACGCCAATCGTTCATACGTCACGATTCAATTCACCTAAAACATCTACAATCGGAGCGTCTCCCCAAAGCCTCTCCAAATTATAATAACTTCTTTCATCTCGATGGAAGACGTGTGCAATGATATTGCCCATATCAATTAACACCCATTTTGCTTCGTCAAAGCCTTCCATCTTATTTACAAATAGACCAGCTTTATTTGCTTCATCTTTAATTTCTCTTGCAATTGCTTGAACTTGTTTTTCCGAATTCCCATGACAAATAATAAAATAATCTGCAATTAATGAGATACCTTGCATATTTAATACGACTATATCTTCCGCTCTTTTATCGTCAGCTGCTTTTACAACTGTTTTTAATATTTCTTCTGTTTTCAAACTTCGTTGCCTCCTTTATATGAAACCTTTGTTTTTTGTTGATAAAATTAGCAAGGTGCTTTAACAATTCTAATTGAGAGCAAAATCATTGTAAGCTTCAAAAGTATCGGGGAAAATTGCTGCTTTTTTCTCAATTAGGAACGAAATTGTATTGCTTATTGCTTTAAAAACCGCTTGATCTAAATCAATTTCAGCTAAATTTCTCGTTTCCACTACGCCCGGAAAACTTCGTCCTGGTTCAATATAATCAGCAAGGTAGATGATTTTTTCTAAGAGACTCATTTTCGCTCTACCCGTTGTATGGAATCGAATCGCATTCAATATATCTTCATTCTCTATCGCAAATTCTTTTTTCAATATATACGCAGCTGCAGGTCCATGCCAGAGCTCGGGATGATAAAACAGTAAACGTTCATCTTCATGACCTTCTATAAGAATGTTTTTCAATTCATTTATTGGCATTAGTTTGGCATAGTCGTGAAAAATGGCAGTGATTTCGGCGTGTTCTTTGTCAGCACCGTATTTTTCTGCTAGCTTTATGGCAGTCTCAACTACTCCAAGTGTATGTTGAAATCTCGGACCTTTTATCTTACTTTCAACGATCTCCAGTGCTTTATCCCGATCCATACAACTGATTCTCCTCAATATAGTTAATGACTCCGTAAGGCAAAAGATAATGGATTGTTTCTCCATTCTTGGTTCTTTTTCTAATCATGGACGATGATATTTCAATTAACGGCACTTCTATGGGAATAATGGGATAAGAACTTTCAAGCTGGTAATTTGGTCGATTGACCCCAACGAACTTAATCATCTTCATTAATTCATCAACTTGATGCCATTTCGGCAAATATTCCACCATATCCGCACCTATAATGAAATAATATTCATTTTCAGGATTTCGTTCCATTAACATTTTCATCGTATCATACGTATAGGATCTCCCTTTTCGTTCCAGCTCTATTTTTTCAATCGAAAAAAAAGGGTTTCCTTGAATGGCTAATTCCAACATTCTTATTCGATCTCTATTCGTCGTATGACTCTCTCTATCTTTGTGCGGAGGCTCCTGGTTTGGCATAAATTGTATCCCATCTAATTGTAAACGGTGAAATACTTCATTTGCGATAATTAAATGTCCAAGATGCGGAGGATCGAATGTTCCGCCCAAAATGCCTATTTTTTTTCTCATCTGGTTCACCATTAAACTGGCAATGTAATGTCTTTATGCTCTCTAGACTCTTTATAAAGAACGATTATATTTCCGATAATTTGAACAAGCTCTGCCTTTGTTCCTTTCACAATTTCATTCGCCACAGTTTCTTTGTCTTCATCACAATTTTGAAGAATACTTACTTTGAGTAATTCTCTTTTTTCTAATGCCTCATCGATTTGCTTAATCATATTTTCATTTACTCCGCCTTTCCCAACTTGAAAAATCGGATCAATATGATGTGCCAATGATCTTAAGTATCGTTTTTGCTTTCCAGTCAGCATGTTTTTCCTCCTAATTGTTTCCTCACTATTTCTGTCATTCGGTTTACATCAGGTGTTTGTCCTGTCCATTTTTCAAAAGCAAGTGCTCCTTGATATACGAACATACCAAGACCGTTTTGTGTTTTTGTACCTTTTTCCTTGGCCGCTTTCAAAAGTGCTGTTTCAAACGGATTGTAGATGATATCAGAAACAAACGCCTCCTCATGTAAATTTTCCAATGACAAGGGACTCTCCATAATATTTGGATACATTCCTATTGATGTCGTTTGTATGATGAGCTGATATCTATTTATTTTTTCCTCTGCCTCTTTTAAGGAAATAGCGTGAGAATTTCCTTCAAATGGACAGTCAATGATTAATTGGCTTGCATTATGAATAGAACGGTTCGCTATATCAATATTTTTCATTCCTTTAGATAATAGGGTATAGAAGATGGCCTTTGCAGCACCTCCTGCACCAATAATTAAGGCAAGATCATTCGTGAAATCTTCTTTCCAATCTGCCTGAAGAGCTTTTATATAGCCTAATCCGTCCGTATTATATCCATGGTATTCATTATCGATTCTGACAACTGTATTAACTGCTCCTATTGCCTTTGCCAGTGGGTCAATATCATCTAAAAATGGCATAATCGTTGTTTTATGGGGGCTCGTCACATTAAATCCTTCAACCCCTATTGCTTTCATACCCTTTATGGCATCTTGTAAATCTTTATCTAAAATATGAAAGGGTTGATAATGTGCGTCAATTCCTAATTTATTGAATTCCTGATTATGCATGACCGGCGACATCGATTGAACAATTGGATCACCAATAACACCATATAATTTAATCAAACCAATTCCCCCATACTCCAACTTTATTTAGTTTCTGATTATCATGTATGCACATACAGAATGCAACGAATTTTTTAAAAGACAATCGGGCAAGTATCTCTTCGCATTTAGCTGGTTTTTAACAACAGGCGTTTATAAAGCTTTTAAATCAGTGATTTTCTTATCATTACACTTACACCTTTTGGAACATATGCAGCCACTTTTGCACCTGGGTCATTAACTGTAACCCACCCTAAACCAGAGAAAACTACATCCATTTTCCCTTCTTTAATCATAAATTCTTGCCTTACGAGCTCAGGAAATTGTTCAAGGTCATCCTTTCGTGGCGGATGCAGCATTTCTCCAACATGATTTTGATATAAAGTATCAGCATTTTCCAATTTTGTTCGATGAATTAGTATGTCATTTGATAAATAACAAGTAAAGGAGCGACGTCCACCTTTTAAATAATCCAATCTAGCTAATCCACCAAAAAATAAGGTTTGTCCTTCATTCAATTGGAAGACCCTTGGTTTAATTTCTTTCTTAGGCGTTATCATTTTCAAATCACTTTTTTGAACAAAATGGGCCATTTGATGATGATTAATGATTCCCGGTGTGTCTATAAGCGCCTTGCCGTCATCCAGTGGAATTTCAATCATATCCAACGTAGTACCTGGAAAATGTGAAGTGGTAATCACATCTTGTCCACCCGCAACCTCTTTAATAATCCGATTGATAAAGGTTGATTTCCCTACGTTCGTACATCCTACAATATAAACATCTTTTCCTTTTCGATAATATTCAATTTGTTCAAGAGCATCTCTAACATGACTCCCTTTTGTCGCACTGACAAGAAGGACATCAATTGGCTTTAACCCAAGCTCCTTCGCCTGACTTTTCATCCACCCAATCAGTTTATTTCGTTTAGCTGATTTTGGGAGCAGATCAGCTTTATTTCCAATGAGCAATATGGGGTTTTTTCCCACAAAGCGATGAAGACCAGGCAGCCAGCTGCCATTAAAATCAAATATGTCAATGATTTTAACAATTAAACTATCTGTAGACCCGAGTTTATTTAATATATTTAAAAAATCCTGATCTGTCAGAGAGACGTCCTGCACTTCATTATAGTGCTTTAAGCGAAAACATCTTTGACAAATAACTTCTTCTTTTTCTAACGACGATGGAGGTGCATAGCCAATTTCCTCTGGATGTTCGGATTGTATCACTACACCGCAGCCAATACAGCTAATATTATCTTTGCTCACTGTTCTTCCTCCCAATCAATTAACCCTTTACGTTTAAAATTAGCCATGATCCTCCGTTCGATCATACGATTAAAGCGAGTGAAAAAACCGTCCGAGCTTGCTACTGGAATGACGAGAATCGTATAAAAACCTGCTCGATTTCCCCCTAACACGTCCGTTAATAATTGATCCCCAATTATAACTGTTTCATCTTTCGTTGTTTCCATCATTTGCACGGCTTTTCGAAACGCAAAACCAAGTGGCTTTCTCGCCTGATAAATAAATGGAATTTTCAAAGGATCGGAAAATATCCTTACTCTTTGTTCATTATTATTGGACACAATTGTAACTTTAATGTCATTCCGTTTCAATTCCTCCAACCAATTGATTAGCTTAGGAGTCGCATTTGGACGATCCCATTCTACAAGAGTATTATCCAAATCCGTAATAATTCCTTTAATGCCTTTTGCTTTTAAATCTTCAGCCTTTATATGATAAATACTTTTAACATATTCACTTGGCAAAAACTTTTTCAACAATCTTCTACACCTCATTACTTGTTCTGTCAGCTAAACTTATCTTATCTAATTTTTGTCATAATCGCATCTTTTTTCATATTTGGAAAGTGTTTTCTCTATTAATATTGACTATATTCAAAAGAGTTTTCGACAATAATCTACTTTTCACAAAACTGTGGATAAGGTTATACACAAAATAAGAAGTAATTTGACAACCTTTTTCACAATTACCAACATTTTACCCACAAGTTATCCACTTTCACCTGTGGATAAAGGAACGCTTGTTCCATAAAGTTTATTCTGGTAAAGTGGGGGTAATAAAAGGGATTAACGTAACAATCTATTCCTTCATTATCCTTTTTAGAACAAAAATATTTGATTGTTGGAGGTGAAGCTGATGAAAAAGTTATCTGATGAACTTTTACTCGAATCATACTTTAAGGCTAAGAATCTTAATCTAGGCTCTGATTTTATTCAGCTTATTGAATCGGAACTTCACCGGCGATCGTTAGTAAAAAAAACTTCATAATAAGAAATTAAACTCTTGTATTGACAAAAGCACAAGCGCCTGTTCACGACGTACTGGCCGGCAAGAAGCGGGTCCGTCTACGAAGCATAAGGCATAGTCTGAAGAGCACTGGCTGCTTGCGATAGAATTTTATGAACAACTAGAAAATTCCCATTTTTTAATGTCCAAAGCATTGAAAATAGCGCCTGTTTGATTGGCGCTTTTTGTTTATCATCTATTTAACTTCCCCAACGCTTGTCCTACTTTTATTTCGCTAGGAACTGTAATACCTTCCACTAATTCGAAAGCATTTTTTTCAAATAGGAGAACGACAGTAGAGCCGAATGAAAAGTAAGCAACCTCTTCACCCTTTTTCCATTCATGACCTTGATTCATAATTTCTACTGAATTAATAAACATCGCCCCAACTTTTACCATAGCTATTAATTTTCCATTATGCTCTAATTCAGAAACCGTACGGAAGTTTTTGCTCAGTGTTGAGTTGCCATACTTTAATCCTAACCGATTGACAGGATATGATTTAGATCCAAGTGAATATCTTTTCACTATTTTTGCATCAATCGGACTATGAATACGATGATAGTGGGCTGGGCTTAAATAAAGAATCAGATATGTACCTTTAGAATATTTAGCTGCACGTTCTTTTCCACCTAGCATTTCAGCTATGGAATAAACTTTATTTTTTACGTTAATGGTGCTATCCGCCTCAATCATTCCGATATCTTCCAAAACCCCATCCACTGGACTTACGATAGAATCGGGATTTTCATCGATAAGCCTTACAGTTTCTTTTAATTTCCTAGTAAAAAAATGATGCAAATTTTCGTAGCTATTAATGTCTTCAAGCATTTCATCCAAATTAATACGATAATGTTTTGCGTATGACTTAATAAGATGCTTGCTAAACTTAGAATGGGTGAGTTTTTTTATTAAACTTGCGGTGAAAGGTCCATTTGTCAACTCAATTAA
Source organism: Bacillus sp. IITD106 (assembly GCF_019459225.1). Classification (GTDB taxonomy): domain Bacteria; phylum Bacillota; class Bacilli; order Bacillales; family Bacillaceae_C; genus Lederbergia. Next base: position 152,078 of record NZ_JAIAZY010000002.1, read on the forward strand.
AGTTCTGTATATCTTTTGCTTCAATTCATTTTCCTCCTGGGTTAAATAATTCTTAACTTTTATGTCTAAAAGGAATATAATTTAGTATGATTAGATACAAGATAAAGGAAGGAGGAAGAAAATTGTTCCTAGTCGATGCCTTTGATCAAACCATTCGAAAATTAAAAGCACAAACGGCTAACGTCCTTACCTTGGCCAATCTCGGTTTAGGCGGATGCGCTATCCTTGTAGGTATCAATGGCCAACTGCATCTAAGTCTTTTACTTATATTTATCGCTGCACTTGCTGACAGGTTCGATGGTATTGTTGCACGCAAGCTGCAAATTGAATCAGATCTGGGAAAACAGCTGGACTCGATGAGTGATATTATCTCATTTGGAGTTGCTCCCGCCTTGTTATTATACCAAGGAATTCTTAATTTGTTTGGTTTTCCAGGTATATTTCTCACAGTATTTTTTATCGCCTGCGGTGCTTTCCGTCTTGCCAGATTTAATATCACTGAAAATAACGGATATTTTATGGGACTTCCGATTACTTCTGCAGGTTGCTTATTGACACTTAGTTATCTAGCTGTTCCCTATTTTCCACCGAACTCATTTTTATTTATTATCTTTATCCTATCTATTTTAATGATCGGTACTTTTACATTTAAGAAAATCTAAAATAACAGCCATCCTCTTATAAAAAGAAGATGGCTGTTTTCATGATTTACTCCTTCGATTTTTTTAATTTTTCCTTTTCAGCACGGTAAAATTCATGGAACATTTTCATTAAAGCTCTTTTTTCAATTCGCGACACATAGCTTCTTGAAATGCCTAATTCTTTTGCTATTTCTCGCTGTGTCCTTTCTTTTTCCAAATTAAGGCCAAATCGTCCAATAATGACTTCTTTTTCTCGATCATCTAACACATCAATATATTCCTTCACTCTTTCTAATTCCATATTCAACTGAATCGTATCAAATATATCTTCTGCCTCAGACTTTAATACATCAATTAAAGATATTTCATTACCTTCTTTATCATGACCAATTGGATCATGGAGTGATACGTCTTTTTTCGTCTTTTTCAATGCCCTTAGATGCATCAGTATTTCGTTTTCTATACATCTGGCCGCATATGTGGCAAGCTTTGTACCTTTGCCAAACGAATAGCTTTCAATCGCTTTGATGAGGCCAATTGTACCGATAGAGATTAAGTCCTCTGAATCCTCCCCTGTATTTTCAAACTTTTTAACGATATGGGCAACAAGCCGTAAATTATGTTCAATGAGGAGATTACGGGCTTGCTCGTCTCCCTCCGCCATTTTCTTTAAATTCAGTTGTTCCTCTTCTGGTGAAAGAGGATGCGGAAAAGCATTATTCTTAACATACGATACAAGAAAAACCAATTCCTTGATGACATAGCCAATTGCCGTTAGGATACCGGACAAATCCTCACCTCCAACATCTATTGAACTTATGTATTCAAGTATATGTACAGATTGGGCAACATTTGCTTGTCTTTCTGAAATAACAACTTTTCTCCTTATAAAACGGAAAAGAAATTAAGAATTCGGGTTAAAAAACAACAAAGTTGTATAAAAAAATTTTATAATAAGAGATATGGATAAAAGGAGGAGATTTAATTTGTCAACATCTACATATGATTTAACTTGGGACTTAGATGTCTTTTTTGAAGGTGGAAGTGACTCCCATCAATTCATGGAACATTTGAAAAAGATTAAAACGGAATTGAACACATTTGAGCAAGAAGTTGGATCCTGGGAAATTCCTACTGATGCAAAAGATTCTTCATTGAATGATTTGCTGGCAAAATTCCAGCAAGTGTCACAAAATATTAGGCAAGCCGGGGCTTTCGTAAGTTGTCTTCAAGCTCAAGATACGAATGATACGAGGGCAAATGAACTTAGAGGAATGGTCACTACCTTAAGTTCAAAGTTTAATACCACCTTAACGAATTTTGATGAAAAGCTATCAAAAATTGACGAGGAAACTTGGAATGGTCTTTTAAGTCAAGATTCACTACAAGGATTATCATTTGTACTTAATGAGCGACGCAAAAAAGCAGCTGAAAAATTACCGAAAGAACAGGAAGCCATCATTAATGCGTTAAGCATTGACGGTTACCATGGTTGGGGAGAAATGTATGATACGATTGTTAGTCATGTAAAAATCCCTTTTGAAGAAAACGGACAAAAAGTAGAGTTATCTGTAGGGCAGGCTTCCAATAAATTTTCCAATCCAGATCCCAAAGTCAGAAGAAAAGTTTTTGAAGAATGGGAAAAAGCTTGGGACAGACAATCTGACCTATTAGCAAGCACTTTAAATCATCTTTCTGGGTTTCGTTTATCTGTTTATAAACAAAGAGGCTGGGACCATATTTTAAAAGAAGCGCTCACTTACAACAGAATGAAAAAAGAAACATTGGATGTAATGTGGGAAGTCATTTCTGATCTTAAGCAGCCATTTGCCGACTTTTTACAAAGAAAAGCTGAACTGCTCGGAGTAGAAAAATTAAGCTGGTGTGATCTAGATGCTCCAGTGGGAGAAGCAAACACCACTTATACTTATCAGGAAGGTGCAGAATTTATATTAAAACACTTCAAAGACTTCGGAGATGAATTAGCTTCATTTACGGAAAAAGCATTTGAAGACCGCTGGATTGAAGCAGAAGATCGTCCTGGAAAGCAACCTGGTGGATTTTGCACGTCATTCCCAGTAGACCAACAGTCAAGGATTTTTATGACCTATTCCGGAACTCCTTCAAATGTTTCTACGTTAGCACATGAATTAGGGCATGCATTTCATTCCTATGCCTTAAGAGATACGCATCCATTAAATAGAGGCTACGCTATGAATGTAGCGGAAACAGCGTCAACTTTTGCAGAAATGATTGTTTCTGATGCCGCAGTTCAAAACGCGGAAAATGATGATGTAAAACTTGCACTACTAGAAGATAAAATCCAGCGTTCTGTCGCTTTACTTATGAATATCCATGCAAGATTCTTATTTGAAACACGTTTTTACGAAGAACGTAAAAATGGTTTAGTGAGCAAAAAACGATTAAATGAGCTAATGGAGGAAGCGCAAAAAGAAGCGTATCTTGATTCCTTAAAAGAATATCATCCATTATTCTGGGGATCGAAGCTCCATTTCTTTATTACTGGAGTACCATTTTATAACTTCCCATATACATTTGGGTTTTTATTCTCTCTAGGCATCTATGCACAAGCTGTCAAAGAAGGAAAAGGCTACGAGCAAAAATATATGGCATTGCTTCAAGATACAGGTTCGATGATGGTTGAAGATCTGGCAATGAAACACCTTGGAATCGATTTAACGAAGCGGGAATTTTGGGAAGAGGGCGTTAAGCTCTGCATAAAAGATGTGGAAGAATTTATGGAAATGACGAAAAATAATTAATTAGAAAAAAGGACTCTCCATAGTGAAGAGTCCTTTCTTTATAAAAATTTAATCATTTCTAATACAAAATTAGCTGAATTTACAGCTGCTTTATCTAAATATTCATCAAATGATATATGAGATTCTTGCCCTGCAATATCTGATAATGACCGAATAATCACAAACGGGACATTAAATTGGTACGCCACTTGTGCAATAGCAGCTGCCTCCATTTCAACAGCCTGAAGGTCTTGGAACTTACTTCGGACAAATTCTACCCTTTCCGGATCGTTCATAAATGAATCTCCCGTTGCAATCAATCCTTTTACGGCCTGTATCCCTTCAAGCTTTTCAGCGGCTTTTAGAGCTGTTTCAATTAATGAAGAATCTGCAAGAAAGGCAGGAGGCATTTGGGGAACTTGACCATATTCATAATCAAAAATCGTTACATCTACATCATGGTGTCGAACTTCGGTAGAAATTACGAGATCACCAATGTTTAGATTCGGATTGTATCCTCCGGCTGAACCTGTGTTTATGATGATATCCGGCTTGAATTTCTCCAATAAGATGGTTGTTGACATCGCAGCATTTACTTTCCCAATGCCTGATTTAAGTAAAACTACTTGTTTTTCTCCAATATTTCCTGAAGTAAATTCACAACCCGCTACTTCAATGATTTGCTTGTTTGTAATATTATTACGCAGTAGAGATACTTCTTCTTCCATTGCGCCAATGATGGCAATTTTCAAAACGATACCCTCTTTTCAAAATCTAATCAATTATCGACGATCATTCTCAATCAATTTTTTAACTACAGTCGGCTTCCAGCCTTGACCATCTACCCACTCAACATAAACTTCATACGTATCGTCGCTGCCTTTCTCTGATACGGTTAAGATTGACTGATTCTCTGCATCTTCCCCACGTCTTAGCCACCACGTAGTCATATTATCTGCAGAAATATTGATCGCATAGGCAGCAGCTTTCTCCTTCTCTTTCCAATCTACTGAACCCATGTCATAAGACGATTGATGTCCATTCGTTTGTTCCGTGCCAACCGGCTTCCAATCAGGATTTGTTATTACTTTTTCTACATTCGGCTCATTGCCTTCTTGTTCAATAGGACCTGAACTATTATCTTCTTCCTCTGTATTAGATTGGGATTCATCATCAGATTGATTATTAGTGTTTTCATTAGTAGATTTTTCTTCTTTATCATTGCTTTTTTCTTCATTTTTAGATATTTCTTGTCCGCTCGTTTGCTGTGGAACTTTAGGACTACTGAAGAAAATGCTTTTGCCTACAATAAGAATTAAAATAATAACAATCGCAATTAATGTATTTAAAATAATATTTGTTTTCCTGCGTTTCGCCCGCTTTTCAGAGCGCGAACCCGTGTTATTGTAATCAATGGGCACAAAATCAACCTCCATTTCGATTGACATTATCATAACATGGATAAAGGAAAACGTGAAGAAATAATGCGGATATACCAGTAGAAGAGGCGATCTCGCTATATCAAGAGACAACGCCTTCCCAACGTTTCCTACAAATCATTTGCCACTTTAATGGCCGAAAATATTTAAACTTCTAGGGTCTTGATCAATATTTGAATATCACTGCTCTGGTCTATCTTGTTGTTTATGATTCTCTTCATAAATCATCGTAACAATATCCGCAAAAAGTGGATTTATTCCGCCTTGATCATTAGGTACTTCTAAATTTACCACGACTAAAGCATATTTTGGTTGTTCGAAAGGAAAGTAGCCAGCAAACCATTTATTGTGGAGCTGAACTCCATCTCGCTCTACTCCAGTTTCGGCAGTTCCACTTTTTCCTGCTACTTTATAAGGTAATGGTTCAAAGATATGGCCAGTCCCCTCTTCATCCGTCACGACACTCCGAAGCAATGATTGCAGTTTCATCGCTGTGGAAGTTGAAATATGGTCTCCCTTTACTTTTTGTTCTGTGAAGTGAAAGAGGTTTCCGCCATTAGCATATTGAATATCTGACGCTACTCGAATCGCTTTCTTTTCACCACCACGCGCAATTGTTGCCATCATATTGGCTACACCGAGTGGAGAGACACGAACCTCATGCTGCCCAATTCCGGTTTGCATAATATAATTTTGATCTTTTCTACTTTCATCTGATGTGAAAATTCTACCTGCTGCCTGTGCATACTGTCTGAAATTTTTCACATGGAATATATCACCTTCCCAGCCGGTATATCCTATCAATCCAAGTTTTTCAGCATATTTCTCTAAAAATGAATTTTCATTCTGCTGTACTCTCACAGCCAATTCACCAAATGTTTTATTGCAGCTTCGTGAAAAACTTTCATTTAATGCCAACATTCCTAAATCTCTTTCTGCTGGTTCTCCTCTAATATTAAGAGAACAGTTAAATTCTTCATTATTTTCAATTAAACCTTCTTCAACTGCAGCAGCCGTTACAACGGTTTTAAATACCGACCCAGGAATGTGTTGTTCAAACATCATATTTGCTGCACCATCATCTGAAAAAGGATTCTTATGATTAAGCAACGGCCTTGAAACAGATGCTAAAATATTGCCTGTTCCTATATCTAGAAGCAACGCACCCCCTTTTTTAATTTCATATTTATCTACTAATTCTTCTATTCCCTTTTGAAATGGACTACTAATCGTTGTTTTCACCATTAATGGATAATAAGGGTTGCTTTGTCCTGAGTATTTGACATCAATTCCAAATAACGGAGCACCGATGCCATCTACATGAAAAATAAGTTTGGATGGATGCTCTGCAATTAAAAATTCATCAAAGCTTTTCTGCAAGCCTGAAATTCCTAATTTCGAATCCATACCTTTTTTATCTGGGTACCTTTTCCAAAATTCTTCCCTATTTTCACCTATCAAACCAATGAGTTGACTTGCAATATTATTTTCAGGTGGATATTTTTTTTTAATTGCAAACAATCCGGGTATATTTAGTTTCGTTATTTCCTTAGCCTGAAGTGAAGTAATTTCTCCATAAATCAAAGGCTTTTTTGCATTGCTTAATGAATGTTCTAACTTTTCTTTTTTCGTATCCAAAATATGAGCAACCTTTTCGCGATCCCAGTCAATACTCTTGAGAAAAGGAAATAATACAAGGACTGTTTTTTCATCATATGAAAGTGGATAACCTTCATTATCTAAAAAATGTCCCCGTCCATCATCAATTAAAACCTCTTGTGTTCTTTGCTTAACACTCTCATTTAAAAGATTGACATGATGTTTAGAATAATTTTCAGTATAAAATAATTGCAGTTGCATTAATCTTGTAAGCAAAACCATTATTATAAGAATATTCATTACAGAAAGGAGTTTAACTCTCCGCTTTCGCATAAAAACCACCTCGACTCCATTGTTGCCTAAAATTACTTAATGGATAACATCTTTCGGGTGGCATTAATGAACAAATGCTTAAGCAAATGTTTTTCGACTGACAAACTTTAGGGCTTTTGACTTTCATAAGAGAAAAGGTCAAAGTCGAGAACTGCTTGCCTAGACGGAATTATCTTAATTTTGTCTTTTTCCAAGAAAAAAATAAACACGATCCCAACAAAATGGAATCGTGTTCATAATATTAATTGATGGATACGAGACGAACCCTCATTTCCCCTCCTGGAGTTTGCACCGTTACTTCTTGACCTACTTTATGTCCGAGCAAACTTTTTGCGATTGGGGAGTCATTTGAAATTTTCCCTTCAAACGGATCTGCCTCTGCACTACCTACAATTGTATATGTTTCTTCGTCACCGTCTGGCAACTCAACAAACGTTACAGTTTTTCCAAGTGTAACGATATCTGCATTCAATTCATCATCTTCAATAATTTTTGCATTTCTTACCATATTTTCAATTGTAGTAATTCTGCCTTCAACAAATGCCTGTTCTTCTTTTGCGGAGTCGTATTCGGAGTTCTCCGATAAATCTCCAAAGCTTCGAGCTATTTTTATCCGCTCCACCACTTCTTTTCTTTTAACCGTCTTTAAATATTCAAGTTCCTGCTCAAGTTTTTCTTTCCCAGCTTCTGTCATAGGAAATACTTTTTCTGTAGCCAAATCCCTTCACTCCTTATCAGTTACAAATCTAATTTTGTGTATGTAATACATGATGACGCGCCTCTCTCAGGCGCGTCATAGTACATATAATAGTGCGTGTTCAAAAAGGAGGATTTTTACCGGACTTTTTGAACATCATCTAATAGTATCTATGCTATCGTATTACAAAAATGACTTTTGTTCAAGAATTGTTTTAATCTTTGTTGCGAGTAAATCGATGGCGACATGATTATGGCCACCTTCAGGAATGATAATATCAGCATATCTTTTTGTTGGCTCAATAAATTGATTATGCATGGGCCGAACAACATTTAAATATTGAGATATCACTGAATCAAATGATCGACCACGCTCTTCCATATCCCTAATTAAGCGGCGAATAATGCGTAAGTCAGCATCAGTGTCCACAAATATTTTTATATCCATTAAATTGCGCAATCTTTCATCTTCCAATACTAAAATTCCTTCAATAATAATAACATCTTTTGGTTCAACAAGAATCGTCTTATCCGATCTTGTATGAAGTGAATAATCATAAACAGGCTTTTTAATCGCTTCATATCGTAAAAGTTTTTCAAGATGCTCATAAAGAAGTTCATTGTCAAAAGCAAGCGGATGATCATAATTTGTTTTTAGACGTTCTTCCATAGGAAGATGTCCTTGATCTTTATAATAATAATCTTGCTCAATGACCAGTATGGAGTGACCTTTAAATGTTTCATAAATTGAATTGGTTACACTGGTTTTCCCTGATCCGGATCCTCCAGCCACCCCTATGATTACTGGTTTATGGTCCATCTAACAGACCTCCAACATTATATTTTTTTACTTACAGCTAGGCCGTCTCCTACTGGAATAATAACAGAAATAAAATCTTTTTGCTCAAACAACCATTGATTGAATTGTTTAATTTTAGCAGCAACACTCGATAATCTTTTATTTTCTGATTGATTTTCTTCTGCCACCAAGCCTTTAAACAACACATTATCCGTATAAATACAACCATTTTCTGTTAATAGGCTTTTGTACATAGCAAAGAATTTAGTATATTGACCTTTTGCTGCATCAATGAATATAGCATCAAAAGATCCAAATGCAGCTACTTGGTCGTATAAATCCAATGCATTTCCTTCTAAAATTGTTATTCTGTTTTCCATATTAGCCTTTTTAATATTTTCCTTAGCTAGAGCTATTCTCTCTTCATCCAGTTCCAATGTGATAATCTGGGTATCACTAATAGCGTCAGCCATTCTTAGCGCAGAATATCCTATAGCAGTGCCAATTTCTAAAATTCTTTTTGGATTTTGGATTCTCATTATTTGCAACATCGTTTCTATTCCACCAGGTTCCATTATAGGTACTCGATGTTCTATTGCAAATTTTTCCAACTCATTAAAAAATGAGCTTCTCTCAGGTATATATGATTCAAGATAGCTTTTAATAGATTCGTTCAAAAAATGAACCTCCTATTGCTTAATCTCTTTTATTCGTAATGTATTTTTCTTTCAATGCATTATGTTCTTGCAGTGTTTTTGAATAATGAACCTCTCCTGTGCCGTATTCAGCAAGGAAGTATAAGTACTCTGTATTCGCTGGATTTAATGCAGCTTCTATAGACGTTTCTCCTGCATTGGCAATAGGGCCTGGAGGAAGTCCTTCATGTTTATACGTATTATATGGGGAATCAACTTTTAAATCCTCCAATAATGTTCGATCTTTATGTTTCCCTAGAGCATACAAAACAGTTGGATCAGTTTGAAGCGGCATACCTTGGTTCATGCGATTATAAAAAACACTGGAAATATTATGTCTGTCTGCTTTTTCGGTTGCTTCCTTTTCAATTAATGAAGACATCGTAAGAAGTTCATGAACACTCATTTTCTTTTCTTCCATCGTACCTGAATATTTTTTTATGATATTTTGTGTTTGTGAAAGCATCTCATCGATGATAGATTCTAATGATGGTTTTTCTTCATAAATTGAATAGGTCGCAGGAAATAAATAACCTTCTAATGGATGTTTTATATTTTCATTTAAAATATCATTAGTTAAAATTTCCGGATATTGTGTCATAAGTTTATTTACCGTTTCTGGATCATCGAGCTTTTTAGCAATTTCCTCTGGTGACATATCAATATGCTTCGAGATTATTTTTGCAATTTGCTCAATTTGCAGTCCTTCAGGAATCGTCATTTTAGATAACGCTTCCCTGACGAGCTTACCCGTTTTCAATGTTTCTGCAATCTCATTTAGTGTCATTGATTGTGTAAGCTTATAATTGCCTGCTTGAAAGCCGGAAAAGTTCTTAAACTTTACATAGTATTTAAAAATTGTTCCATTTTTTATTATGCCTTCCTTCTGAAGAAGTTTTCCGATGGAAGTGGTGGATGACCCGATCGGAATTTCTACTGCCACCTGCTTATGATTGTTAGGATCGACTGGCTCTAAAGCAGATTTCACATAATTATATCCAATTAATCCAACTACACCAACAGCTAGCAATGCAATTAATGTAATAATTGCTACGATTCTTCTTATGATTCTCGCCTCGTTTCGTCTCTCTATTAAATTATTTCTCATCTTTGTTTTCAGATCTAGTTTATCAGTGCCACGGCTTTCTTTATCTGCCACTTTGGCAATCCCCCTTTGAACAAGAGCTTAATAGAATTCTCTATTTTTATCTTGTTCATTATACTACAAATTGTACTTTTTTCACTCGAAAAGTGAAGAAATATACATCAATATGAAAAAATGCCAATCCCCGATTTAGGATTGGCATTTTTTTAGACTCCTTATGTCTTCATCGACGGACTCACATCCTGTGAGCCTGATATCGATGAGCAAGGCGCTTGCGCTTTTCTTACAAATCTTCCTCTTCTTCCTCATCGAGAAACGTGTTGAGCATTTCTTCTATCATTTCCCACTCTTCATCCGTTTCAATCGGCTGCAGACTGCCTTCTTCACCTTCTTCGTTTGGTGTGTAGGCAGAAGCATGAATTTCGATTTCTTCATTTTCGTCTTCTTCAGCACCTACTGGGAAGTATAATACATATGATTTGTTAAATTCTTCAGAATCAAATGTAAATAATACTTCATAAAGCTGTTCATTTCCGTTTTCATCTACTACCGTAATGTGTTTTTCCCCGTTTTCCATTGTCCTTCACCTCTTATTGTTGGCTGTCCAGATAACCTTGTAAAATCATCGCGGCTGCCATTTTATCGATTACTTTTTTCCGTTTTTTTCTACTTACATCTGCTTCCAATAAAATCCGCTCTGCCGCCATCGTACTTAGGCGCTCGTCCCACAGTTTAACAGGGATGTTGAATTGAGATTCTAACTTTACAGCGTAGTCTTGTGAAGCCTCGCCTCTTGGTCCGATGCTATTGTTCATATTTTTCGGTAGACCAACGATAATTTCCTTCACATCATATTCTTTAATAATTTCTCCAATTCTTTCGAATCCAAACCTATTTATGTTTTCATTTATGGCTATCGTTTCAATGCCCTGAGCAGTCCAACCCATTTCATCACTAATAGCCACTCCAACCGTTTTAGATCCAACATCCAGGCCCATAACTCTCATCTATTATCCCTCACGATGTTGTTTTAAATACGATTTCACCAATTCTTCGATGATCTCGTCACGCTCCAGCTTCCTCATGATATTGCGTGCGTCCTGATGTCTCGGAATATAAGCAGGGTCTCCTGAAAGCAAGTACCCAACAATTTGATTAATCGGATGATAGCCCTTTTCCTGAAGAGCAGCGTACACATGAAGCAATACTTCTTTTACATCATGCTCCAACGGATCTTCTTGGTAATCAAAACGCATCGTTTTATCAAAAGAGCTCATTTACAACACCTCTCTTAAGACTTACCATTTACAGATAGGCCTGATTGTACAATATTATCTTTATTGTACATGATTTCCATTTATAATCAAACGGATTTTACCCATTCAGTAACAAATCCTAAAGCAGAATCCAATTGCTCTGGATTTTTCCCACCTGCTTGTGCCATATCTGGGCGGCCGCCACCACCGCCGCCACAGCGTCCAGCCACTTCCTTGACTAGTTTTCCAGCATGGTAGCCTTTTTCAATTAAATCTTTCGTTACTGCAGCAATGATATTTACTTTATCATTTTGACCTGATCCAAGAACAATGATTCCTGATCCTATTTTTTGCTTTAAATCATCAGCCATATTGCGAAGAGTATTCATATCATTTGCCTGTACTTTTCTTGCCAAAACTTTTATTCCATCAACTTCTTCTACATATTGGAGCATATTTCCTGCTTCAATATTTGCAAGTTTGGAGGATAATGATTCATTTTCACGTTGGAGCTCCTTCATATCAGTAAGAAGTGTTTCTGCTCGATGAATTAAATCCTTAGGTTTGGCTTTCAAAATATCTGCTATTTGATGAAGTTTTGTAATTTCTTCATTCATAACATGATATGCACCTTGCCCTGTCACAGCCTCAATTCGGCGTGTTCCAGCGCCAATACCACTTTCTGAAACGATTTTGAACAAACCGATCGAAGAACTATTAGGAACGTGACATCCACCACAAAGCTCTAAGCTATAGTCGCCAACAGAAACGACACGAACAATCTCACCATATTTTTCGCCAAATAATGCCATTGCCCCCATTGCTTTCGCTTCATCAAGACTTTTATTTGCGATAGAAACAGGAATATTTTCCCATATTTTTTCATTTACGATTTGTTCAATTTTTTCTAGTTCTTCCTGTTTCACTTGACCAAAATGTGAGAAATCAAATCGGAGTCGTTCTGGTCCGACATAAGAACCAGCTTGGTTTACATGGCTGCCAAGCACATCTTTTAATGCTTGATGAAGCAAATGTGTAGCCGTATGATTCTTCTCTATTTTTCTGCGATTTGCTTCGTCAACCTGTGCATGGACAAACATTCCTTGTTCCAAAACGCCAGCTTCTATAACAGCTGAATGTAGATTTTGCCCATTTGGCGCTTTTTGAACATCTGTTACAAACACTTTTAACCCATCTGCAGAAATATAACCTTGGTCAGCAATTTGCCCTCCGCTTTCAGCATAAAATGGAGTATTTTCAAGAATGAAATCAATTTTATCGCCTTCTCTTGCTGCTTGCACAAGCTCTCCATTTTTAATAATTGCTTGGACTTTCGTTTCAGAATGAAGGTTTCCATAGCCGATAAATGTACTGCTTACATGTAAATCACCGAGTATACCGCCTTGTACATGCATCGATTCAGTATCTTGACGAGCAGATCTAGCCCTTTCCCTTTGTTCCTCCATCGCTACGTCAAAGCCTTCGTGGTCCACCTTCATATTTTCTTCTTCAGCATATTCCTCTGTCAGCTCAATTGGGAATCCGTAAGTGTCATAAAGTTTAAACACATCTGAACCGCTAATGACGTCTTTGCCTTCTTCTTTTGCTTTTTGAATAATCGATGAAAGGATTTCTAATCCATCATGCAATGTTTCATGGAAACGTTCTTCTTCATTTTTAATGACTTTTTGTACAAAATCGGTTTTTTCTACGACATTCGAATAAAAATCTTTCATAATGTCGCCTACAACGGGTACTAATTTATACATAAAAGGCTTATCGATATTAATATGTTTTGCGTATCTTACTGCTCTTCTTAACAGCCTACGCAGAACATAACCGCGACCTTCATTTGAAGGTAATGCTCCATCAGCTATTGCAAATGCAACGGTACGAATATGATCGGCAATCACTTTGAAAGCTATGTCAGATTCAACACTAGTTCCATATGAAGATCCCGAAATTTTTTCTGTTTCACGAATAATTGGCATGAATAGGTCCGTATCGAAGTTCGTAGGAACATTTTGGATAACAGACGCCATACGCTCTAATCCCATACCTGTATCAATATTCTTCTTCGGAAGCGGCGTATATGAACCATCAGGGTTGTGGTTAAATTGCGAAAATACAAGGTTCCAAATTTCTAAATAACGCTCATTTTCCCCACCAGGATAAAGCTCTGGATCATCTGGATCGTTTCCAAACTCTGGCCCTCTGTCATAAAATATTTCTGTGTTCGGGCCACTTGGACCTTCACCTATGTCCCAAAAGTTTCCTTTGAGTCGAATGATTCTATCTTTTGGAATTCCAATCATATTGTGCCACAACTCATATGCTTCTTCATCTTCAGGATGAATCGTAACAGACAATTTATCTTCTTCAAACCCAATCCATTTCGGACTTGTCAAAAACTCCCAAGCCCATTCAATTGCTTCTTTTTTAAAATAATCGCCAATTGAAAAGTTGCCGAGCATTTCAAAAAATGTATGATGTCTAGCCGTTTTCCCAACATTTTCAATGTCGTTTGTACGAATTGATTTCTGTGCATTTACGATTCGTGGATTTTCCGGAATTACTCTCCCATCAAAGTATTTTTTCAAAGTTGCGACACCACTATTAATCCACAATAATGTTGGATCATCGTGAGGAACAAGAGAAGCACTCGGCTCTACTTTGTGGCCCTTTTCCTGAAAAAAGTCTAAAAACATTTGTCTGATTTGTGCACCTGTTAGTTTTTTCACTGATATAACCTCCTCGTAAAATGTGGGCTTTTGGATGATATTGATAAGAGCAGAATCAACATTCAAGATTTCAAAGCCAAAAAATAAAAGCCCCACCCCTAAACAGGGGCGAAGCTTATCGTACGCGGTACCACCCTGATTCAAAAGCAAAGTTCCATAAGGAATATTATGCTTTTATCTCAGTACCTTAACGCGGTTAACGTTAGTGATTAGCTACTCTCAGGATTGGCACATGTTATTCTTCATCTAGAATCTCTTTCAGCCTAGGAAATTCCTCTCTACAGATGGTCTATAACATTTAGATCCTTCTTCAATTTACCAATATTTTAATTGCATATTGAGATTATAGAGAAAGAGGGATTCTTTGTCAATGTTATGATTGCCTTGATCTGATTAAATGATCCCTTGAATGTATAATGGCAATTTTAATGATTGCTAAAATGGGGACTGAAACAATCATCCCTATAATTCCAAATGCCTCTCCCCCAATAATAAGGGCTGCAATGATGAATAAAGGGTGCATATGTAATGATTTACCGACAATATAAGGCGATAATATATTTCCCTCAATAAATTGGAGAATAAATACGATAACACCTGCGATTATCGCCAATTTGACGGATGACATTAAAGCTATAATCACTACTGGAAATGCACCAATAAGCGGACCAAAATAAGGGATGACATTCGTGATAGCAATAATCATTCCTAATAATATCGGATATTTTACGCCAATAATTCCAAAACTTATGGCAGCAGCTGCTCCAATTATGACACATACGAGTATTTGGCCGCGTATGTAGCCGCCTAGAGAGTCGTTGACCGCATCTAAAAACAACCTCCCATTTCGCCTCCACTTTTTTGGTGTCATATACCAACATGCTTTTTTAATTACATCAAGATCCTTTAGCATATAAAATGAAAGGAAAGGCACCACTAATAAAACAAGTAAAAAATCAAATAGATTCATAATTGCTTTCGTAGTTTTTTCAATTAGCTTGTTAAACCAATTTTCAATATCGTTAATTCGCTTATCAATTTGCAATTGGATTCCTTCTGGAAAATTCGAGGTGGATGATTCAACTTGATGAATCCATTTTCGGTAATGATCTACAAATAACGGAAGCTGTTCGGAAAACTCCTTCATCTGTTTGATCATCAGAGGAATTCCTAAATAAATGGCGTATCCGGTAGCGCCAAAAAAAAGAAGATATATAAGCAAAATGGCAAGATATCTTTTTACCCCCATGCTTTCTATTTTTTCGACTAGTGGATGCAATAGGTAAGCGATTATACCACTTAATAAAAATGGAATGAGTCCTATCATGACGGTTGTAAAAATTGGTTTCCAAATCGGCTTTAATAATAAAAAACAATAAATAATGATAAAAATAAGCAAAACGATAATTAATCGAAAAATAATTCGGAGATGGTACTGAGTCACAAACATTCCCCCTCTTTATTAGTTTTCCGATTTATAGAGTGATTTATCCATAACGAAAGAAACTGCCCCTAAAAGGGACAGTTCCTTTGGCTGATCAGCTCAATTTTCTTTCTTGTTCGTTAAACAAATCGTCCAATGAACTTAAAGAGCCGTCTTCTTCAACTTGATGTGTGTGTATTAAATGACCACCAATCGACAGTTCAATGAAACAGTTCCAACAATAATATTGATTTATGCCTATTTTACCAAGATCCTTACTTTGGCAATTCGGACACTTCATCATAGGATTTGCCACCTCGCAACTTAGTTCCCGACACGATGATGGCATCTTTTCCAATCTTGGGTGGGTGGGGAGTTCTGATCACTCGTTTTCCTTGAGTAATATCAGAAAAGAAACCATCCGTCAGCTCATACCCTACGATTGTGCCCATTTCTTCAAGAAAATATACATCATCCAATAAACCAAGCTGGTCTCCGATTTCAGATAACGCATTTTTCTTTGCAAGGGGTTGATCATGATACATCGTATATTGGGAAGGCTCTCCTGTGTATTTCGAGAGTAAATCCTTATTTTCAAGCAATATTCCATCCTTGCCAAATGAGCTGATGTTCGTAATTGGAATTTTTAGCTTTTTACTAATCAACCCTTTGCTTTGGAGCAGAAGATGTGATACTTTTCCGTTTTCTTGAATGACGATGTCACAAACTTCACCAAGTAAGTCTCCGTTTTTTTCATAAATAGGCATCCCTTTTAAAAGAGAAAATGTCCGCAAAGCATCCCCGCCTTTCCGAACATTTTTATTTTCCTCCTCAATCCAAAAAATCATAAGGCGTAACATTTTCCATGCCGATCATTGGATCGAGAAGTAATATGTTTTCCTCAGTCAAACCTTTTTCTTGTTGACTTTGTAAAATTTTAGAATCAGAAACTAATTTTTCATATAAAGTTGTTTTTCTTGATGTATCATCCTTCCGTTCTACTCCCATACGAAAGGCGCTTTCTTCTCCACATAAAATGAGAAATTGCTTACTTCTTGTTATCGCTGTATACAGTAAATTTCTTCTTAGCATTCTGTAATAACTTCGGACGACTGGAAGAATGACGATAGGAAATTCACTACCTTGTGACTTATGGATTGAACAACAGTAAGCATGTGTAATTTGGTTTAAGTCTCCCCTCGTATAAATCACTTCAGTTCCTTCAAAAGAGACAACAACCATATCTTGATTTTCCGTATTTTCCTTTGCATAAAGAATCGAGATGATTTCACCCATATCACCATTAAAGACATGTTGTTCAGGCTGATTTACAAGTTGTAATACTTTATCCCCTATTCTATATTTAACGTCACCAAAGGACAGTTCTTTTCTTTTTCCATCAGGATTTGGATTAAATATTTCCTGAAGTATTTTATTTAAGTTATCAATACCTGCTGGTCCACGATACATAGGGGCGAGAACTTGCACGTCTTTTGCCGGGTAACCTTTTTGCTTTGCATTTAAGACAACTTTTTTAATGACTTCACTTATTTGTCCAGTTTGACATTGAAAAAATGAACGGTCTTTCTGCTGTTTGACTAAATCAGGTGGTGTGCGGCCATTTTTTATTTCGTGAGCAAGATTGATGATAGAAGAACCTTCTTCTTGACGGTAAATATCTGTCAATTGAACGGTTGGGATTATTTTGGAATCAATTAAATCTTTTAATACTTGTCCTGGTCCTACAGATGGCAATTGATCTTCATCGCCAACTAAAATAACTTGAATCGATTGTGGCAATGCTTTTAATAATTGATGGGCGAGCCACGTATCAACCATTGACATTTCATCAACGATGACGAGCCTTCCATCAATTTCTCGGACTTCATCAGAATCCAGTTGTTCTTGACCAGTCATACCTAATAGACGATGGATTGTCATCGCTGGGAGTCCTGTCGATTCAGACATTCGCTTTGCTGCCCTTCCAGTCGGGGCCGTTAATAAAATTGGAAAGGGTTCTTCTTTTTTATATGCATGAGGGTCAAGAGACAAGCCATGCAATTCCGCATACAACTCCACAATCCCTTTGATGACGGTTGTTTTCCCCGTTCCAGGTCCTCCAGTCAGAATCATCATGGGGCTTGTTAAGGCTGTTTTGATTGCCTCTCTTTGGGATCGGGCATATTCAACATGCAGTCGTTCCTCTAAGCTCCCGAGAGCAAGCAGAAATTCGGATTCAGGAAATTGTTCGGCATATTCTTTTTGCTCCATAATGCGTTCAATATTCGTTACAATCCCTTTTTCAGAAAAATAAAGGGATGGCATATACACACGTTTATCTTCACCGATGATCTTTCCTTCTTCTTCAAGCTTAATTAAGCCTGTTGCTATATTCTGAAAAGGAATCTCTATTCTCTGACTTTCTTCAAGTAATATTTTAACTTTTTCTAAAATCTCCGCGCTATCTAGATAAACATGTCCATTTTTTAAGCACTCTTGTTCTAAAACATATAAACAACCCGCTTTAATACGATCAGGGTGAGTACCTGTAATTCCTAGCTGACTACCTAGTTCGTCTGCTCTAATGAAGCCGATCCCTTCTACATCTTCAATCAATCGATATGGGTTTTGCTGCAAGATCGTGAGTGTTTCATCCTTATATACTTGATAAATTTTCATTGATATTTGTGGACCAAAACCGTATTGATTTAAACCAATCATCACCTGTTCAAGCCCTTGATGTTCAAGTAATGTATCGTAGAGCTGTTTAGCCGTTTCTGGACCAAGCTTTGGAACTTCATCAAGTATAGAAGGCTGTTCAAGTATGCGTGAAATAGCATTCTCACCAAGTGATTCAACAATACGTTCTGCCGTTTTTTTCCCGATTCCTTTAAATAAATCACTTGATAAATACGTTACGACTCCTTGCTTCGTTTTCGGCATATCTTTTTTAAAATGCTCAGCATTAAATTGCAGCCCAAATTTCGGGTGCTCCTTAAACTGACCATAAAATATATACGTTTCCTGCTCGTGAAGTTTAGGAAAATACCCTGTAACTACCGCTTCTTTATCCTTGTACTCTAAGTTCGTCCCGTCTATTCTAATACGGATGACAGAATAAAAATTTTGCTCATTATGGAAAATGGTTACAAGGTGTCGACCTTTTATATATGTTTCATTTTCTTGAAATAAATCAAGAGAATCCTGAACTTCCATATTTGATTCCCCCATTTTAGCGGATTATTGTCCTTTTTCTTCCGACAATTGCTCCACTAACTTTATCCCGTTCCCTGCGAGGAGATGATCTGGTTGAATATCCAACGCCTTTTGAAAATAAGTTTGAGCTTTTTTAACGTCATTATGGTGGGTAATATGAGCAACACCAAGATTATAATAAGCATCTGCATGATCTGGCTCTGTTATAACTACTGTTTCCAATTGAGTTATTGCCTCATCGTATACACCGCATCTTGCTAATGAAAGTGCATATTGAAATCTCGCTTCCATATCTTCAGCGTTTAGTTCGACGCTCCTTTGTAAATAAGGAAGCGATAATTCGGTTCTCCCTAAATTTACAAAGCACATTCCAAGCATATACTGGAGATCATTAGATTCAGGTCCAATTGAAAGTGCCTTCTCGAACATACCTGCAGCTTTATCGTATAATTCTTTATTAAAAAATAAATTGCCATAGCTGTAATAAGCTGCTGATGCTTTATCATCCATTTCGATTGCTCTTTTTAAAAATTGTTCAGCGCGCTGCAGCTCGCCTACAGAAATAAGTACATTTGCAAAATTTACATACCCAACCGCTTCATGCGGATTTTCTTCTATCGCTTCCGTAAACATTTGAATTGCTTTTTCAATGTTTCCTTCTTGTAAAAACTCAATTCCTTTTAAATTTTTATCCATTCTATTCACTCCGAAACTTCAATTAATTGGATTATAACATAATTATAAAAGCGTATGCGCCTTGCCCATCGACGTAAGAGCTAGAAAAAAACTGCCTATCATAATAATGATAAGCAGTTAACCGACATATGCAAGTTTTTCATTATTCTTAAAAATAGTATCAATCGTTCCTCCGCCTAAACATTCTTCTCCATTATAAAACACAACTGCTTGTCCTGGAGTTACTGCTCGGACGGGTCTTGCAAACAGCACTTTTACGTCACCATTTTCTTGAATTTTTACAGTCACTTCTTCATCTGGTTGGCGATAACGGAACTTCGCGGTACAAGTAAATTCCTTCGGTTTTTTCAGGTCCGATACCCAATTAACATTGACTGCATTAATGGAATCCGAATAAAGAGACGGATGATCGAAGCCTTGTTCCACATAAAGAACATTTCGTTTTAAATCTTTTCCTACTACAAACCAAGGTTCACCTGCTCCACCAATTCCGAGTCCATGTCTTTGTCCAATTGTGTAATACATTAGTCCATCATGCTTGCCAACTTTTTTCCCGTCTAGTGTTTCCATTACCCCTTTTTGGGCAGGTAAATATCCGCTTAGAAATTCCTTAAAGTTTCTTTCACCAATGAAGCATATTCCAGTACTATCTTTTTTGGAAGCCGTAGCAAGTCCCGCTTCTTTCGCAATTTCCCTAACTCGTTTTTTATCGATAGAACCGATAGGAAACATCACCTTTTTAAGTTGTTGCTGACCTAATTGATTCAAAAAATACGTTTGATCCTTGTTTTCATCTACTCCACGAAGCATCTTTACTTCTCCGTCACGATGGACGACTTGAGCATAGTGTCCAGTTGCCAAATAATCAGCACCAAGCTTCATCGCATGCTCAAGAAATGCTTTAAATTTTATTTCCTTATTACACATAACATCCGGATTCGGAGTGCGACCGGCTTTATATTCATCAAGAAAATAAGTAAACACTTTATCCCAATATTGTTTTTCAAAGTTAACGGCGTAATACGGTACACCGATTTGGTTACATACTTGAATGACATCATTGTAATCCTCTGTTGCTGTACATACACCATTTTCATCGGTATCATCCCAGTTTTTCATAAAAATGCCAATTACATCATATCCTTGCTCTTTTAACAATAAAGCAGCTACTGATGAATCAACACCGCCAGACATACCGACAACGACTCGCGTATCTTTCGGCGCTTTAATCATCTTGCATCTTCCTTTCAGTTTTGAAACCTATGAACAATTTTTGCGGTTTCCTTTGCAGCTTCGACCACTCCTTCTAATTCATTCCCGAGTCCGAAACTAAAGCGAATAGAGTTTCTAGCTCTTTCAGAATCTGGTCCATACATGGCTACAAGCACATGGGAAGGCTCAATGGAGCCAGCTGTACAAGCAGAACCGCTCGAAGCAGAAATGCCCGCCATGTCTAAATTTACAAGCATAGCCTCTACATCCGTCCCAGGGAAACTGATGTTTACAATGTGGGGGAGGACATTAATATTTGATCCATTTACTTGAAAATCAATATGTTCAGATTTGAGTGTTTCTAAAAAAGTTTCTTTTAATTGCTTGTATTTCGTGTTTTTTTCATCAATCTTTTCTATTGCTATAGCTGCCGCTTCTGCAAAACCAGCTATTAAAGGCAAACTTTCCGTTCCAGCACGTCTTTTTAATTCTTGTTCTCCACCGAATGAACTTGGGTTAATCTTTGTACCAGATTTTATATATAAAAAACCTATTCCTTTTGGTCCATTTATTTTATGGGCAGAAACAGATAATAAATCTATGTTTAATTCTTTTACATCAATCTTGATCGTTCCATAAGCTTGAACTGCATCAGTATGAAGAATTGCTTGATGTGACCTTAAAAGCTCACCGATTTCTTTAATTGGTTGAATGACTCCGACCTCATTATTCCCATACATGAGCGAAACAAGGAACGTTTCAGGGCGTAAAGCTTTTTGCACTGATTCAACAGAAATCAAACCATTTTCGTCAGGAGAAAGATATGTTACTTCAAATCCTTCTTTTTCAAGAAACTGGCAAGAGTGGAGAACTGCATGGTGCTCCATTTTTGACGTAATGATATGATTGCCTTTCTGTTTATTAGCTCTTGCAGCTCCTAAAATCGCTAAATTATCTGCTTCCGTTCCTCCGCTAGTAAAGACAATCTCAGAAAAATGAGCGTTTATACTATTTGCTAACATCGTTCTTGCTTCATCCAATACTTTTCTAGCCTCACGTCCAAACGAATGGATACTAGACGGGTTTCCGAAAGTAGTAGACATCGTTTTCGCGATTTTCTCTACAACGAGCGGATGAATAGGACTTGTTGCTGCATGGTCTAGATAAATTCTATTCATGTTTTCCACCTTGTTTCCCATATTAAATATAAAACATATAAGCATCAGGCGTATTATCGTCTGAATGATTCGCCAAATCCTCAATGGTTGTATTATCCAATACTTCCTTCACGGCGTCTCGAATTCTCATCCATAATGCACGCTTTGCAGGTTCCTCATCTTCGATTCCTTCAACAGGACTGATAGGACCTTCCAAAACACGAATAATATCAGCAGCGGTTATTTTGGATGGCTCATCTGCCAATACATAGCCCCCGTAAGCCCCTCTAATACTTCTAACAAGTCCCGCATTGCGTAATGGACCTGCCAATTGCTCCAAATAATGTTCAGATAGATTATGATTTTGCGCAATTGATTTTAAAGAAATTGGTCCTTCTTCATGTCTTTTTGCGAGCTCAATCATAATCGTTAATCCATATCTGCCTTTTGTAGAAATCTTCATTAACTTGCACCTCGTTCTAATTCTTTCCCTACATTATGATTTATATTTTTACTTACTATTTTATCAGTTAATCGTTGACATTGCGGTAAAGCAATTCCGATAAACGTCCCTAGAGTTACACTAAAAATAAGTGTGCCGATAAAGACGGGTCCTCCTAGCAGCCACCCTATGAAAAGTACGACGATTTCCATTATCCTTCGAACTGTTGACACTTTCCAGCCTGTCTTTGCCTGCATAGCGAGCATAAAACTGTCTCTAGGTCCTGCCCCTAGCTTAGCTGAAATGTAAATGCCCATCCCATATGAATAAAGAATCATACCAATAAAAAACATTACTATTTTACTTATTAGGGTTTTCGGTTCAGTCAAAAATGGGAGGAGCAAGAACATATCTATAAAAAATCCAATGAGCAGCATATTTAAATACGCACCGAATTGCGGCCACTTTTTCATAAGTAGTGCAGAACTACCTAATATAGTTACACCTACTAGAATGGACCACGTGCCAATTGTAAGGCCAAATTGATAGAACAGTCCTACATGCAGCACATCCCAAGGAGAAACCCCGAAATCTGAAACAATCATCAAAACAATTCCAAGCGACATAATGAGTAAACCTATCGTAAAAATGATAAGTCTTAATATTAAATGGCCGTTTTTTTGCATCCCTGAATACTCCTTCACATTGCTTCATTATAGCACATACATATTCTTAAATGCATTTCTACTAAAGTTTTGATATGATAGAATGAAATATATAGAACATAGGTTTGGAGAGATCACTTTGAAAAATCAACCTTTAGCCTTTAGAATGCGCCCCCAAACAATTGAAGAAGTGGCTGGGCAACAGCATTTAGTTGGAGAAGGGAAAATCATTTCGAGAATGGTAAAAGCAAAACAGCTTTCTTCTATGATATTATATGGTCCTCCCGGCATCGGAAAAACATCCATTGCCAGCGCTATTGCAGGAAGTACAAATTATGCCTTTAGAACGTTGAATGCCGTAACAAATAATAAAAAGGATATGGAAATAGTAGCAGCAGAAGGAAAGATGAGTGGAAAAGTTATATTATTATTGGATGAGGTCCATAGACTTGATAAAGGAAAACAAGATTTTTTGCTGCCTTTTTTAGAAAACGGAACGATTATCTTAATAGGTGCCACAACAAGTAATCCGTATCATGCTATAAATCCTGCCATTCGAAGCCGCTGTCAAATTTTCGAACTTTTCCCGCTAACGGAAACAGAAATAAAAGAAACTTTGCTAAGAGCATTGGAAGATCCTAAAAGAGGTCTTGGCTCGTATTCCATTTCTGTTGATGAAAGAGCATTATTCCACCTTGCCACTGCAAGCAATGGAGACGCTAGAAGTTCATTGAACGCATTGGAACTTGCCGTTTTATCAACTGAACCAATTGAAGATGGTGTCATTCACATAACAGAGTCAATTGCTGAAGAATGTCTGCAAAAGAAAAGCTTAGCACACGATAAAGATGGCGATGCCCATTATGATGTATTAAGCGGCTTCCAAAAATCAATTAGGGGCAGTGACGCGAATGCTGCACTTCATTATTTAGGTCGTTTAATAGAAGCGGGGGATCTACCTAGTATTTCAAGACGCCTACTCGTCATTGCCTATGAAGATATCGGTCTTGCCAATCCACAAGCGGGACCGCGGACACTAGCAGCAATACAAACCGCAGAAAAAATTGGATTCCCAGAGGCCAGAATCCCACTTGCTAATGCTGTAATAGAGCTATGCTTATCACCTAAATCTAATTCTGCCATCTGTGCAATCGATGAGGCGTTAGCTGACATTCGTGCTGGACTTGCTGGAGAAGTTCCACTCCATTTAAAAGATGCTCATTACAAAGGTGCAAAAGAGCTTGGTAGAGGAATCGATTATAAGTACCCACATGATTATGAAAACGGTTGGGTGAAGCAGCAGTATCTTCCTGATAAAATAAAAGATAGACAATATTATAAACCGAAACTAACTGGAAAATTTGAGCAAGCTCTCGCTTCTGTATACGAAAAAATTAATAAAAGCTAATGTAAAAGGCAGTAGGAATCCATCCTAGCTGCCTTTTATCCTTCATTTACTCTATGAATAGGAATATCCTTCAAAATTTCCCTAACAACATAGCTTGCCATAATAAGACCCGCTGTAGAAGGAACAAATGCGTTAGAAGATGGCGGCATTTGCGCCTTTCGAATCTCCGAATCATCTTTTCCGACCGTTTTACGAACGTCTTCACGAATGACAATCGGGCTTTCATCTGAAAAAACAACCGGTATTCCTTTTTTAATTCCTTCTTTTCTTAACCTTGTTCTAATTACTTTCGCAATTGGATCTGTATGCGTTTTAAAAATATCTTTAATCATTAAGCGTGTCGGATCCATTTTATTTGCCGCGCCCATGGACGAAATAATAGGAATGTCCCGCTTTAAGCACTCTTTTATTAGGTGGATTTTGTAGGAAATTGTATCCGAAGCATCTACAACAAAATCAGGCTTATGTTCAAAAAACGTCTCATATGTTTCTTCCGTATAAAACATCTTTAAAGCTACAACTTCACAATCAGGATTAATATCTTCAATTCTTTTTTTCATTAAGTCGACTTTTGGCTGTCCGACTGTCGACAATAATGCAATAAGTTGTCTATTTACATTCGTTATATCAACATCATCTTTATCTACGAGAATAATTTTTCCTATATTTGTTCTTGCCAATGCTTCTGCTGCAAACGTCCCTACACCGCCTACACCAAGAATGGCAACCGTAGTATTTTTTAATAAATCCAGTCCTTCTTTTCCAATTGCCAATTCATTTCTCGAAAATTGATGCAACATACAAATCAGCTCCAAATTTTGTTCAGTCTTTTTCTTCTGAAATAGAATAAATGAAAAGAAGTATTTTAGCAACAAAAAAACAGCCTTCGTTTTTAAGGCTGCTGCATTCTAGTTTTAAAAGTCCCAATCGTGCCGTCTGTTAAAGATCCTTTGTTTTGAACCCGCTCTTGGCAGGTGGGTGTCCTGCTCCAGGCCTCATGTGTCCTCTCGCAGAGGCTTGCATTCAGTCTGGAAACTCCAGACTCCCGTAGGTATGAGATGTCGGTCAAAACGAAAAGGTATATAGACGAACACATCAGGACTTCTTTTGTTGATTAAATACTATCATAGGAAAATTCTTTTTTCAAACGTTAATACATGGGAAAATATCACTAATTTGTCTGTTACAGTTCGATTACAAAACCTTTTCAGGCCTTGTATTTACAGTGAGATGCAGTTCTTCTAGTTGATCCTCACTAACTTCATCAGGGGCTTTCATTAACAGATCACTTGCGCTTGCTGTTTTAGGGAATGCAATGGTATCACGCAAGCTATTTCTGCCTGCTAAAAGCATGACGATTCTATCAAGCCCTAGAGCAATGCCACCATGAGGCGGTGTGCCGTATTCAAATGCTTCCAGCAAAAATCCAAATTGCTCCTTTGCTTCTTCCATTGAAAATCCTAGCACTTTAAACATTTTCTCTTGTATGTCACGCTCAAAAATACGGAGAGAACCGCCGCCTAATTCATATCCATTTAACACTAAGTCATATGCTTGTGCTTTCACATTGCCAGGATCTGTTTCCAGCTTATCCAAATCCTCGCGAGACGGCATAGTAAATGGATGATGGGCAGCATAGTAGCGATTTTCTTCCTCATCATATTCTAATAATGGCCATTCCGTAATCCATAGGAAATTATATAGCTCTTCATTGATCAATCCTAAGTCTTTACCAAGCTTTAAGCGTAAAGCCCCTAAAGAATCTGCCACCACTTTTTTCGAATCAGCGGCAAATAAAAGCAAGTCCCCTTGTTCTGTAGAAAGGAATTCACATAATTCATTTTGCTCCTGTTCAATAAAGAATTTTGCAATTGGCCCTTTTAATCCTTCCGCTTCAACTTTTAGCCAGGCAAGACCTTTAGCTCCGTAGCGAGCGGCAAATTCGCCTAAACCGTCAATATCTTTTCTAGAATATTTATCCGCCCCGCCTTTCACGACTAATGCTTTTACTTGCCCACCAGCGGAAATGGCATTTGAAAATACTTTAAAGCTTGAGTTTTCGACTAGTTTGGAAATATTTTGCAGTTCCATTCCAAAACGTGTATCCGGTTTATCAGATCCGTATCTTTCCATTGCATCTTCATATGGCATAATCGGGAATGGTGTTTTGATTTCAAGCCCTTTTGTTGTAAGCATTACTTGCTTCATCATGCGCTCTACCATCTCTCTTATATCTTCCTGGCTCATAAAACTAGCCTCAATATCAATTTGTGTAAATTCCGGTTGGCGGTCCGCACGTAAATCTTCATCACGAAAACATCTGGCAATTTGATAATATTTATCAAATCCACTTACCATCAGTAACTGCTTGAATAATTGCGGAGATTGAGGCAGTGCAAAAAATTCACCGGGATGCACTCTACTAGGAACTAAATAATCTCTTGCTCCTTCAGGAGTACTTTTCGTCAATATTGGAGTTTCTATATCCAGATAGCCTTCTTCATCCAAAAAATTTCGAATCGTCCTTGTAACGGTTGAACGCATTTTAAAAACATCATACATTTCTGGTCTACGAAGATCTAAATATCTATATTTCAAGCGGATATCTTCGGCTGCTTCAGAATTATTTTCAATCATAAACGGCGGAGTTTTCGCTTCGTTTATGATGTTCACTTCAGAAACGACAATTTCAATTTTACCTGTTTTCAAATTATCATTAATCGTTCCTTCAGCTCTGGCAACAACCGTCCCACGCACATCCACAACATACTCATTTCGAACTTTTTCAGCAACCTGTAAAGCAGACTCTGAAATCTCAGGATTGAAAACAATTTGCACAACACCTGATCGATCCCTAAGATCAATAAATATTAATCCACCTAAATCACGGCGTCTCTGTACCCAACCTTTTAAAATAACGGACTCTCCAATTGATTTTTCGGTAATCTCACCGCAATAATGTGTTCTTCCAAACATGTAAAATCCTCCTCATCGGCTAAGCTTACAAAATTCATCGATAAAATGCTCTAATGAAATTTCAGTTTGTTCTCCAGTTTCTAAATTTTTTGCGGCAATATTACCTGTTTTTAATTCATCATCACCTAAAATAATGGCGAATTTAGCTCCTGTTCTCTCTGCCGCCTTAAATTGGGCTTTCATCTTTCGATTCAAGTAATCGCGATCAGAAGAGAATCCAGCTTTACGCAGTTTTTGTAATAAAGTGACGGAATAGTCTTTTGCCTCTTCTCCAAGGGCAATGATATAGCAATCAACGGAATGTTCTGCTTCAATATTAATTCCTTCTGCTTCCAAAGCACTTAATAGTCTTTCCATACTTAATGCAAACCCGATTCCCGGAGTATCTGGTCCGCCCATTTCTTGCACTAGGCCATTATATCTCCCGCCACCGCATAACGTCGTGATCGCTCCGAAACCTTCTGCCTCACTCATTATCTCAAATGCAGTATGATTATAGTAATCCAATCCTCTAACGAGTGTTGGATCGACAATGTAATCGATGTCCATCGCTGATAAGTATTGTTTCACCTTTTCAAAATATTGCTTGGATTCTTCATTTAAATATTCAAGAATAGATGGAGCAGTTTTCATAAGTTCATGCTCTCGATCTTTTTTACAATCTAAAATTCTTAGCGGATTTTTCTCAAGTCTTTTTTGACAGTCACTGCAAAATTCACCAATTCTAGGTTGGAAGTGGTTGATCAATGCCGCTCTATGCGCATTCCTGCTTTCATTGTCACCTAGACTATTTATGACTAGACGTAATTTCTTTAATCCTAGTGACTTGTACAATTCCATAGCAAGAGAAATAACTTCTGCATCAATGGCAGGATCCATACTTCCTAACGCCTCAACCCCAAACTGTACAAATTGACGGTACCTGCCTGCTTGTGGACGCTCATAGCGGAACATGGGACCTAAGTAATAGAGTTTTACAGGTTGAGTAGGATTCCCAAACATCTTGTTCTCGGCAAAGGATCGAACAACTGATGCCGTCCCTTCTGGTCGGAGTGTTATATTTCTTCCCCCTCTATCGCGAAAAGAGTACATTTCCTTTTGAACTATATCAGTTGTGTCTCCAACTCCACGCAAAAAAAGTTCAGTATTTTCAAAAATTGGTGTGCGAATTTCCCTGTACTGGTATTTATCGCATATTTCTTTTGCTTTGTTCTCAATGAACTGCCACTTTTCAACGACTCCCGGAAGAATGTCTTGCGTCCCTCTCGGTATTTGTATAGCCATAATACTTCCTCCTTTTTCCTCTAAATATCATATAAGGCAATCTTTTTATAAATAAAAAACTCCCGTCCCTTGTTTCGAAAAACAAGGGACGAGAGATTATTTCCCGCGGTGCCACCCTTTTTGAAGCTGAATAAACAGCTCCCACTCAAACAGTTATCGCCTGCTTACGTCCATTCCTATTAAGAAATAATCTGTTCGAAATGGAAGCCTACGGAATGTGCTTCATTGAGACGATATGGAGAAATGCTTTCAGCCAAGGCATTTCCTCTCTTTCCATCCTGTTCCCAATTACTTTTTCCCTCATTGGCTTAAGTATGATAAGCTATAGCCACTTTCCGTTTCAAGCTATAACATAATTATTCATTTATCATACGAATATCATAAAACTTTGTCAATACATACCATAGTTGTTTTTTATTTTGCTCTCAAATTTATGACCTGCCTATTTTCTTTTTAAAGCCTTTAACATCCGTCAATGATAATCCATATTCCGATGTAGGCTCTTCCATAATCGTATAGCACTCTTTTTCAATGCTATTTTTAAAATTTAAAGAAAAAAGCTGAGTTGAACTAAAGGAAGCTATACGATTTTGTTCATTCGCTCTCAACTTGGTGCCTCCTTACCATTTATAGTTTTAAAAAAAAGTAAAAAGTTTGTACGTCGCTGAACGGGCGCCTTGCGCTTTTCTAATTAGTTTTGCCCATTTTTTAAAATTTAAAAGGATTCTTCCCACATTTCCACGAATATTACATTTGATTAGAATACCTTACTATTGGTAAAATTGATTTTTAGTAAGTACTGGATTTAGTTAGCTAGAAAGGCGGTTTCGTTTTTTGGGGAAAAAACTATTCTTATTTATAATCATTCCATTATTATTTGTTACTTTATTCATACGATATTCTCCAATTATAAAAGCGGATTCAGATACTATCGTTATTACTGGAGAAATAGTGAATGTTCGCGAAAAACCAGGTACAACATATTCAATCATTACCCAAATACGAAAAGGGGAAACATATGAAATAAAAAATGAAAAAGATGGTTGGTATGAAATAAAGCTCCCTTCTGGAAAAAAAGGGTGGATAGCAAATTGGTTAGCTCAGGAGCAAAATTCACCAACTAAAACAAATAAGGGTATGGTAACAGCTGATCATTTAAACATTAGATCTGAGCCAACTCTTACGGGTTCTGTAATTGGAAAGCTTCAAATGGGTGATGAAGTCGTTATTTTAGACCATAAAGATGATTGGTTTGAAATAGATTATGCATCTGGCAGTGCATGGGTCAGCAGTGCTTATATTGAAAAAATGGAGACAAGTCAGTCTAATACCGCTATTCAGGAAGAAAATTATATTAGCGCATTATACGATGACACCAATATTAGAAAAAAACCAACCTTAAAATCAGCTATTATAGGACAAGCCTCTTCAAATGATGTATTTAAAGTTTTGAAAAAAGAGGGAGACTGGTATCAGATTGAATACACTGCCGGAAAAAAAGGTTATATAGCAAGTTGGATTGTCACAGGTACAAATGAAGTCTCTTCAAAAACGATTGTCATCGATCCTGGTCATGGAGGGCGAGATGAAGGAGCCGCTGGGGCAAACGGGACTTTAGAAAAAGATTTAACGTTGAATGCGGCACTGCTTCTAGGTGAGAAATTAAAAAAAGCTGGTTTTAACGTAATCTTAACTAGATCCTCAGATGAATATGTTAGTTTACAGGATCGTGCAGAACTGGCTTATATAAAAAATGCCGACGTTTTTATTAGCTTGCACTTTGATAGTATTGATGACAGTTCAGTTCATGGCCATACAACTTATTATTATTACGAAGATGAAGGAAAAATAGCTGAGTCGATTCATAACCGTATTACCGATGCTATTCATATTTCGGATCGTGGAGTCAGATATGGTGACTATTATGTTCTTAGAGAGAATCAACAACCATCGATTTTACTCGAGCTTGGATACTTGAGTAATCCCGCAGAAGAAAAAGTGATTAAAACGAAAAAATACATGAATAAAATTACGGACGCCATTGAAAAAGGCATATCAGACTATTTTTCTGGGAATTAAAAAAACAAAAAGTGTAAACGAAGGCTTGTTCATCGAGTGCTTGCGATAGACGGAATTAGTCTTTTAAAAAAATTAGTCCTAATGTTGTAATATTTAATTTTCTGAAAAAAAAGGCTAGCCTTTCACAAGAGAAAGGTTAGCCTTTTCATTTATCTTTCTAATACAAGTGTCACTGGACCGTCGTTAATTAATTTTACATCCATCATTGCGCCAAAAACACCGGTCTCCACATGAATTCCTTTTTCGGTTAACAATTTATTGAAGTGGTGATACAACTTTTGAGCATGCTCTGGGTTTGCTGCATCCATAAAATTAGGTCTTCGTCCTTTAGTGCAGTCTCCATAAAGAGTGAATTGCGAAATGGATAAAATGGCTCCCCCTTCATCGATTAGTGAGCGGTTCATTTTTCCCGCTTCATCCTCAAAAACACGCAAATGGACAATTTTATCTGCGAGCCATTCACATTCCTTTTCAGTGTCTTCATGGGTGATCCCCACTAATAATACAAAACCCTTTTTAATCGAACCAGTAATATTTCCTTCTACGGTCACACTTGCCTCTTTACTTCTTTGCAATACCACTCTCATTACCTATAATTACTCCTTTAATTCATGATCCGTCTAACGGCATATATGTCCGGAATTTGTTTAATTTTATCTACAACTTTTTGAAGATGACCAATATTTTGGATGGAAATGGACATCATAATGGTTGCCATTTTATTACGATCCGCTTTTCCTGTTACAGCTGTAATATTCGTTTTTGTTCCGCTTACGGTTTGAAGTACCTCATTTAAAAGACCTCGGCGGTCAAAGCCTGATATCTCAATATCAACATTATATTCCTTACGATTCGTGGCGTCTGTCTCCCACTCAACTGGAATTAATCGATTTTCCATTTCATTATCATCGATATTCGGACAATCTGCTCGATGAACAGAAACCCCTCGACCTTTCGTAACAAAACCAATAATCTCATCCCCTGGCACTGGATTACAGCACCTGGATAACCGGATCAGTAAATTATCTGCTCCTTTCACAGTAACACCAGCGTCGTGTCGCTTCGGTGCAGGATCGGTTTTGACCTCTGCCGTAATCTCTTTCTCCGCTTCTTCCTGGTCTCGTAACTTTCTTAATTTTTCGGTAAGGCGATTCGCCACTTGTAATGCAGATATTCCGTTATAACCTACGCTTGCAAACATATCATCTTCATGTCCGAAATTGAATTTGTCTGCAACCTTTTTGAGATTTTCTGCTGTCATGACCTTTTTCAGGTCAAAGTCCATCTCTTTAATTTCTTTTTCAACGAGTTCTCTGCCTTTAAGGATATTTTCTTCTTTGCGCTGCCGTTTAAAAAATTGCCGAATCTTATTTTTGGCTTGTGAAGTTTGAGCTAACTTTAGCCAGTCTTGACTAGGACCATATGAATGCTTAGATGTAAGAATTTCAATAATATCCCCAGTTTTTAATTTATAGTCTAATGTAACGATTTTTCCGTTAATTTTAGCGCCGATTGTTTTATTTCCAATCTCCGAGTGAATTCGATAAGCAAAATCAATTGGAACTGATCCTGCTGGAAGCTCAATAACATCACCTTTAGGCGTAAAGACGAACACCATATCGGAAAAAAGATCGATTTTCAATGATTCCATGAATTCTTCTGCATTTTCAGATTCATTTTGGAATTCTAGAATCTCCCTGAACCAAGAAAGTTTTTTCTCAAAAGAAGCTTGAGGAATCATCGTTTTCCCTTCTTTATATGCCCAGTGGGCTGCAACCCCAAATTCTGAGATGCGATGCATTTCCATTGTCCTGATTTGTACCTCAAGAGGGTCACCCTTCGGTCCAATCACAGTAGTGTGCAAGGATTGATACATATTCGGTTTAGGCATTGCAATATAATCTTTAAATCGTCCAGGCATCGGCTTCCAGCATGTATGGATGATTCCTAGCACCGCGTAACAATCTTTTATACTATTAACAATAATTCTGACAGCAAGTAAATCGTATATTTCATTAAACTGTTTATGCTGAAGAACCATTTTTCGATAGATAGAGTAAATATGCTTAGGTCTTCCATAAACATCTGCTTTTATTTCCATTTCATTGAGGCGTTCTTTCACCTCGGACATGACATCTTCAAGATATTGCTCCCGCTCTTCACGTTTCCTTTTCATTAAATTAACAATCCGATAATACTGCTGAGGATTTAAATAACGAAGAGCAGTATCTTCAAGTTCCCATTTGATTTTTGAAATCCCAAGACGATGGGCTAATGGTGCGAAGATTTCTAGCGTTTCATTCGCTATTCTTCTTTGCTTTTCAGGAGGTAAATGTTTGAGAGTGCGCATATTATGAAGTCTATCAGCTAATTTAATCAAAATAACTCTGATATCCTGTGCCATAGCAATAAACATTTTTCTGTGATTTTCGGCCTGTTGTTCCTCATGAGATTTGTACTTAATCTTACCTAATTTTGTTACACCGTCGACAAGCATTGCTACTTCACTGCCAAATTCCGCTTCTATCTCCGCTATTGTGACAGACGTATCCTCTACGACATCATGAAGAAAACCTCCCATCAATGTCGCTGGATCCATTTCTAAATCAGCCAGTATTCCAGCCAC
Source organism: Bacillus sp. IITD106 (assembly GCF_019459225.1). Lineage (GTDB taxonomy): Bacteria > Bacillota > Bacilli > Bacillales > Bacillaceae_C > Lederbergia. Next base: position 185,328 of record NZ_JAIAZY010000002.1, read on the forward strand.
TTGTATAGGGTGGATAATATATGGCTCCCCCGATTTACGGAATTGATCTTTATGAGCTTCACTCGCAAACTCGTATGCTTTTTGCACTAATGCAACATTTTCAGCATTTAAGTATTTTTTTGTACGATGAATCACTTCTTCCGCTAATATTTTTTCATCTTTTACCATGAGGATCACCTTTTTATGAAAATTGAATATATGATATCTATTATCGAGAAAAGAGTCAAACTTGTAAAGGTTTTGACAATAAAATTTATGAAAAGAGATAAATTGACAATATATATAAATAGCAAAGCTGTCCCTTTACTCACGGGACAGCCAAAAAAAGTTAGAATGACATTAATGATAGAATGTCGTACCCATCCAATTTTTCTCTTCCATTTAAATAAGAAAGTTCGATAAGAAATGCAATTCCCGCTACAACTCCACCAAGTTTTTCAACAAGTTCTATTGTAGCTTGAATGGTTCCGCCAGTCGCAAGTAAATCATCCGTAATCAGTACTCTCTGCCCAGGCTTAATTGCGTCCTTATGTATGGTGAGAGCATCTTTCCCATATTCTTTTCCATAGTTCGCTTTAATTGTTTCACGAGGAAGCTTACCCTCTTTTCGAACAGGTGCGAAACCGACTCCTAACGCATACGCCACTGGACATCCGATAATAAAACCTCTTGCTTCAGGCCCTACAACGATATCGATTTTCTTTTCTTTAGCATATTCGACGATTTGATCGGTGGCATAATGGTATGCTTCACCATGATCCATTAACGTCGTAATATCCTTAAAAAGGATTCCTTCCTTAGGCCAATCAGGAACAATCGTAATAAATTGTTTCAAATCCATGCTTTTGTTTCCTCCTCACTAGACACTTTATGTGCCAGCCTTTCATCGAACCACGATTTCAATTCCACAATCGATGAAAATAACAGTAATTTTTCAATTGAAATTTCCTCTTGTTTTCTACGATATGTTGGTGAATCTGTTAAATCTTTTTTCTGTTTTTCCGGATTGATCGTAATCAGTCCATCCTTTATTGTAACAAAATTTAATTCAAAAAACACTTGTGACATAAACATAATTGTGTCAACTGACCAGCCACGATGCTTGGCAAGTTCCTCTCCAAATTTATTTACATCGAAGCTTTGTCTTTTTAAAAGAAATGCATAATACCATTTAAAATGATCTCTTGTTGGTAGAATAGAAAAATACTGTGTTTCTTCATGATAAAAATGTGCATATATGCGATCAGGGAGCTTACCTCTAATCAGAGAATCCAATATATCTAATTCCTGGGGTAGATCAAATAACACAATTTGTTTTCCATTTATATCTACTTTCCTAGCTTCTTCTTTATTTCCTATTAATAAAGTATTTTGAAGTCCACTAAATTTATTTAAATATCGTTCAGAAAAAATAATGAATGTCTTTGTTGGGTCAGTCAAATCTAATTGCTTATGACCTCTTATATCAAAAAACTGCCATTCATAAATGGCTATGTCTTTCACCATAATTTGCGGTTTTCTCATATTGTTCCATTCATTTATGGAAAGTTCTCCAATAACGGATAATTTTGCGTCTACCGAAATTTCATCAGCTAAATGCCCTATATTGAACCCCACACCATCAAGTAAATGTCCTGTCTTTTCCAGAGTTAGTTTTAAATGAGTCTTATTCGCCCCAATTTTTCTAACACTAGTTGCAAGTGTACTTTTAATCATCACTTTAGGCTTTGGATTTCCCATACCATAAGGAGCAAGTAAATCCAATTGTCCAATCGTATCAACATTTACTTCATCTACGTCAAGTGCTGCATCCACTTCCGTTACTGGAATAAAGTCATCAGCTGTAAGTTGATTTTTACACGCTTCATTCAATTTTTGCCGTAAAGTATCAACATCTTCAATGTTTAATGTCATGCCCGCTGCCATTGGATGTCCGCCAAAGTGAGGAAGTAAATGGGAAAGAGCAGATAAATTTTTATACAAGTCAAATCCAAGAATACTCCGCGCAGAACCTTTCGCTAACCCAGTCATTCTATCATAGCTCAAAACGATAGCCGGCCTATAAAAACGGTCTACTAATCTGGAGGCAACGATTCCAATGACTCCAGCACTCCAACCTTCTTTTCCAATAACAATAACGCTATTTTTACTTGGAGGAAAATCTTTCTCAACCATCGCGATCGCTTCATTCGTTATTTCTGTAACATATTGTTGACGCTCTTTATTCATAAAGTCTATTTCTTCCGCTAATTGAGCGGCCATTTCCATATCAGTGGTCCTTAACAATTCAACTGCTGGGCCAGCATGGTCTATGCGACCTGCCGCATTTAATCTAGGTCCTATCGCAAACCCCACTGTTTCCTCATTAATTTCTGATAACTTTGTTCCTGATATTTTACATAATGCTTGAAGTCCTAACCGACTGGAATATGTTAGTTTTTTTAAACCAGCCTTGACAAGAAGACGATTTTCTCCATGCAACGGCACTAGATCTGCGATTGTACCAATTGCAACTATATCAAGCAATTCATTAGGAAGCTCATGATTAATGGCGTGTGCAAGTTTAAATGCGACTCCTACACCAGCAAGTTCAGAAAATGGATATTTCGAAGAGGGAAGTTTTGGATGAATAATAGCAAACGCTTCAGGGAGTATATTTCCAGGCTCATGATGATCTGTAATAATAACGTCCATGCCCAGTTCATTCGCCAGCTTTACTTCATTAAGCGCAGAGATTCCTGTATCTACTGTAATAATTAATTTAATTCCTTGCTTGCTAGCCTCTCTGAATGCATTTTCATTTGGGCCATATCCCTCAGTAAAACGATTAGGTATGTAATATGTAACATTTGCCTTCATTTTTGTGAGAATATCCATCATAACAGTAGTACTTGTTACCCCATCAGCGTCGTAATCCCCGAAAATCAAAATCGGTTCCTTCGCTTCGATAGCACTTTTAATTCTACTTACAGCTTTTTCCATATCTTCAAATAAGTATGGATCGTGAAAATCTTCATTTTCTGTAAATAAAAAGCTTTTTGCTTGATTAATAGTTGTAATTCCACGATTCATAAGCAACGAAGCTAAGAGTGGTGTTATATTTAATTGTTCTGCAAATTCTCTCGCGGTTTTATTATTCGTATTTTGAACAATCCACCTCGTTTTGGGATTAAGCATGTGCGCACCTCACTAAAGTTAAAGACTTACGTTATTTTACCTTATCGGACTTTATCGGCAAAAACAACCGCAGAAATTCTGCGGCTGTTTTTTTCTTATCTCATCGCTTGCGCTTTTCCTTATACTTGTGGCTCATCCGACCATTTCTTTTTCTCTTTTACAGTGTTGATTGGGCCGTTTTTTCTAAGTTCTTTCACTTTTATATCGTACCACCACTGCGCGGAAATGAAGATGGAAGAATACGTTCCGGCTAGAAGCCCTACTAATAATGCAATTGAAAAATTTCGAATCGATTCACTTCCTAATATTAGCAATGCTACAACAGTGATAATAACCGTCAATACCGTGTTAATTGACCGAGTCAATGTTTGGCGCAAGCCTTGATTTACAACGTCGGCAATATCTTGTTCTGTTTTTAATCGTTTTCTAGCAACCATATTTTCTCTAATCCGATCAAATGTTACGATCGTGTCATTTATCGAATAACCGACGATAGTCAAAACGGCTGCTATAAATGTTATGTCTACTTCAAGTCGCGTCAAACTAAAGAAAGCAACGATGAAAAAGGCATCATGCAATAGACCTAGAACTGAAGTTAATCCCATAGCAAATTCAAAACGGAAAGAAACATAGATGATAATCCCAATTGCAGCAACTAACAGAGCTTTTAAAGCATTTTTGACTAATTCCTTACCTACGGTTGACGAAACCGTGCTTACATTTGGTTCAGATCCATATTTATCTGCATAATGTGTTTTTAGCTTCGCAATATCTGCTTTACTAAAAACTCCTTTATATTTTGCAACTCCTACTTCATTTTGATTTCCTGCGAGAACAATATCATCCGTAGGAAATCCTATTTCAGTAAGCTCGGATTTAACTTCTTCCGTTGTTAATGGCTTGCCAGTATTTATTTCTACCCGTGTTCCAGCGGAAAAATCTATTCCTAAATTTAATCTAAAAATTCCTAATATGATTGCTCCACTCAATATTAATATTGTAGAGAATACATAGAATTTTTTCCGATGCTTAACAAAATCAAACTTATCAAAACGCGTTGGCAGATCATGAGTCGTTTTGTTATCCGATAGTGCAAATATCTGAGAGCGTTTTATACCAAACCATCCTGGGCGATCTTTTAAGAAACGGCTATTCACCCATAATCCAAGTAAAAGTCTAGAACCATATACAGCAGTTAAAAAGCTCATCAATATACTAATGATAAGCATTGTAGCAAACCCTTTAACTGAGCTTGTCCCAAAATAGAATAAAACGGCTCCAGCCAACAGGGTAGTAATGTTTGCGTCCAAAATCGCTACGAAAGAGGATTTATTCCCAGCTTCAAAAGCAGATTTTATCGATCTTCCTACTTTAATTTCTTCTTTTATCCGCTCATACGTTAAAATATTCGCGTCTACTGCCATACCGACCCCTAGAATTAAGGCAGCAATACCCGGTAAGGTCAATACACCATTCATTAATTCAAAAATAAGCAAAATCAGGTAAATGTAAATGGAAAGGGTAATCGTTGCAATAACCCCTGGAAAACGATAATAAGCAATCATGAAAAGGAATATAATCGCAATTCCTAAAATTCCAGCTTCAATTGTTTTATTCAGTGCTTGTTCACCAAACTGCGCACCAACTGATGTTGAATACACTTCTTTTAATTTCACCGGAAGGGCTCCAGCATTTAAAAGATTGGCAAGGTTTTCTGCTTCTTTCTGAGTAAAGTGTCCTTCAATTGAAACTTCTGTTGTATTAAAAACCTCATTAACATTTGGTGCTGAAAGCATTTTGGGATTACCGTTCGCTACGGCATCTTTATAAGAATCTACACCTTCTTCAAAATCCAGCCAAATGACTAACTGATTATTCGGAGCCATATCAACAATTTTCTTTGTTACATCTCTAAATTTCTTTCGATCTTTTAATTCCACTAATACGATTGGTTGATTATTTCTAGAAGAAATAGTTGCCTTTGCTCCGCCTTCCTTTAAGTCCGTTCCAGAAAGCATTAGATTGTCATTGACATCACGGAATGATAAAGTTGCCGTCGTACCAAGCGTTTCCCGGGCCTGATTTTGATCCTCTACACCAGGAAGCTGTACTCTAATACGATCTGTACCTTCTATTTGAATATTTGGTTCACTAACACCAATGACATTAATTCGATTATTAAGTGCTTCTGTTGTATGTACAAGAGTTTCTCTATCGATTTTTTGCTTTTTATTGACCGGCTTAACATCATAAAGAACTTCAAAACCACCTTGAAGGTCCAGCCCTAGCTTAACTTTTTTTAGTATAGGATTTGTCGTAGTCCCAATTAAACTTGCCATCAATACAATGATAAGAAAAAAGGCGACAATTCTGCTTCGTTTAACCATTAATTATAGTTCCCCCTTGTCAATGTTGAACATTGAACGTATGCATTAAAAGTTTTACATTTTTTCCTAGATGCAATATAACCTTTTCTCATTATGAAGCAGTTAAAAAGCAGTGTCAATGCATCACTATTTATCTTTTGGAAGTAATAATTCTTGTAATTCTTCACTATCCAAATCAGAAAACAAATCCGGCGATTTATATGCTTCAACAGTAGCATAATTCATATACTCGCCAACCTTGAATGATAACACATCTGAAACCAATTCATAAACCCTTATTCCGTCTTTAGGTTTTCTCCACTTTTTTTTCGTTAAAAAAGTCCAAATATCTTCAATTTTAATTTCACCGTATCCAAGTACCGTAAATTCTTCCGCTTTACTAGTTAGTGCAGGTGTTAACATATGAAAATATGATTCATAAGGGTGTTGAGAAGCGTCCATCATTAAACCGCCTTCCAAATAATTTATCAATTAATAGGTGACAACTTGTCATGCTTTGTCCACTTCATTGCATATACTTCATTGTAATCGATTGATAGTGATTTGAGAAGGCAGGGACAAAAATGACTAAGTTTTTAAGAGGAACCATTATATTAATGGCTGCTGGACTTATAACTAGACTTCTTGGTTTCGTTAATAGAATTGTTATCGCGAGAATGATTGGTGCTGAAGGTGTAGGATTATTTATGATGTCATTTCCTACTCTTATCCTCGTCATTACGTTAACGCAGATGGGATTGCCTGTCGCTATTTCAAAGGCGGTTGCGGAAGCCGAAGCTAGAGGAGATAGGAAAAAAATAAAGAAAATACTTGCTGTTTCTCTAGCTGTAACGGGTGCCCTATCCATTATTTTTACACCAGCTTTAATATTATTGGCACCGTATTTATCGAAGGCACTTTTTACTGATCCTAGAACGTATTATCCTCTAGTCGCGATTTCTCCTATCATTCCCATCGTGGCCGTTTCGTCTGTTATAAGGGGTTATTTCCAAGGGAAACAAAATATGAAGCCCGCCGCGATTTCTCAGGTGATAGAGCAGATTGTCCGGATTGCATTAATTGCATTTTTCGCAAAAGAATTTTTACCGTTAGGAATTGAATATGCTGCTGCAGCTGCAATGGTCGCATCGGTCCTTGGGGAATTTGCCTCCCTCGCTTATTTATTTATGATGTTCAAAGTAAAGAAAAAGTTCCCTATCCGTAAAAACTTTTTCAAATCAGTGAAAGCTGGAAGAAAAACATTACTAGAATTAATGGATGTCGCTTTACCTGCTACCGGAAGTAGGATGATTGGATCGCTTGCCTGGTTTTTTGAACCGATTGTTGTCTCCCATAGTTTACTTTTAGCGGGAGTTGCAGCAAGTGTAGCAACGAAGCAATATGGGTTGTTGACTGGATATGCACTTCCTTTACTAATGCTGCCTTCTTTCGTAACTTATTCACTTTCCACTTCGCTCGTACCTGCCATAAGTGAAGCAAATGCGCATCGTAACTATAAACTTGTAGAACACAGACTTCAGCAAGCATTAAGGTTTGCTCTTCTAACAGGTGGACTAGCCGTTGTCGTTTTATATGTATTTGCCAAACCACTCATGACTTTAATGTATGGGTCGCCAGAAGGCTTCGGATTTATTAAATTAATGGCTCCTTTTTTTATATTCCATTACTACCAAGGACCCTTGCAGGCCATCCTTCAGGCATTGGATCTAGCTAGAGCAGCAATGATTAATAGTCTTATTGGAGCTGTTTTTAAAATTGCAGTCATTTTCGCTTTTGCTTCCCAACCACATTTCGGAATTAACGGTGCGGCTCTTGGTATTGCGGCAGGAACCGTTCTAGTAACATTGCTTCACTTCACTACAGTATTGAAAAAAATACAATTTACCATTTATTTATTGGACTATGTAAGATTTATCTTCGCTACTGTTATTGCTGGAATAGCAGGAAAGATATTTTACAATACAACACTGCTTGATAGTCCTGAAAAAATCCGACTATTGGCTGGGATTAGCATTATCACTGTGTCTTATGTGCTGCTCGCTATTTTGTTTAAGTTATTAACAAAAAGTGATTTATTAAGGATTCCTTTCATCAATCGTTTTATTCGTTAGCGCTAATTAGGTTCATCAATGTAATCGATGAAAAATTTCCCATCCTGAAAGCTACAGAATGAGATTTTTTCAATTTCGTTATGTCCACGATCATGTAGCTCTTTTCTAAGCCAAGCTTCATCCTTTTGCATTTGGTCTAAATGATCTTGCTGAATTTTTCCATTTAATATAATTGGAAGAGTATACGTAGCTGGTTTCTTTTTATTGGATTTTTTGATAATCGATAGCTCTCCGGAGGTTTCAAGTATGGCGAATTCAACATCCGCAATATTCGTTATATCTTTCGTTCTCAGCTGCATGAGTAAATCATCAAAGTTGTAGCGTAATTTCTTCATCATATTTTCATCTATTTTTCCGTTTTTAATGATTAATGATGGTTTTCCGTCAATGATTTTCCTAAACCTTCTGCTCTTTAATGATAAAAAGGCCATAAGCATTTGAATTAACATAAGCACAGCCATCGGAATGAGCGTATGAAGAATGGGATCTTTGTGCTGTTCAATCGCGATAACCGCCATTTCACCCAGCATAATAAATACAACAAGATCAAGTACACTTAACTCTCCTATTTCTCGTTTACCCATAACCCTGAAAATCACAAGAATCACTGCATACAAAAGAATCGTACGTAAAATGATGATTAAGAAATTTTCCATGTCTTATATCCTCCTTCTCATTGCACATTTTAGTATGTCCTACTGAAGGAGAAAAATTGAGGAAAAAACATTCTAAAAACAAAGTAAATGAATAAGCATGTACAGAGAGGTCAGGAGAGGAAAATGGAAGGAGTGTAGACGTATAGAAACAAAAAAATTTGGAGTATCTATTTTATATGGAGTCATTGCTATCTTACTTTTAGGTGTGATAACAAGCTTGATATTTTCCCTTATCCTCCATTTTACTGATACCCAAGAAAAATCAATTAGCTTGCTGATCACTATTATTTCTTTCTTCTCAGTGTTTGCGGGCGGGTTTGTTTGTGGGGGAAAAGGTAAACAAAAAGGGTGGTTAATAGGAGGTTTAACTGGTCTCGTGTATAGTCTCATCATTTTTATGTATCAATATTTAGGTCATAGTTCTGTATTCACATTGGATCAGTTAATCTATCATATTTGCTATATTTTAACTGCAATGATGGGAGGAGTACTAGGCGTAAACATATTGTCTGGACCAGTTCATAATTAAAATCAAATTATTTTTGGAAATTCCTATATTAATTATGCGAGCTATCCATAAAAAAAAGAAGCAGTCGTTTTGACTCGCTTCTTTTTATCATTAAAATTAATTTCCACTTGCAGACTCAACTACATCACGAATAGCGGCACGATCATATGTAAGCCTACTTCCATCACCACATTTAATGACGACTTTCCCTTCATCGATTGCGTCTACAATACCATGTAGTCCGCCAATCGTGACAATCTTGTCCCCTTTTTGCAAATTATTTTGCATGTTTTGAACTGCTTTTTGTCGCTTTTGGTTTGGTCTTATCAACAAGAAATAAAACAATACAAACATCAAAATAAACGGTGATAAACCTATTAACGTTTCCATTTCATTCACCCTCCTTTATTACTAAAGTTATTAGAAATTTTTCGCGTCCGGAAGATTGAATCCATATCGCTCAAAAAATTCTGTTCTGAAGTCACCTAGACGATCTTCTTTAATCGCATTTCTGACTTGCTTCATCAATTTTAACAGAAAATATAAATTATGGTAAGTCGTAAGTCTAATTCCGAACGTTTCGTCACATTTTATTAAATGTCTAATATAGGCCCTGGAATAATTTCTGCAAGTATAACAATCGCAATGTTCATCAAGAGGTCCAAAATCTCTTGAATAGGCAGCGTTTTTAATCACTAACCGGCCACTCGTTGTCATACACGTTCCATTTCTGGCTATTCTCGTTGGCAGCACACAGTCGAACATATCGACGCCACGAATAGCTCCGTCAATTAATGAATCCGGTGAACCAACACCCATTAAATACCTTGGTTTATTACTAGGTAAAAGTGGTGTCGTAAATTCTAATACTTTATTCATTACATCTTTCGGTTCCCCAACGGACAATCCGCCAATCGCATAGCCTGGAAAATCCAATGAGACTAAATCTTTTGCACTAAGGGTTCTTAAATCTTCGTATTCCCCACCTTGCACAATTCCAAACAGTCCTTGATCTTCTGGACGTGTATGTGCTTTTAAACATCTTTCCGCCCATCTTGATGTACGTTCAACTGATTTTTTCATATATTCATGTGAAGCAGGGTAAGGAGGACATTCATCAAAAGCCATCATAATATCCGAGCCCAGCGCATTTTGAATCTCCACTGCTTTTTCCGGTGATAAAAATAATTTATCCCCATTTAAATGGTTGCGAAAATGTACGCCTTCTTCTTCTATTTTCCTAAATTCACTTAAAGAAAAAACTTGGAAACCGCCAGAATCTGTTAGAATCGCCTGGCCCCAATTCATAAATGAATGAAGGCCGCCTGCTTCTTTAACAATATCATGTCCGGGACGAAGCCAAAGATGATACGTGTTGCTAAGGATCACCCCTGCACCCATTTCCTTTAATTCCTCAGGAGACATCGTTTTCACAGTAGCAAGCGTCCCAACAGGCATAAACATTGGTGTTTCATACGATCCATGTGGAGTATGAATGATTCCAAGGCGAGCTCCGGTTTGTTTACATGTCTTAATTAGTTCGTATTTTATCGCAGTCAAGCAATTCATTTCCTTTCTACATATCCTATATAATCAACATTGCATCACCAAAACTAAAGAAACGATATCTCTCTTTTACAGCTTCGTTATATGCAGATAATACATGCTCACGTCCAGCCAAAGCACTGACAAGCATAATAAGGGTTGACATTGGTAAATGAAAATTTGTAATCATTCCATCAATTGCCTTGAAGGTATACCCAGGATAAATAAAAATATCCGTCCAACCGCTGCTTGCTTGAAAATGGCCGCTATGATCGGCTATTGTTTCCAGTGTTCTCGTCGAAGTTGTGCCAACTGAAATAATACGCCCCCTTTGTTTCCTTACTTCATTTAACAAAGAAGCCGTCTCCTCCGAAATATGGTAATATTCCGCATGCATATCATGTTCTTCAATATTTTCGACACTTACCGGACGAAAGGTTCCAAGACCAACATGAAGTGTAATAAAAGCTATTTTCACACCTGTTTTTTGAATTTCTTCTAGCAGCTCTTTTGTAAAATGCAGCCCAGCTGTAGGTGCAGCAGCAGAACCTCGTTCTTTCGCATAAACCGTTTGATAGCGATCCTGATCTTCAAGCTGCTCCTTTATATACGGCGGTAAAGGCATTTTACCAAGTGATTCAAGAATTTCATAAAAGATGCCTTCATAATGAAACTCGAGAATTCTTCCACCATGCTTTAGTTCTTCTATGCAAGTCGCTTCAAGTTTTCCATCGCCAAAAGTGATTGTTGTTCCTATTTTCACTCTTTTTGCAGGCTTGACTAACGTTTCCCACTTATCTCCCTCGACTTGCTTTAACAAGAGTACTTCTATTTTCGCTCCAGTATCAGGTTTTGCGCCAAGTAATCTGGCAGGTAAAACCTTCGTATCATTCAATACTAGGCAATCACCTTTATTTAAGTATTTTAAGATATTATTAAAAGTATCATGATTTGTTTCACCTGTCTCTTTATTGAGGACCATTAAACGGCTAGAAGCTCGATTTTCGAGCGGAACTTGCGCAATTAATTCCTCAGGTAATTCAAAATCAAACATATCCACTTTCATTTCCCTAACCTCCCTGCGATGTATAAAACAAGTGTTAGTAGAACGCTGATGATGATGGAGGTCATGATCGGAAAGAAAAACGTTGTATTCCCTTTTTTGATCACAATATCACCTGGTAATTTTCCAATTTTCACAAATTGGATTAAAAATCCGATTAAAAAAATGGCTCCGCCAATAAACATTAACAGTTTAGGAGTACCGTTCATGTATTAGGGACCTCCATTTTAAAATGCTCATATGCTAAGGGAGTTGCGATTCTTCCCCGAGGTGTCCTTTGTAGAAAACCAATTTGTAATAAATATGGTTCGTAAACATCTTCTATTGTAGCAGCCTCTTCCCCAATACTAGCTGCAATCGTATCGATTCCTACTGGACCGCCTCTAAATCTTTCAATCATGCCTTTTATTAATTTATGGTCAATATTATCCAATCCAAGACGGTCAACCTGTAATAGCTCCAATGCTTCATCTGCAAGGGGAAGATTAATAATTCCGTCCGCCCTTACTTGTGCAAAATCTCTTACCCTTCGAAGCAATCTGTTCGCAATCCTCGGGGTTCCTCTAGATCTTCGGGCAATCTCAACAGCAGCGTTCCAGTCAATATCTGTTTCTAATATTTGTGCAGTCCTGACAATAATGTCCGTTAATTGCTCCTCATTATAATATTCCAACCTGCTTAAGACGCCGAAACGATCTCGAAGCGGTGCCGATACAGCTCCAGCACGAGTTGTAGCCCCCACTAAAGTAAACGGAGGCAAATCAAGTCGTACCGATCTTGATTCTGGCCCTTTCCCAATTACGATATCAAGGCAAAAGTCCTCCATTGCTGGATATAATACCTCTTCAATTGCACGGGGCAAGCGATGAATTTCATCTATAAACAATACCTCCCCAGGTTCCAACGAAGTCAAAATCGCTGCGAGGTCGCCGGGCCGTTCAATCGCCGGGCCAGATGTCGTTCTTACGTTCACGCCCATTTCATTTGCAATAACAACAGCTAAAGTAGTCTTTCCAAGACCGGGAGGACCATATAAAAGCACATGGTCCAATGTTTCCTTTCTCATTTTCGCAGCCTCAATAAATACAGCCAAGTTACTTTTAACTTTATCTTGGCCAATATATTGAGACAACTTTTGAGGGCGGAGACTTTGCTCGAAAGAAAGATCATTACTAATCGCTTCGCTTGAGAGCACTCTTTCTTCCATTGTTCTTCATCCCTTCTATTACGTCATTAGCATTTGCAATGCTTGTTTTATATATTGATCTGTAGTCAATTCTTTATCTTGCAGCTTTGGAGCCATTCTCTTCAATTCACGATCCGAATACCCTAGAGCCGAAAGAGCTAGCATAGCTTCTTCTAACGCCTCATTCATGTCGTTGTTGGCGGAAACGGCCATCACATTTTTCACAGGAGCATTTGCCTCCTCCTCAGCTAAAACATCATGCAATTTTCCTTTTAAATCAAGAATCATTTGTCTAGCTGTTTTTTTACCGACACCAGGAAATTTCACTAAAAATTTTTCATCTTCATTTTCAATGGCACGGATTACTTGGACAGGCTCGCCAAATGCCAGGATGGCCAAAGCTCCCTTTGGGCCAATTCCAGACACACCAATTAATTTGCGAAACATCAATTTTTCTTCCATCGTCGGAAATCCATATAATGCGATAATATCTTCACGAACGTGATGATACGTATAAATAATCGTTTGACTTCCTTTTTTACTTGAAAAAACATATGGATTAGGAGTCATTACTTGATACCCAATCCCATTATTTTCTATTACGATATATTCTGGGCCCGTATACTCAATAGTGCCTCTTATGTATTCGTACAATGCCTTCTCTCCTCTTTCATGCTATCCAATATTGTACCATATAATTCATTACTCCTTGTAGTAAAAAAACATATGTTCTTTTTTTAAATGTTTAATCAAGAAGAATATTGGGTATTGTAAATCCAACAATTGTCATCGCTTGATGTTCCTTATCCTATCAAAACAAGTTCGACACTTCTTTTTTAGGAGGAAATGTATCATGAAAAAAAATGTTGTCGGTGCGTTCGCATCGAGTTTTGAGGCGTTGCGTGCTATTGATTCTATGAAACAGGATGGAATTGACAAAAGCCATATTTATGTTATTGCCCATGATGATTACGAAACGAGGATGATTGAAGAAAAGGCCGGAGTGGCGGTCGATCATAACATAACGGAAGAAGAAAATCGCGGATTTTGGAATGAATTAAAATCCTTCTTTACAGGCAACTCCAGTGAATACTCCGCATACTCTGATTACCTTCTAGGAATAGGCATGACCCAGTATGATGTTGAGCAATATGCAAAAGAAGTTGAAGGCGGAAAAATTCTTGTTCTTGTCGATAGCGAGTATGACGAAGGAAGAACGGGTGTATTAACTTCGGAGAATATGGCAGAAAGAACACATGCAGTTGACCGCCACATGCCACCTGATCAAGAACTTCTAGACAATCAAGGTCAAGTGATTCAACCTGAAAATGAACTGCTTGATGGAAATCATACAACCTTAGATGAAAACGGATTTCGTAATTCACTTCATAACAACGAAAATAAAGTGACACGGGAGAAGGAGTATGAAGAGGAGGATAATCCTTTTTATGATCGATAAACCATAAAAATGAGAAAAAGCCATCACTTTGGCTTTTTCTCATTTTGCTTTTCTAATGAATATTGTTTCATCGTTTCTAGTACTTCTGTATAAATCTCCTTTGTTTTTACTGGTATACCTTTTTTTAGCTGTAATTGCTTATTTCCCTCTAACTTCTTTATATCTATTTGAAAAAAGGATTGAATGATATCAGCCTGGTCGGGAGTTCCATTAAAGATGGATAACGTACCATCCTCAGTAATACCAAAAAATCCATTTAGTTTTAATAGTGGAGATATATCATCGACGACCATTTCAAATACTAATTTTTCTTCATCCATATCTACAAGCTGCCAAGCTTCATATTTTGCCCAAAAATCTTCCAGTGCCCAAATGGTTTCTTTTACAGTCTCTTCACTTACTTCACCATCTAGATATTTCCTTTTCAATACAACATTTAACAAAAGTGGGTCTTCATTTTTACCCCGTATGTTACTTTCTGTTTTTGACCCGTCTTCTGTTTTTATAACATGCCTCATGGTACTCTTATATGGACTAATTCCGCTAAACACTATTGCAGAAATCATAAGTATTATGGCAATAAACTTCATACGGATCACCCCATTAGCTAGAATGTTTTCCTTTTCTAAGCTTAGAGTACCCATATTTTAACATGAATATCCGAAGTTTTTTAAAACCATTTCTCTACTTTATGAATGATTTTTTCATAAAAGGCCAACCTTTCCTTATACTGATGAAAAGTAAGCCTTTGTACATGTCCCCATTTTTTAGATTGTTCCTCAGCATCTTTAGTTGAAAAGAAAATCCATTCCCTAAAAATATCAGTTGGGTAAACGAGAGCTGCTAAAAATGGCCGAACATTTTTTAGATGTCTAAGGTGCTCAAAACTAAATAATCGATCTTCGTCCCATTTCAAAAAAGGTAGAATCCTGTTGCAAAATTGCAATAAATCTAGTTCAGGCAGCGAGATACTAATTAAATCAAAATCTATCAAATAAAGTGTGCCATCTTCCCCTTTTATAAAATTATGGCTCGCCAAATCACCGTGAATAATACATTTATGCCCTATTTCAAAATAGGATGGTTGTTCTTTCATTTGTTGCAGTGCCCATGATCCATACTGAGCAAGCCTTTTTAAATGTGAATACACTGGATTAAATCTATGTACATGAATGAATGTATAATAATCAATTAGCCTCTTATCCCATTTTGAAATTTGTTTGAAAGTTGGTATTTGTTCCTTAAAGGATTCCACAAATATATGTGTCGTTTGATGAAATTTCTTTATTGTATTCAAGGCGGATTCAATATTTTCATCATTATCATATTGAAAAGAACCACTATGATTAGAACTTATATATTGAATTAAACCAAAGATACGATCATCTAATTGAAATAAACTAGGAAAAAAAGAATAGGTGTTAGTAAATCCTTTTTTCTTTAATTCTTTCGTCAATTCCATTTGAATAGATAATTTATAGATGGACGGAAACTCTTTTAGTACCCATTTTTCATAATTTGTTGATAAAAGCCAGACTCCATGTTTTATTTGCTTCATATTTGTAAACGGTAATCCTGTATTATTTTTCATAAAAAGAAGGAGACGGTCATTGAATCCGTCTCGATCTTCAAAGTATTGTTTATTCATCTTCATTGCCTTCATCATGACGGACTGGCATTGCATATGCATTAGCATTATCTGATGGCAAGACTGATCCAAATGGATAAGGATTATAAGCCGTTGCTGGTGCAAACGCCTGCCTCATGTATGGAGCATAATACTGACTACCTCCGCATCCACACCCTGGCATACCTACGTTTGTGTAAGCTGGAGCTACATGAGGCATTTGATACGCTGGATAAGGAACGGCTTGCTGAGCAACTGGCATTACTGCTTCAGGTGCATGCCCCCAGTAGTCCGAGCTATCCATTTTCCCATACATTCCCGGATGACTGGATGATTCATCATGCCATTGCGGAGCCACATATCCAGTTGTCGGCACTCCTGGCAACATAGCTGGTTGCACTCCCATTGGCTGCATCATCGTCCCATGTACTTGAGGCATCATTTGTGGTTGATACATATACCCATATGGGTTGTAGCAAGGATCACAAATTGGCATTACTGGATAGCAATAGTTATACATTGGTTGTTGAACAGGCATAACCGGCATTTCTACAGGAACAGGAACTTCTTTTGGAACTTCCTTCTCTACTTGCTGCTGTATTTGAGACTGCGACTGTTGCATGTTCATCATATAGTAGTTACTAATATCGATTTCGGGAAGCGGCTGTGGCATCACAGGTTGATAAATTGGATAAGGTACTTCCTTTGGAACCTCTTTAATAATCTCTTTAGTTGGCTGCACGATTGGAACCGGAACCTCCTTCTTAATATGTTCTACTTTTGGCATTTCTTTTGGTGCGTGGTGAGGGATATTTGGTGATACATTCGGTGCTACATTTGGCGGCACGTGGTGTTCTTTAACTCCACCTCCACCTCCGCCTGGCACTTTTATTTTCATGCCTGGCATGATCATATCTGGATTTGACAATTGGGCATTCATCTTTTTTAACTCTTCAAAATTCACTCCATATTTTTTCGCGATTTTCCAAAGAGTTTCTCCTTTTTGCGCAATATGGATTTTCACACATTTCCCCTCCTCAGACATAAGTCCATATAGTGTATGAATGTATAGGCAAATTGCTAATAATCTTTACAAAAACTTATGATAAATGTAGCTAATTTATGCACAACGGTAAGCGGAAATAGGCG